>JBAZXN010000020.1:0-46351 GCA_041659885.1 Tatlockia sp.
CCAGGCTACTTGCTTACAAGTGATGCAGAGTTAACTATTTTGTAGTCTGGTTGCTTGCAACCAGGATCTTGTATCTAAGCCCGGCATTGAAGTCCCACCCCAGCTTTTGGGGGTAATAGTCAACCCTGGTTGCGCGCAACCAGGCTACTTGCTTACAAGTGATGCAGAGTTAACTATTTTGTAGTCTGGTTGCTGCAACCAGGATCTTGTATCTAAGCCCGGCATCGAAGTCCCACCCCAGCTTTTGGGGGTAATAGTCAACCCTGGTTGCGCGCAATCATTCTCGGTTTCGAACGGAATGAGAGGAGGCACTAACCAATGTACAACCGCCTATAGCCAATAAACAAAAACGAACAAGAACAGCCAAACCACGTCAACAAAGTGCCAATACCAGGCCACGCCTTCAAAGGCAAAATGGCGCTCAGGCGTAAAGTGGCCTCGAATGCAGCGTATGAGGATAACAATCAGCATGATGGTACCAATGGTTACATGCAATCCGTGGAAACCTGTCAGCATGAAGAAGGTCGTACCGTAAATCCCGGCATCCAGCGTTAAATCCATTTCCGTATACGCTTCATGGTACTCATAGGCTTGCAAGGTAAGGAAGAGAAGACCTAAGGCAATTGTGCAAACCATCCCTACAATTAATTGATTGCGTTTGTTGAATTTTAATGCCCAATGCGCCCAGGTAATCGTAACACCTGAGGTTAATAAAAGGAGCGTATTGATAGCAGCCAAACCCCAAGCACCCATTGCTTCGTTTGCACCGAAAAAAATCTGGTTATTCGGGTTATTGAGTAGCGGCCAGCTTGCCGTAAAATTCGGCCAGAGGATCATATGAGTAATAGGATGCACTTCGCCGCCTAGCAAAGGCACAACAAAAAAACGGCTGTAAAATAAAGCGCCAAAAAACGCTCCAAAAAAACAGACCTCGGAAAAGATAAACCAACACATACCCCAGCGGTAAGACCGGTCTACTTGTAAGTCATACACCCCTTTTTGGTTTTCATAAATAACCTGACCAAACCAGCCAAACATCATGATCGATAAAATAGCCAATCCCAGAACAAAAAGGTAGGGGCCATACCAATCGGAGTGCATCCAGGAAGCAGCACCCACCAGAGTGGTCGTTAAGCCAATTGAACCCACTAGCGGCCAGTGGCTGGGCTTAGGAATGTAATAAGTGCCATGAGCTCCCATTATGTATTCTTCTCCTGTTAAATTAAATAAAAGCCTAAAGCAATAATGCCTGGCTTTTAATTGATTACTTTATCCGTTACATCAAACAAGGTATAAGACAGGGTAATTGTCTTCACCTTTTCTGGCAATTCCTTATCCAGATGAAATAAAAGCGGCATGTTCATTGCCTCATGCCCGTTAAGCGTTTGCTGGGTGAAGCAAAAGCACTCTGTTTTTTTCAAGTATTTTGCAGCAATACCAGGGGTTACACTCGGTATGGCCTGTACGGTCATGCGATGCCCTGTTTTATTTTCAGCATAAAATGCAAGCTTTGCAATTTCACCCGGGTGCACTTTCATCTTTTTGATTTTGGGGTAAAAATTCCACGGCACACCGCCATTGTTTGTGGCGATAAATTCAACCAGGATTTCTCTGTCTTTTACCACCGTAGCACGGCTCGCGTCAAAAGCGACAGCCGTACTATTAGTCTTGCCATTAATACCTAAGGTTTTGCAAAGGCTATTGTAAATTGGCACCAGGGCAAACCCAAATGCAAACATGCCAAGCACAATAACCATCAGGGTTACAATTAATCGTGTGTGTTTTTGCTGAGCCATTGTATCCCATCTTTTCTAATGTCTAGTAGTGCAGCAAATGCTCTGAATCAACATGCGGCGGCGTCACAAAGCTGTGGTAGGGCGGCGGAGAAGACAAGGTCCACTCTAGACCGTGCGCCCCTTCCCAAACGCGATTGCTTACTGCAGGCCCTTTTTTCCGATTCCTGACAGTAGTAACCACATTATAGAGGAATAGCAGTTGTGAAAACCCGAAAATAAACGCCCCAACAGTTGAGATCATATTAAAGTTAATGAACTGCAAAGCATAATCAGGAATTCGCCGGGGCATTCCTGCAAGACCTAAAAAGTGCATTGGAAAAAAAGCAATGTTAACGGAAATAACCGACAACCAAAAATGCCATTTACCCAGGCACTCATTGTACATATGGCCGGTCCATTTTGGTATCCAAAAATAGGTTGCAGCAAACAATGCAAAGATAACGCCTGGCACTAATACATAGTGGAAATGACCTACCACAAAGTAGGTATCCTGGTATTGAAAATCAGCAGGAACTAAAGCCAGCATCAAACCGGTAAACCCACCAATCGTGAATAAAAAGACGAAAGCCACTGCAAACAGCATTGGCGTTTCAAAGGTCATCGCCCCTTTAAACATAGTGCTGACCCAATTGAACACTTTAATGCCGGTCGGAACCGCAATCAGCATGGTGGTGTACATAAAGAATAATTCGGTCGCCAGAGGAATGCCCGAGGTAAACATGTGATGCGCCCACACAATAAAGGATAAGATAGCAATACTCAGCGTTGCATAGACCATAAAGTGATAACCAAACAGCGGCTTGCGACTAAAGGTGGGGATAATTTCTGAAATCACACCAAAAGCTGGCAATACCAGTACATACACTTCAGGGTGTCCAAAAAACCAGAACACGTGCTGAAATAAAATAGGGTCGCCGCCGCCCGCTGCTTCAAAGAAGCTGGTGCCAAAATGCCTGTCAGCCAACATCATGGTTACAGCACCTGCCAGTACCGGCATAATCGCAATCAATAAAAAGGCCGTAATGAGCCAGGTCCATACGAACATGGGCATTTTCATTAAGGTCATCCCCGGGGCGCGCAGGTTAAGAATAGTTGCGATAATATTGATAGAGCCCATAATTGAGGACAGCCCCATCATGTGCACGGAGAAAATCATGAAATCCGTACTTGGAGGAGCAAATTTGGTGGATAAAGGAGCATACATAGTCCACCCGAAGTTAGGCCCACCGCCTGCATGAAATAAAGTAGATCCCAATAGAAGAAAAGCAAAGGGCAGAATCCAGAAGCTCCAGTTATTCAAACGGGGCAAAGCCATATCAGGCGCGCCAATCATCATGGGGATTTGCCAGTTGGCCATCCCGGTAAACGCCGGCATCACCACACCAAAGAGCATTATCAACCCGTGCATGGTTGTCATTTGATTGAAGAAATTGGGATCCACGAAGCGCTGGCCAGGGTGAAACAGCTCTGCGCGAATGACTAACGCCATGGCCCCTGCCACAAAAAAGCTAATCATGGCTAGCCATAAATACAATGTACCAATGTCTTTGTGGTTGGTTGTGAATAACCAACGCTTTACAAAACCACCCAATCCCTTGCCTTGCTCAGGCCCATGATCGTCATGGTCCATACTGTGGGTTACTACTGGATTCATCGCAAACCTCCGACTTTCGCTTTTTCTACCATTTTGGGTTGTTGCAGCTCCTCTTGACGTACTTTTGCCACATCAGCAGGCTGCACCAGATCGTTTGTATTGTTATCCCAGGCATTCCGTTCATAAGTAACAATCGCTGCAATTTCTTTATCGCTGAGTTGCTCCCGATAAGGTTGCATCGCAGAGCCTGGAACGCCATGTAAAATCATGGCGATATGCCTTGATATCGGTTTACCTACTGCAATCGAGCTGCCTTTAAGCGCCGGATACATGGGCGGCAACCCCTTACCATCCACTCGGTGGCAAGCAGCACAAATTTGTTCGTATTTCTGTTTACCAAGCTTCATGAGTTCTTCATGGCTTAGTGTCGGTTGAGCCGCAGCATCTACCGCAAGGTGCGCGTATTTATCTGCCACTTTATCTTGCTTGCTTACCCACTGATCAAACTCTTCCTCGGTAACAGCCTGCACTACAATCGGCATAAAACCATGGTTGATGCCGCACAATTCAGCGCATTGGCCGCGGTAAAATCCAGGCTTTTCAATGCGGGCCCATGCTTCATACATAAAACCGGGAATCGCATCCCGTTTTATGCCCAGCTCAGGCACCCACCAGGAGTGAATCACATCGTTTGAGGTCACTAAAAAGCGAACTTTTCTATTGATAGGAAGCACTAAAGGCTTATCCACTTCGAGTAAATACCACTCGCCTTTTTTCTGCTTGTTATGGATTTGTTCATAAGGGGTAGAAAGATTGGAAAAAAAGCTTATTCCCTGATCCAGGTATTGGTATTGCCAGCGCCACTGGTAACCAACAATTTTAATCGTTACCTCCGAGTTGCTGTTGTCATCCATTCGAATAAGGGTATTGGTTGCAGGAATTGCAAGACCTACCAAAATGAGAAAAGGAATAATCGACCAGACTATCTCCAGGCGGAAATTGTCATGAAAACTCGCTGGATTGTACCCCCTGGATTTCCGGTGGTGGATCATGGAGTAAATCATGACGCCAAATACCACAATACCGATAATCGCACAGATTGCTATTGCAATCATGTGGAGATCGTAAATGCTATGGCTTATTGGGGAAACCCCTTTGTACATATTCATTTGCCACTTGTCCGCCTGTGCAAGCGCGGCCTGACTTGTTGCCAGTCCGATGAGAGTGGCTAGTACTTTATTTAACTTAGACCGATTTAGCATCCTCGTCCTCTTCCCCTTCGATTAGTCAATCAGGATTAGTGCTTAAAGCACCTCAGTGCTTTCCAAACGCGCATCTTACTCCATCATGACTCATGATTAAATTTATTTTTTATTTTTGCGAAAATTTGCCCGCCCTGGAGGGCAAACTTTCCTCATTCAAGCGATCGCTTACCACAGCGAATAATTTCCTTCGGTTTTAGATTCACTCACCATGTATTTAATCGCTTCAATGATCTCACCTGTAGTGCAATGCTTGCATCCGCCATTTTTGGGATGATCTTCACCCCGCATGGCATTTTCAATCAGAACATCCATGTTTTTGGCAATCAAGGGCTGCCATGCAGCCTTGTCACCCAATTTAGGAGCACCCTGCTGGCCACTGGTATGGCACACGGCGCAATTTTCCTCGTAAATTTCCTGCCCATTGGAGGGGAATTTCGTGGCTCCCCCGGCTTTCAGGTCGCTCCACTGCGAACGCGACAAGGAATTATTCAGGATATAGTCTACGGCAACAAGAATGTCGTTATCAGAGCAAGTCACACAGGCTCCTTTCACCGGCATACTGTTAAAACCGTCCACCGCATGGCGGTAAAGCCCAGTTAACCCACTGTGCTGTAATCGGAAATACCAATTGTATGCATCGCCAATAACAGGCGCACTCATTTCACCGTTTTGGTGGCAAAGAATACAGGCATTCACGTAGACCTGTTTTCCGCGTTTGAGTGCAGGCTGCCCCTTATAATCGGAAATCTTCAATGGCTCTTCACTGACCACGGTTTTTAAATAGGCAGCCATTGCCAGATTATCTTCGTTGGTTAAGTGGCTCAAACTATTATGTACTACCTCAGCCATGGGTCCTGCTACAGGCCCTGCACGGTTAATTAACTCGCCCTGGGAGAAGACCGAAGCCACCTCTTCATGGGAAGCAGAGCTTAAACCGTATTTGGTAATATTAGGAGCCCAATAGCCATCGATAAAAGTTCCCGTTAAATAAAAGCGGCTTTTAGGCGCACCAAACACGTTTAAGGGCGTATGGCACATGCTGCAATGGCCCAAGCCATCCACGATGTATTTTCCACGGTTCCACTCAGCAGACTGCGATTTGTCGTAAACAAGGGGATCGGACTCAGGATAAAAGAATAATAAATTCCATCCCCACAGCGCAAAGCGCGCGCCTGGCACATTAAACGGAAAGGGAAGCGCCTTGTTTTGGAGTTTCACCGGCGGAATGCTCATAAAATAGGCATACAGTGCCCGCGCATCTTCGTCCGTAGTTTTTGAAAAATAAATATAAGGGAACACGGGGAAATAATTACGTCCCTGCGGATCGCGCCCTTCTTTCAATGCACGGATAAAATCTTGCTCAGACCAATTGCCAATTCCCGTTTCTTTGTCCGGCGTAATGTTTGGACTGTAGAAGGTTCCAAACGGCGTATTGATAGGTAAACCACCCGCAAAAGCGGCCGAGCCCCCTTTAACGTCCGTATGGCAGGCGATACAATCGCCCATGCGAGCTAAATACTCGCCGCGTTTAACCAGGGCATCCTGATCGCTGGTTAGCGCTTTAGGTTGCGGATATTCAGGATAATACCCCCCGGCATTAGGCCGGATGAGTTCGGGGATGGTCTTCGGTGCAGCAGCGCTGTTATTGCCTGGTGCAGCAGCATGCAATAAACCCGTTTCCACGATAAATAGCGCTAAAAAAGACACAACAACTGCGTTTTTTTTCAAAAAAGAGCCCACGCTCCCTCCTTAAACTCGTATACCTTCGGTAATGACTGGCAAGAAAAAATAATCCCGGCATTTTATACCCCTGACACGGCAACTTGCAATGTTGTTTCGCCCTCATTGCAGGAAAAAATAAGAATTATCAGCTGACAACCCTGGCAAGCACTGCTAATATTGCTCGTTTAAAGTAACTTAAGGAAACATCAGGGTGTGGAAATCAGCAATCGAATTACAGGATCTACAGCAAAAAATCCGGGAAACGGCAGTCATTGACGGCCATAAAATCCTGTTTATCTGGCATGAGGACAAAGTGCATGCGGTACAATCCCAATGCCCTCATTTTAAATTACCCCTCGCTAAAGGCAAAATCACCGAAAATTGTTCACTGGTTTGTCCTTTTCATAAAAGTGAATTTGATTTGGAAACGGGTGAAGTCAAATGCTGGTCACCCTGGCCGCCTGCTGTCGGCAAGTTGCTGGCAAAGTTCAGCAAGCCAAAGCGTTTGAAAATTTACCCTACCAAATTGGAAGATGGTATGATTTTTGTCAATTTATTGACGCAAGAAGAAGTCAATTCCTAGGCACATCAATTTAAGGATGGCAGTAAATCCTGCAGAAGGGTATGCCAAAAAACACCTCACAGGAAGTGAAACCAGTTACTGGACAGTGATGTCATCCTCCGCGAAAACGGAGGATGGCGCGATGCTTCGCAAACCTTATGCTATCGTTACTTAAATAGCAGTACGTATCGCAAAAGCAGATTGTGAGTTAACCGAAAGGAATTAACTTAATTGATAGCACAAGCCCTTTGCTCAGAAAGTTGGCCTAAAACGCTGTCAATCACATGGTAGGAGAAACTGCGTCCGCTTAAAAAACGATGCAGGCCGGTCATGGCTTTTTCTGATCTATCCCACTGCCCATTCAGTTTTTTTTGTGCTTCACTTAATGCACGCACGTTCTCGTTGTCAAGCGAGGATAAAACGCGTTCGATGACTTCTTCAGAAATCCCTTTTTGACGTAGCATTTGCGAAATAAGGCGGTTGCCTTTGTTCGCATAACGCTGGGCTAAATTGGTAGCAAGCCTGAGATCATTGACTAGCTCAGAATCTTTTAATTTTTGCATGGCAAATTCAATATGATGATCAACATTCGGTTGGGCCTGAAATTCTTTTTGAAGGTACAAGCGCAATTCATATTCAGTACAGCAACTTTCTGACAAGCGCGTTATAGCTACATCTGCAATACTAATCATTTTAAATCCTCTCCAGTAGGCGTCACTTTTGACAAGTCACGTTAAATAATTAACCTTTAGCTAATCCATTAGCTACTCAGGTTTGCAGAACACCAAAAAGCGGATTAATAAAGCAAAAAGCGTGCCAAAAATTGCAATTCGAATAAAATGATTCCTAAATGCAATTAAACCTTCCGCCGTCGCCAAACAAAAGACACAAAATACAAAAACAAATACAAGCTAATGAACGAGTCCATTATCAGCGCGGGGAAATACCCTCTGGTTG
This sequence comes from Tatlockia sp., assembly GCA_041659885.1. Lineage (GTDB taxonomy): Bacteria > Pseudomonadota > Gammaproteobacteria > Legionellales > Legionellaceae > Tatlockia. Next base: position 7,897 of record JBAZXN010000020.1, read on the forward strand.
TTTCGGCATGCCAATAAATACCAATCAATGCAACAAAACCGACTTTTTCCATCAGCGCAAATAAAAGGATAGGCACGCGCCCTCGCTCAACAAACGCAGAATAAATCATCGCAAGGCCAACCAAGGTAATCATAAAGCTCCAATGCAAGATAATAATTGCGTAGTCAGGAGAGTACGCATACTGAAATAGTGCATGGAACATCGTGGACGGGTTGACCAACAATAACCCAACGCTTAAAGTAGCCAGGCCGGCAAGGACTAAAAACGGCTTTAAGGTGCGATTAATTAATTTTTTCAACATATTATCCTCTCTTATGTTTTATGCCTGCTAATCGAAGTAATAAAACCCGAATCCATTTATGATAGGGCGGATAAATAAACGACCCGAAGTTAAATCGGGATTGTTCCAACACAGGCTTTAATTTGGAAAAGCCATCAAATCCTTCCTGGCCATGGTATTGCCCCATACCGCTTGCCCCCACCCCGCCAAAGGGCAGATCATGAATTGCCGCATGCATCAGGGTATCGTTAAACACGGTGGCTCCCGATAACACATTGTTTTTTACCAGTCTTTTTTCCTTTTCTGAATTGCCAAAATAATAAAGTGCTAACGGTTTAGGCATGGAATTAATCCATTCAACGGCTTTTTCAAAGGATTTATAGGTCATAACCGGCAAGAGGGGGCCAAAAATTTCTTCTTGCATTACCAGCATGGACGGGTTGGCATTTAATATCAGATTAACTGGCATTTTATTGCCTTTATACCCTTCGGTTTGACCAATCGTTATGATCTTGCCGCCTTTTTTGCGCGCATCTTCAAGTAGGCCATTGAGGCGTTTCATGCTGGCTTTCGAAATAACGGCCGTGTAAGCCTCGTTTTCCAACAAATCAGGGAAGCGTGCTGCCATAAATTGCCTGAAATGCGCTTCGATTTTCGCCTCCCAGCCTTCCGGGATTAATAAATAGTCTGATGCCAGACAGGTTTGTCCGGCGTTAAACAGTTTTCCCATAAAAATACGATCAAAGTGTTTGGAGTCTGCGGTGGTTGAAACAATCACCGGCGATTTCCCTCCCAACTCCAGAGTAATTGGCGTTAAATGGTTGCTAGCTTCCTCCATGATGTATTTGCCAACCTGAGCAGAGCCTGTGAATAATAAATGATCAAATGGCAGCCCGGAAAAGGCCTTCGCAACCTCCAAATTCCCATTCACAACCACTATCATCTCTTTTAATACCGGATTGTTTTTTATTATTTTGCTGAGCAATTTACCCATATTCGGACTGTATTCCGACATTTTAATCATCACCCGGTTACCGGCGCTTAAAGCAAAAATCGCAGGGATAACCGATAAAAAAATCGGGTAATTCCAGGGCACCATTATGCCTATCACACCCAGCGGCTGCGGGAATACATAGGCTTTTGCCGTAGTAAAATACCAGGGAGTATGCCTTTTTCGAGGCTTTGCCCAGGATTTTAAATGCTTTAAACAATAGTCGATGGTGCTGACAGTCGGCAGCAGTTCAAGAAAAAACGTCTCTTCCTGCGAACGGAAGGTAAAGTCCTTGCTGATCGCCTCAGCGAGCAGGTAAGCGTTTTCCTGCAAAAGATGCCTTAATTGCTTTAATATTTTTCGCCGCACAGGGAGAGGCAAATACGGCGTCTCCTCGTGTTTTTTCTGTAAATGTGCAAAGAGGTTGTTCATTGGAAACCCTTATTTTAATAACCGCTTTTACTAATAATAGTCTTAAATCAGGTAACGCTTTGCTACAACAGCTACTTTTTCGATAAAAAGTTGGTAAGTCTTTGCCGGAAGTGACCAATAATGCCAATACAGCGGCATTAACCAGCGCTGATTAGGACAAATTTCAATAAGTTCTTTTTTTTCCAACGCGTCTTTAACGTCCATACGTGGAATTAATCCATAACCATACCCTTTTAAAACAAATTGCTTAAATCCTTGAACCGAGGGCACTTTATGGGTTTGCCTGGGGGTAAATGACTCGGAAAAAAAATGCTTCATATACCGTTCCTGCAAATTATCGCGATTATCAAACACAATGAGGGGTGCTGAAATCAAATTTTCAACCAGGTTTTTTTTGTTTTTAAAAAAGCGATTCACAAAATCAGGGGCAGCGACTAATAAATAATCCATCGCCCCCAATAAAACGCACTCACAGCCAGGCAGTGCTTTGTCGTAGCTGGTAATACAGGTTGATACCGACCCCTGTCGAAAATAATCAATCGTGACTTCCTGATCATCGGTAAGGATATCAATATTCACCGTCTTGAGCAGACTGAACTCATCCACTAAATGGACAAACCAGGTTTCCAAACTGTCGCGATTAAGCGCAATGGAGAGGCGAGGCGGCATTTCGGGGTTAATTTCTTGCATTAAATGGGATTCAAGGAGGCGCGTGCGCTGCAATAATCCTAACAATTTTTCGCCCAACGGCGTTGCTTTATAAGGTAATGTTCGAATGAGCAACGGTTGCCCAAATTGGTTTTCCAATTGCTTGATGCGCAAACTAACCGCAGGCTGAGTAATAAATAATTGCTTCGCCGCCAAAGCAAAATGTTGGTTTCGAATCACGGCATCCAGAGCCTCAAGGCCACGCTGTTCGATTCTCATAAATACTATTTATCAAACATAATAATTATTAATTTTAATTATAGTACAAAGCAGGCGATAATTACCACTCTTGAAGGGGAGCTTACATGTCGGTTTATTTGAGTGGGTTAGTGCTTGGCTTATCGTTGATTATGGCTTTAGGTCCGCAAAATGTCTTTTTGCTGCGGCAGGGTGCATTGCGCAAACATGCTGTATTATCCGCAGTCATTTGTTTTGTCTGCGACCTTATATTAATGTATGCCAGTGTTGCCGGTTTGCAAAAAGTCATTGCCTTACACCCTACCTTTCAGGCTGTCATCACCTGGTTTGGCGTGGCCTTTCTCCTTTTTTATGGGATTAATACCTTCCGGCAAGCGTTGCGTAAGCAAAAAAAATCGATTCAAGCGCACAAAAGCCCAAACCGTTGGCAAATCGTGGGGCTAGCATTAGGGTTTAGTTTGCTTAATCCCCATGCCATCATTGATAGTTTAGTCATTATTGGCAGCGGCAGCAGCCAATTTCCCGAGCATCCGCAAGCTTTTTTGCTTGGCGTCATTTCGGCGAGCTTTTTGTGGTTTACTTCGATTACCTTTACCAGCCATTATTTTTCGAATGTGTTATCGAAAGCACGTGTTTGGCAACGCATTGAATTCTCAAGCGGCACTTTGATGGTGTTTTTGGGGTTAAAATTAGCGAACAGTTTGATATAAATTGAAGAAATAGAAAGGGTCAATCAGTGTGTCGCCAATTGACCCAGTGGAATGACACATAGCAAGTCCAACCTCGCAGCGCTAATATCGCATATCTTGCGCACGATTGTCAACAATTATGCGAATCAAGATCTTGGTGCTTTTTAAAAAGTGGGGTAAACTGCGCATTGACTAACTAGGCATGCAAATTATGTTTTACGGAGATACCGTCCAGGACACAAGAAAAGTCTTTTTCACAAGCTGGCTTAAGTACCGGCAAAAATTGCCTTTGGAACCCCTGGAAGAACAACTGGTTCATGTAATCCTTGATCACCCCGAATACCATGCGATGCTTGAAATAGACCCCTCTCAGGCTGACCGCACTTTTTTTCCTGAGCTAGGACAAACAAATCCCTTCCTGCACATGGGACTTCATCTTGCCCTTCGAGAACAAATTGCCACCAACAGACCCGTTGGCATCGCAGCCCTTTATCAAAATCTTGTTACTCAATATGCCGATTCACTCCATGTAGAACATTTAATGATTGATCACCTGGCCGAGTGTTTGTGGCAGGCGCAGCACGCTCAAACCATGCCGAATGAGACCGCCTACCTTGCTGCCTTAACGGGATTATTGAATTAGGGCATTGCCCTAATATCCTCTACACTCTCCAAAATGTGAGCACTCAAGAGAATTTTTTCTTTAACTTATTAATTTCACAGCGCTTTTGCTGTATTCTTTAATTCTCTCTTAGTCCTCATTGCGATTTACCGGTTTGGATTAGGTGAGTAATTTTGGATTAGTTAACTCGAAGGAGAGATTCAATGAAAAAGATAGTGGCTTTAATTGCAATGGTGTTCGGTGCGTCTTTGTCTTTAATGGCTCATGCTGATATGAGTCAAGGCAGTTCAGACGGTACTCCACAAACGATGCAACCTCAAACTACACAACCTCAACCAGCAAACCCGGCAGACACTACCACTCCTGGAGCAAACAGCACAACGCCCGGAACTGGCAGCACTGACGGTAACAGCACTGACGGAAGCAGCACTGGCGGAAGCAGCACTGGTGGCAGCAGCACAGGCGGAAGCAGCACAAATGGTAGCACAGGCGGCAGCAGCTCGAATGCAAGTGAAGGCGATGACACTGCGTCCTAAGTCCTTTTTTCCGGATCTTTGATTCAAGGATCCGGAATCTCCAAAGCGCCACCCTGACGACCAATCCAGTCAATGCCTGTCTTTGTCCTGAAAAATTCGTTAATTAAAAACCGGTACACCAGTTTATTTTTTTCCTTGTCTTGCCCACTTCTATGAACTAAGTTATGTTAATTATCCTGTATTATAAGGAATTAATGACATGCCAAAGGACAAAAAACCATCCCCCAAAAAAGATCAACTCACCGCACGGGATGCCCATTACCGCGACAACATGCATGAAATTTTAGATAGCATACGTGAGCAATCCCCCTCTTATAAAGACGAAAACTTTAAGCGCTGGGTCGTTACGACTTACCAAGGGGTTCAGGGTGTATTGAAAAACACAACAGGGTGCGGCCGTGATGCCTCGGTTTCTGCCGAGGACACCTGGGGTAGAGTGCTGGCTCAAAATCCCAAGGGAGCGTTTGGCATGCTGGATGTTGATGGCGAGGAGCATCGCCGCCTTCGAAGCAGCATCACGAAGGAGTTTTCACCGAAGCAGGTTGCACTACTAAGCCCTATGATTGAGTGCGTTGCAAACGAGCTCATTGATAAACTCAAGGCGCTTGATTCCTTTGATTTAATCGAAAGCCTTGCCGCCCCTTTTCCTACCATCGTTATTTCCAATGTTCTGGGTGTGGATAAAAAAGATCAGGAGCAATTTAAACGCTGGTCAAACGAGTGGGTGCATAATATTGGCCCCGGAGTCAGTAAAGAGGCAGCCGCCCAAGGCGAAAAGGCTTACCGCTCCCTTTCAGATTATTTTGATAAAGCAGTCCAGGACAGGGCAAATCAAGATACGGGCGATCTCCTGTCACGGCTTATCCATCAACAGGATGCCCAATGCCAATTGAGTTCGCAAGAAATTGTGACCCTAAGCTTGTTACTTATCCTGGCAGGGAATCTGACTTCAACCGATGTCATAGGCAATGGCATTGTTGCTTTAATTAAACACCCCGGAGAATTAAACAGGCTACAGGAAAACCCTGCGTTAATTGCACAAGCTACAGAGGAGATCTTGCGTTTTGACGCCCCCATTACTGAAACCATCCGTTTTCTGAATACCCCAGTTGAAGTAGAGGATGTAAGCATTGACGAGGGGCAAACTCTCATGCTCAATCTGGCCGCAGCCAATCACGATCCCAAAGTGTTTCACTGCCCGCATCAATTCGATATTTTACGTGAAGGTCCCCCTCACGTTGCTTTTGGTGGAGGAACCCATCTTTGCCTTGGTATTCATTTGGCACGGCTTGAAATTCAAATTATTCTGAAGAAATTTTTGGAAGCGTTTCCCTCTATTCATCTCATGGAAGAACCGGAGCGAAAAGCCGTGAGTTTATTTAACGGCTACAAGGCGGTCTGGCTTTCAGTGAAACCCCAGTAGCTTGAAGCGGTAGTTTGTAAAATACCGCTAAATGCATTTACAAATAGCGGTAAAATCGGGAATGAGTTAAGATAGGGGCATCCTCTTTTCGCGTAACAAATCCATGGCACAGCAAGACAACACCACCCATTTTGGCTTTAAATCAGTCGACTGGGATGAAAAAGAAAAGAAAGTGCAGGCGGTATTTCAATCCGTGGCCAAAAATTATGATCTCATGAACAATTTAATGTCCATGGGCGTTCATCACTTGTGGAAGCGATTCACCATAGAATTAAGCCAGGTTCGTGCCGGTAACTGTGTTTTAGACTTAGCCGGCGGCAGTGGCGATCTCACCCGTCTGCTGAGTAAAAAAGTAGGGCAAACCGGCAAGGTCGTATTAGCGGATATCAATGCGGCCATGCTGGCCGTGGGGCGCTCACGGTTATTGGATGAGGGCCTTTTTGAGAACATTGAATTTGTCCAGGCCAACGCGCAATGCCTGCCCTTTGCCAACAACAGCTTTCATTGTATAACCATGGGGTTTGGCCTTCGCAATGTCACCGATAAAATGGAAGCCTTACGTTCTATATTTCGGGTGTGCAAGCCTGGCGGCAAAGTGATGGTACTTGAATTTTCTACTCCCGTTGCCTTCGGTTTGAAACCGATTTACGACTGGTACTCCTTTAATATCTTACCCAAAATGGGGGAGTTTTTTGCACAGGACGCCGCAAGTTACCAATACCTGGCCGAGTCCATTCGCATGCATCCATGCCAAGAGGAATTAAAAGCGATGATTGAGAAAGCAGGTTTTGAAGACTGTTATTTTCATAATTTAAGTGGTGGTATTGTTGCGTTACACATAGCGCATAAATATTGAGAGTTTTATGATTAAAAAATATTCTTTGGTTGCCCTGCAAAAAGCCATTAATCAAGCCTTGGCTTTAGATGAAAACAGTGCCGCTAAACTTGCGGCCTTAGACGGCAAAGTGCTCAAACTCATTGTCGCACCCTTGCAGGTTGATTTTTACCTTCGTTTCGGCAACCAGCAATTGCAACTTCTTGCTGCCTATGAGGGTAATCCCGATACCCTTATCCAAAGTAGCCCTCTGGGATTAATTCGACTCAGTTTTTTACCGGCTTCTAAAGCGCGCTCTTTATTCAACGACCAAATTCGTATTTCGGGCGATGTAGAGCTAGGCCAGCAAGTAAAAAAATTATTTGATGAGCTGGATATCGATTGGGAAGGGCATCTTGCGCATTTTACAGGCGATGTCGTAGCGCACCAACTGGGTTCCTTGGTGCGGCAAGGGCTGGCCTTTAAATCCAAAATAAGCCATTCCTTGCGTAATAATGTGACTGAGTATTTGCAGGAAGAATTAGGCCTGCTTCCCCCGGCGGAAGCCATTGCGGATTTTTTTAATGACATTGATACCTTGTCTTTGGATGTGGAGCGATTGGAAGCGCATGTCAATCAACTGATGGCGCATTATGAAATCGATTAAACAATTACTCCGCCTACTTCATATCAACATGATTTTGGCACGCAATGGCCTGGATCAAGTAATTGTGTCGATTCGGCTTTTTGCCCCTTTTCGCTTTATTGTTTATTTAAACCCATGGAATTGGTTGCGCAAGGAAAAACAAACAAGGGGCGAGGCCTTACGCAAAACCATCGAAGAATTAGGCCCTATTTTTATTAAATTTGGTCAGGCATTATCCACTCGGCCCGACATCCTCCCTCCCGATATTGCTCAGGAACTATGCAAATTGCAAGACAGGGTACCGCCCTTTCCCAGTGCAATCGCGCTAACTATTATAGAAGAGGCCTTTGGCCGCTCAGCCTATGATGTTTTTGCAGCCTTTGATCCAATCCCATTGGCCTCAGCGTCCATGGCGCAGGTGCATGCCGCAACCTTAAAAAGCGGGGAAGAGGTCGTGGTAAAAATACTTCGCCCTAACATGCGCAAATTAATCGATCAGGATCTGGCTATTTTACATACGATTGCCCATTTGGCCGAGCGTTATTGGGCTGAAAGCAAACGCTTGAAACCGCGTGAAATTGTCGCCGAATTTGAACACAATTTAATTGATGAGCTGGATCTGCAACGCGAAGCAGCCAATGCCTCGCAATTACGGCGCAATTTTTTAAACTCGCCCCTGCTTTATATTCCGGAAGTGTACTGGGATTATACCAAAGCAAACATCATGGTCATGGAGCGCATCCATGGGATCCCGGTTGCCGACATTGCCCGCTTGCACGAACAAGGCACTGACATTAAAAAATTGGCAGAGCGCGGGGTGGAAATTTTTTTCACCCAGGTCTTTAGGGATTGTTTTTTTCATGCCGACATGCACCCTGGCAATATTTTTGTTTCCCGTGAAAACCCTGAGGATCCGCAATATATTTGCATCGATTTTGGGATTATGGGCACCTTAAGCGAAAGCGACAAGCGCTATTTAGCCGAAAATTTATACGCCTTTTTTAGTCGAGATTACCGCCGGGTGGCAGAGCTTCACGTAGAATCAGGCTGGGTTGCCCGCGACACGCGAGTAGAAGAATTTGAAAGTGCCGTGCGCACTGTCTGCGAGCCGATTTTTGAAAAACCATTAAAAGACATTTCCTTTGCACAAGTGGTTATTCGCCTCTTTCAAGTGGCTCGCCGCTTCCAAATGGAAGTGCAGCCTCAATTGGTTTTATTACAAAAAACCTTATTAGCCATTGAAGGCCTTGGGCGACAGCTTTATCCAGAGCTTGACCTCTGGGCAACCGCCAAGCCCTTTCTTGAAAAATGGCTTAAAGAACAAATAGGGCCAAAGGCTTTCATCAAGCAGTTACGCGCAAATATTCCTTTTCTTACAGAACAACTGCCCCATTTCCCCCGGCTGGTCTTTGAAGTGTTGGAGTTAAGTAAAGAGCAGAAAATCAGGGCATTGCAGACGCCTCCAAAGGATAACAAACCCTTAACGTCCGGAAAAACCTGGTATCGAGGGCTGGCAACAGGTCTTTTTAGCGCACTGTTTGTGATGGGAACGCTTTTTTATTTCACAGAAATGGATCGCAATACGCTCACAACGCTTGCCTTTACCGCAGCCATTGCCTGTGGGCTTGTTGGGATAATGAGCAGATAATCCATTTTACTCCTGCTTGAAACGGTATTTGGCAGGAAAAGGCCATTCAGGCAAAGGTTAAAATCGCTTAACCGGTTTATGGCAATACGGGGCCTTGTGGTGTTTACTGTAATAATCCTGGTGGTAGGTTTCTGCCGCAAAGAAAGGCTGTACAGGCAACAAATGGGTTGCCACCCGATACCCTTTGGTTTGCAATACTTCGATTAAACCCTGAGCAGTTGCGCGCTGCGCTTCATTATAATAAAACACGGCACTTTGGTATTGCTGCCCCCTATCCGGCCCCTGACCATTGACTTCAGTCGGATCGTGAATTTCAAAAAAACGCATTACTACCTTTTGGTAAGTCGTTTTTGCCCTGTCATACACCACCCGCACCGCTTCAAAATGACCGGTATTGCCATTACAAATTTGCTCATAACTCGGATTTAACACGCTGCCGCCAGTATAACCTGACTCGGCTTTAAGCACGCCGGGTACTGCTTTTAGGAAGTATTCGACACCCCAAAAACAGCCGCCGGCAAGGATTGCTTCCTCCGTATCAATAACGGTACCGTTTGGAACAAAATCCAGCGCCAAAGAATTTACACAGTGGCGAAGGTTTTTATGGGTAAAATGCTCCCCGGTAAAGACATGGCCAAGGTGTCCCTTGCATCGGACGCAGAGAATTTCTGTACGTAGGCCGTCTCGGTCTGGAATGCTTTGCACCGTATCCAAAACCGAGTCATCAAAACTGGGCCACCCGCATCCTGCACTGAATTGATTTTCAGCCCGAAATAGAGCAAGACCACAACGACGGCAAAGGTAAGTGCCGGTTTGCACAACGCGGTTATATTCACCGGTATGGGGATATTCTGTGGCTTTATCACAAAGTACCTTTTTTACCGGCGGCGTTAAACTCGCTATTTTATCCAGGTATTGCATAACGACCAACCTTCTTTTATTTCATGCGATTACAAATTTTATCCGCCATATAACCAATAGCACCGGCATAATAAATGGAGTTATTGTAGCGCAGAATCATTTTATAATTTGGAAAAGCAAGAAACACTGGCCCTCCCAAAGGCTGTACGATGCTTGCTTGCAAGTTCTGATAAGGCAGTGGTTCCCCACTTTCTGTGCGAACGCCCAAGGCATTCCATTCGCTCGCCAGTTTAACCGTTTTTTTGCCTTCCAGACTCATGTCAAAATTAGAGGGTAATTTGACTTGCACGGCCCATACTTCGCCGGTTTGCCAGCCGTTCTTTTTCATATAATTTGCAATGGAGGCAAATACATCCGGCTTGCTTGACCAAATGTCTTTTCGGCCATCGCGGTCGTAATCCACGGCATATTTTACCCAACTGGATGGCAGAAATTGCGGCTGCCCTGAAGCCCCGGCCCATTCGCCCTTGAAATTACTCAAAGAAACATGGCCATCATTGAGAATATGCAGCGCTAAAAAAAGCTCTTTGCGAAAAAAATCCTGCCTTTTGGAGTCGTAGGCAAGCGTTGCCAGGGATTTAATCACGGGGAAATTACCCATGTAAGTGCCATAACTGCTTTCCATTCCCCAAAAGGAGACAATAAAACAAGGATCCACACCAAAATCCCTGCCTATATTTTCAAGTATTTCCTTATTTTTATTGTATTCTTTACGACCCATTGCTATTCGGTAGCTGTCTGCGCGCGAATGCAAATACTTGCTGAACGTAAGTCGATGCTCAGGCTGTGAACGCGATAAGCTTTTTACGGTGCGGCTAGGCTCGGTAACATCAGCAAAGGCTTGATCCAGTAAGGATTGCGAAATACCCTCACTCAGTGCTTGCTGTTTAATTTGCGCAATATAACTGGTCCAGCTGGTTTGCGTTGCAAAAGCAAACGGTGAGAAGAATAACATCATCCATGCTTTTTTCCATGTGCTGCAATTTTTCATCATGTTTCCCCTTGTGTATTCACAATAGGGTAAGCATGAATTATGCCGCTATAAGAAATAAACTGGCCACTAATGCGCCTTCGGTATTTTAGGAGCTGTTGACAAGTCCTAACACATAACTATGCAAATTTATAGACACCTTCTAATGCATATGACTGTTGATTGTTACTCACACTTATTCCATTTTTTTGTATTATGCAGTTTTGATTAGTAAAATCACGCCGTATTTCCGCGCGCATATCTAAACCTTTGAGCGGCTTGTAACCTATTGTAATGGTTGCCTCCCGCCAATTCTGGCGTATGCCTGTTCGATAACCGTCTTGGTCATCAAAAATTTCTCCACGCACGGAAGTGTACCATTTTTCATTGAACGTATAATTTACATATCCAGCAATACCTTGCCAAATTGCCTTTGCAGTTTCACCATTTGGAAGAGCGGCTTTGGTTTGCATAGCGCCATCATAGTTTGCCACAAAACTTAACTTTTCAGTGGCATGTATAGTGGCTATAAAATCAATGAGAGTACGTTGGCCTGTAGGACCGCTAGATGTCCTATCAGCAATGCGCTGTTGGCCTGTATAACAGTAAGCAGCTAAAGTAAGCCGTGGGTTAAACGTATAAGACCCCCCAAATTCAATGGTTTTCTGACGATTTATATCACGAATACTATCCCAACCATTATTTATACCGCCAATCAAGGTGAGCTTATTATCTGGGACATATGATGCTCTTAATCCAGTAACTGTAAAAGGTTCTGCATAACCCCAAAGAATAGAGCGAGAATAATTGGTATCATTATACGAAAAGATGTTCTCGGCACCGGCCAATTCAATAAAAGTACCCCCCATAAATGTTAATGACCCAACAGCATATTGCAAATAGGCCTGTGGGATTGCAAAGCCAAACCATTGAGAACCATAATCAGGATTCCAACCATAAGGTGCAAAAATATAAGTGTCACGTCCCGCTACCGGAGTGATTAAACCGCCAAATCCTTGCTGGGGTTGGTAAGCCAAGGTAATACCCGCTTGTTGAAGTGTAATGCCATTCGGGTTGGTGTCAAAAACGCGATCATAAACGCCACTGGTGAACTTATTGCTGTTCTGAAGATAATTATAAGAGCCATCAAGATAGCCCGAGACTTTGAAGTCTGATGGGGACGGTGTTATCGTATCCTGCTGGGATTCAGCTAAAGTTATCCCTGGTGTTAATAAAACAAAAAAAATATAGGAAATTAGCTTATACATAATCATTAACTCGTCTATTATGTCTCATAAAATATCATTCAAAATGATAGGTGCCATAAATCTGAAGGTGTTTAAACATCAAAGCAGATGTTTTTTGTAAACGAAAAATAGTTCTTAAAAATCGCTTCTTTTCGTCCAAAAATCCGTACCTATATCAGTCATATAGGTTAAAGCAGTTGGCGTTTCTTATATGCATGCGATTTATCCGAACGTTATAAAAGCATTTTATCCGCTATACAATACCTTATTTAAATAATATATCGATGTCTCATCCCCCAGTATTAAAGGTTGTACATGCTACATGTTTTGCCAGTTTTCAATAAGAGCGTAAAAAAAACAATAGGATAAAAACCAAAAATGGGTTGGTGGCAAGTATATCGTTGTTTCTTGAGCTATAGTTTAAGTGGCTCCCGAGTAAAAAGGAATGACAAGAACAACATGGACTCACAAAATGAAACAATTACTTAACTTAAGTTTGGCGCTCCTACTCCTTTTTATCCAACCCCTGTCAAGGGCGGCTGAAGCATTACCGTCAGACCATAGTGGCATCAATCATGTCAGCGTGAGCGTTCGCCTCATCAGTATAGACAGCATTGATGTAACGAAGGGTACCTATCAATTCAATATCTATTTAGGCTTTACTTGTGAGAAAGATTGTCCTAAATTTAACCTTAATTTCTTTCATGGCACCATTAATAAAACGTCCTTTATGATGAGCGTGCTCTCGCCGAAACAAATTATTTATCATCTACAGCTCTTGATAGAAAAAGATTTTTACTCGGTACGTTATCCCTTTGATGGGTATTGGCTGGATATGAGCATTATTGATGAAGATCATGACATCAGCAAGTTACTTTTTGTCGCTGATGAAAAACACACTGTCGTCCCTAGCCAGGCCATTCTTCATGGTTGGAATTTTGACAATAAAAAAGTATTTGTGAACTCCTTTGAAGTGCCTTTTCTCAATACCAGCTTTAGCCGGTATAATTTTCAAATTTTAATTACGCGCCCTATTCTCATGGGATTTTTAAAAATAATCTTCCCGGCCGTTATTATTCTGCTGTTCGCGTTTATCACCTTTATCATTGCAACAAAACACAGTATCCAGCGCCTTGGGATAGTGAGTGGGACCTTAATCAGCTCTATTTTGTTGCACCTTAATATCTCAAGCTCGCTGCCTCTGCTCAGTTATTTAACCTACGTTGACAGTTTTATGATAATTAATTACCTGATCTTTTTTATTATTCTTTTTGAAAATGTGTACGTTATGCGTTTAATCGATGAGGAAAAAGTGGAGAAAGCCACGCAATTTGACCGCATTTCCTTGCTCACCATCCCCCTATTTTGGTTCTGCCTGGAACTCTTATGCATTCTTTTCTTTATTTATCGGTATCCGATAAGCTAGTGCGTATATAGCTACGCGCCTCGATGAAGCGAATTACACTAACAAGGTTTCTTTCTGTGGTTTGACTCTTTTCCGATACGGTTGGTTCTCGAAGCCGAAAAAAATTAGCGCGGTAAAAGCACTCATTGCTTATATAGAAAAGGGAACTCCTATCCCCAAAGCATGTAAGCCAGCCCTTTCTCAGGGTCGTTTGGGGGATATTGCGCAATTACATTCGATTAAATACGAAAAGGAGCCCATCGGAGACATTACCCTGCTCAAGAAAAGTGAATCGTTGTCATCTAACACACAGTCCTCAGTATGACTGCGTTAAATTCTCTTGATTTTTGCTTTGCGGAGGTAACATCGTCTTGTTGCGGTTCATTAGGAGTTGCAACACCATACCATACAAGGGAACTACGGCAAGCAAACTGATTGTGATTTTAAAAACCAGATCAACGGTTGCAATCTCTACCCAATTGCTACTAAGAAAGGCATTCGGGCTATGGTAAAAAGCCGTAAAAAAGAAAAAATAGGTATCCAGGATGTTCGCGAAAAGAGTGGCCAGACCGGGTGCTATCCACCAGGTCAATTGACTCCGCATGCGCTGAAAAATCGCAATATCAACCAATTGTCCCAACAGATAAGCAAGAATACTCGCCATTACAATGCGCAAGATCAGCGTATTAGATGAAAACAATACCCCTTCGGCGTAATAACTGGAGATAAGGTAGGAGCCTGCCAGTCCCGGCAACAGAGCTAAAAAAATAATTTTGCGCGCCTTTTTTTGTCCTAGCCATTGCGTGCCTAAATCGGTGGTAATAAAAATGAAAGGATAGCTTAACGCCCCCCAGGTCGTGTGAAACCCAAATAAGGTAAAAGGGTATTGGACAAGGAGGTTGCTTATGCAAATCAGCAGGATATGCACTAATACAACCGGAAATATTTTGTAGGGCATCGACTTTTATCGTTTTAAAAAAAAACATTATGCCATCATAAATATTTTTACACAAACTGACCTAGTCAAAAACACTATTGGCTCGCAATTCACTCTGTACTGGACAAAAAATTAGGACTGAAAAAGAATAGGACCGTTGGTAACGTAAATCACGGGCAGTTTGTCTTAGCGTAGATTTTTCCATTCCCTCTCCCCAACCCTCATCCCGCGAAGGACATGATTATACTACTCAAATTCCTCGCGCGGGAGAGGGGGCAGATTGATGTAAGTCTGTTGGACTGTGTATAGCATAGGGTTCACGAACCTGTAAGAAAAAGGTTAGGAGCGTTGGCAACGTAAATCACGGGCATGTTATCTTAGCGTAGATTTTTCCATTTCCCTCTCCCCAACCCTCATCCCGCGAAAGACACTGTTATACTACTCAAACTCCTTGCGCGGGAGAGGGAGTAGATTGATGTAAGCCTGTCGGATTGTGTATAGCATCGGGTTCACGAACCTGTAAGAAAAACTTAGGAATATCGCCTGACTTGTTTCATTTTTCCAAAGTATACACAAACCGGCAAAGGGTTTACCGTTACCAGGGTTTATCTTGCAACGAATAGAACGCTCTGGTTGCTGATTTCCAAATCAAGTGACGCGACATTGTCTTTAACATTTTTTGCTATCTTCCTAACCCTAATCGATACACAGGTTTTTCAGCTCACTTCAATCTGCCCCCTCTCCCGCGCAAGAAGTTTGAGTAGTATAACAGTGTCGTTCGCGGGATGAGGGCTGGGGAGAGGGAATGGTACGAATGGCCATTGGCGAGGTGATAGAGTCTCACGGGTGTCATTTATGTGAGCATATGGTTAGGGTCGGCGAGCATTTTCATGATCACTTCAATAACCGATGTGGTTTGCTGCAAGACCTCATGGTTCCAAAAACGTAATACCTTAAATCCATGCTCATTGAGCCAGGGTGTTCGATGCTTGTCATAAGTTTGATGCTCCATATGTTGACCACCGTCCAGCTTAATAACAAGGTGCTTTTCAAGACAGACAAAATCAACAATGTATGCACCAATAGGTGCTTGCCTCTTGAATTTAAACCCAAGACGTTTCGCTCGAAGTGTATACCAAAGGTGTCTCTCAGCATGTGTGCTGTTTTTTCGTAAATCACGTGCATGTTGCCTTAGCGTAGATTTTTCCATTTCCCTCTCCCCAACCCTCATCCCGCGAAGGACACTGTTATACTACTCAAACTCCTTGCGCGGGAGAGGGAGTAGATTGATGTAAGCCTGTCGGATTGTGCTTAGCATAGGGTTCACGAACCTGTAAGAAAAAGGTTAGGATCGTTGGCAACGTAAATCACGGGCAGGTTGTCTTAGCGTAGATTTTTCCATTCCCTCTCCCCAACCCTCATCCCGCGAAGGACACTGTTATACTACTCAAACTCCTTGCGCGGGAGAGGAGGCAGATTGATGTAAGTCTGTCGATTTGTGTATAGATTAGGGTTAGGGCGTCGGTAAGACCGTTGCCTGGCTTACTTCATTTTTTCAAGGAATAAAAAAACCCTGGTAAAGGGTTTGCCTTTACCAGGGTTTTTCGTGCAACGAGTGAACTAAACTGGTTGTTGATTTACAAATCAACTAACGAGGCTATTTCCATTCAGTCGCTTAACCTACCCATTTAGCGCCTAAATAAGGTCCATAAAGGGCAAAATTGCTTGCATGATGGTATTGAACCAATCCATAGAAGCGTCTGGTTTCCAAGGCGTTAAAGTAATTCAAAGCCTGGAAGCCACCTTCAAGGTTTAATGTACCTTGTGCGCAATCCTGGCTGTATTTAAGCCCTAGCTTGCCTTCAAAACTTGGAACCACTGTTTTTTGGCTGTGCTGGAATGCTGAAAATACTGCACCGCTTGGTCCTACAATAAAACCCGAATTATATCGGTTTGTACCGTAGAGCAGAGAAAAGGCAGAATTTGCCGTAAGGCTTAAGCCATTCACTACATTGTAATTGTAATCAATTCCTACTGCAGGTCCAAAGCCATTGAAATCAGTATCGCGGTACTCGGCAATGCCAGTGGCTCCTCTACGTAGTAAAACGGTAGGAACGGTTGTGAATTGATCCGTTGTGTCAACACGGATTTTGGCATACTGTAAACCGCCATAAAAACGCAGTTGTTTTCGGGCGCTGATGTCCACATGTTGGCCAAGCACAAGGTTAGCCTGATCGAACTGGTTTTCTATCTTCAAAGAAGAGGGCTCAAAAGCAAAGGCAAAAGGTATCGCGCCTGCAAAACCAAACCGGTGAGATTCTTTATCATAATTAATGTAAGTCATTGTTACATCATTACCCATATAAAAATGATAAGAACCTTCGAGGCGGTAGCCAAAGCCCCATTTCTGATTCATTGAGTGGATAAAACCCTGAGGATTGAATTCATACTCTTTATCAGCAGAATAAACAGACTGCAAGTACAGCGCCTGCGCACCAATATCCCAGTGCGTTGCTTCGCAAGGTACAGTTACATCACCTGGAGTACAAACAGGACCCATAGTACCCGCAAAGGCTACTTTATTTAATAATAAGGCGATAATTGCCAAGGTTGTTTTTTTAAACATTTAAATACTTCTCCGCTCTGCTAAAAAAAAGCCCATCACTAGTGATGGGCTTTTTAAAGCACTTACTGGGTGATTATTAGACTACGTTACCAACCCACTTCAGACCAACGTAAGGACCGTTGAAGGAAACGTTGCTTTCGCGAACGTCTACACCACCAATGATTCCGTTGTTGACAATAGTGTGTTCAGCATTGAAGTAGTTAACCCACATGTAACCAACATCCAGAGTTAAATCACCTTGTGCCATTGCGTAGGTGTATTTAGCACCTAATTTGCCTTCCAACTCAGGAACCATAATTGTTCTGGAGTTGTTGTTGTTGTTGAAAGCAAATGTAGTCAGACCACTTCTTACAATAGTAGACGCTACGAATGGGTTTAAGCGATGATCAAACTTGGCAGAACCAACCAGGAGAGCAGCAGCACCATTTGCATAGACGCCGAAGCCATTTCCTAACATGTAGTTCATGTCAGCACCAAAACGTGGACCGAAACCGCTGAAACGGTTTTCGCCAGTGTGGCCGTAGTAAAGTCCAGTCAGGTCGAAATTATCAAAGCTTGTACGACGATCATGTTCCAATCGAGCGAATTGAACACCACCGTGGAAGCGAATGAATTTTCTGTCGCTGAAATCAACGTGTTGACCTAACTCAACGTTCACAGCATCCCATTTAGGTTGGTAGTGATAACGTGAAGTGTAAGTGTATAACCAGTTGTTATGATGGTTGTTGTCATCATCAGAACTTAAGTGGTACCAGTTAACGTTTAAGTCGTTACCCATGTAGAAGTGGTAAGAAGCTTCTAATTTAAAGCCCCAGTTCCAATCTTCGTTTCTGTGACGGTAGAAACCATCAACGAAGGGGTCACCACCGAATCCGAACGCACCGTCGGTGTAAAAATCGTAGCCATTTCCGCCACTTAAAGTTGGTTGCAGATAAAGTGCTTGAACACCGAAATCCCAAGCTACTCTTTCACAAGGAACGGTGACATTACCAGGGGTGCAAACAGGACCCATGGTACCAGCAAATACTGCACTGCTACCTAAAGCAAGAACAGCTACCGCTGTTTTCTTCAAATTTAACATGCTTCATCTCCACTTTTTTATTATTAATTTCCCGTTTAGCCGTCAAACCACATCATGGGATTGACCACAGTACGCAATCATCGCTCTATCCGAGAACGTACATAGGCAAATTATCAAGTGCTACTTTATCAAAGTCAACACTATTTCCACAAAATTTCTCTATTAATTCAACAAAATTAGTGGCGCAACGGGTAGCAATGTTTTTATTATGTTCACACTAATTAATCCATCGCCATCTGCCGAATTAATTCACTTAACCTGGACCTACTTAAAAGCGAGTAAGAAAGGTGAATTAATTTCCTAAACCATTAACTTTTTTGGAATCAATAAGTTGACTAAACTTACTCAACTCTAACAGATAGAAATGGAATTAACAATGCATTGTTCATTGTAATTAATTCCTTTGAATTTCTATTTTACATAAACGAAATTTTCCAGGCAACGCACGGTGCTACTTGTTGTTCCGATCTGCATTTATGGAGTGCAACGCATCCACCTAAATGCCAGGCCGGATGAAGAAAGTTATCGATACTTACTGAGCTTTGCTTAGTCACATGCTATCCTTTAGTCACTATTCTGCGCCCTGAGATTTATTGTGAAAACTTTGGTAATAACGCGACCCGATGATTGGCATGTGCATTTTCGAGATAATCTGGCTTTACACGATACGGTTTTTGCTACCGCACGCCATTTTTCACGGGCACTGGTGATGCCGAATCTGCAACCCGCCTTAACCACGCTTCAATCCCTACTGGATTACCGCGAGCGAATTCTTAATGCGTTGGCCAATCGTGCAGCGTTTACCCCCTTTATGACCTTTTATTTGAATGAAAAGGTGAATCCCAAAGACCTGGAAGACAGCAGCGCTTACCCCTTTATTCTGGGAGCAAAACTCTACCCGGCCGGTGCCACCACCCATTCGGAGGAAGGTGTTACATCCTTACACGCCCTGTATCCCCTGTTTGATCTCATGCAACAACAAGGGCTAGTCTTACAAATTCATGGCGAACTAAATGAGGGCGATATTTTTCATCGCGAAGCCGCTTTTATAGAACAGGGTCTGGTACCATTAGTAACCAATTTTCCGCGTCTTCGGATTGTGCTGGAACATATTTCTACCCAAGCCGCAGTCGATTTTGTAACACAAGCCCCACCGCAGGTTGCAGCAACCCTTACCCCCCATCACCTGCTTTATAATCGAAACGACTTGCTCGCAGGAGGACTAAAGCCTCACCTTTATTGTTTACCTATCCTTAAAAAAGCAAGCTGCCAACGCGCACTGGTGCAAGCGGCAACAAGCGGCAACCCCAAATTTTTTGCAGGAACCGATAGCGCACCGCATCCTGTAACCCAAAAAGAAAGTGCCTGCGGTTGCGCGGGCATCTATTCAGCACCTTATGCTCTGGCCCTTTACGCGGAATGCTTTGCAAAGGCCAATCAACTGGATAAACTCAACCCTTTTCTCGCCCATTTTGGGGCGGATTTTTACCATTTACCGCCAAACCGCGAAACATTGCAATTGCAACAGGTAACGCAGAAAATCCCGCCCACGCTGCCTTTAGGCGAAGAAACAGTGATTCCGATAGCAGCAGGTTTACCGATAGAATGGAGCGTGCATGAAAACGCATAATCTTAAAATAAACGATCGATTTCGCGGCTTTTTACCCGTTATTGTGGATGTGGAAACGGCAGGCGTTGAACCCGGGCGCAATGCCTTGCTGGAAATGTGTGTTGTTTTAATTCATCTTGATGAAAAGGGTTCTTTTGTGCGTGGAAAGACGTTTTTTGAGCATATTTTGCCCTTTGAAGGCGCAATTCTTGACCCAAAATCGCTGGAGTTTAACCAAATTGATCCCTTTCAACCCCTGCGTTTCGCATTGGATGAAAAACAGGCTCTGCAAAATCTTTTTGCTCCTATTCAGGAGGCTTTAAAAAAGCACCGCTGCCAACGTGCTGTATTGGTCGGACACAACGCCTGGTTTGATTTATTATTTATCAAAGAAGCCGTTAAAAGAACCCAATTAAGCATGCCTTTTCATGCCTTTACCTGTTTCGATACAGCAACCCTTGCGGGTCTATTTTATGGGCAAACCGTATTGGCAAAAGCAGTAAAAGCTGCGCGAATTGATTTTGATACCAGTGAGGCACACTCGGCAATTTATGATGCAGAAAAAACAGCCGATTTATTTTGTGCCATGCTCAACACATGGCACACAATGACTACAACTTATCAGAATGTTCTGAAAGGTACTGGGCAACCCCTTTAGGAGAGGCTTTCATACCTGCTTTGCCCTTTTGCCAGCCGGCGGGGCAAACTTCCCCGTTTTCTTCGAAAAATTGCACTGCATCAATAATGCGAATAATTTCATCAATGTTGCGACCGATGGGTAAATCATTCACGATTTGAGAGCGCACAACGCCATTTTTATCAATGATGAAAGCACCACGAAACGCAACCCCTGCAACCGGGTGCTCAACGCCGTAAGATTGGCAAATGCTGTGGGTGATGTCTGCTGCCAGAGTAAAATTCACAGGACCAATTCCGCCTTCTTTAACGGAAGTATTACGGTAGGCATTGTGGGTAAACTGGGAGTCAATGGACACGGCGACAACGGCTACACCACGCTCGTTAAAATCATTCATGCGATGATCCAGCGCGATTAATTCAGAAGGACAAACAAAAGTAAAATCGAGAGGATAGAAAAAAACCAGTCCGTATTTACCTTTTAACTCTTCGTGCAAATTAAATTTATCTGCAATCTCCCCGTTTTTCAATACCGCAGCGACTGTAAAGTCAGGTGCTTTACGACCAACTAAAACGCTCATCTCTATTCTCCTTTAAAGGCAACTTGTGCCCATTGATTAAGCTTTATGAACCCTAAGACGCAACCGCTTCACGCAAAATGGATTCAAGTTCGCCTTGCTGATAAAGCTCGGCAATAATATCCGAGCCACCAATTAACTCCCCTTTGACATAAAGCTGGGGAAAAGTAGGCCAATCGGCATATTGCGGCAAGGTTTGACGGATATCCGGATTTGCCAATATATCTACGAAAGCGAAATTCACACCGCATGCATCAATGCATTGCACCGCTCGAGCGGAAAAGCCGCATTGGGGCATCTTGGGCGTGCCTTTCATATATAATAATATTGCATTTTCAGCAATCTGCTGCTTAATCTTATCAATCGTGTCCACGGAAACACCTATAAAAATGAAAATAGGGTCTAATTATGGCGAAAATAAGATCAGTAAGCAACACTCAATTTATTCTAGTCGAATTGAATTTCGATTAGGCTGGATTGTGCCTTGCGTTCTGCTAAACTTATCACTTTAATTATAAAATATGGAGTTTGTCATGTCCTTTACGCTACCCCCTTTACCTTATGCAAAAGATGCGTTAGCGCCTCATATTTCTGCAGAAACCCTGGAATACCATTATGGAAAACACCACCAGGCCTATGTAACGAATCTGAATAAACTCATCGCAGGCACCGAGTACGAACACCTGAGCCTTGAAGAAATCATTAAAAAATCCAGAGCAGGCGGTATATTTAATAATGCGGCGCAGGTATGGAATCATACGTTTTACTGGCACTGTTTAAGCCCCAAAGGCGGCAATGCACCCACTGGAAAATTGGCCGACCTGCTAACCAAATCGTTCGGTTCTTTTGAAGCGTTTCAAGAACAGTTTACCCAAGCGGCCATTGCCACCTTCGGATCTGGATGGGCCTGGTTAGTGCAAGACAGTGAAGGCGCAATTAAAATCACCAGCACCAGCAATGCAGAAACCCCCATGACGAAAGAAGAAACGGCACTGATGACCTGCGATGTATGGGAGCATGCCTATTACATTGACTACCGCAATGCACGCCCTGAATACCTCAAAGCCTTTTGGTCTTTGGTAAACTGGGAATTTGTTGCCAGTAACTTGCGCTAATTGGGAGCTTGCATGTCTTTAATTACAACCTATAATCCACTCCCTGTCTCTTTTACTCACGGTGAAGGAGTCTGGCTGTTTGACGCAGAAGGAAACGCTTACCTTGATGGGCTAAGTGGTATAGCCGTTTGTGGTTTGGGGCATGCGCACCCTGAAGTAACCCGCACGATTCAAGAGCAGGCTGGCAAAGTAATTCATACTTCCAATACCTACCGTATTAAAGAGCAGGAATTACTCGCTGAAAAACTTACCGCTGTCGCCCAAATGGAGCAGGTCTTTTTTGGTAATTCTGGTGCCGAAGCCAATGAAGCGGCTATTAAGCTTTCCCGTCTTTACGGCCATAAAAAAGGAATTGAAACGCCTTCCATTATCGTAATGGAGCGGGCTTTTCACGGGCGCACCATGGCCACTTTAACCGCCTCGGGAAGTCGAAAAGTACAAGCCGGTTTTGAACCGCTGGTGCCAGGCTTTATCCGCGCCCCCTTTCATTCGCTTGAAGCCTTGCATACCATTGCGGCCAACCGCGATGACGTAGTTGCTATCCTTCTTGAACCCATTCAGGGAGAAGGCGGCATTTTCGTAGCTGATGAAGCCTATTTGCAGGGTGTTGCGGCCCTTTGTCAGGAAAAAGAATGGTTACTGATGATTGATGAAATTCAAACCGGAAACGGCCGTACTGGAAAATACTTTGCGTACCAGCACGCCAATATTCAGCCTGATATCGTGACCACAGCGAAAGGTCTTGGCAATGGAGTCCCCATCAGTGCCTGTTTAATGAGTAAGGCGGCTACCAATTTATTTAAACCCGGTAATCACGGCTCAACCTTTGGAGGCAATAGCCTCGCCTGTGCGACAGCGCTCACGGTTTTAGAGGTGATTGAACGCGAGAACCTCTGCGAGCAAGTCGCTAAAAAAGGCGTTATTCTCAAAGAAAAACTCAGTGAAGCGTTTTCATCAAACCCACGCGTTAAAAGCATTCGCGGCAAGGGTTTTATGTTAGGTATTGAACTGGATAGACCCGCAATGGATGCACGAATGATTGGGCTTAAACACCGCGTGCTATTTAATGTAACCGCGGAAACGGTTATCCGCCTCCTGCCCCCTTTAATTATGAGTGAAACAGAAATGACGGAACTCGTGTTAAGGCTTAAAAAAACAATCGATGAATTTACAAGCCCTTAGCCAAACGCTGACGGCAGACCTCATAAAGACTAACCCCTGCAGCCACAGAAACATTGAGGCTTTCCACGGTACCCAGCATGGGCAGGGAAAATAAACCATCGCAATGATCTTTAGTGAGCCTGCGCATGCCAGCCCCTTCACTGCCCATCACAAGCGCAATAGAGGAGGTACAATCCATGGAATAAAGCGTCTCGGTGGCATCGCCCGCAGCGCCATAAATCCAGACCCCGGCTTGTTTGATGATTTCCATCGCACGCGCTAAATTGGTAACGCGCACCAGCGGGATGGATTCAGCCGCCCCACAGGCCACCTTGCTGACAACAGGAGTAACACTCGCATTGCGATCTTTAGGGATTATCACAAAATCCACGCCGGTTGCGTCTGCTGAGCGAAGGCAAGCGCCCAAATTATGGGGATCGGTAACACCATCTAAAATGAGAATCAAACAAGGCGCTTTGCTTTTTTCAAGCAAAGGAAGCAAATCGCTTTCATTATAGTCCGGCAAGGGGCAGGCGCTGGCGACCACCCCCTGATGAACACAATCGGGGAAAAGCTTGCTCATTTTTTGCTGGGATAATTTTTCAACCGAAACCTGCTTTTCTGTAGCTGCATGGAGTAGCGCATCCAGGCGTTTATCACTGCGCTCCTGATTGACGTATATTTTGGTAATAGTACGGTGCGGATTTGCCAATAAGGCATTGACCGCATGTACTCCATAAACAGTATGCTCACTCATCAAAAAGCCCTTTTTCCGCGGGTTCAAAATCAATTTTTCGCTCGTCCAGATCCACGCGAGCAACCAAAACCGTCATTTTATCCCCTAAATGGTAAGTGTGCCCGCCACGCTGGCCAACCAGGCGGTGTTTCATCGCGTCAAACGCATAATAATCGTTTTTTAGCGAGGTGACATGGACTAATCCTTCCACATAAATATCGTCTAATTCCACAAAAATACCAAAGCCTGTGACAGCGGAAATGGTTCCCTGGAATACCTGACCCAATTTATCCTGCATGTATTCGCATTTAAGCCAGGTTACCACTTCACGGGTGGCTTCGTCGGCACGCCGCTCTGTCGTGGAGCAATGCTTCCCTAAACGATTCATGTCTTCATCACTGTAATGAAAGCCATCCTGAACATCGTTATCAAATAAATGCCCTAAAGCCCGGTGCGTTAACAAATCAGGATAACGGCGAATAGGCGAGGTAAAATGAGTGTAAGAAGGATAAGCCAGGCCAAAATGCCCGTCATTTTCTTCAATGTAATGGGCTTGGCGCAAAGAACGCAGCATAACGGTTTCGATTAAATGTTTTTCTGGCTTATCGTCAAGATTGGACAATACCTTTTGGAAATCTTTCGGATGCGGTTTTTTTCCGCCGCCAAGCTGCAAACCAAACTCACCGAGAAACAAACGCAAGGCCGCAATTTTCTCTTCATCCGGCGTTTCATGCACGCGATAAAGCATAGGAATGTTTGCTTTTGCTAAAAAGCGGGCTACCGCCACATTGGCTGCCAACATGCATTCTTCAATCAAGCGATGCGCTTCGTTGCGGATAACAGGAACAATGCGCTGAATTTTTCTGTTTTCATCGAATTCGATGGAGGTTTCCGTTGTTTCAAAATCAATAGCACCCCGTATTTTTCTGGCATCGAGCAGCACATTATAGATTGAATACAGCGCTTCAAGCTCAGGGAAAATCGCCGCGTGTTTTGCGTCAGCCTTACCTTCTTTAAGCCAGGTAGCTACCTGGGTATAGGTTAAACGGGCTCTTGAATGAAAAACCGCACGATAAAAGCGCGAGCGGGTCATTTTTCCATCCGGTGTAATGGCCATTTCCGCAACAAGACACAATCTATCCACCTCGGGATTGAGCGAACAGATGCCGTTTGAAAGCGCCTCGGGCAACATCGGAACCACTTTGCCTGGGAAATAAACGGAATTACCGCGGCGTGCGGCTTCTTTATCCAAAGCAGAATTCACTGCTACGTAGTGGCTGACATCCGCAATGGCCACATAAAGCTGGTAACCGCCCTTGGGTTTTTGGTAACAATACACGGCGTCATCAAAATCTTTTGCATCTTCCCCATCGATGGTAACAAAAGGAAGGTGGCGCAAGTCGGTTCGTCCGTGTAAATCCTCTTCTCTCACACGCTGAGGAATTTTCCCTACGTCCTGCAATACATCATCCGGCCACTCGGCAGGAATTCCATGGGCATGGATAGCGACTTCAATTTCCATCCCGGGAGCCATATGCTCGCCCAGAACATGAATTATTTTGCCAATCGCCTGCGTGCGTTTGCTGGGAAAAGCAATAATTTCCGCCAACACCATTTGCCCGTTTTTGGCTCCATCTGCAAACTCAGGAGGAATAGAAATATCCTGCGTTAAACGCTTGCTGTCCGGGAAAACAAATCCTACACCGTGTTCGGTGAAATAACGGCCAACCACACTTTGGTTAACATGCTCAATCACTTCATGAATTTTACCCTCAGCGCGACCACGCCGGTCAAGACCACTTTGGT
This sequence comes from Tatlockia sp., assembly GCA_041659885.1. Lineage (GTDB taxonomy): Bacteria > Pseudomonadota > Gammaproteobacteria > Legionellales > Legionellaceae > Tatlockia. The sequence goes on from JBAZXN010000020.1 coordinate 33,712, forward strand.
AGGCAAGCACCACGTCACCGTGCATCACCCCCCGCATTTCCTTGGCCGACAAAACCATGTCTGCACTGCCGTCATCGGGAATGAAAAATCCGAACCCATCAGGATGCCCGGAAACCGTGCCGCGCAGCAAGTTGATTCGACCCAACAAACAAAAACGGCCACGCCTGTCTTGCATTATCTGACCGTCACGCACCATCGCCTTTAAGCGATAGCCCAAGGCCTCTTGCTCCGTTTCGCTGTCTATTTCCAGTTTGGAGATTAATTGATTACGCGACATAGGTCGGCCAAACTCATCCAACACTTGCATGATTAGCTCACGGCTGGGGATTGGCGTTGCGTATTTTTCTTTTTCCCTTTTATAAAAAGGGTCTTTATTTTTTTTGCTCACATTCTTCACTTTTTTTGCGAATTATTTTAATTTTATACTCTAAATTGCAAAGGAGTATATCATTCTTTAGCATGGAACGGTAACTCAAAGCCTCGTCGACCCAAATGCTCGAGCAAGGGGGTTAATTTCATGTTCTCCCCAGCCCAATAAGTATTCGAAGCCTGAGCCGGTAACGTCACATTGGACCAACTGCACACAGCAATCACTCCGCTGCAAGGCACCTGTTGTTCATGGCCTGGCTTTGATTCAATACAGCTTAACTCAAATTTGTCCTGATCCAGAGCCAGTGCTGACCAACGACCGGCCTGGATACGGCTGCTCCATCCCGCACTGGCACTCGGTTCTGAAACCGGATGCGTAATCCATAGATCACTGCTTGATAAATTATGTATCATCATAAGTAAAGGTTTTTCGACAGCAAGCACGGCAGTTTCCTCATTGATTGGGAGGGGCTTGCAGCTCGAAAGTAAATTGTCACTGCCGGCAAAGAGGTGACTTGCTGCAAAAATACTGATCATAGACAAAATAAACTTCATTTTAATCTCCTTGAAACCTTTCTGAAATAGTTGCACAAAAGTCAGGTTCTGTCATCCTTTCATTTTGTTGCTGCACGGTATGCAATTGCTCTGGCTTGTTGGAGGAGATGCGTCACTCTGCTCAGAATGACGCGCTCCCATTGAAATTTCCATTTAGGCCTAGTACCCTCATATGGAGTATACCTTAAAGGATTATCACCGTGCGATTTCTTATCCCACTGCTCGCTTTATTTGCATTTACCGTCCATGCTGCACCTATTGTGGTAGGCACGATGGCTTTTAACCCTCCCTTTGAAACAGCCGCAGATAAAAACGGGAACTTTTTTGGCTTTGATATCGACATCATGAATGAGATTTGCAAACGCATGCAGGCTGAATGTATTTACAAACCGTTAAATTTTGCGCGCATTTTTACCGATTTATTAGCCGGTCAGGTTGATTTGGGTCTTGGTTCTATCAGCATTACCGATACAAGAAAAGAAACGTTTTTATTTAGTTTGCCTTATATGTCTAGCAGCGGACAATTTATTGCACGTGCTGACTCAACCCTTGCCTCCATTGACGATCTTACGGATAAAACCATAGGCTCAGTAGAAGGCTCGCTCTTTAAAGCCCTGGCATTAGCCAAATTCCATGACAGGATAAAAATTACCGAATACCGCACTCTTACAGAGGTTTTTCAGGCTTTGGCAAACAGCAATGTGGATGCGGTGATAGCGGACGAAGAAGCGGCAAAATATTGGGTCGCTACAAACAGCTCCATGTTTAAATTGCTAGGCGAAGGCATGTTAATCAGCGTAGGCTACGGCATCATGGCCAATAAAAATTCAACGGACTTAATGAATCGCGTCAATCAGGCCTTATTGAGTATGGAAACAGACGGTACCTATTTAAAAATTTATAACCGTTATTTTACGGAAATGGGACGATAATATCAGGGCGTATCATCAATTAATTTTTGAAGCGAAAATGTGGCTTATTGACAGCCAAAAAACTTAATTGATGACACGTCCTAGCAAAGGGGTAATCAACCATGGTAAAATTGCCCTTTTAAAAATTGATTATTTCACATGACCTTTTTAATTCAAGTCGCAGACATTGCCACATTACAGAGTGAATGCATTATTCGCTGGAAAGCGAACGGAGTTGATTTCAAACACAGCAATTTCCTCGCTTTGGTCGAAGAAAACCACGCCTTTAATTTTCAGCTTTGGCAGGCGGAAGACAAAGCCCGACGTGAAGACATGGGGTTTGAATTTGTTTATCGCGCAAAGCGCTTAATTGATAAGTTTAATCAGGAACGAAACAACCGAATGGAAGCCATGGACTCCTGGCTATATGAAACATTAAAGCCGGCTCCAGCAACCCACTGCCCTGTCCATTCAGAAACGCCCGGCATGATGATTGATCGCTTGTCCATTTTGGCTTTAAAAGCCTACCACATGCACCTGCAAACTGGACGCCTTGATGTGGAGGAAACGCATCGCCAAAACTGTGAGCAGAAATACCAGGTTATCCTCCTGCAACAAAAACAGCTACAGCATTGTTTGCAACAATTAATCGATGAGGTTCAAAGCAAAACACGTTCTTTTCGCGTTTATCATCAATTTAAAATGTATAATGATCCTACATTAAACTCGGAATTGTACGCCCAACAGCCGGGGTGCGCTCTATAGAGGGTGCCGATCCGCTGCTGTTTGTTCGCACCAGGGGGCTTAGGACATTTCGTTTTGCTACATAGTTACTTTTTTCTTGTTCTGGTTGCTTATTGCTGTTGGAAACTTTGACCGCATAAAAGCTATTTTTGCTGGATTTGTGAGAAAAAGACGAAGGTGGAGGGGGTTTTCTATCCTCAAGCACCGGCTCGCATGCCTTTGCAGGCGAAGCTGCGGCCTCGGTCGAATCAGTTAATTCCGTTTCTTTGCTTTCTACTGCATCGATTGGCTGGCGCCCGAAACCGCGACAAAAGGCTCTTAAGGCAAACACTATCGAGTGTACTACCGCGCTCACCACCATAAGAGCTAGCATAAAATGGGTTTCATGGTAATGGCCCAATTCATCGGCTTGTTCGAAGGGATTTAATAGGAGGGAAATCGCTTTAACACCTTGTCGTATTCCAGACCAACCAGAACGGATCATTTCAAGAATTACTTCAAACCACTCCTGGAAGGGTAATTGCGAAGAACTGTCTACAACCATCCCGTCTTCAATCGTTTTCCTCACGGCTTCAGGCTCTAACTTTTTAGATTTGGATTTAACATTTGCCAGTAATTCTTCTATTTTCGATAAAGAATCTTTTTCTGAACTCAGCGCATCGTCTATTTTTTGAGCCTTAACCTCTTTCTTCCAATACCTGTATGCAGAAACAAGGGAGAAAGCAATAAAACCGGTTAATAAAGCCAATCCGAAGAAAACACTGGTGACTAATAAGGCTGCAGGAAAGGCGGTGGACGTTAAGGCCAGGATGGTTGCAATCCCAAGTAACACACTTGCAAGTGCCCCGTATGCAGCAATCCCATTTTTAGCACCGGCTAAAAAAGCAGAAGTGAAGTGCAATGTAGATAAGGAGTGAAGCGTTTTATAGTTTGCCATAAAACGCTTTGTCTCTAGCTCAAAGAGGTAATTAAAATTAGTTTGCCTGCGTTGTAACGACTTGTAATCCAGGAGAGGGTTACCCGATGCAATTTCCAAAGAAATTTTATGAAGTTCCGTATAGGCCCAGTCTATTTTCTTGAAACCGGTCGCCAAATCGACCTTGACTATAGCGATATCCAGCTTACGTTGATAGTCGTACTCTTCATACAAGCGCGTTGCAATGTGAGCAACCACATAGACTGAGGTAACAGCAGACATTATCACAAGAAGCGGAGGCATCACCGCAGACAAACCCAATATTCCAACGTATAAATAAAGGCTATCGATAGACCCTGCTACAACTTGACACAACAAGCTTAAAAAACGCTTTTCAGTCGACTGGTTTTGGGTTTTCGCTATCTTATAAATGGTTTCCCAGGTGTATTTTGTTGACTTGATGGTACTAAGAAGCTTGGCATTCACCGTCATCATCACTTTGCGTTCTTCCAGCATCCATCGGAATATAAGCCGATTAAGCAGTGCGATGCCGCCTAACAATACTCCCACAGGAACGATCAAAGGATTTAAATTTTCCACCCCCAGCCTGGTCATGAGCAGCACCTGAGAGCGCCATCCTTTGTAGCTGTTTTTTAGCGCTTTCAACGCATCGCGAGCATAAGGCCACAAAATAGCAGTGTAGCGCTTGAACGCATTCGCATCATCATCCGAAAATTGGGTCGCAAGCACGGAAAAGGCGATTAAAGCAACGGAGCCTGAGGCTGCCGCAATAAGACCTGCCGGAGTCACCATCCAATCGTGAACAGCATCCGCAGTAGAGAGAGAGAGGTCGTTTAGATATAATTCTGTCGCGTAAAAAAACATGCTGGAGGAGAGACTTAACCCATCCAGTCCGGCATAAACGGAGTAAACCTTGTTAGACTTATGCAGCTTTTTCGCCAGAACAACGTGGGGTTTTGATTCCACCGCACGGATACATAGTTCGGTTAGTCCTGCGTAGAGGGCGTGAATAGAGTCAAGCTTATGCAGTTTTTTTGCCTGAACAATGTGGGGTTTTGATTCCGCCACACGGGCATCTGGTTCAGTTAAACCGGATTGCTTGCTCGTTGTATCTGTTACAGGGTGTGTCTCGGTCGTCATGCTTATTTCTTGGCAGCGGCTAAGATGAACGAGATTCTACTTAATTTTTTCTTAATTGGCAAGAATTTTTTCATGTTGAATCAAAAAAAATCAAAAAAGACTTGCCCATCAACAATTTTAACACAAAGTTATCAAAAAAGTTCAGTCCTCCAAATAAAAAACCAGCCCCCTGCCAGGTCTATATGTGATTGCGCAGCATTAATTCCTCTGGATAAGGCGCAAGATAGCTTTGTGCTGTTAAATAAGGTTCTGGATGATGCATCAAATGGTGTTTTAACAAGGTGATGGGAACAATTAAGGGCAATAGACCGCAGCGGTATTGATCAATTGCTAGCAACAACTCTTGTTTGTCCTTTGGATTGAGTATTTTTTTAAAATAGCCCAGACAGTGCTGCAATACATTCGCGTGTTTTTTAGGCGTGGCGATTAAGATCAGTCCACTCATCAACGCGTGAATATACCATTGGCTCAATTCAGGAAGGCGGCTTTCCTTAAGCTGGCTTATCCCTTGCCCCAGGCGTTTATAACACACAGGGGAATGCGCCAACAAAGTGAGTTTGTGGCGTGTATGGAAATCAACCAGTTTCTGAGGGGTTAAGGTGGAGTGGACCAAATCTTGCCACTCCTGGTAAACAAAAATACGCTCGATGAAATTTTCGCGAAGCAAGGGGTCGTTTAATCGGCCCTCTTCCTCAATGGGCAAGTTGGGGTAGTGCGCTTCTAAAATCCGGGCAAAAAGCCCTTTGCCAACCAGCGGTCCCCGGCCGTTCTCCTGATAGACTTTCACTCGTTTCAAACCACAAGAAGGCGATTTACTCTTTAAAATATACCCACTCACTTTTTCAAATCGGCTCATGGATTGCAGGGAAAACTGACGCATGGGCTCGCTGTATTCTTTTTGGTGGTTTTTGACCTCAACAAGTCGCGGATTCAGGGGGTCGCCTCGCAATTGGATAGCCGGACGGGGAATACCAAGCCCTATTTCAACCTCAGGACAAATGGGCAAAAAATCAACATAATTAGCCAATAAATCGCAAAGGTAGGTATCCCGCTTGTGCCCACCATCAAAGCGTACCCGCTCACCGAGCAAGCAAGAGGAAATACCGAGTACCAGTTTTTTTTGCATATTTTTTTCTTCTTTTGTTATTTACTATTTACCCAACTGTGCTATTTTCAGAAACCAGATTATTTATCCAGGATTTAGTCTCATGAAAGGGAAGTCGTATTTTTTTAGTCTTATTTTTTTGCTCTCCACAATAAATACAGCGTTTGCAAGCGGGTTTCAACTGCTTGAAATGGCAACCCCAAGCACTGCAACGGCCGGAGTAGGGCAGGCCGCTTATGCAAACGATGCTTCGACTGCGTTTTTAAATCCAGCCGGTATGTCGCTTCTTGGTACAAGCCAAATGCTAGTCGGCACCCAATTGTTTTTTCCAGACATTCGCTTTGCTCAAAGTGTAGCGAATACCATACCCGGAGGGAATGGGGAAAAAAACAACCTGCTTCTGCCAGGTGGTGGCATTTATTTCGTAAGCAACCTCTCTGAGCGGCTTAGTGCGGGCATAAGCCTTGCCTCACCTTATGGTGGCATGGTGGATTATGGGGATGCTTATGCAGGTCGTTATTTAGCTCAAAAAGCCGAGTTGATTTTTTTGGATCTCACCCCGGTAGTGAGTTACAAAATCAATGCGTTACTTTCCGTTGGCGGCGGTTTTTCAGTCCAATACACGACCTTGCACGAATCCATCGCCCTGCCGCTCCCAGGTTTCCTTGATGGCCAAATCATTTTAAAGGTCAGTGATTTTGCGCCTGGCTTTAATCTCGGCCTGCTCTTTACTCCTTTACCAACCACACGGCTTGGCTTGGCATTTCGTTCACAAATCAAACATACATTAACCGGTAATACTTATTTTAATCGCTTGAGCTTTACCCCCACCTCCTCTGCCGCTATCAATACGCCCAACAGCTTAATTGCCAGTGGCTACCATGAGTTGACAGAGCGTCTTGCTCTGGTCGGTGAAGTGGGCTGGACGAATTGGCAGGAGTTTGAAAACACGGTTGTAAAAATAAGCGGATTTACCAGTACTACACCGCGAAATTGGAAAAATGCGTATCGCTTTGGTCTGGGCGGTAATTTCAAAGTCACCCCCAAAATTAAGTTAATGTCGGGTATTTCCTATGACAATTCGCCAAATGATATATCCAATCGTTTACCTGATTTCCCGCTGGACAGGCAAGTACGGTATGCAATGGGCGCTCTCTACACGAACAGTTCCCAAACCCAGTTTGGGTTTCAATACGAGTTCGTTGATTACGGCAATGCAAAAATGTTTGAGCCAGGCAGTCAGGGCATTTTTTCCGGAGAATTGAAAAAAAATCACGGCCAATTTATTTCTTTAACCATGAATGCGCACCTGGATTGACCACTTTTACAAGCCTTGATGGAGCTTTCCCTCTATCAAAGCAAGTATCTAAAAAATTACCTGCACTTCGTACATGAAAACACCGGCATGTACGAAGCCACTTAGGGCGTGTCATCAATTAATTTTTTGAAGCGAAAATGTGGCTCATTGAGCGCCATTTTGCGCTTGAATGAGGCGAATAGCCAGCCCTATTTAACGAATTCAAGCGCAAAATGGCGCTCAATGAGCCGCATTTGCAGCCAAAAAACTTAATTGATGACACGCCCTAATATCCCGTTAATGTTTTTATGGTAAAATATAGAGCATGCCTTTTGCTTATGTGATTTAAAAAATGAATCAAAATTGTGCCGAGTTGATGCTGATTAAGGCAAATCTGTTGGTTTGTGGTAAAAAAATACAGTTTAAATACGAGAATGCAAAAGACGTGCAAGTCGACCTCAGTGAAATTTTTCTCTACACCCGGCAAGAAAACTATCTATGGACTAGTGGATACCGCAAGGAAAGCCTGGAGGCCGATCTCGCTCTACTCAAAAAACAAAAGGTTTATTTTTTACGTACCGGAACGAACAATGGCGCCGGCCATTGGCAAACCCTTTATTTCAATGGGAAAACAAAGGGATGGGTTTGCTATTCCAGCCCGAAAAATAACTTTCAATTAACACAAGGCGATCGCTTAATCGATGAAAGATTGCTCGTGCCAAAGAAGGAGTTATGGGGGGAAACCGGGGGCAAGTATGCTTTTTTCCTCGCAGAAGCCACGAAAGAAAACCTGGCGAATGCCACCCATTTTTTGTCTGATTTTCGAACCTTGGGCGAAGAGCGAGCGCGCCTCAATCTTGCTCAAAAAACCGAAAAGATCCTGACCCCTGCGCAATTTAATCCTTTATTCACTGCTCTTAAAAAGAAAACCGATGCACTTGTAATGAATCAAAGCAAGCGCTATCAAGCGGCAAGCGAAGCTGCAAAGCAATTAATCGCCAAATTGGAAGACAAAAATGCGGTTTATTTTGTAAACGGCAATTTCAATGCAACCCTTTTTAAAAGCGAATGCCAGGGTACGGTTGATGCAGCGGAAGAGGCCTTTAAACCTCACCGGGGCTGGCATCGCCTGCCTTCCGTGTTAAAGGGGTTTATCGGCATCCTCGCTGGACTTACCATCATTCTCCCGGTCGTTATCGAAGCAGGCTCAAAACAAGGCTACTGGGCTACTTTTTTTGAGACGCCTGAAACAGACTCCGCTCAAAAATTACAGCATTTCATTGCAGGAATGGATGCACCTTAAGCACGTTGATTCCATTGATTTCTTATTAAGAGCGTACTGCATTGGAATGAAAGCCGTTATTTTTCGATTTTAAGACAAAAAAAAGCCGCATCCCTGCGGCGAAGCACATTCCTTGTGCTGGTCCCTTTGCTTGACATCCTGTCAGACAATCCTTGTCATCCCTTATAAGTTAAGTATAACCGTTGCCGGGACTTTGTCATTACGGGATCCGCTGCGTGTTTTGTAAGAAATCTCTTGATTAAGAGAAGGCGTACTCTTGTGTGAGTCAGCAGAGGGTTGGCTTTCTCGCTTAAAAAATGCCCCGTAATGCGTGGTATTTTGCTGCTGCAAGCGAAAGGAGTGACCAGTAAAACTGGATAGGGGCACTAAAGGCGTGACATCCTTTTCCTTTGAGTCGCTGAAGAGCGAACTCACTTTACGACTCAGTTTATTCATTCCCCCAAAAGCAATACCTCCTGTCAGGCATAAAAAAAGAACGACTCCCATGACAACAGCCTCCGCCGTCAAGAACGCGGCAACAGGAATGAGTGTCAGGGGAATAAAAAGAACGGTTAGTCCTGCCATCAAAGGGGATAATTCCGGGCGGAAATAATCGCCATCCATTTTTTTAAAAAAATAATTTGCCAGGCGTGCGCTAATATTGACAGCGCCAACAAAAAAGATAACCGGCGAGATAAGCACAATGACAGAGCCTACCAACGCCATGCCGCACAACGCAATGAAGGCTGTAAAGGGTAGTAAAAGAATAGTACCAATGCCAATAAGGGTGTATTTAATCATGTTTACTTTTCTATGGTTTGGAGAATAATACCATAGCTTGTGTTTACAATATAATCTTTTTGATGTTTTTTAGAGGCAAACGTCCAAAGTTTTATGACACTAACGGCTAACCGCATTAAAGTTTGGCCGTTTCCAGACGATATATCCCAAGAGAGTATTTGCCTAAAATAATAATAAGGAGAAGGCAATGACCATGAATCCCTTACAAGATCCCTTTTTAGATGAGTTACGGAAAGAGAAAGTACCTGTTTCGGTGTTTCTCATTAATGGGATTAAATTGCATGGTATTGTGGATGCATTTGATCAACATGTGTTGATGCTAAAAAATTCTGTCACGCAAATGGTATATAAGCATGCCATTTCTACCGTGGTACCTGCGAGGCTTGTTAAATTGCCCTCTGGTGACGGAGAGGAAAATATGGCAGACTAGCCCCATTCTTTTCAATAGGATTTTCTTTTGTTTGAACGTCCACAAGGCGGGGAGCGCGCGCTTTTAGTTCAGCTGGCGCTCCCGGGTGTTGATGCTGACGAAGCATTGGCCGAGTTTCGCGAATTAGCTCTTTCCGCACAAGCGGAAGTATTGGACTGCTTGCTTGGAAGCCGTGCTTCTCCTGATGCGAAATATTACATTGGGCTTGGTAAAGTCGAGGCGCTTAAGGAGCTGGTTGTTGCGCATGAAGCAGAACTTGTGCTTATAAACCATGAGTTATCACCTTCGCAAGAACGGAATCTGGAGCGGGCATTACAGTGCCGTGTCGTTGGCCGAAGCGGATTGATTCTTGATATTTTTGCTCAACGTGCGCGTACTTTTGAGGGAAAACTGCAAGTAGAGCTTGCACAATTGCAACATCTCTCAACGCGTTTAATTCGAGGGTGGACCCATCTTGAGCGGCAAAAAGGGGGGATTGGTTTAAGAGGTCCGGGGGAAACCCAGTTGGAGACCGATCGCCGTTTGCTGCGAGCCCGTATTAAATCCATTAATGCAAAGCTTGAAAAAGTAAGGCGCAGTCGCCTGGAAAATCGGCGCGCCCGCAAAAAGGCATCGCTTGTTACGGTATCTTTAGTAGGCTATACCAACGCCGGTAAATCCACTCTGTTTAATGCCCTGACTGGTGAAGCAATTTATGCCGCGGATCAATTGTTTGCAACCCTTGACCCCACCATGCGTAAAATCGAATTACCAGGAGGTGTTGCCGTCATTTTGGCCGATACCGTAGGATTTATTCGCGATTTACCTCACCACTTGATAGAGGCTTTTCGTGCAACGCTTGAAGAGACTGAAGAGGCGGATTTGCTACTGCATGTAATCGACATTTCCGACCCTTCCTGGCGTGAAACAGAGCAAACGGTTTTACAGGTTTTGACCGAGATAGGTGTTGCGGATATCCCAAGGATTCAGGTATTTAATAAAATTGATCAACAAGAGGGCTGGCTACCCAAACTTACGCAGCAGGGAGAAGGGTGTAAGGTGTGGCTTTCTGCAAAAACCGGCGCGGGTCTTGAACTGCTAAAAGAGGCCATTGTGACCCAGCTGCATGGCGTGATTATAGAAGAAGAGGTTTTTATTGATCCCTCTCAAGCCAAATTGCGTGCAAAATTGTATTCCCTGGATGCGGTGCTCAATGAGCGGGATGCAGAGAATGGCGGTTGGTTTTTAACGGTTAAACTGACTCAGGCGCAAAAACAGCGTTTATTTTAGGTTAAAGCACTCGCACACAATTCAGCTTGACCATATATCAACATTATAGGGAATTTATTATGCTAAACACCCCAACGCATGTGAATGTGTCGGAAAAAAAATATTGTTTCTTTCGAACACTTAAGCCGGTTCTTATCCCAGAAGAGGAAGGAGCCCGTAATGCCCTGCTGCATGGCCAATTAAAAAATACCAAAGCGAAATTAAAGGGTGATGTAGCAAGCTACAAAGGAAAATACTTGTTTGTTTCATGTGCGGTGGTGGTATTGATTGCGTTGGTGTTGATTTCACAAATTTATGCGGACAGCAAAAAGACTAAGCACCAGGATAATTCGGTGAATTATGGTACGGATATTGGCTCTTTATTAATCGCTGTGGGAGGCGGTATTCTGACCTACTTTTTTAAATCCCAAAATGCTACCGCAGAGCAGCACTTAAAGGAAACGAAGGATAGCCGAAAAACGATTAAGCAAATGGCTGTACCTTAGGGCGTGTGTTGATAATTTGACCTGATGCGGTAAAATACCCTCATTATTGCAGTGAGGAATCCCTAATGATAGAAAATAAAGAAAAGAACGGTTATGCGGAGCGCATCTTACCGTCTCTTCTTTTCTATGAAGATCATACGGAGAAAATTACTTACGAAACGGTGGGTCCGTTGTTGTTGCTCTTAAAGTCCATGGGGTATAAAAAAATACGCTTTGAGCCAAGCTTCCTGGAAAAGGATGTTGACGGAGAAATTGCTTTTTATCAACAATGGATTAAACACGGCGAAGCGCCCAAAGCGGAAGCATTGCGAATCCTGTTTTATGAGAAAGCGAAGGAACTGGATTTTGTCATTGAATCGAATGATCTCCCCAGAGAAGATTTTGTTCAAGTCCTTCAACAAGTTATTAGAGAGGCTTATTCGCCCCATGATATAACCAACTTTCCTCACTTTGAGCGTTTCAAACACAATTTAATCCTCACTTTGAGCAAAGACCAAACGCGATCGGAATTGCTGCGCGCTTTGCAATCATTGGTTATTAATGAGGTATACAAAGATTTTATAGCCTTACCTCTTACATTTAATGAACACGTTGCTGCAGTTTGTCAGTGCTTCAGGTGAATTTGCAAACCACCCCGACGCAATCTGTTTTTTTGAACGTCGAACCCAACACATGGCTAAACAAATTGAGCCGGGTGTTATTTCAATTTGTGGATTCAGACACCAGTGCCATAAATTAATCCCGAAGGACAGTTTGAATTTGCCCTATCACTTGTCGAAGCCTTCTAAAAAGGAGTTTTTTTTATTTTTCCGTCAGGATCAATTTTCAAGTCAAAGTGGAATGGATGAAAGGGAAGTGAACCTTATTAAAAAGGATCATTTCTTTCAGTTTGTAACCCATTTCAGGGAAAAAATTGCTTATGTAAATCCTTCTCTTCTTGAAAATCAGTTGTTGGAAAACATAATGGAATATGTTGCGTGTACCGAATATCAACCGTCAGCCAATAGTAGATTGGCTTTGTGAAGGGTCTAGCTGTTTTCTCATTTTCAACCACCCTCATCCGCCCTTCGGGCACCTTCTCCCGCTAGCGGGAGAAGGGAAGTAAGGCTCTAATGTTGAGCGAACCACCGGCTCCCTTCTCCCGCTGGCGAAAGAAGGGGGAAGTAAGGCTCTAGTGTTGTCAATGCAACTGGAGCGAACCACCGGCGCCCTTCTCCCTCGGGCGAAAGAAGGGGGAAGTAAGGCTCTAGTGTTGTTAATGCAACTGGAGCGAACTAGCAGCTCCCTTCTCTCGCTGGCGAAAGAAGGGGGAAGT
>JBAZXN010000021.1:0-45110 GCA_041659885.1 Tatlockia sp.
ACCTTTCAATGCTTCTATTGCAACTTTTGCTTTAAATTCTGAACTGAACTTTTTGTGAGCCATTTTTAACCCCAACTACAATGGTTTCTATTCTACACCACTGTCTCATTTTTGGGGTCCACTTCTCTGGCGAATTTTTAAATGTTTGAAAGCACGACATGATATGTTAAAGAGGGTATCTATAGGTCAAATGGCAGAACGTCTAAAACTATTAAATTCTGATGAATTTGATTATGTACTTGGTTATGACGATGTTCGATATTTACTCTGGTGAAACTCCCTGCTGACATCCATCAAATGGGGATTAATTGACTTGACTAAAGGCATTTCATATTCTAAATTCTAGAATATGAAATAAAAGGGTCAGTATAATGTCGATAAAATCGCAAGATATCGTTGTTTTAGCTAAGCTCGTGGCTTGTCAACAAGACAAGAACTGGTCTCAAAATAGTATCGCTTTTGAATTATGCTTAAGCCCGTCTCAGATAAATAGCGCTTTTAAAAGATTAGTTGTAGCTGGGTTAATCACGCCCTACCATCCACCCAACAAACCCCAGCCAATTATTCAAGCTTGTGAAGAGTTTTTTATTCACGGACTAAAATATATTTTTCCTGCAAAATTAGGAGAATTAGTTCGTGGAGTTCCAACGAGTTATTGTGGTCCACGCCTAAAGGATAAAATTGTAGTGGGAAACGATCCTATGCCTGTTTGGCCTTATGGCGAAGGAGAAGTTCGAGGCGTTGCACTTAAACCTTTGTATTCATCAGTTCCTGAATCAGTGATTAAACATCCTGATTCATTATTTTATGATTTACTAACGTTGCTCGATGCTATTCGTTCTGGCCGAGCAAGAGAAAAGCAAATTGCTATACAAGAATTATCTAATATCCTGAAATCAAAAAAGTTGGTACCAAATGAATAGAAGCTCCGCTCAGCATAATATTGAATCGCTTACCCTAATTGCACATCGTTTAGAAGAGTTATGCAATGATGTGACTTTTGTTGGTGGATGTATCACTGGACTATTAATAACAGATAAAGCGGCGCCTGATGTGCGATTTACTGTTGATGTTGACTGCATTATTAATGTAATAACACGATCTGGTTATTATGCAATTTCAGAAAAATTACGTCGAAAAGGATTTAAAGAAATGGCATTTGGCGATCACCCAATATGCCGTTGGGATTGTGATGGCATTTTAATTGATGTGATGCCTATTGATAAAAGCGTGCTGGGGTTTTCTAATCGATGGTATAAAGACGCTCAGGCTAATGCGATTGATCAAAAAATAACAGATACAATCAGTGTTAAAATTATTTCTGCCCCCTATTTTCTAGCAACTAAGCTAGAAGCATTCAAAGATCGCGGCAAGCAAGACTTTCTATCAAGTCATGATTTAGAGGATATTATTTCCCTGATTGATGGCCGGCAGGAAATCGTAAAAGATGTATCGGTAGTATCTGATAATTTGAAACAATATCTCGCATCTGAATTTAGCTCTCTGATAAACAACGCTCAATTCCTTCAAGCGTTGCCTGGACATTTAAATTATTCCCAAGAATCAGAAAGTCGCGAGAAAATAATCAAAGAGCGGATATTAGCGATTGTGCATGAGGGGGTATAAATAAGTGCTGATTCCATAGCATGGTTAACGGATATTCATCTCAACTTCTTGGAAGCGGCAGCAAGAGCACAATTTTATACCCATGTCATGGAAACCGGCGTTGACAAGATCTTAATTACGGGAGATATTGCTGAAGCAAAGGATGCGTGTGAATTGCTTGCAGAGTTTAGCAAACATACAAATAAATTTATCTATTTTGTTTTAGGTAATCACGATTACTATTTTGGAAGCGTTAAAAACTCGTTAAGTGGCGGGCAACGATTTAATGAAAAATTAACAGAAGCTTTGGCTGCTTTTCCTAATATTTTATTGTTGGATGAACCAACTAACCATCTTGATCGAAAAAATCGTAATTCGCTTATGCGGATGTTGCGATCATTCGAAGGTACACTCGTGATTGTAACGCATGATATCGAGTTATTACGCCATGCTATTGATACCATTTGGCATATTGATCAAGGCAGAGTGCACGTGTTTACTGGGTCATATGATGATTATCGGCATGAGTTAGCTCTTCAACATCGAGCAATTGAGCAAGAGTTGTCGTTGCTTTCATTGACATTACCGTTACGTCATCCTTTATTGTGGGCTTGGTCAGTTAGAGGAGTACCCAAATGCGGTATACGGTAAAAAAATTAGCACAACTTTCAGGAGTAAGCGCTCGTACGCTTCGGTTTTATGATGAAATTGATTTATTAAAGCCTGCTTTTTATGGTGATAATCAGTATCGTTATTATGAAGAAGAGCAGCTCTTAATGTTGCAGCAAATTTTATTTTTCCGTGAGCTTGGCATGCCTCTAAGTGATATTCGGCGGATTTTAAGTAGCAATGATTTCGATAAAATCGAATCGTTGAAAACACATAAATCCATTCTTCAATCCGGTCTTGAGCGAACAGAAACGCTCATTAAGACAATTGATAGAACCATTTCACATATTAGAGGAAAATTAATCATGCGTGATGCGGAAATGTATGACGGTTTTGATCCAAAAAAACAACAAGAGCATGAACAATATATGCTTGATACAGGAGTTATATCTCAGCAACAGATTGATGAAAGTTGGCAAAAAGTAGCACATTGGAAAAAGCCTAACTGGGAGACATTTAAAGCTGAAGGAGAACAATTGAATCAAGATTTGGCTGCAGCGGTAAATAATCACCTAAAGCCAAACTCCAGTGAAGTGCAAACCTTAGTCCAAAGACATTACACATGGGTAAGTAATTTTTGGATACCCACTAAGGAAACCTACACCGGACTGGCTCAAATGTATCTTGATCATCCGGACTATCGCTCTTTTTATAGCAAATATCATCCTGACTTGGTTGAGTATTTAGTTGAGGGCATGCGATTTTATGCTGAGAACGAATTATCTTGAAAATTCTGTCCGCCATTAGATTTATGGTGGACACTATTTGCAATTGATGTGAGGTTTGATTATGAACAATAAAACAACGAGTGATCGCTTAAGCATGACATTGCCTGATGGTCGACAACTTGGGTTTGCAGAGTTTGGTTCCCCTGATGGTACGCCCATTTTGTATTTTCATGGATTGCCCGGCAGTCGGCTTGAGGCGAGACATTTGCAAAATGTCGCGCTTTTGAATCATTACCGATTGATTGGTATTGATAGGCCAGGCATGGGGTTGTCCTCTGTTCACCTTCAGCGCAGTATTCTTTCATGGGTGGATGATGTTGAATCATTTGCAGATTATTTGGGCCTCAAGAAATTTTCAATTATAGGTCATTCCGGTGGTGCGCCATTTGTTGCAGCGTGTGCATATAAAATACCGAACCGATTAAATGGAGTGGCGATTGTTTCAGGGATGGCTCCTTTCGAAATTCCTGAGGCAACAGCAAGTTTGGCACGCGGACAACGATTCATAAATAAGGCAATTCAAGCAATGCCATGGGTTGTTACCGTGATGGTTAAATTGATGTCTATGATGTTGAAGAAACCTGCTATGCAGAAACAAATGCTTAAACAACTACCAGAAGTTGATCAGCGTGTTTTTCGTGACTCAGGTAGTAATCAGGCGTTCATTGGTGCGACACTGGAGGCTTTTAGGCATGGCGTTGTTGGGGTATCTCAGGAAATTCGGTTAACACTCAAACCATGGGGATTTGATATAGCGAACATTAAATGTCCTGTAACTATTTGGCAAGGTAGCTTAGATAAGCAAGCACCCGAGGTGCACGCAAAGCTTTATGCCAAATTAATTCCTAATGCAAAATTAACATTTTTTAAAAATGATGGGCATTTATCATTGCTACTTAATCATGGTGAAGAAATTCTACGAAGCATTTGTCCATAAGGGGGGTAATGCGAACGCATTCGCAATTTGCGAATCGCGAATTGGATTTCTTTATCTTGAGTAATTTTGGTTGTATGGAGGTAACAGCCATCTTACTGGGGTAACTTTCGGGGTAACATTATTAAAATAAAAAATACAACCTTTACCCCACATGCAACATAGCGATGGGCATAGAGGTCAGGCGCATCGTGGTACACCTGCCGGCACGGTGATTTCGCCATTACTGGCAAATATCTACCTGCACTATAGTTTTGATCTGTGGATGAATGAAGTCCGGAAAGTGACGCAAGGTGAGGTTATACTCGTTAGATATGCAGATGATAGTGTGTTGGGTTTTCAAAAGCATGCTGATGCGGTGAACTGCTTGGCGGCACTAAATAAACGTTTGGATAAATTTGGCCTTAGGGTACATCCTGACAAAACCAAACTGCTCCGTTTTGGACGCTATGCATTACAGCAATGCTCCGAAAAGGCAGCAAAAGAAAAGTCAGGTACCTTTGATTTTCTCGGGTTCACTCACTACATCGGCCGAAAAAGGTCGGGAGAAGGGATAATGAAACGCTTACGATCAAAACAACGTTATCCCGTTATTTAAAAGTGTTTAGGTCATCAGCAAGGTATTTGCTCTCATAACCGCTGGGAATGTGCTTGATAAAGATGTCTTTGAAAATGAATGAAGGTATTCTTGATATCATCCAAGCTGCCTAATTCATCCTGCGCATCTGCTAGAGCACGATATTTTAAACGTAATAAATCAGGCAGTTTTTCTTGTGCAAGCTCACTAACACCTGATTCAATATATTTAGAAAGGACAAATTCAAGGAATTCTTTTTGTTTTTTATTAAGGGGAGTAAATATTTTTGACTGTGCTTTTGCAACACGCTCTTCTCGTGTGATAGGATTGATATTGTAGGCAACATACTCCAGCACGTCGAACAAGTCACTGTCTTCAGCGTTAATTAATTTTTGCAGCTCACCCAAAACATCTTGGCTATATCCTGCTTTTTCAAGCTTCTCTAATAATGCCTTTCTTGTGGAAGGGTCAGACCAGATTGTGCGAAGATCTTGCTCGCTTTTGAAAAAAGCAGGAAGGGAGCCAAATAGATTTTGCATAAATTCTTCTGCAGAAATTGGCCTACCATCCGCACTCCAGAATAAAGTGGCCACCATATGCTGAATCTGTCGTTCTTTTCCATCTCGTAATTTGATTTTAACCATTTGCCTTCTATTTACTTCTAGATCACCCTCTTCGACAACATGTGGGTTGGGTACAGATGGTTCATGTACCGGTGCTCCTCTTTCTTCACCAACGGTGGTTTCATCAAGTGGTTCGCCATCCCATGCTGGATCGCTGAAATGATGGTATGCGCCTACAAAATCATAAATCGTAAAGTATTCTTTCCCATCAAAGATCCGCGTACCACGGCCAATAATTTGTTTAAACTCTATCATCGAATTAATTGGACGCATCAAAACAATATTTCGAACATTTCGTGCATCTACACCTGTAGAGAGTTTCTGTGAGGTCGTTAGTATCGTCGGGATGTTCTTGTCATTATCACGAAAATCACGCAAATATTGATCGCCCAATGCACCATCATTGGCAGTAACTCTTACACAATAAAATGGATTTTTAATTTTAGATCGCTGGTTAATGAGATCGCGCACAGCGGCAGCATGGTCTTGTGTAGCACAAAAGACGATTGTTTTCTCATTTGGGTTAATCATTGAAAGGAAAAGCTCGACTCTATTAGCCTCTTTAGCTTTTATCTCAGTAATTCTATTAAAATCTGCTTCTTGATATATTTTTCCTTCCTCGATTTCACCCTCAACAATCGTATCATCAGATGTGTAGACGTACTCATCTAAAGTAGTTTGTACTCGTTTTACCTTAAAGGGGGTTAAAAATCCGTCATTGATACCCTCTTTCAAGGAGTAGACATACACTGGCTCACCAAAATAGGCATACGTATCAGTGTTACCTTTTCTCTTTGGTGTAGCGGTCAGCCCAAGCTGAACTGCAGGGGAAAAGTATTCTAAGATACCACGCCAATTGCTCTCGTCATTGGCACCCCCACGGTGACACTCATCAACGATAATGAAATCGAAATAGTCTGGTGGATAATCGCCAAAATAGGGCTTATTGTCTTTACCGGTCATAAATGTTTGAAAAATAGTGAAGAAGATACTGCCATTAGTCGGCACGTTACCTCTTTTTCTAATTTCTTTCGGATCTATTCGCACTAAAGCATCTTCAGGAAATGCTGAAAAATCGTTGAATGCTTGGTTGGCTAATATATTTCTGTCTGCTAAAAAAAGTATTCTTGGCCTGCGAGAACCATCACGCTTCAAACTCCACCGAGAGTAAAATAATTTCCATGCAATTTGAAATGCAATAAATGTCTTACCTGTACCCGTAGCCAGTGTCAAAAGAATTCGGTCACGGTCATTTGCAACCTCGGATAATACTTTATTAACAGCGATTTCTTGATAAAAATAGGGTGGTTTTGTGCCGCTTATATCATTAAATGGCACCGTATCAAATTTATCGCGCCAATTATTTTCTTCTGGAAATGTTTTCTTCCAAAGCTCGTCTGGGGTGGGGTATTTGTCAATTAACTTTTCTTCACCTGTCTCCATACAGATTTGATAAATTTCTTTTCCATTGGATGCAAATGTCGTTTTAAGCGCCATCTTAAGGGCATATTCTTTCGCTTGAGCGACACCTTCACCCACGCCTAAGCCAGCACGTTTTGCCTCAATAATAGCGAGCTTTTGATTCCTATAAGACAAGACATAATCAGCGCGTTTCGGTGTCTCGCGACGACCACCGACTTGAATCCGACCTTTTGTTATCGCATGATTGCGAAACACTTTTGTGCCATCAATAACCCCCCAGCCACTTTCTCGCAGCTTAGGATCAATGAGCTCTGCACGTGTTTCATCTTCTGTCATTATGCAGCTACCTCGGCTTTGGTTAACTCACCGCTGAATGTTTTTTGAAGAATTGATTTTTTCAACTCATCCAGATTATTAATTATAGCTTGATATATGGCTTCGAGTTTTTTGGTTTCGGCCGAAAGTGCATCAAGTTTCAGGACGATATCTTGCTGAGTGTTAATTGATGGTTTATTGAATTTAAAATCCAAAATTTGTTGTCCGCTTATATGTGGTACTCCAATACCAGTTTGGACATCAATTAGATAATTTATAAACCCCTTAGATTTTAGCATATAAAAAAGGAGTGAATTATCTAGATTCTGATTGGCTCTTAAACAAGCAGTTCGTTGTACTAATAATGCAGGAAGATCATTTTTTAATAATCTCGCCACTTTCAATCCTGCTTTGACCCAAGGACGATCCATAGCCAACACAATATCATTTTCTTGTAATTGATATTTTTTATAATCCTCATACTCTGTTTTTTTCCAGCGTTTCGCGTTTTCCCAACGTAAACCACCTTGCATGATATTATCACCCCTCAAAAGCAAAATATCATCTTCCGCCTCTGTGTAGGCTTTGCTTTTAAAAGCAAAACCAACTAATAAATCAATTTCATTTTTTAATACAGTTTCTTCCCAGCCCTCGCCTTTACTTTCAAACACCTTATGCAAATAACTCTCAAAAAGTTCTTTGGCGTTTTTGAAGTTTTGTTCGGCGTTGGCTTTTGCCTTGGCTATGGCGGCAAAGGCTTCGTCTAAGATGGCTACGATGCGTTGTTGCTTGAGGAGTGGCGGAACGGGGATTTTAATATCTCGTACATCTGATAAATTTACTCTAGGTCTGGTTGCACCAGAAATATTCCCAGTTAATTGAGACACGGATAAGTCTGTGTTTAGAAAATATTCTAAAAATTTATAATCCATCACATTTTTATCAGGTCTTATTCTAACCACATCTGCCGTGATAATTCCTGACTTGAGATAATTAGGGATAATACAAGTTTTACCAACAGGGATCCCAAGTTTTGCGAGCGCAATGTCGCCTGAAACAAAAGAATGATATTTTAATTCTTCAGCCTTTTTTTCACTGATAAATTTAATGTCCTTATCAATAAAAAAACCTTTCCCAATATTCTGTAATCTTAATATTGGAACTCCTTCATTTTTATAATCAGATACTTTTAAATTTGAACCAAAAGGACCAGAAACCACAGCATCCTTTCTCTGACTTAATTCCCCTAATTTTTTTAATGCCAAACTCCTCATATCAACTCCAAGATTGAGTTTAAAATATTAGCGCTTTCTTTATCTAAGGCTATTATTTCGTCCACAATTTTCTGTGGTTGACGTAGGGAGGCTTCTTCTTTTTTATTGGGATTTTTGGCACTAAGATCAAACGTTTTCTGGTCAATGTCCATAGCATGTATTGACCAGGAATTTTCGCTGTCAGTTTTTGTCTTTTGCAACGCTACAAATTCAGATAAATCTTTTTCATTCAGGGCATTAGTCTTGCCAAGATTTCTATCCAAGTTCAGTTGGTAGAACCAAACCTTTTTAGTGGGACTACCCTTTTCAAAAAACAACACCACGGTTTTAACCCCTGCACCGGTAAATGTACCACCAGGCAAATCGAGCACCGAATGGAGGTTGCAGCTTTCTAACAATAGTTTCCGCAAACTGGCTGATGCATTATCTGTATTTGAAAGAAATGTGTTTTTAATGACAACTGCAGCTTTACCGCCCGCCTTCAGTGACTTAATAAAATGCTGCAAAAACAAAAATGCCGTTTCACCCGTTTTAATTGGGAAATTTTGCTGCACCTCTGCACGCTCTTTGCCACCAAACGGTGGATTAGCAAGAATGATGTCGTAACGATCTTTCTCTTGAATGTCATCAATATTTTCAGCCAAGGTATTGGTGTGAATAATATTGGGCGCCTCAACACCATGAAGAATCATATTCATAGTACCGATGATATAAGCAAGCGCCTTTTTCTCTTTACCGTAGAAGGTTTTTTTCTGTAACGTTTCAATATCTTTTGTACTTAACTCTTTACTTTGAAGATAGTCAAATGCTTCTACCAAGAAACCAGCTGAACCTGCCGCACCATCATAAATCCTGTCGCCAATCTTCGGGGCAACAACTTTTACAATAGTTTTAATAAGCGGTCTTGGCGTGTAGTACTCACCGCCGTTTCTACCTGCATTACCCATATTCTTGATTTTGTCTTCGTAAAGGTGTGACATTTCATGCTTTTCTGCATGGGATCGAAAACGAAGCTGGTCAATTAAATTGATAACTTCTCGCAGGTTATAGCCACTTTGAATTTTATTTTTGAGCTCGTGGAAGATTTCACCGATCTTATATTGAATCGTATCTGGACTCTCAGCACTTGTTTTAAATTTCTTTAAATAAGGAACTAACTTAAGATCAACAAAATCCTTAAGATCGTCGCCACTCAGCGCCTTATGGTGGTCTAACTTGCCATCCTTGCTTTTAGGTGCAGCCCATACTTCCCAATGATATTCTGGCGCAATAATTTGTTGATACGTCTTGCCCGCTAATTCCGCCTCTGCCTGCTTATCCTTCTCGAAATCATCCAGGTATTTGAGAAACAGCACCCAGGAGGTTTGCTCAACATAATCTAACTCACTACTGCAGCCAGCATCTTTATGCAAGATATCGTCAATATTTTTGAAGGTTTGCTCAAACATTGTTACACCTTTTTATTTTCTTCATTAGAAAGTTGGGTTTCTATTTCCCGAATACTTATCTCATTGATTTCACAATAATCACGAATCAATACTTCAACCATATTAGCTATCGAACGGTGCTGATGCTCAGCTGCTGCACGCAAGGCCTCTTTGAGGGCAGGTTCGATTCGAAAAGTTAATGTCGCAGTTTTATTTGTAGCCATTAATTTTCCAATTGATCAATACAAGTGATAGCGGATGTACTGCAATGTACATCATAACCCGATAGAATCCTAGTTTTAGCTCATCACTGAACAAAAAACATACGGTTTGTTTTTTTACAGATGATGTACAGGCGTAAGAATCCTGATGAAGTTTGAAACATGGAACAGAGAAACACTCATTAATAAAATCAAAACGGCGATGAAAGTAAAATTATTACGGGGTGTTAGTTAATAACTTCTCCACCTCACTCCAAGGTAATCGACTGCCAGTATCTCTCATTCGCTGAAAAGCAACTCGTGCAACTTCAACGGTAATTTTTTTGTCCTCAAGCATCTGTTTAACAAGCCATATAGTGCCATGTACTTCAACATTCAAGTCTTTGGCTGCATCACGCAGAGCTTTATCACCCGTTAACAACGGGCAACCCTCATGTTTAGCAAGTATTAGTGCCAGCATATCGTTAACACTTGGCCTCACATATTTTTGATGAAGACTGTAAGCTTCTGCAACTAAATCACCACGCATTGTTTTACATATTAATCCAAGCTGCGATAGGTGAGCATGTCTTTCCTCTAGCTCTTCTGCAAATAAGGTATCGGGTACTGCGAATTGGTATGACAAGCTAAACATCGCGCTCGTTAAATCGCCACACTCAATATCAATTAATACACATGCATCACTGATAACAAGCAACATCCTGGCTCTCCATAGCACGCAAAGACCTAAATGATTCAACCGGCATATTCATTAGTTCAGCGGCTTTGGATTCACCAATATATTGTTCTGCAAGTGCATGAAAAATCATTTGCTCAAAAATGTGAGCTATTTCTTTGGGGTATTGTTCGCCGGGTTCTTTTTTAGACCATCCACGCTCATTAAATTCCGCACGTATTTGACGATAAATATTATTAGAGATAATTCCAGTTTCTTCCGCTCGGTGCAGAATACTAGTCATGCTAATCCCAAATTCTTGCTTCAACAAACTTAGCTCACGTGGTTCAATTGAATTACGATGTATTCCTAAAGCGTTTATAAGAGACTGTTTAGGTAATAGAAATGCACCTGCAAATCTATTACAGCAACTCTCAATATCCAAACTATCCCCAAGACGGCTATCTAAAAGAAGATGACCTAGTTCATGCGCTAAAGTAAATCGTTGCCTATCTCCCGGGCTTTGATCACCAACAACGACCACAGGCATGTTATTAACTTTTGCATAAAGCCCATCAATTTTGGGATATTGTTCATTATCAATTTCAAATACCTTTATGCCTCTCTCTTCAAATATATCGATTAAATCAGGGATAGAATCCAATCCTAAGTCCCATTGGTCGCGGACTTGCTCGGCTAGCCTTTCAATTTCATCAATATGATTAACTATCTTAGGTAAATTCTTAATTGAAAATGATTGTACTGGCGCAGTTGGAAATAAATTTTCAAGTTCAACACGTCGTTCGACTTGGTCTAATATTTTAGCAGTGATTTCTTGCAAATGACGTTCGGGCATATCAGCATGCTTTCGATAGTGGATACTTTCCAAGTTAAAACGTTCAGGTCTAAAGAAATACTCTACCTTGACGTGCAGTGCCCTCGCCAACTTGATAAGAACGTCTGAAGAAGGAGTCACCACATTATCTTCGTATTTCTTTATAGCAGCATGGCTCAATGCAATTTGATTACCCAAATCACGTAGAGACAAGCCAGATGCTTTTCGTGCTCGTTGAATTCTATTACCTAACATTTCCCCGTCCTCATAGTTTACATTTATAATTATATACTATATTTTTGTAAACTTTTAAATTCCTTGAAAATAAATTGGATAGACGTTCGCTGTTCGCGAGCAGAAGAACGATGCATTGCTGGATTTAGGTTCAATGGCAATCATGTAACCAATTAATTCATAACGAAAATAAAGCTATCACTCTGATTGATCCCGTAAGAAAGAGGTTAATAAAAAAATAAATTAACCTCTCTTTTTGAAGCTACAAGTGGTCATATTTAGCTTTAACGATTTTTAATTCCTTTAGTAAAATCTGTAAAACCGTTGAAAGTAGACTCTCGAATCTCAGGATTTAACATCAGAATATAATCATTGGCTAATACAGAGATTTCTTCAACTTTGCTAGCATTTAATGCCGCTTTAAATTCAAGATAAGCAGATGCATAAAGCATAGATTGCTTGTGATTAATCATGGTTTTATTTTCTAAATGCTTTTTAAACAATTGCTTACTTTCCTGCGAGAAGAAACTTAAATCACTATTAATTAATAGCTGTGTAAGATATTGATAGCTGGCGGTTACTACCAAAGCATCATCTGGATTATCTAAGTTATGAATAATATCATGTACATATTTTTGCTCATTAGTCCTATCGTTTTTAAGGCTTAATACAGCAACATGAATTCTATCCATATTTGTTAAATTAGCTGTTTTAGTATTATTAAGATGTTTTGGTACTAAAGTTGCAAGTCCTCTATAAACAATGCCACCATCATTTTTATCTAAATCTTGAAGTTGAAGTTCTTTAAAATAATTACTAATTTCTTTTAAGCTGGTTTGTTCATTTCTCTCCAAGCTGTTTTGATAAATCGCTTGTAGTGTTACCAATAACTTATGTCTTGACTCGCCTTTTTCAATTTTAGCTTGTTTAATAATTTCATTCGTCAAATAATCTGGATTTTCAAAAGAAATAAAATCATAGAAAAGGATTTTAACCTCACTATCAACTTGATTTGATGTAAGTAATTTCCATAAACACCTAATTTCTTCCTTTGAAATATTTGGTGAATTTTGAAGCATCTGATAAAAGCTGTCAGCTTTTAGCTCATGTAGATTTTCTTCATTTATTGAACTTAAATTGGCATCTGTGTTAATAGGTCCTATATCTGATGAAGCATTTAAGTGCTCAGGTATCAGTAAATCGGAATCAACGGGAAAGTAATTATATATAGCTAATGGAGTAGTCCAGGTCGTGTTATATGTTGGCAAGCTATAACCTGGGCTGAAGGCATAGGCATAATTTACTAAGGTATCACATCGAAATTGACCACATGATATTGGTTTGTTGTTACTGTCAATTTTACCTTCCCTCCATTTCCATGTGATGGTGTACTCAGGACATGCAAAGTATTGTCTAACTATTCTATTAGCCACGGTAGCTGATTCATGCGACTTGGGTGAAAGCAAACCACCCTTACTTCCCCAAAACTTTGATCGTGATTTGAAATTATCAATTGTATTTTCCTGAATATGTGGAATGGAATCCAAAGCTTCAAGAACCACTGTAGGCCTCATCCTATAATCAGGAGCACTTGCAATACCGACATGGCCTAAGGGGCCTGCTCCTACTAAATCACGAGCCACGAGATCACCAACAAAGGATGTAATTTTTGAATGGACAGGGCATGATACTGCTATAGAGGCTATTACATAAATCAATTTTATTTTCATATTTGTTTCCTTTTCATTTATTCATTTATTGCAGTTTGTTGCATAGATGAATTACTTTTAAGCGGGAAATAGCCTAATTGGCCAGGATGCGTTTGACAGTTTTCGAACACTGACAGGTTAATCTAAATTTGAGTTGATCGATTTTTTTGAGAGGTAAGCCAGTGTATAGGATATAAACAGCAAGGGTGGGTTGTAGCAGTTTTTTTGACATCTTCATTTTCCATAACAAATTATAGGACGCTAATCGCATTTTCCATGATTATTTCGGGCAAGGTTATAGAAAGCTTTATTTCATGTCAAGGGATAAAATTATGCAATTAATTTAGACATTTTAATTATCGTTCTAAGAGCTGATTAATTGCATAGCTTGGTAATAAGTTGAATAAACAATATAGCTTATAGCACCAAAGGAAATGGATAAACTTCCAAAATATAAAAGATTGCTTCCTGCTGTAGAATAATGAACAACTAAATCTACGTAAAGAATTAAAGCCAAATAACAAAACCAAATTATAATAATTCCTAGAGATAATGATTTCTTTAAATTGAAGTAAGAACTATGGAGTGTGCTTAATAAAGCCAAAAATACAAACAGCGGAAATGATAAAAAGTAGTAGTACAACTGCATGCCTGAGGGCTCATAAGGAATATGAAAAACATTATCTATTTTGGTCGAGCAAACTATATACATGTACCAATATATGAGATACAGCAGGGAACCGTTTATGATTGTTAAAAAACTTAAACCTAATCCTTTTTTCATATTTTTAGTATGGTATGTAATATTAGGTTTAAAATAGCACGGTCTGAGTCTAAATCAAGGGTTTTTTCTGCAAAATAATTATGAAATTCGGTACAATTCCAAAGGCAACACTCGATAAAGTGGGGCCTAATTGGGGGCTTTTTTAAAAACCACATTAAAATAATTATTTATTATCAATCAATTAGATGGGGAATGTTATGGACGCCGCCCCAATCGATTTTTTTCACCAAAAACATCCTGTAATATCCTGAAAGGTAACGATAACCTAGCGGTTCCAATGCCAAATTTGGGGGGGTATGGCAATAGGCCGAGTAAAAACCAACTTTTGAATTAATCTTTTCCTCGTTCAATCTCCATTTGCCAAAGCCCCATGCGGGTTTTCCATAAAATTTAATACGGCATTAATCAATTCAAAAGCTCTGGGTTACCGGAGGATTGTTTGTTCTCTATAAAGTCTTGATGAAACGTTTACAAGCATAGGTGTTTTTCTTGCCTTTCTCCTCATGATCCATTATAGTCTCGCACAATTTATTTGTGTCGTTAATTTTAACATACTGATAAAATATAAAAACCTCAGGTTATTCGCAAGATGCAAATTTGGAAGTAATTTTATATGGATATTTTATGGAAATGATAAATATAATGGACTTCGAAAAGGAAGCCCAGCATAAATTGACTCAATCTATTTATGATTTTATCGCTGGAGGCGCTGGTGATGAATATACTCTGAATAGGAATATTGAAGCATTCAAGCATATTCACCTTGTTCCCCAAATCTTTCGAAGCAGCAACGATACGAACACCACCATTACCTTACTTAACCATCAATTATCACATCCTTTTATGGTGGCCCCTTCAGCCTTTCACTCCAGCGTACATCCACAAGGTGAAATAGCAACGATTCGAGCCGTAAATCAAATGGGCCTTGGGATGATTCTAAGCACTATGAGCTCGATCCCCTTAGAAACTGTGGCCAAAGAAGCAACGTGTCCCTTATGGTTCCAATTGTATCTTTTTAAAGATCGAAGTATTACCCGGCAATTAATCCAACAGGTTACCGCAGCAGGTTATACTGCGCTTGTTTTAACCATAGACGTTCCTATTATGGGAAATCGTGAGCGCGACAAACGCAATCGATTTAAATGGCAAGTGTCTTTTACCGCACCAAAAATTAATGCGGTTGTGGTGTATGGAGGAAAAAATCGTTCGTTTAGCGTTGGTGGAGATTTCAACGAAGTAAAGCTTTTATCTGGCGGAGAGGATGTTGAACAATGGATTGATAGAATTATTAATTTATATTTAACAGCGCTTAATGTTAAAAAACCAACCATTGCCTGTTTAGACGGTTTTGTAATTGGAATTGGTTTTCAACTCGCTATGATGTTTGATTGGCGCATCATAGCGGACACCGGCGTTTTGATTATGCCTGAATTAAAACACGGTATAGGATGCACCATTGGCGCCGCCATTCTCTCTAACGTATGTGGTTACAACGCAATGAAAGAGATAATTTATGGCTGTGAACCAGTGAGCCCGGAACGCGCGTTGGCTTATCAATTGGTTAATGAAATCCATCCCTCGGAACACGCTTTAGAGCAGGCTGTATTATGTGCAAGAAAAATGTCAGCGTATGCGCAAGTTTCTTTTCAACATACGAAACGGGCTATCAATAAACCGATGGTTAAAGTGCTATTACGTACTGCAGAAGAATCTAAAAATACACACAAGGCTTGTTTCGCAAAGAAAAGCGCGGAAAAGCATTTTATCAAAGTACTGGGCGAAAAATATTAATTCATACAGTAAGGGATTTTTTACTATGAATACACTACAAGTAAATGTGCTCTTTTCAGAAGAGGATGTATCGAATGTAATTATCAATTCCTTACACACCTTTTGGTCAGAGTTACTAGATTCTCCTACTATCGGTCTAAATGATTCATTCTTTCATTCAGGTGCTGATTCTATTACTGTATTGAAGCTACTCTTTCGCATTCAACAACAATTCGGTATTCGCTTACTTTATAAAGATATTTTTGAAAATCCAACGATTAATTTGCAAGCTCGTTTAATTAAATGCATAAATAGTTCGAATTATCACGATGGATCTTGATTAAAAGCAACGCGTATTGCAACGCCTTCACCCTCTTCATTACGCTACAACTACCGGGACAATAATGAATATTAGCCAAAAAAATCACCCAAAGTCATTGCGAGTTTTCTTTGCAACCGAGATGTGGGAACGTTATGGGTTCTACGTGGTACAAACCTTGCTGGCACTTTATCTTGCAAAACACTTTAATTGGAATGATAACGATATTTATGCCCTCGTAGGTTCATTTACGGCCCTTACTTATGTTTCTCCTGTTTTAGGCGGTTGGGTTGCCGATAAACTACTAGGCCAGAAAAGAACGATTATTACCGGAGGGATTATTTTATTCTGTTGCTATTTACTGCTAGGATTTATCGACTCCAATCACGCATTTCTCTGTTCTTTAGCAGGAATCTCCGTAGGTACAGGCTTATTTAAGCCAAATATTTCCTCTTTGCTGGGTAATGAATATCCAAATGATTCTCATCAAAGAGAAAATGGGTTTACCATTTTTTATATGGGTATCACGTTGGGGATTATTTTGGGTTGCACTTTTCCAAACCAACTGAATTTCTATTTTGGATGGTCTGTGTCATTTATTAGCGCATCTGTTGGCATGCTATTCGGGTTATTAGCCTTTGTTTTGGGCATTGTTAAGTACCAGATAAAAGATTATGCCACGTACGAATATCAATTTAAAAACATTATATTAGCAGCCCTGGTGGTAATGGTTTTATGGTTAGCGTCATTTTTTATTCTAACATACACTACCTTGGCCAATTTTGCATTTATAGGCATCGTACTGCTTTCAGCCGGTTATTTTGCATACACAATAAAAGAACAATCGTCTTATGATGCGCGAAAAACAAGTGTCATTGGCTTGTTATGTATTATTTCCATTATTTTTTGGGCTTTTTACTTTCAAATGTTTTTGTCATTCACGTTGTTTATCGCACGCGTGGTGAAACAAAATTTATTTGGATTACAGTTCCCCCCTCCTTATTATGTGAGTATTCAAAGTTTTGGGGCGATAGTGTTTGGTTTGTATTTATCTCGGCGAAAATATAATGCCCTAACTCAACACTCAGGTATTCAATCAGCAAATAAATTTTTATTATCTATGTGTTTTATGACAGCAGCCTTTTTATCGTTAACACTTATTTGTCGAACAAGCGAGAGCGACCTACTCTTATCGCCCTTACTGTTTATTCCTATTTATCTAATGATCTCATTGGCTGAATTACTGTTATATCCTATTGGACTTTCTATTGTTACAGTGCTCGCTCCACGTAAAAAAGTAAGCACCATGACAGGAATTTTTTTCGTCTCATTAGGTGTGGGTGGTTTTCTAGCAGGGAAGTTAGCAGTGTTAGCGGCTGTTCCACAGCAGGAGTTTTCTTTACCGGCGTTAAAAGCCTATTATGCCTCAGCCTTTAGTACGATTACCTGTCTATTGGTAGTCGCTCTTTTTATAAGCTTTCTTTTGAATCGACTTATAAAACGTTTACTATCCAATGCTCCTGCAGAATGCGAAGGGTTTGAAGCTAATTTCGCTCAAAGTCACATGGAATCTTGTTGATGCAGGAGGGAATTATGGCTGAACCGTCTTCAAGTAGGTTACAATGGGAACTATCAACAGCCCAAAAAAACATGTTGTTGTGAACCAATTAACAGACTATGCGCAACAGGAATTTAATATTAGCTTGGCAGAACTTGCATTAGCCTGGTGTATTAGAAATAAGAGCGTCTCTTCAGCAATAATTGGCGCGTCAACTGCCAATCAAATTATTACTAATTGTAAATGTATCTCCTTTGCAAAAACAATGAATACCGACACGCTAAGCAACGTGGATGAGATTATTTTAAATAACGTGAGTTCGACATAAAAAGACCTTGGCCTCGGTGGAAATGATCATTGAAAAGATGGCGTTTCTTAATTGAGAACACAATGCGATTGAGCCATCACTTTTTAAGTATGAAAGCATTGACACGCGGCGTTAGCTTTATATATTATGCCGCGGTTAGCAAGACGAATATTTAATGGATTTCCAATGGACTTTTTAATCGTTACAGAACCCGATGATGCGCATGCTATTGCTGTACAACTCGCACTGGAAAGCATGGAACATAGGGTTAAGCTGTTGTTTACAGCGGATCAGCCAACCAAACAGAAAAACTCTGTCTTTATAAGCAATCAAGCATCTTACTCCAAAACAGTTGACGCATGCGGCTCCCACTCAAATGAATCGTATGATGTTGTTTGGTGGCGCAGGCCACGAAAACCTTTTGTATCTCGAGACGAGGTACATGCTGATGATTATTATTTTGTGTGCCGTGAAAATACGTTGTTTCACGATGCAATCACGCATCATTTGGCACCAGGTGCCTGGTGGATTAATCCAAAGGAAGCGGCAACAAGTGCTAAGAATAAGTTATTGCAACTCAAAATAGCAACGCAATGTGGCATGATCATTCCAACCACTTTATTTTCAAATAATCCTCAGGACGTTCGTGAATTTACTCAAGATCACAAGGCGAATGGAGTAATCTACAAACCACTTTGCTCAAATTTTTGGTTTGAAGAGTCTGAGTTAAAGATAACATACACTAGCCCGCTTCATTCTTTGCCAAACGACCACCTGCTTCAAATGACACCTGGAATTTATCAAAAGACCATGCACAAAGCATACGAATTACGCGTTACTTGCTTTGGAGATTACATTGTAGCCGCTAAATTAAACTCACAACAACAGAGCAAAGGCCAATACGATTGGCGCAGGATCCCGGAAGGGGTTATGCAGATTGAACCCTATACTCTTCCCGAAAAAATCAAAAAACACATCCAAAAATTTATGCAAGCAATGGGGCTTGTCTTTGGTTCTCTGGATTTTATCGTTACGAAAGATCAGGAATACGTGTTTTTAGAAGTTAATGAACAAGGGCAGTTTTTATGGATAGAGGAAAGCAACCCGGAAATCCATTTACTGGATCCGTTTATACAATTTATTTTGCATAAAAAAAGGAATTTTGTTTGGGATAAAAAACAGATAAAGCATAATCTGGTGAATTACAATAGAACTATTCACGAACGAGTTTCAGCTCAAATTAAAGAACATGTCTATTTAAATTCAGCGAAAGCGTATACCACATTACAACAACAAGCATAGTTGCAACCTTATTGAGCAGCGAGGAAGAGACTGCTTAATCAGTTCGCAATGATTAAAGGATATAGGTCGTTGCGAATATACAAGATAAAAAGGAGATACGAATGAGTATCAATAAGCAAGGTAATCATGAACGCGTTTTAGCCTATCAGGCAGCAACCACGTTGACTTATGACGAGATGGAGCAGATAGCCGGTGGGAATGCTGGACTATATTGGACTGTGCATCAGAGCGGGGTTGCTGCCAAGGTGAGTAGTGCAGATTTGCAACTCTCTCTCGATGGTAATTGGGATTTTTAGTATTATCTCAATCTGATTTATCCAACATGCCGGGGTTTTAATTAATCCTGGCATGTTTGAGCAACAATTTAACAAAAGGATGCGCGCATGAAATCACTCTTGTCATTTATTATCGGGTGCTTATTGGCTTCAAATACCTTGGCAAAACCCATAGTTGATATTGACGTTTACGGTGTTGATTCAAAACAGGCCGAAGAAATTAAAACACGTTATGGCGAACAAGTTCGCAGTATTGAATTTGCTATGCAGAGTGCAATAGAATCTTCAGTAAACAAGGCTATTGCATCAAAAACCTTGCATCTGGATAATATTAAGCCACCGCATGGATATAACCAGTTGAAAAAAAAGCGTCAAGCACTTCTGAATCAAATCAAACGCGAACAAAATCTATTATTTGTTAACGCCGCAACTATTTTTTATATGCCAAAAAATGTTTCGTATACAACGATTGAAGTGGTTTCACAGGCGCACCCGGAATTATTACGGTATACAGCACTTGAAGCGCACTCCAGGGTAACACACTCCCCTGCGGATCTCATTGACAAAATGACTGAATTTAGCCAGATCTCAATGATGCTCTATGCCGAAAACAAACTTCAGGAAAAAGATACGGATACCAGGTATTGTCCTGTTTACCATTGCGCTATTAATTTTGAACACCCCGCTCTTAAACCCTATTTATCGCTATTTAATCAAGGAGCAATAAAGGATAAGACGCTTATTTTAAATACAATAAAAAATGATTCCAACTCGGAGCGACGTGGCGCTGCAATATTTCTGCTCGGTCATTTAAATGATCCGCATGAGATTATTTCACTTCTTCTACCGTATGTTCAGGATCATGACCCCTTAGTGAGAAATAATTCTATACGTGTCATTGGTGAAACTGTGCGCAAAGCCAAAATCCATGATTTCGATCTCAAGCCTTTTTTAGCCCTTCTCCACTCCCCATCAACGCTTGATCGTAACAAATCACTTTATGTTATATACGAAGCCGCTCAATTACCTACTGCTAAAAAGCTAATTGTTCAACAAAGTGGGGATATCTTATTGCAGTTGTTGCAATTAAAACAGCCTAATAACCATGATGTCACTTATAAAATTTTGAAACGTTTAAGTGGTAAAAAATGGGGCGATCAGGATTTTGCAGCATGGAAACAATGGCTCGCATCAGTTAAAACGGCGGCTTAACTCTGCATGTGCGCTTTGAGTTTTAGTTAGTTGTGCTCGTTATTGCCAACTCGTACTGTAGTACTCTGGCATGCCTATGCGCGTCTTCTCTTGATATACCCGCGATCTTTCAAAAATAGCAGTTTGAAAGATCACCGGTATATCAATCTACTTGGTAATTTAATGCAAGAGATGGTACTCTTTATCGAGTTTTTAGGAGAGGTGAAATATGGAACATTTCAAAACAAAATTACAAGTCCCAATGGCTCAGGGTATGCATACGATCTGATTCCCAATCCAAATAATGCGTATAAATGGTTAGGGCCCTTTACGTGTAACGATCAAACATTAACCTGTTCAACGCCCGTACCTAATTATCAAGCAGTTCCATCCAATTCGTAAAGTACTCCTCCCTCGATTAGCCCTACACTTTGTTAACGAGATTAGGTCTGTACGGCTAAACGAGGGAGGATCAAATATAAGATTTGAAAAGAAGATGTGATTGACTGGCATTGCTGATTCATTTAATATATGAGCATAACTTAAACAAAATTACCTTTTCTGAGGGTTTATCAAAGTCATGAATATTATTTCTTAAGTTTGCCCAGGCACTGGGCATTGGTTAAAAACCATTTGGTTTTTGTTGATACACAAAACGCCTGACTTAAGAGAGACCGATATGACTCATAAACCGATTCAATTTAAACACATTCGCTTTTCGCTTCCACATAAACTCTGCTTCGAACAATTAAACGAAACGATTTCTTATGGTCAACGTATTGCGATCATTGGCCAAAATGGATGTGGGAAATCAACGCTTTTGCAAATGATGCAGGGTCTAATTGCGCCAACGGATGGTACGCTAATCCTTCCTCAAGATGCTGTCATTGGTTATGTGCCTCAATTGATTGAGCAATTTGACTCATTAAGTGGCGGGCAACGATTTAATGAAAAATTAACGGAAGCCCTGGCTGCTTTTCCTAATATGTTATTGTTGGATGAGCCAACTAACCATCTTGATCGAAAAAATCGTAATTCGCTTATGCGGATGTTGCGATCATTCGAAGGTACACTCGTGATTGTAACGCATGATGTTGAGTTATTGTGCCATGCTATTGATACCATTTGGCATATCGATAGGGGGAGGGTGCGCGTGTTTACCGGATCATATGATGATTATCGACATGAATTAGCACTTCAACATCGAGCCATTGAGCACGAGCTGTCGTTGCTTTTAAAGCAGAAAAAGACTGCTCATCTTGCATTAATGAAGGAACAAACACGCGCTAAAAATAGCCGTATAGGTGGTGAAAAAAAGATTGAAAATAGGAAATGGCCAACGATTGGCTCGGCGGTTAAAATGAGTCGTTCCAATGAGACATCTCATCGTAAGAAGAGTGA
The DNA here is from genome assembly GCA_041659885.1 of Tatlockia sp. Lineage (GTDB taxonomy): Bacteria > Pseudomonadota > Gammaproteobacteria > Legionellales > Legionellaceae > Tatlockia. The sequence goes on from JBAZXN010000021.1 coordinate 22,136, forward strand.
ACTCAGCCAAAAAAGACAAATATTAAGTGAGCAGATGTCTGCATTACAAAAGCCTGAAATTATCAAACCAACATTCTCAATTCAGGCAGGTGAAAGCGGACGCGTTTTGGTGTCCATTAACGATGGATCGGTTGGATTTGATAATCCTGTTTTGAAATCGATTAATTTGTCGATTACAAGTAGCGACCGGATTGCTATCCATGGGGATAACGGCTCAGGTAAATCGACTTTGATTCGAGCCATTTTGGGCGATACAGCCGTATATAGAACAGGCTCCTGGCAAGTATTGAGACGAGAATTTATCGGTTACCTTGACCAGCATTATTTAACTTTAAATGCACAAAAGACTGTTTTAGAAGTCATCCAGGATTGCGTGTTAAATTGGTCTCATGCCGAGCTTAGAAAACATCTGAATGATTTTTTGTTTCGTAAAAATGAAGAAATCAATGCAAGCGTTTTAAACCTGTCAGGTGGCGAAAAAGTGCGATTGTCATTAGCACAGATTGCGGCCAGCACACCAAAGCTTTTGATTCTTGATGAAATTACGAATAATTTGGACTTGGAAACAAGGGAGCATGTCATTCAGATATTGCAAGATTATCCAGGAGCGATGGTGGTGATTTCGCATGATGCTGATTTTTTATTATCTATTGGTGTAACCGCCAATTATGGCATTAAAAGGAGTGCGAATAGGGCAGAGCCTAATGTTTTTTTCTGTGATTGAAAAGAATCGTTGTACTAGGATGAAAATGCAACGTTTTGATTCGTTATTTTCAGAGTAAATCGTAGCAATAAGCCCAGGGTTATTAAAAATACGCCACTTAATATTCCCAAGAAACTATAAAAGGGGTTAGAAGAAAGATACCCCATTACCACAACACTTAAGGTAGCCACACCCATATTGATAAAGCTCATCATAGAGGATGCACTGGCTTTGTCTTCAATGGCATTGGAGGCCGTGTAAGAGCCGCCTGCAAACAGATAAGAACTACAACAATAAAGTAGGCTGGTCGATCCAAAAAACCAAAGGACCGCATTGTTATTGAAAATCAACATCGCTACCAAACTGAGTAATGCAAAACAAGAACCAATATAACCAACGGCAAGGACTTGTATTACAGAAAGTCGTTGCATCAGCGTACGTGCGGACAAGCCGCCGATTAGCATCCCAAGGATATTAAGTCCATTCCAATACCCGTATTCAGATGCTGATAAATGCAAATATTGGTGTGCAATTTGCGGAGCTGCTGCTGAAAAACAATAGCATACCGCTGAACAAGCTCCCCAAATCGAAGCAAAAGTCAGCAATTTAAAAGAACTTAATGCATGTCCATAATCGCGAAGTAATGTGGGGATATGAAATGTTTTTGGTTTGAGTAATGTTTCATCAAACATACGAATACCGATTCGCATGAGTAACCCTTGCAGCAAAAGAAACGCAAAACAACCTTGCCATTGCGAGTATTGAGTAATAACTCCGCCCAGCAGTACAGCAAGACCAATTCCCAATGCAAAAGATAAAATAGAATAGGCCATTGCTGTTTTGCGCTGTTCTTCTGGCAACCATTCGTTTATTAGCACAAAAGTGCATGTCAGCCCCGCAGCAGAGCCAAGCCCCGTAATGAATCGACCGACTAAAAGCAGTAGATAATTGGGATAAAAACTTACGAGTAGGCAAAGCAAGATCCCAATGATATTGATATTCAGACCCCATTGGAGCGCTTTTAAGCGACCGTACACATTAGCCAAAGGACCATAAATGAGTTGTCCTACCACATAACCAATCAAAAATGCGGACACAATCCATTCAACAGTACCTGTACTCAAGTCAAAGGTGTGTTCAATATTAGGCAATGCGGGTGTAATTATCGCGGCAGAAACCGATGCAATGGAAATATAACTCAGCAACCAGGCTATGTTTAATTTTGACTTAACTTTCATTGCAAATCCTCCAAACGTATCCTGGTGAGCTTGCGCATTTTTGAAAATACCCCATTAAGGCGAGAGTACTGTTCCCACAAACCCCATCGAATCCGCATGATACTCCCAAACATTCGATAATTCATCTAACTGATAAGTATAAAAAAACAAAGCGTTCAGGTTTTATTGAAATACCACAGTAGTCAGGAGAACAAGGTAAAGGGTTGTTGTTTGATGCGTGTTCTAACTGAAGCGATTGCATGTTGACGAGGTACAGGCCATGTGTTTGAATACATCGAAATAAATTACAATCGAAAACGACTTCATTTGATGACTTGCCCTGGCTTGGTAGGTTTTTTGGTCAGGCTCAAGCCTTAGTAGCGTTGCTTTTGCAGCGCCAGGAAAATGCTTCAATACGCATAATGTTATGTTTCATGATGAGTAAGAGGATACCCATCCAAGGGATGTTATTAAGTTATGAAAAAAATAATACAGTACACTTTTTTTCTGGTTACCCTACTCATTATGCCACTGACAGTAGCAGGGACTCCCAGTGCTGAATCAAACGCTGAATCTATCATTGCACAGCATAACCTCATGGCCATTCAAATTTATAATCAATTAAAAAATAAAACCATACAAAAAACGGATCCCTTAATTATCGCTTGGGGTAATAGGTTAACCTTTTATCACCGTCATAAAATCCGCGACTATTTTATCGTATCGGAAGAGTACAACGAATTAAAAGGCATTGCCCATGTTACCTTGGCGGTTTTTGCTCTTTTTAATCCCCTGAATGAATTTCCAAAAAATAGTGAAGAGGTAAAAGCCTACCAGAACAGTCTTGTTAGTACTGAAAAAGCTATCGATGGGCTTTCTCTTTCTTCGCAGCAAAAAGAAAGGCAAAAAAAAATATTGCGTCTTACGAATACGTTGTTAAAAGACGCTATGGATAAGAAGGTTGTTTCCCAGCAAGCATTAAATAATTTTTTTAGTTTAATCTCGCCGCTCATTATGGAGAACATCAATGAAGCAACCAAAATTGAAATAACCTTGCTCAATCAACAGATGACTAAAATTCAACATCAGCTCACTCCAGAAGAGCGTAATAAATTATTCGTTATCATTCCTGTGCCTAAAATGCCAAGGCAAGAGAATATAGTGGGGCAATATTTTTCCAAATATATGAATGTCCCTATCGAAACTGAACGTTTAATTTATGCGGAAGGACTAACCGATACACAAAGTGTGCTGTCGATAGTAGGTACATGGCAAATTGAATCCTTACTGTCAGCGTCTTTTTTTCATGATCCTGATAGAATGAAAAAAGATTTGGTGAGTACGAATGCGAAAGCGTACTTGCAGCACTGTAAGGTAGACAGGACAAATAAAGTGGCTTTGGTTTGCAGTTAATTGATATGAAAGCAGGGCAGGGAGTGTTGACATAATGCTGCCTGGCAGTACATCAACTCCCCTCGTAAAAGATAAAAAAATAGGGGCTTATTCTGTAACGGGTGCCGCGCTTTCTAAATACGCAACCACATAAATCGGTGTAAGTTTTCCGAACTGCCATCCAGCACCAGGGCTGTCATTCCCGCGTAGGCGGGAAACCATCCATCAACCTAATCCAATGCTGAGATTAATCCAATGAGGGTTGTTTTGCTCAATGAGATTAATCTTCCATTGTCTATTCCATTTCTTTATTCTTTTTTCTCGCAAGATAGCCTCTCTTATATCCAAGTGAACTTCATAATACACGAGTTGGTGTACATCGTATTTTTTGGTAAAACCATCAACTAAGCCTTCTTTATGTTGAAAAACACGCTGTATCAGGTTATTTGTTACACCAACATATAAAGTGCCATATGGTTTATTTGCAAGCAAATAAACGAAATACTGTTTTTCCATCGCTTGGGTTCTTTTAGTTTGGACTCGTTATATAGGCGATTAAGCTTTCAGGACTTTTCCTTTTCATCAACCGACAAAAGTTTTTATTCATTGAAAAATAACGAATTTTACCTTAATTTTATCTTTATGATCATAGATTGTAGTCAATAATTCAAAATATCTAATTAAATAGAGATCGTGGTATACGAGGGATGGTTTCCCGCCTGCGCGGGAATGACAGCCCTGGTGCTGGATGGCAGTTCGGAAAACTTACACCGATTTATGTGGTTGCGTATTTAGAGAACGCAGCACTAGCATCAATGCCTTCTCCGCTCGCTCCCTCTTAAAGCCTAAAAGAACCAGGCTTGTGCCCCCTAAAACAATAAGAATTAAACCAGGAAAATAACTACCGTACTGTCCTAATTTTAAAGCAATTAAAGGCGTAACCCCTCCACCAAGACAAGCTGCCAGGGAATAGATTAAATTGGTAGTTGAGCATCTTACTGACAGAGGAAATAGTTCTGTGATAAACACCGGTGTTACTGCAAAGATACATGCGCAGGGGATGGCAATTAAAACATGCCCGCATAGAACTTGAAAAAAAGTCCCTGAAGATAAAAAATTGAAATAAGGAATAATTGAACTTAAAAGAAGGACAACCCCCAAGCTAAGTGTTTTTATCCTGCCAAATCTATCAGAAACAAATCCAAAAAAGGGAACTAATGCCACTAATAATGCCAAGCTTGAAGAATTAATTACAAAAGCTTCTGTGGTGCGAAAGGTATTAATTGTTGTCATGTGAATGGGTGCATAAACAAAAATAAGTATGGTTGTTGCTACACCAAAGTAGACCAAAAAAAAGACTAAAATGGAATCGAACCGCTGCTGCTTAATCACTTCCAAAACATGGCGTAAAACCTCACTAAACGATCTTTTTTCGCTTCTTGCATTTTCCATAATGAATTCAAAGCGTTCTAGAAGAGAGCTTCTTATCCAAAAACCTGCCAACATCGTAATAAAGGCAAGCATAAAAGCTAATCGCCATCCCCAGTCAGGTATAACATGAATATCCATCAAATAAAGTAAAGAAGTGCCTAGAAGAGAAGCGATTAGCATTCCGGCATTCACCCCAAAAGCAGCCCAGGAACCAAAATACCCTCTTTTTCTCTTGTCACAGCTTTCGATTAACAAAGAAATTGAGCTAATGTATTCACTTCCAACTGCGAATACCTGAATTAACCGAATAAATAATAAAATAAATACGGAAATCACACCAATTCGCTCATAAGAAGGTAAAATTCCCACAATACAGGTACAGATTCCCATAAAAAAAATACTTACAGTTAATACTTTTTTTCGCCCGATTGAGTCAGCAAGAATCCCACCAATTAATGCCCCAACGGGACGGAGAATATAAGTTATCAAAAACAAAACAAAAAGGTCAGACAACTTAGATGAAGGGGGTAAAAATTCTTTTGACAGGTAAATGGAGAATAAACCCCAAATGACATAATCATACATTTCAAGCGCATTGCCAATTGCACCGGCAATAATCGTTTTTTTGGAAGCCAAAAACATGACTTAATCCGTCTTTTGAGAAGTAAGCGCACCAGACAACAGTAACTCCTCATGAAACCCGAGTGAATGGTAGTCTGTCACTTTATCTAAAAAAATGATGCCATTTAAATGATCGAGTTCATGTTGTAATACTCGGGCATGAAGGGAAGATACTTCACGCTCTATCAACTTACCTTCTGCATCATAGCCCCGATAGCCGATGGATTTATAGCGTGCTACTTTCCCGCGTAGTTGGCCAACACTTAAACACCCCTCGTAAGCTTCTTCCATACAATCGGTTAAGGGTTCAAAAGAAGGATTAAATAAAATGGTGTAAGGGATGGCCGCGAGATGAGTATGTATGGGATGTTGGTTCATGCCAAAAACCAATGCCCTCTTATTAATGCCAATTTGCGGTGCTGCCAATCCTAACCCTTTTTCACGTTCTAAAGAATCAAACAGGGCGGCCTCAAGTTTTTTCAAGCTTGCGGTTCCGAAAGTATCTTGTGCAATAGGCTCAGAAACCATCCTAAGGTCTGGGTTTCCTAATTGTATTATTGGATAGGAATTCATAAAGTTATCTCTTGTTTAAAATCAATTTCAGAAAGGGGCGTACAGTCCAATTATCTGTTGAGCTTGGAACAATAATAAAACGTTAAGCTAATAGTGTTATTATATTACTAATAATTAATGAATATTATTAAATTCAGAGTATTACATGAGTCTATTTAACTGCTTGGATTATATAAAAAAAATCACGCTAAAACCACTTAAAAAAGACTCTGAAAAGGCTTTTTTTAAAAAATTAAAAGCTCGGATTGAAACAAGAATTAAAGACGATAATTATGTTAATCTTGAGAGAGATATCAATTTCATTGATAATTATACAAAAAATCACAAATACTCTCCTTACTTGCAAAAAATTCGAAATGAATTTACATGTATTGATGAACGGCGCAATAATAAAAAACAAAAAAATCTGGAAATCCTACCGGCTTTTAGCAATCAAGAATCTCAGAAAAACAGGACATCTTTCATTTCTGAAAAGAAAGTGATTCTTCAAAAATTTCAACCCCATCTCATTGCTAAAATAATTCAAGGAGAAAATTATCGGCTTGGGAGTTCTTTAGGGGAATGCTATGGTTTCACTTTTGCAATGGCTGACCCTCAATTTAGCCCTTATAAGAATCCTGAACTTAAGACGCAAAATGGTCGTATTCCTAAAATTAACTTGAATGAAGCCGTTCATAACTATCAACGAGGCCAAAAAAGCAGAGCTCAAGATCAACAAACAGTGAAAAAAACGCGGATTACACGTAGGCATTTTTGTCCTGATTACCGTACACAAGCAGAAGAAATTTATGCTGTTGCCGAGAAAGTGCACGATAGCGACTACTACTTAAGGAGGCGTTTTCTAAAAGGATCCCACGCTACTTACCTAGCATCAGAAGTAATGGTCAAATATGGTATATGGATACTAATTTTGGTGCTTATTCTTTTGAAAATAAAAAAGATTTTATTGATTTTTTTTATGATACGTCTGCAAAATACCAAAAGGGAAATGCGGATTTTGTCTTTTATGAGCTTTCTGAATTAACACATGATCCTGAAAACAAACTCAAAGAATCGACAACCTGGGGAGGAGTAGTCCGTAGTTTTTTAACTGGATCTAAATATGATGAAGCAAGTTCTACAAAGTTAGGATCGCTCGCTTGTTTTTTTGGAGCTTCTTTAGGCATGGGCACAATTCTGGGGGCTGCCATTGGCAGTGTCATTCCTGGTGGCGGGACTGCATTGGGGGCTATTATTGGCCTGGTAGTTGGAGGGATAGTTGGTGGAGCCGGAGGCGTAATTTTAGCAATAATCCCCGAGATACTAAATTATGGCGGCGTGCTTGGATTATGGCATTATTTTAAAGCCCGTTCTATCGATAGGCAACAAGCCCCAACTAATCCTATACAAAATCAGCAATCTACCAAATTATGTATAGAAAAAATGCTATCTCACCAATCTCAAACGGTTCCTCAAGAAAAAAATAATGTTGCGTCTATTATAAAAGAAGAATTGCTTTGCCCAATTGATTTTTTGGCCGTATCTGGCAATTTTAAAAATGGTTGTAAAGAGGAGCCTAGATCTGACAAGGGGTTCAAAGTGCTACGATCAACTTTTGGACTTTGGAATAAAAGCGTTCTGCCAAAGCAAGAAAGCTACCTTAAAGCAAAAGCAGAAATGATCTTGCAACCTTTTAGTGGACACTAGTACGTTGTTTGTCTAGGGCGTGTCATCAATTAATTTTTTGAAGCGAATAGCCTGTCCTATTTAACGAATTCAAGCGCAAAATGGTGCCAATGAGCCGCATTTGCAGCCAAAAAACTTAATTGATGACACGCCCTAATTATAACCAGTTAATTCCTCAATAATCGGATAAAATTTTTTCAATTTTATCCGAGCATTTGCTGTTGTGAACTGCCAGTTCACTGTAACTTCTTAGTAGCTGGGGAGTTACTTAAATTCTCCTTATGGAACAGATAGAAATAAAGCGCTATCGTTATTAACTAATATGCCTTTAGATAAAAAATCCAGAATGCTGATTATTCATAAAGGAAAAAAAAATTTATTAGCTCTATTGCAATTGAAGCAGCCAAATAATCACGACTGGGCTTATTTACTTCTGAAAAAAATTAGTGGAAAAAATTATGGAGCATATAACCTTTCTGCTTGGGAAAAATGGTTTGCTGAGGGAAACAAGAGTGAGTTAGGCTTCAAAAGGAATAACGTTTTCAATAATAAAAAAGCTCTTTTTCGCAAAAAGGTTATCAAAAATAAGAGTCAACACCTTGAGTCTGTAAGTCATTAGTGTTCATATTGCGAGCAATTACATGGTAATATTCAACTTATAAGGTTGTTTCCGGACAGGTACTTAGACCAGCGCCATTTTTAACTTGGGATTTACAATGACATTAGAAGAAATAATAGCCACACTTCCAGCGAGCTGTACCATTAAAGAGCTACCGAGAACCAATCAACTACTGGTTTATGGTAGCTCTGATGTTTTTAATCAAGCTAAAATTGCCGCGATCAGTCAGTCTTATGGCAATTATGAAACGGCTTGCTTTAAAAGAGGAGGTTGGAATTACACGAACCTCTTGTTAATTAATAACTATGGTTTATCGGCTCAACCTATTGAAAAGAATGAGGCTCCGCAATTAATCGCTCTCAAAGTGCTTGCTACTTATGCTCATAAAAAGGAAACCGATCGGATAGACATACTGATTGAGAACGAAAGCCATTCGGCTTATAACGATAGTTATGGTAATTCGGATTTTAGCGAAAAAATCAAAAAAAATATGCAAGATTATTTAAAGGTAACGAATAATGGTTTAATGCAACACATTTCATCCTTTAAAAAATTAACCAAGCAACAACAACGACAAGAAATTTATGCGACCTGTGGCTGTCTTGGAACTTCCTATTTCGGCGATAAAATAACCGCTAGTGCCGCTGAGATGCTTTTAAGGGAAATAGCAAACATTGCTGAAGAGCCAATTGATTTTATTGCGCTCCACAATGAGAGGGTTATCTTTCCTCAAGATAAGATTATCGAAAAAGATAATGCCCTTATCCCCCCAATACCTCGGCAATCCCCAGTAATTACTGTATCGAGTTCGCGACAATCCCTGTTTTGCTCAACTCCAGTCAATAGTCAAGAGATTAAGATAGGGGCACTTAATCTGAACATAGAGGGGTTTAACCAAACTTATCAGGGACAATATGCAATAACGCAAAGAGGCCATTTTTGGGATGTGTTGGACCTAAGTTCAAAAAAAATCTGTGGTCACTTTTATAATGCCAATGGCGAATTAGTGGAAACACCTTTTAGTAAAGGAGCACATCATTTTACTAACCATATTCTGCGTCATCCTGTGAGTAATAGCTCAATTGGTTATTCCGAACAACCTTGATCACCAATTGGCGGCAGGGTGAAATCATTGCTGACATGAAATTGTCAGCAGTGCATCAACCGATTACCCACGGAAGCTGCTGACATTTTCTTTGGGTGCTTCACCGCGCCTTGCCTGCTTACCCCAAAAAACAGTAGACCATGCATGTTGAGTGTCTGAGTAAAAGTCATCAGGAACTCTAACAACCGTTCCAATACAATATTTTTTAACAAAATCCCCCAGCTTATCAATTTCCTTTTCACGCATCGCAATAAAATGGGCTGACTCCAGGCATTCTGTAATGCGATAGTACTCTTTTGTTTCTTTAAGGGCATTGTCCATGCCTTTATCTAAAAAATGTTCGGGGTCGGCACGGTAAGCCGCTAAAAGCTTGTCTAAGGTAAACTCAGTAATCGTTGGTACATTGAAGGTCATCGATTTACGGGCAAAACAAGAAGCTCCTTTTCGACCGGTCTGCTCCTCCCCAACCACTGCCTTTTCACGTAACTGCCCCCATGGACTAAGGGACGAATAAATATTCCTGAATTTCTGATCGGTGTCTGATTCTTTATTGAGGTCAATAGGTTCATTTTTTTCCTCAAAACGCGGATGCGCAGACTGGTTTACCCCTTTCCATATTGCAATGAGTGGTGCAAGCAAAACGCCCAAGGCACCAAAAAACAATACAGGCAGTATTTTTTTAGCGGTGAAAATCACAGCGCTTGGGAACCAGGTGGTGATTAATGCGCCAATATACCCTAATCCCCCCGCAAGTTTGGCCTCAGAAGTTCGCTCATCACCCGCTAATCCTTTAAATAAAGGAATGCAAAATCCGCCATTGAGTAAAGAGCCTGATAAGCTACGCCAGGAGATAAGGGTATTGCTAACCCATTTTTTAGAGAGAATGAGGGAAAGAGTGAGCAAACCCACGGTGGCTCCGACCACAGCACCCGGAAACCCAAAAAGGTATTTTTGGACACGGTTTCGTTCGTCTTCGCATTCCAAGGGCAAAAGAGGAATCCATCCCTCGCCTAATCCTAAATTGGTGAGGCTTGTAAACATGCGTTTGCCGGTATCCCAGCTGTTAGAAAGAGCGCCTTGAAGCCCGATAACCGCAAAACCTACACTACCTAACAGTACGCCAAGCAGTAGGCCGGGGGCGCCAAAACCCACGCTGTCGGTGAAATCGCGACTTTTTGTGTAGGTCAGCTTTTTAGTCAAGGCCAGATTGACAGTAGCTACAAAGAATTCGTCTATCGATTTGAGGCTTTCATTTGCTACCCGTTCCATGAGGGCAATCAGCATGGAAAAAGGGGCAACCACAATACCTGGAAGATAGCCTGGCAGGCCTATCTTTTTATCAAACGCTTTACGGCGGTCTTCGGTATCGGCTTGCTCCTGCCGCACGCGATTGATGCTTGATAAAATCACCTTTCCTGCTGTTGTTGTTGAATGATAAACAACCCGTGCAAAACCTAAAGTGGCAAAGCCCAGTATTCCTGGTGGAATTCCAAGAATAAACCCCGGCAAACCAAATCCAAATTGATCTTTCGGAGCGCTTTTAAAGCGATCTTGATCAAATAGGTGAAATGCTTGATTGCTCATGAAGGTAAAACTGTAGGCGGCACTTTTCATTGAGTTAAACACGGTGCGACCTGCGGCAACTGCTGCAAAAACAACGCTTCCTGCAAATCCGCCTAATGGAAAACCAAGAGCTCCAAAAAAGTAATGGTCAATCCGTTTACGATCCTTATATTCGTAATCGATTTCTTTGGGTAACACAAGATTGACTATGCTTACGAAGGTTTCCTTGATTGTTTCCCAGCTTTCTCTTCGGGTACGACCCATGCCGGCAATGCCCATCGCAAAAGGAGCTGCGAATAAACCAAAGGGGTAACCTGCAATACCTAACCCATATCTCTCCAAGGGTTTGCGAGTATCTTTTATTGAAATCTGTTCTTTCTGCACAAAATTCACACCCAAAATAACCACAGCCCCCGTGTTTAAAGCCGTATGAAACGCAATTCGAACAAGTCCTGCAGCAGCAAAGCCTGCCAACCCTGCTAGTCCACCCAGGAAGAGTCCTGGCATGCCAAAACCTGCTTGTTGTGGTAAGGGGCGTTTAAAAGGCTCTACTCGAAAATAAGGATTAGCCAAAGCACTATTTGTGACATAAAAAAAGCTGTAGATGGCACTGTTTACTGAATTGCTAAGTGTTCGAGCGATTGCTACTAGCCCAAAGTCGATACTACCGAATACCCCTCCTGCTAAAAGACCAGGAGCACCCAAAAAATTGCGATCATAGTTTAATCGCTCCCGTCGTTTGTGCTTAAATTCGTTGTTTTCAGGAAGCACTTTGTCCATAATTGAACAAAAAATTTCCACGCCTGAAAGTGCACTTTCTTCTATCACATGAGCGCCTAAAGTAGCTCCCATGGTAAAGGGGGCGGCAAGCGCGCCAATAAAGTAGCCGAGAAAGCCTAATTTGTTTTTATAAAAATCTTCCCGCGTATCCTCAATGGGTTTTTGCTCATGGCGCACTATATTATTGGCCACCCGAATGACAGAAAGAGCCGTTAAAGCGGAGTGGTATACAATACGAGAAAACCCAAAAAGAGCGAAGGGAGCGAGTCCTAAAAAACCGCCAAAAAATAGCCCCGGCAAGCCAAAACCGTACAGCTCTTTGGAAGGGCGTTTTACCTTACCCAGATTAAGCCGATAGTCCTCATGCAAAGCAAGGTTTGCGACAAAGCAAAAACTATAATAGGTGCTATTTAAAGTATTGGTAATTGTTCGCCCTCCCACTACCGCTACAGAAGCGACAATGCCTGCTAATCCACCGACTACAAGGCCAGGTGCGCCAAACCCTAAACTTGCAGCAGTTGATCGCTTTTGAAGCTTGAAATCCCACTTCCAGGGAAGGACCTTGCTAACCAAGGCATGAAAAATTTCTTTGCCGGTGTCAATGCTTTCCTGGCCAGAACGCCAAACTAAGGCCGCTCCCATAGCCAAAGGCGAAAGCAGGCCGCCAACAACAACGCCAGGGTAGCCTAAATCGTTTTTACAAAAGTCCGAGCGTCCATCATAAAGAGAAATCTTTTTTCGCAAAAAGTGATTCATACTGCCTAAGAATTGGTATGCCGCAGTGAGGCTGGAATGCCAGAGAACACGCGAGAAACCTACAATTCCTGCGGAAATAAAACCCAGAGGAAGACCTGCGGCCAGTCCTAAAGCGCCAGAAAGAATACGATACCAGGCCATTTTTCCATTCGGCACCGGGAGCATTCGATGGGGGATATCGAGTAAAGTGAGGTTTGTTATTCGACTAAAACTGACATAAAACAGAACAAGGGAATTATAAAGTAGAGGAGCCAAGGTCACTGAAAAAAGCCAAACAGCGGGCAGTACCGGGATAATTGTAAGGAGAATTTGCCCTATAATACTCAGTTCCCGAGGATTTGGCGGCTTGGTTTTTAGTAACTCCTGTTCAATGGGTGCGGTATATTGTCCCAAAATATTGTAGTGTGCACGAAAGACTTCACGAAAAAATTGAGTAGACGCAACGGTTGCTCGGACAATACCGTTTACAAATGATCTGGCAAGATAAGACGCGCTTTGCGGCAAAACTCTCAATATTTCCATAAAAAGCCCATTATGATTAAAAACTTTGCCATTGTGCGCGATTCGCAAGGAAAAGTCAATGTGTCAAAGCAAAGCACAACTAAATCAGTTGCCTCCGCATTTTGGGGCATTGTATTCAACAGCCAAAAGCGCAAAAGCAAATCGAAGCGCACGATGCAGCCATTCGTCGCTGCGAAAAATACGGCGCAGAATCGATAACTACCTTGCAATTAACGCTTGAACTGCAACGCGACTGGAGCCGGATGGAAACTTACGAAGGCACGACAAACATCGCGCGGGAACATTTTGGCGCGTATGGAATGGGTATCGACTATGCGGCGAGCCTGGTTCATGATTACGGACAGCGGGCCAAATTTCCACATAAAGTCAATAAATAGCAATGAACAAGTGGCTCGCCGATACCCTTGTGTTTATTTTACATCTTTACGACCGAGCACTGCTTAATCGCAAAGCACTTGAAGCAGTGGGTATTACACGCGATTCGAAAGACCCACCCGGTGGGCATATTGCGCGAGATAAAAAAGGCAATCCTACAGGCCTTTTGATTGCTGAACCCAATGCGATGATTCATTACGCAACCTTAGCCAAAGGGCCTAAGCTTCCTCTTGCACAGCAAATGAATTCAACGCGCCATTTTATGCGGGAATTAAATCGCCCTACTATGCCTGAAAAAATGGAGCAAGAACTAAGCGCTGTGGTGCGTTTCTTAGTAGAGCAACGTTGGCCTTTTCGTTTGCATGCCACCTACAATGAAACCATAACCCGCGCATTGAATGTATTTGAATCCATTCATAAGGATACGCCCTTTCAGGGGTTACGATGGTTTTTTGACCATGCCGAAACCGTGGATGAGCGGAATCTTGAGCGCATTAAAAAACTGGGTGGCGGAGTGGAAATCCAGCATCGGATGGCTTTTCAGGGCGAATATTTTGTAGCACGTTATGGGAAAGAAGCAGCACAGCTTACTCCTCCCATTCGCAAAATGCTGGAGATGGAAATACCGGTGGGGGCGGGCACGGTTGCCACGCGCGTGGCAAGCTATAATCCCTTTGTTTCGTGTATTAAAGGGCAGCGTTTTGCACTATAATTACAAAAGCTGACGCAAGGATGGATGATATGAAAAAAATTGGATTAATTATAGGTAGCCTTCGTAAGGAATCGTTTAGTAGAAAGCTTGGGTTAGCCTTAATGCAGCTTGCTCCCAGTTCACTTCAGGTGCAGATTATTGAAATTGGGCAATTACCGCTTTATAACCAGGATCCTGATGACGAAGGAACTCCCCCTGCGCAATGGACCACTTTTCGTGAGCAGGTCAAAGCAGTCGATGCGCTTCTTTTTATTACGCCAGAATACAATCGCTCAATGCCAGCCCCCCTTAAAAATGCCATTGATGTCGGATCAAGACCCTATGGACAAAGTGTCTGGGGAAAGAAAGCCGCTGCGGTGATAAGTTGTTCACCGGGAGCGATTGGTGGGTTTGGTGCCAATCAGCACTTGCGTCAGACCTTTGTCTTTTTAGATGTGCGTTGTATGCAACAACCGGAAGCCTATCTATCCGGCATTGATAAACTCCTTGGTGAAGACGGAACAATAGTCAATGAAGGAACCCGTGAATTTTTGGCCAATTTCATGAAACAATTTGCGCATTGGGTTAATTTGTTTTAGGTAGGAACACCATCCCTATGTTTCAAAGCGGGCCGTTATAATCCATAATAAACAAGACAAGTGATACTATTTTAAAGCGGTGAGAGGATAACATGGCTAATTTCCCAATAAAACGCGATAAAAACGCAAGTGAACGAGGGCCTTCCGAAAGAGCTATTTTTGAGACGATGGAAGTGGCAACCACTCCGGAGGCTGCAGATTATCTGGTAGAGCACTATTCGAGCGCGATGAAGAATCCTGCCTTCCTGGAGGAGTTTAGAGAAAATGTGCATTTACAGAATACCTCAACGGGCAGACCCTGGGATGGTATTGCAGGGGATACACGCTTTAAAAATTTACAAGCAAACCTTGCCATGAAAACGGCCGAAGCATTGAGCCAAAAATTGACAAATCCAATCAAAGTTTCCATGGACATTTATCCCGACTCTGAATTTACACGTGGCTTTTCTGCGAAAGGAAAAGCCATTGACGCAGACGAAGAAAATTTGCTCGAAAAATTCCTAAAAGCCTATCTGGCGGGTTATCAAATCGTTGCGAAAAGCGGAGTGCTTTATGAAACAACCGATAATGGCAAGATGACCTCCAAAAAAGCCGATCCAGAACGGGTTGAAAAACTGATAATGGATAAAGACAAGGGGTTACAGGCTTATCTCGAAAGTAATGGGGTAAAAACGGCAGCGGTAAGAGCCCGCCAATACACTCCCCCTCAGGCAGAAAAAGAAGCGCCAGCCGAAGGCGTGGTAAAGCGAATGTAGTGCGTTATTTCAAATACCCCATTTCCTGGCGCCACTGCCATTAAGTTAAGGATTTTGAACTTCCGTCATCCCTCGCTGCGCGAAGGATCTCCTGATGCTGGCACCGTGCCTGATGCAGAAGATCCTTCGCGCAGCGAGGGATGACGGGCTTAACTTAATGGCAGTGTCTCCTGGCGCAATGATATGAGGTATTTTTTCCCTAAGTCCCTTTTGCGTTAAAAACCCGATTGGCTGACAGCAATCCTTCAAACGAACCAATATCAATCCATAGCCCTGAATGCAATGCGCCACTGACCCCTTTTTGTTTCACTAAATCCCGTAACAACGGTGTTACGGAATAGCGGCCTATTTTACAGGCTTGAAAGGCTAAAGGATGATAACAGGCAATGCCTGAAAAAGTGTAAAAAGGGAAATCAAGACTGACTTTGTTACCGAAAAGGCCAAAATCCCCTTGTTTTTTATGGGGCGGATTTTCCACTAAAATGAGATGCGCGAGCGTTTCTTCAGGTAAGTGCAATGTGCTGAAATTGTAGTCTGTTAAGACGTCCGCATTCACGGTAACAAAGGGCTTATCACCTAATAAAGGCAGAGCATTTAAAATCCCCCCTCCTGTTTCAAGCCCTCCGGGCGGCTCAGGCGCATAATGAATATCTACACTCCAATGCGCGCCATTTCCGAGGTAACGGCGAATTTGTCCACCAAGGTAGGCATGATTGATAACAATCTGTTCAAAACCTGACTGCGCTAAATGAGTAACATGGTGCGCAATCAGCGGTTTGTCACCCACCAAACACATGGCTTTGGGTAATTTTTCGGTAAGGGGTTTCAACCGTTCACCTCGGCCTGCCGCCAGGATCATTGCCGTTTTCATGGTAAATCAATCCTGCTTTGCATAAATGAATAAAAAGGCTGCAACTCCTCATGGCCTTCAAGACAAGCCATTACATAATGGAGTGTCAGTGGCAAGTCCTTAAGGTAACCTGACTTATTATCCCGTAAATGCAACCGGGAAAAAACACCCAGCACTTTTAAATGGCGTTGCAGACCGCAGTAATCAAAAGCACGAACAAAATCAGGCCAGCTGTATTGCTGGGTGAGTGGGGTTTGCTTATAAAAAAAGTCTACCCAGTGTAATACCTTTTCAATAGGCCATTGAATATAACAATCTTTTAATAAAGAAACTAAATCGTAGGTAAAAGGGCCTTGCATTGCATCCTGAAAATCAATAATTCCCAGGGTGTTGTGGTTCAACATAATATTGCGTGAATGAAAATCGCGATGAATGAGTACCCTGGGTTGCTGCAAAAGGGCTTCACTGATTAAATCGAAGGTTTTTTCAAGCAGTATCTCTTCTTTATCCGAAAGATTTAATTGCAGGTAGGACTGGAGAAACCACTCGCGAAAAACTGCGAGCTCCTGCAAGATAAAGGCTTTATCAAATACGGGCAGTTGCGGGGCTTTTACCTGTAGCCGGGTGAGGACTTTCATGGCCTCCGTATAAAAAAAATCACTTGTTTGATCGGTTAACTGATTCAACAATAGCGTGTCGCCAAAATCATCAAGAAGGGCGAATCCTTGTTTCTTATCAAAAGCATGGACTGTTGGCGTTTGGACCTCGAGCGCTTGTAACAGCTTGGCCACCGCAATAAACGGCGCAATGTCTTCCTTCATGGGGGGCGCATCCATCACGATGCGCGTTCCTTTTTCCTGATGTAACCGAAAGTAACGGCGGAAACTGGCATCGCCTGTAAGTGGCACCAATTGATACTGATTTGTGGCAAGCACTTCTTCAAGCCACTGGTGGAGTGCGTTTTCGCGTTGATGCATGGTATACTCCTCAGCCTTAATTCCTAGAGCACAAAATTGTGCCGTGATCATAAGGTATTTTGGTGGCGGTGAACATTGGTGATTTGAAAATTCAGTCATTCTATAAAATGATTTTTCCTCGCTATGGTGCAGTGGCTTTGCTTTCAGCAACGGCTGTGGCTACCGGGATCTATCATACGCTCTCCTTTGCAAAAGAAGTGGTCATTGAGCCAGTTCAAGCCTGTGTTATTGCGCATGATTCACGACTCACGCCCTTGTTGCGCTCCCAGTTTGCGCAGTGCCTGGGTTGGCAGTCCACACCGGAGTCACCCTTGTGCGAGGGGAGTTATAAGCCAATTACCATTGCTTCATTAAACGGTGATGCCGTGCAGATCGAAGCCAATGACGTCTCTTTTTACGGCAAAGGCCGTTCTGAATTGCGTGGTAATGTAAGCGTACAGCAAGCAGGTCGTATTGTTAATGCCCAAACTGCTTATGTTTATCGCGATGCCAAAACCAATAAAGTCACACAGATAGAGCTTTTGGGCGATGTACATTATTTGGAAGCGGGTCGACTCATGATTGCTCGCAAGGCCACGATAAATCCACAAGACAAATCCGGTAAAGTTGAGGATGTGCTGTACCGTTTTAACTACCAAAAGCACGGTGCTATTTTGCCTTCCTGGGGGCGGGCGAGCCACATTGAGCGTTTTGCCAATAAAGATTATCTTCTGGAAAAAGCAACCTACTCCACTTGTGCACCAGAAGACGATGCCTGGCATATTGAAGCGGATAAAATTACTTTAAACAGTCAGGACGAATTGGGTGTTGCCCGCAATGCACGATTAATGATTAAAAATAAAACCATTTTGTATACACCTTATCTCAGTTTTCCCACCTCAAAAAAACGCAAGTCCGGTTTTCTGATGCCAGTTGTTGGATCATCCAATGTAGGTGGTTTTGATTTGGCACTTCCTTATTATTGGAATATTGCCCCCAATTACGACGCCACCATTACACCGCATCTTTACACTAAGCGAGGGCTGATGCTGGGAGGGCAGTTCAGGTATTTAACTTCAAGTTCCTTTGGGTTCGTTGATGGCCGTTTTTTACCGGATGACCGCGCGTACAAATCGTTTCTACAGGATAAAAGCCTCCTTTACCCGGAGATTGGTAATAAATCGACCAATCGCTGGTCTTTTCAATTGCAAAACAGCACGTTAATTAACCCTGATTTGCATTTTGGTCTTAATCTTGAGCAAGTTTCAGACGATAATTTTCTGCAGGATTTTAGTACCAACCTTGCGGTAATGACTGAGAGGCAATTATTAAGGCAGGGGGATTTATCCTATACAACGGATCATTGGTTTTTCCGGGGGATGGTGCAAAGCTATCAAACATTGCACCCCATTGATGAGACTCCTATTGAAGATGCCTATCAGCGGTTGCCACAATTAAAGGCATTTGGTAAATACGATGAATTGCCGTTTAATGGCAGCTTTTCATTGCTTGGGCAATTTGACTACTTTCAGTGGCCTGGCGAAATACAAAGACCGGATGGCTCACGCTATCATCTGAACCCGGTGCTGTCTTTACCACAGCGTAAACCCTGGGGATTTTTTACCCCGTCCATTGAGTTGGTTGAAAATTATTATGGGGTAACGCACCAAACGTTTGTTAATCCGCTCCTCAATCAAAACCTGCAATATACTCGCACAATTCCACGCTATAGCGTGGATAGCGGATTGTATTTTGAGCGCCCTGTTTCTTATTTAAGTCGCGCCTACACGCAAACTTTGGAGCCGCGTCTTTTTTATCTTTATGTCCCGTATCATGATCAAACGCCAATTCCCGTTTTTGATTCAGGCTACATGATTTTTAATTACGATCAATTATTTCGAAACAACCGTTTTTCAGGGTTCGACAGAATTGGCGACACTAATCAGCTTTCCTATGCATTAAGTACGCGCTGGCTTGCTGAAGATTCAGGCATTGAAAAAGCAAGCCTGACTTTGGGGCAAAGCCGTTATTTTTCAAACAGGCGTGTGCAACTGTGTCAAAATGTGAACGGGGATTGTGTTGATAGCCCTTTAATTTTAGGCAGTTTATCCCCTGACTCAACCTATTCGCCTGTTGTGACCCGAGGTGTTTACCGTTTTAATCCCTCTTGGGTTACCACGGGTGATTACGTCTGGGATCCTGAGACAAAATCAACAAATAACGGGCATGTGAATTTTCATTACCAACCGCAATTAAATAAAATTATCAGCTTAGGTTACACCTACCTGGTAAACGGAGACATTACGCAAGCCGGCTACACGCTACAAACCAATCCCTTGCACCAGGCTACCTTTGCCTATGCCTGGCCATTTAGCACAAAATGGAGCACAGTAGGCGCGTATAATTATAACATCAGCAAACAGTATGAAATGATGTCACTTTTTGGCGTACAGTATGACAGTTGCTGTTTTGCGATGCGTTTGGTCGGTGGGCGCACTTTTCGCGACTTAAACACCCTTGCAAGGCCTCGCTATAACAACAATGTGTATTTTCAAATTTTATTGAAAGGGCTAGGCTCTGCTGGAAATAGTGATCCTTCAAGCAGGCTTCGTACCTTTATTCAGGGATATAACGACATCTTTCGCAACTAGTTAGCACAGTGGCTTGTATTTTGTTAAAGAATATCCTAAATTGCCGAACAAATGTAGAAAAAGAGGATAATGGCATGTTAAAGAAAATAGTATGTATGTTACTGCTATTGCCAGCACTGTCAGTCTTTGCACAGCCGCTGGATAAAGTGGTCGCGGTTGTCAACGAAGGCGTGATTACAGCGAGTGAACTAGACGCCCAGGTGGAAATTTTAAAAAACCAGCTTGCGGCAAAGCATACCGAAATCCCGCCAGATAACATCCTTCGCAAACAGGTATTGCAGCATTTAATTGATGTGGATTTGCAATTGCAATTGGCAAAACAAAACGATCTTAATGTTGATAGCACTGATTTAAATGATGCAATAGGTAAAATTGCCAGCGCCAACAATCTGACCTTAACGCAGTTGCGCGAAGCGTTAACCAAACAGGGTCTCAGTTGGGAAGATTTCAGAGCGAATATACGCAAGGAAATTTTAATCAGTCGCGTGCAACAAAAAGCGATTGGCAGTGAGATAAACGTCACAAACGAACAGATTGAAGAGTACCTGAAGTTTGCCAATAACGAAGACAAATCCCAATGGACTTTTCACGTACAAAACATCGTTATTCCTCTGTCCGAAGAACCTACTTCAGCGCAATTGAGTAAAGCGCGGGCTAAAGCCGATGCATTACTTCAAAAAATCCATAAGGGTGAAGACTTTAGTCGATTGGCCATCGAAGAATCAAGCGGTGAATTTGCTCTGGATGGTGGCGATTTGGGTGAGCTTCATTTAGCCGAATTACCCGAGCTATTTGCAAAACAGGTAGAACACATGCAAACAGGGCAAGTCATTGGACCGCTTCGAGCGGGCAATGGTTTTCAACTGATCAAACTGGTTTCGGTTAATGGCGACAAACAAACGCATGAAGTGACCAAAACCCACGTGCGTCATATACTTATCAAGCAGGATGCCAGCATGACTGCTGATGAAGTAAGCAAACAAGCGAATAATTTATACCAACAAATCAAATCAGGAAAAGATTTTGCCCTACTGGCAAAACAATATTCCCTGGATGTAACCAGTGCAGTGAAAGGGGGAGATTTAGGTTGGGTAAATCCAGGCGAGCTTGTCCCTGAGTTTGAAAAAACCATGGACGCTTTGCCAGCACATCAGGTGAGCAAACCTGTGAAAACAGTTTTTGGTTGGCATTTAATCGAGGTGCTGGAGCGTAAAAAAATTGACGATTCCGCAACCTTTAAACGGCAACAAGCGCGCCAGTTTCTGCAACAACGTAAATTTACCGAAGCAGTGCAAAATTGGCAGCAACACATTCGTGCCGATGCCTTCGTAAATATTTTGGATAAAAAATTGGCATGAAACCGCTTCTTGTTACCAGTGGCGAGCCAGCAGGAATTGGCCCTGAGCTCTGCCTTTCGCTTGCTGCATTGCCCTATCCTATCGTAGTCCTTGGGGATAAACAGGTGTTGGCTACCAGAGCTGCCTTGTTAAAACAACAAATAACGCTTCAGGACTATCAAGCCGGTATCCCGGTTAATCCATCCGTAAATACGCTTACGGTGTTGTCCCTACCCTGTAAAGAGACACCTAAGGCCGGAGTATTAAATACAGCCAATGCATCCTACGTCATTGAGATGTTGCAACAAGGGGCAGATAAATGCCTGCAGGGGGAGTTTTCAGCACTGGTTACCGCCCCTGTAAATAAAGCAATTATTAATGAAGCAGGGATCCCTTTCACAGGACACACCGAATTTTTTTTAGAGCAGGCAAAAGTAGAAACGGTCGTTATGATGTTAGCCTGCGATGCGATGAAAGTTGCATTGGTAACAACGCATCTTCCATTAAGAAACGTTGCGGATGCAATAACTGCACCGCGTATTGAACAAATAATAGAAACGCTTCATCGAGCGCTTCAACAGGATTTCGGAATCGTTGCACCTAAAATATATGTTGCAGGATTAAATCCGCATGCAGGAGAGGGCGGATATTTAGGGACAGAAGAGATAGATAGTATCAGTCCTGCGCTTAACCATTTAAAAACGAAAGGAATTGACGTATTGGGTCCTTTTCCTGCGGATACGCTGTTCACGCCGCATTATTTGCAAAAAGCGGATGCCTTTGTTGCAATGTATCATGATCAGGGACTACCTGTTTTAAAATACGCAGGCTTTGGACGCGCAGTAAATATTACCTTGGGTTTACCCTATATTCGTACCTCAGTCGATCATGGAACGGCACTCGAATTAGCAGGCACAGGCCAGGCCGATGCGGGAAGTTTATTGGCGGCCGTCGAGATGGCGGCATCCATGGCAAAGTCGAGGGCAAAATGACGCTCATCCGATTGGTTGCTGCAATTGATGAACAATACGGTTTAGGTAAAGACAATGCGCTCCTTTGCCATCTCCCAGCCGATCTCCAACATTTTAAAAATATCACCTTAGGCAAGCCCATCATTATGGGAAGAAAAACCTATGAATCGATAGGCAGGGCACTTCCTGGTCGATTAAATATCGTATTAAGCACGCAACAGATGGAAATAGAGGGGGTGGAAGTCGTTGATTCCCTGGAAAAAGCCTTTGCATTACTCAGTGAGGTCAAGGAGGCAGCCGTTATTGGCGGAGCTGCTCTATTTAAACAGGCAATGCCCTATGCTTCCAGGATGGATTTAACCGTAATTCACCATACCTTTGCAGCGGATGTGTTTTTCCCCTCTTTTAATGCGGCAGATTGGCATTGCACAGAAAAATGCTTTCGATTAAAAGACGAAAAGAATAGTTATGATTTAACGTTCTATCACTATGAACGGCTTACACCGCCTACGAAAAGCTCCTTTTAAAAAATTGTATAATTTTTTTGCAAAATTAAATTCCTGATCTATACTAACAAATGTGGAAGTAAAAAAAGAAGAAGCAGCCCCCGCGTAGATAGGATGTTTTACCTCGAAAGTGTAATGGGTCCCCCTTTAATTAACCAACAATTCACCGTGCTGCATAATTTGCAGCCTAATAACGTTTGAATTCAAAAATTATTGGAAAAAAACGCAAAAAGTGATTGACATAGCAGCTGGTTTGAGTAGAATACGCAGCACGCCGACAGGGCAGATTCATTAAGAAGTTGGAAGACAAACTGTGTGGGCGCTTGAGAGAATTTGA
>JBAZXN010000022.1:0-41995 GCA_041659885.1 Tatlockia sp.
GCGACTGGATACCCGTGCTATTTTTAGGCAAAAAGCCATTGTTCAGAATGGAGGTTCCCCTCTCCCTTCAAGGGAGAGGGTTAGGGTGAGGGTTTCTAAATACAGCGACTGGATACCCGTGATTTTTTCACAAGGAGAAGCTAGGTTACTTCATAAAGAGCATGCTTGTTTGTTGCTTATCGATGTGCAGGAAAAATTAACGCTGCATGTCATGCACAAGGAAACGCTTATCGCAAACTGTGGTTGACTCATGCGTTTGGCAAATAATTTACATATCCCTCAACTCAGTAGGGGAGAGGGGATTTTTCCGTGCTATTTTTAGGCAAAAAACCATTGTTTAGAATGGAGGTTCCCCTCTCCCTTCAAGGGAGAGGGTTAGGGTGAGGGTATTCTAAATACAGCGACTGGATACCCGTGATTTTTTCACAAGGAGAAGCTATGTTACTTCATAAAGAGCATGCTTGTTTGTTGCTCATCGATGTGCAAGAAAAATTAACGCCGCATGTTATGCACAAGGAAACGCTTATCGCAAACTGTGGTTGGCTCATGCGTTTGGCAAGTGATTTACATATCCCTCAACTCATTAGCGAACAATATCCCAAAGGGTTAGGCAAGACCGTTGCCCCCCTTAGCGAGATAGCGCCAAAACAAGAAGCCATCGAAAAGGTGCAATTTTCCTGTTGGCGTGCGCCCTTATTTAAAGAGCAGCTCAAAGCGCTTAATAAACACCAATTGGTTTTGACAGGTATTGAGGCCCACGTTTGTGTACTGCAAACAGCCCTGGATCTGAAAGCGGCTGGATTTGCGGTTTTTGTTGTGGCAGATGCCGTGAGCAGTCGCGCAGAAATCGATTACAAGTATGCCTTAAAACGGATGAAACAGGCTGGCATTGAATTGGTAACCCGCGAGATGGTTTTTTTTGAATGGATTGGCCAGGCAGGTACTGCACAATTTAAAGCATTAAGTAAGGCCTATTTACAATAAGGAAATAGCATGAAAGTAAAGCAGGTAGCGCTTGTTAGCGGCGGCGCTTCAGGAATGGGTAAAGCCTGCGCCGAGCTTCTTGGGCAGCAAGGGGCTTTAGTCGTTGTCTGGGATAGGGAAGAGGATAAGCAAACAAACCGCATTGCTTGTGATGTGCGCTCAGCAAGTGAAGTTGAAAAAGCGATGCAACAAACCATAGAGCAATTCGGTGTTCCAAGAATTTGCATCAATTGCGCAGGCGTGGCACCCGCAAAACGGATGGTTGGTAAAGAAGGCCCCATGCCTTTAAGTGATTTTCAGGCCGTCATTGATGTCAATCTGGTGGGAACCTTTAATGTCATGCGCGTAGTAGCGCATGCTATGTCGCGCCTTGCTATTGAGCCTGAATCGGAAGAGCGGGGGGTAATTATCAATACGGCATCGATTGCAGCCTTTGAAGGACAGATAGGCCAACTCGCTTACAGTGCGTCCAAAGGAGGCGTGGTGGCCATGACCCTTCCTGCTGCACGTGAGTTAGCCCAGCATGCCATTCGCGTCAATACCATCGCTCCCGGCTTAATTGCAACGCCGCTTCTTTTAAACATGCCAAAAGAAGTCCAGGATAGTCTTGCGGCTACGGTCACTTTTCCAAAGCGTTTGGGAAGACCTGACGAGTTTGCAGCCCTGGTTTTGCATGTGATTGAAAATACGTTAATAAATGGAGAGGTTATTCGTTTAGACGGTGCGCTTCGTATGCAGGCGCGATGAATGATCCGGGTATAATGCAATATCGTCCAAGTAGTCATTCACAACATCTTGTAATTTCAGTAGAATGAAGGTCATTTTTTAAGGAAAAGAGGTAATCTTATGGCAGTCGGTGTACATACAGTTGATTTGCAGCATCTAGGAATGAAAGATATTGAGCAAGTTGGTGGAAAAAATGCTTCTTTAGGGGAAATGATCAGCCATTTAGCCTCTGCGGGAGTTTCTGTTCCTACTGGTTTTGCGACGACTGCTGATTCTTTTCGCCACTTTTTAGCGACAGGGGGGTTGGATAAAAAAATCTATTCTCTCCTGGAAACCCTTAATCCGGACGATCTCAACCAGTTAGCCAAAACGGGCAAAACCATTCGCGAAATGATTATGAACACGCCCTTTTCAGCTGATTTTGAACAGGCAGTGCAAGAAGCTTATGTGGCTTTAAAAAGAACTATCGGGCATGACGACTTTAGTGTGGCTGTGCGCTCTTCTGCCACTGCGGAAGACTTGCCTGAAGCGTCCTTTGCTGGCCAGCAGGAAACCTATTTGAACGTGCGCGGCATTGACGCCATTTTTGTTGCCATTAAACAGGTGTTTGCCTCCCTTTTTAACGATCGCGCCATTACCTACCGCCTGCATCACGGCTTTGAGCACAATCACGTGGCCTTGTCTGCGGGCATTCAACAAATGATTCGAAGTGATCTCGCGGTAAGCGGTGTCATGTTTACCATGGATACAGAATCGGGGTTTGACCAGGTGGTATTTATTACGTCTTCTTACGGATTAGGTGAGATGATTGTCCAGGGGGCGGTGAATCCTGATGAGTTTTATGTGCATAAACCCGGTATTGAAGCAGGAAAACCAGCCGTTATCCGACGAAATATAGGCTCTAAAGCCATAAAAATGGTGTATTGCGAGGACAAGGCAGTAAAAACCGAACCGGTTGCACCGGCTGAGCGTATCCTGTTTTCACTGACCTCAGAAGAAGTGGAAACCCTTGCCAAACAAGCGTTAATCATTGAAAAACACTATGGCCAGCCAATGGATATTGAGTGGGCTAAAGACGGCAATGAGGGCAAACTCTATATTTTGCAAGCGCGTCCTGAAACAGTAAAAAGCCGGGTCAGCAAAAACTTGCTTGAGCGATACAGCCTAAAAAAACAAGGTCCTGTATTAACGGAAGGCCGTAGTATTGGTCAACGTATCGGGCAGGGGCGTGCGCGCATCATCAAAGACGTGCATGAAATGCACCGGGTAGAACCTGGGGATGTGTTAATCTCTGACATGACAGACCCCGACTGGGAGCCGGTTATGAAACGGGCTGCGGCAATTGTGACCAATCGCGGGGGAAGAACCTGCCATGCGGCAATTATTGCCCGTGAGTTGGGAATTCCTGCGGTAGTAGGCTGTGGGGATGCCACTAAAGCCATTCAGGATGGCGACGAGGTCACTATTAGTTGCGCAGAAGGCGATATCGGCTATGTTTATGAAGGATTATTGCCCTTTGAGAAAGTAAGCCTCGATGTCAACACCATGCCTGAATTGCCAATAAAAATTATGTTAAATGTAGGAAATCCCGAGCGTGCCTTTGCTTTTCAATCCGTACCCAATGCCGGGGTCGGCTTGGCGCGCCTTGAATTTTTAATCTCAAATACCATTGGGATTCACCCCAAGGCTTTGCTGCAATTTGACCAACTGGAAGACCTGGCACTGAAAGAACTTATCCGCACAAAAACCGCCGCCTACAGTTCACCGGTAGAATATTATGTCGAGCGGTTAAAGGAAGGAATTGCAACAATTGCTGCGGCGTTTTATCCAAAACCTGTGATAGTAAGGCTTTCTGATTTTAAATCCAATGAATACGCCAATCTTGCCGGCGGCAAACTGTATGAACCCACGGAAGAAAACCCGATGCTAGGTTTCCGTGGTGCATCCCGCTATGTTGCGGAAAGCTTTGCCGATTGCTTTGCGCTGGAGTGTCAGGCGGTGCGAAGGGTGCGTGAGGACATGGGGCTTCACAATGTGGAGGTTATGATTCCCTTCGTAAGAACCGTCTCGGAAGCCTCCAAAGTGGTGGATGTTTTGAAACAACACGGCCTTGAGCGTGGCAAAGAGGGGTTGCGCCTTATTATGATGTGCGAGTTGCCTTCCAATGCCTTGTTGGCGCATGAATTTTTACAGTATTTCGACGGGTTTTCCATTGGATCAAACGATCTCACCCAATTAACCCTTGGATTAGACCGGGATTCCGGTCTTGTGGCGGCGCAGTTTGATGAACGCAATGACGCGGTAAAAGCCTTATTGCATATGGCCATTGCTGCCTGCAAAAAAGAGGGAAAATACGTGGGCATCTGCGGACAGGGGCCATCGGATCATCAAGACTTTGCGCAATGGTTAATGGAAGAGGGGATTGATAGCGTTTCTTTAAATCCAGATTCCGTGCTTGAAACCTGCCTGTTTCTTGCTCGCCAAACGCCTGTTATCCAATGAACCGAATGAAAAGAGCCCTGTTCTGGTTTCTGATTGCCGGGTTTTTCCCGGCTTTAGCTGCAGCAAGTGCTGCGCAAGCACATAATGATCCGGTTGCTTCCGTCATCCTTTGGGTTACCCTCATCTTTTTTTTCGCTCTAATGGGGCGTTATTTAGCCGAGCGCTTTAATCAACCTGCGGTATTGGGTGAGTTATTGATGGGCGTTTTGGTGGGTAATCTGTTTTATTGGTGTGGTTCTGAGCTCATTGTTATTTTGCGTGAAGGCTCGGTGATTTTTAATATCATGCGCGACATGCTAGGGGGCGCACCGCTTTCTTCAGCAATTAATGTCAATATTCCAAACCCTGCTTACGCTGCTGAAGTGAATATGGCTTTAAGCAAAGGGAACAGTATGGATTATATCAAGGTGGCGTATATCCTTGATATTTTTTCCCGTTACGGCGTTATTTTTCTACTCTTTAAAGTGGGGCTGGAAAGTTCGGTTGAAGAATTAAAACACACGGGTAAAGAAGCGATTCAAGTGGCCTTTATTGGAGTGGCAGCACCCATTTTGTTGGGTTTTGCTGTTTCTTATCTGCTGATGCCTAATGCGCATTATCAGGCGCATCTTTTCGTGGCCGCTACACTTTCAGCAACCAGTATTGGCATTACTGCCCGCGTACTCACTGAAATGAAAAAAATCCGCACGCGCGAAGCAAAAACCATTCTGGGGGCGGCCATGATTGATGACATTTTGGGTTTGGTAATCCTTGCTATAGTCAGCTCAATGGTTATAACTGGCCTGGTGGATTTATGGGTCGCGGTCCAAATTGTCGTTTCCGCGGCACTGTTTTTTGCAGCCGTGTTGCTTATTGGTCCCTGGATAATACATAAAGCCGTATTCTTTTTTAAATTTTTAGAGCTATGGGAACACAAACTCTTCATTGCCTTTATTTTTGTTATGTCACTCGCGTGGTTAGCAACGATGGTGAATCTTGCCACTATTATTGGGGCCTTCGCAGCCGGACTCATCTTGCACGATGATTTTTTTAAAACCGAGGATAAACCAACGCCTTCTTCACAAAGCATTAAAAGCTTGATTGCTCCTCTTGAATCCATTCTGGCGCCGCTTTTTTTCATTTTAATAGGCATCCAGGTAAAGCTTGAATCTTTTTTTGACCTGCAAGTGCTTTTAATGGCTTTTGGGTTAATCGTTGCCGCGGTTCTTGGCAAACTCATTGCAGGGTTTGGGGGAAGTGCGAAAGACGACCGGATTTTAATTGGCATTGGCATGTTGCCGCGGGGCGAAGTAGGCTTGGTGTTTGCCTCCATTGGCCGCACATTAGGGGTGATGAATGATCAAATTTTTTCTGCCATTGTGTTGATGGTCATTGTCACCACGTTCATGGCACCGCCTCTCTTAAAAGCGCGTTATGCCAAAAAAGCAAAAGGGTTAAAGCATGAAAATTAAGCACTCGGATGTTTTGGTGGATGTAATAAGGGCTTTGGAAGAAGACGTAGGAACCGGCGACATCAGTGCGGCCCTGTTACCCGCTCAGTTAACTGCAACGGTTGAAATTATTTCACGCGAGCCGATGCTTGTTTGCGGGCGTCCCTGGGTTGATGCGGTGTTTAAACAAATGCATGCGGATACCGAGGTCAACTGGTTAGTCCAGGAAGGCGAATGGTTGCAATACCCAACGACCCTTTGCCAAATTAAAGGCAATGCGGCAGCCATTCTAACCGCTGAGCGGACTGCGTTAAATTTCTTGCAAACGCTTTCAGCCACTGCCTCACAGGTTTATCTCTACCTGCAACAGCTTAAAGGAAGTAAGACACAATTGCTGGATACGCGAAAAACCATTCCAGGATTACGCCTTGCGCAAAAATACGCAGTGGCCTGTGCGGGCGCTAAAAACCATCGATTAGGGCTTTATGATGCCTTTTTAATTAAAGAAAACCACATTAAAGCCTGTGGCTCTATAACCAAAGCCATTGAAAAAGCACGTAAGATGCATCACTCGGCCTACCTGGAGGTTGAGGTAGAGAGTTTGGACGAGTTAGCCGAAGCGCTGTTAGCGAAACCGGACAGGATTTTACTCGATAATTTTTCCAAGTTGATGCTTACAAAAGCGGTTGAAATCAATCAGTCCCATCAATGTGAGTTGGAAGCCTCAGGCGGTATCGATTTAAGCAACATTGTGGAAATTGCACAAACAGGGGTTAATTACATTTCGGTTGGCGCAATGACCAAATCAATCAAAGCCATTGATTTAAGCCTGTTAATCAAGGACGTTAAATGAGTCCAACCATTGTTTTTACCGGGGGCGGCAGTGCCGGGCATGTAACCCCTAATCTTGCTTTAATTGAAGTCCTCGCGAAAGAAGCATGGCAAATTCATTACATTGGATCAGAAGACGGCATTGAAAAAAACATGCTGACCGCCCTTCGTATTCCCTATCATGCGGTCAGTAGCGGCAAACTCAGGCGCTATTTTAGCTGGCAGAATTTTTTTGATCCCCTCAAAATTCTGGTAGGAGTTGGTCAATCGTACCGGTTAATGCGAAAAATCAAACCCGATGTCGTGTTTTCAAAAGGCGGTTTTGTTGCCTTTCCTGTTGTAGTAGGCGCATGGCTTAATCGCATCCCGGTTATTGCACATGAATCAGACCTTAGTCCAGGCCTTGCCAATCGGTTATGCTTTCCTTTTGTTGATAAAATATGCGTTACTTTTGCGGGCGCAAAAAAGCACTTTAAGCAGCAAGAAAAAATTGAAATTACAGGCACTCCCATTCGTGAAGCACTCTTTGCAGGCTCAAAAGAAAAGGGGTTGGCTTTGTGCGGGTTTAGTCAGGAAAAACCCTGCTTGTTGGTTATGGGCGGCAGCCAGGGCTCGGCGCATTTAAATGCGGTGGTACGAGAAGCACTCCCTGAACTGGATAAAAATTACCAGGTGATTCATCTCTGCGGGAAGGGAAGAGTGGATAAAACACTTTCTACTCGAAAAAATTACTATCAGGTTGAGTATGCAAGCCAGGAAATGGCTGATTTATTTGCTGCCAGTGATTTGGTCGTTTCACGTGCCGGTGCCAATTCGGTATATGAAATATTAGCCTTATCCAAGCCGCATGTGCTTATCCCCTTGTCAATGAAGGCAAGCCGTGGGGATCAAATTCAAAACGCTAACTATTTCAACAAACTGGGAATTAGCCTGGTTGTGGACGATGAGGCGCTCACCGCAGCCCAATTTCTGCATGCAGTTTCTACAGTGTATGAAGCACGTGATGCAATACGGGCTAAAATTCAAGCCTTGCAGATTGAGTCGGCTACTTTCAAAATCATTGGGCTTATTAAGGAACAATTGCATGTTGAATCCGCAAAAACTGCTTGATTTTATCAGGCACCAATGGAAAGCATCGATCATCCCAAGCTTGTCTGATTACATCAAAATTCCTAATAAATCCCCTCACTTTGACGAAAATTGGCAAGCCAACGGCCACATGGAAAAGGCGGTAACCCACATGGCTGACTGGTGTCTCACCAATGGCCCAGACGATATGCAACTTGAAATTCTGCGATTGCCAGGGCGCACGCCCTTACTTTTGTTAGACATTGCCGGGGATTTGAATAAAACCGTTCTATTGTATGGTCATTTGGACAAACAGCCTGAAATGGATGGGTGGGCGAAAGGCTATGGGCCATGGACTCCTGTGCTTAAAAATAATTGCCTGTACGGTCGCGGTGCAGCAGATGACGGCTATGCCGTTTATGCTGCAATGACAGCGATTAAGGCACTAAAGGCTCAAAAGTTACCGCATGCCCGTTGTGTGGTATTAATTGAAGCCTGTGAAGAAAGTGGAAGTTACGATTTACCGTTTTATATCGAGGCATTGAAGGAAAAAATTGGCGCACCAGGGCTTATCATCTGCCTTGATTCAGGCGCTGGGAATTACGATCAATTGTGGATGACGACTTCATTGCGAGGCAATCTTGTTGGCGAGTTAAGTGTGGAATTATTGAAGGAAGGCGTTCATTCTGGCAATGCCAGCGGGATTGTAGCGGATAGTTTTCGCATCGCAAGGACGCTGCTTTCACGGATTGAAGACGAACAGACGGGGGACGTGCGATTATCCGAACTTTTTTGTGACATACCAGCCGAGCGCGTTATGCAAGCAGCCCAGTGCGCGGCGGTTCTGGGCGAAAAGGTGTATAAAGGATTTCCTTTGATTAAAGGAGTTGTACCTTTAAATCAGGATAATCAGCAATTAGTGTTAAACCGCACCTGGCGTCCTGCCTTAACGGTAACTGGCGCCGAGGGGTTGCCCGCGCTTCAGGATGCAGGGAATGTGTTAAGGCCAAAAACGGTGCTCAAACTCTCAATGCGAATCCCTCCGCGCGTGTGCAAGAAAAAAGCGGCGGCAGCACTTGAAAGAGTATTGACGGAGAACCCGCCCTACAAAGCAATGGTGTCGTTTAAAATTCAAGATGCAGCGCAGGGATGGGACGCACCGCCCTTGGCTAAGTGGTTGGCTCAGGCCGTGGAGGATGCATCCACTTTGTTTTATCAAAATAAAGCGATGTATATGGGCGAAGGTGGAACCATTCCTTTTATGGCAATGCTTGGCGAAAAATTTCCCGAGGCGCAATTTATGATCACAGGGGTGTTGGGACCTCACTCTAATGCACACGGTCCAAATGAATTTTTACAACTTGAAATGGCTGAAAAATTAACCGCTTGCGTGTCTTATGTGTTGCATCAACATTTTGTGAACGAAACGGTTTACAAGTAAAAAAAATCTTGCGATACTCCTAATCGCTCTCGGTAAAGAGCATTATTAGTCCAATATCAAAGGAGATTTAAATGAAAGCACCTTTATTTGCTGCGGTTATGTTGTCATTGTCCGTTTGTCTGCCAGCCCAGGCGACCGATAATCCATCCCAAGCCCCTGCAACAATCCAACAAACCACCGAAAAAATTAATCTTAACCAAGCCGATGCACGTATGCTGACTCAGTCCATTAAAGGCATAGGGAAAAAGCGGGCAGAAGCCATTGTGAAGTACCGCGAGGAGCATGGCAACTTCACCGCTCTTGAAGACTTGGCCAAAGTGAAAGGCCTTGGTGAGCAGTTCGTAAAAAACCATCTAAGCCAAATGCAGCAGGTCTTTGCGATAAATTAAACTAAGCCGTTCAAGAGGTAACCTTGATTGCGCTGTGCACCATCAAGGTTACCCTGAATATTAGGGTCTGTTGACAATTGGTGACGCGGTCAAAAACCAAGCTAATTTGCGCAAATTTCAGCTTGAGTTCGTTAAATAGAGCTGGCTATTCGCCTCACTCAAGTTAAAATTTGCGCTAAATTATCTCGATTTTTGGCTCGCGCCCCCAATTGTCAACAGATCCTAATAATCCGCATGTCCTGGTGTTCTGGGGAAGGGGATTACATCCCTGACATTACCAACACCTGTGACATAATTGATCATGCGCTCAAACCCTAAACCAAAGCCTGCATGAGGCACCGTTCCGTACCGGCGCAGTTCTCTGTACCATTGATAGTAGTCTTTATTCAAGTTGCATTCATCCATGCGTTGGTCCAGGATTTCCAATCGTTCTTCACGCTGACTGCCGCCGATTATCTCACCAATCCCGGGGGCTAATACATCCATAGCGGCTACTGTGCGTCCATCCTCATTCAAGCGCATGTAAAATCCTTTGATGTCCTTCGGATAGTCGGTAATAATCACCGGTTTTTTGCACAATTCTTCTGCCAGATAGCGCTCATGCTCTGATTGTAAATCCAGCCCCCAGCTTACGGGGTAATCAAAACTGCGGCTGGCATTTTCTAATGCTTTAATTGCCGCGGTATAAGTCATGGTTTCAAAGTCAGATTGCACAATGTGTTGGAGCCGCTCGATACAGGTAGGGTCAACAAACTGGTTAAAGAATTCCATGTCATCGGCGCGTTCGTCAAGAACGGTTTTGCACAAGTGTTTTAGCAACTCCTGACTTAACTTGCAAATGTCATCCAGCGTTGCAAAGGCAAGCTCT
Source organism: Tatlockia sp. (assembly GCA_041659885.1). Classification (GTDB taxonomy): domain Bacteria; phylum Pseudomonadota; class Gammaproteobacteria; order Legionellales; family Legionellaceae; genus Tatlockia. The sequence continues at coordinate 10,240 of JBAZXN010000022.1, forward strand.
GGCTCAACCATCCAGAATTCAGCAAGGTGCCTGCTGGTATTGGAATTTTCTGCGCGAAACGTGGGGCCAAAAGTGTATACTTTGGACATGGCCAGGCAATAGGCCTCCACATTTAATTGTCCCGAAACCGTTAAAAAGGTTTCACGGCCAAAAAAATCTTTGGAAAAATCAACTTGTCCCTGCGCATTTTTCGGAATATTGAGCAAGTCGAGCGTACTGACTCGAAACATTTCCCCCGCACCTTCACAATCACTGGTCGTGATTATTGGCGTGTGGATCCAAAAATAACCGCGTTGATGAAAAAACTGGTGCACGGCCTGTGCTAAACAATGCCGAATACGAGTCACTGCACTGATGGTGTTAGTGCGTGGCCGCAAATGGGCGACTTCCCTTAAAAACTCAAGCGTATGGCGTTTTGCAGAAATGGGGTAGCTGTCTGGATTTTCCACGAAACCTACTACCGTAACAGAATCTGCCTGAATTTCAAATTGCTGCCCCTTTCCCTGGGATGCAACGCATTTTCCAGTAACACTGATGGCGCAGCCTGCGGTGAGTTTTAAAATATCGCGTTCATAATTCCCTAATTCATGGGTTGCAACAATTTGAATCGGCGAAAAACAAGAGCCATCATGCAAACTAATAAAGGATAAACCAAGTTTTGAGTCACGCCGGGTTTTCACCCAACCGCGGACCGTGACTGTTTGATCAACACAATTTTCCCCACCCAAACATTGTTTTACTGAATAGACTTCTGTCATGATGTACTCCAAAACGTAATCGTAGAATAATACACTAAATAAAATCCTCGGGGGAACCTATGCGGCACAAACTTATTGCGATTTTTAGCTTATTTACCGCCTGTACTCTGTATGCAGAGGATACTGAGCTGCTATTTTACCGCCCCTTTGAAGAAGAAAGCACAACCATTAAACAAACAGTACCTGGTGAGTGCTGGCAGCAATCCCATCGGTTAAAACGAGAGGATGCCTTGCGCTGCGTGACTAAAGAAAAAACCTACGATCCCTGTTTTTTAGATGGCGCACACCGTGTAGCCCTCTGTAAAGAAACGCCCTGGCAGGTGGAAACTGTCGTTATTAGCTTATCAACCCCCCTGGATACTAGCGTAAATCAGGCATTGGATATGGCCGAAGCCTACCCTTGGGCAATTGAATTAACAACAGGGGAAAAATGCCAGGCAATGGATGAGGGACAGGTGTTTGATGGGTTGCCTATCCATTATCAATGCAACAACCAAACTCTGCTGTTGGGACGCGTGCAACGTTGCAATCCCAAATGGCATATTTTACAAAAAAACGACAGTCAGGTCTTTACAGCCACCGTAGCAAAGGCCTGGTTTTAAGCCTTTACTCAGCGGGGGCTGCCTCACGGAAGGCATCCAGTGCGCTGCAATACTGGTAAATTTCCTCAATTAAAGGGTAATTATCCATAGGAAATGCAAAACGCTTGGCACTGTACACTTGCGGAATTAAACAAATATCGGCAAGGCTTACTTCCTGACCATAGCAGACCTTGTTTTTATGCGGCATGGTTTGCAAGCGGCTCTCCAGGGCATCAAACCCCTGCTTAAACCAGTGATGGCGCCATTGCGTAATTTGCGGCTCGGTCCCTTGAAACAGCAAACGCAAGGTATTGAGTACACGTAAATTAGTCAAAGGATGCAAATCGGCCGCAATACTCAATGCGAGGCTCCTCACCTGAGCCCGACCAAGTGGAGTGGGCGGAAGGAGGGGAGGGGTTGGGCTTATTTCATCCAAATATTCAATTATCGCTAACGACTGACTGATAATATGCCCATTTTCATTCAAGGTGGGAACTAACCCCTGCGGATTCAGTGCCAGGTAATCGGGGTGGTGTTGTTCACCGCCATTTTGCAATAAATGCACAGGGATTGTTTCATAACTCATGTTTTTAATATTTAATGCAATCCGAACGCGGTAACTGGCAGACGAGCGGGGGTAGTCGTAAAGCTTCATTATGCACCTCGATAGGGGGTAACCGTCTGTTCAATGGCACCAAAACAGGATTGGCCATCAGCGCGTTGCATTTCAATGCGCACGGTATCGCCAAATTGCAAATAGGGGGTTTCTGCTGCGCCTTTTGCAAGGAGTTCCAGTATGCGTTTTTCAACGATGCAGGAGGATCCTTTACTGTGGTCTTTATTTGAAACCGTTCCAGAGCCAATAATAGTGCCTGCGGAAAGGTGCCTTGTTTTTGCTGCATGCTGAATTAAATCAGTAAAGGAAAAGGTCATGTCGACCCCGGCATTCGGTTCGCCGAATAAAGCGCCGTTCACATGGCTGAGGAGTGGCAAATGAACCCGCTCGCCATCCCAATCCGCTCCCAATTCATCCGGAGTGATTGCTACAGGGGAAAAGCTGCTGGCCGGTTTGGATTGGAAAAATCCAAAGCCTCGCACGATTTCCGTTAAAACCAAATTACGCAAGGAAACATCATTGACCAGTAATAGCAGCTTAATGTGAGAACTCGCCTTCATTTTGTCAATCCCCATGGGGACATCATCGGTAATGATGGCTATTTCCGACTCAAAATCAATCCCATAGGCTTCATCCGCTACGGTGATGTCATCATGAGGCCCTAAAAAAGAGTCTGACCCCCCTTGATACATTAACGGTGTGGTCCAATAGTCGGCGGGCATTGCGGCATTGCGTGCCTTGCGCACCAATTCCACATGATTCACATAAGCGCTACCGTCTGCCCATTGATAGGCTCTTGGCAGGGGAGCCGTCGCTTTATGCGAATCGAAAGGAAAGACACCGGCAATTTTGCCGGCATTGAGCGCGTCATACACTTCTTGCAGCTGCCCTTCGACTCTATCCCAATTATCCAGGGCTTCCTGTAAGGTTTTGGCAATAGGGATTGCGCTAACGGCAGTAGCTAAATCACGGCTTACCACACACAATTCGCCGTCTCGGTTTGCTGATTTTAAACTTGCTAATTTCATGGTATTTCCTTATTGGGTTTCATGCAAAGTGCCGCGTCGAATTTGATCGCGCTCAATGGCTTCAAACAAAGCCTGGAAATTGCCTTCTCCAAACCCCTGATTTCCCTTGCGCTGAATAATTTCAAAAAAAACCGGACCAAATACATTTTCAGTAAAAATTTGCAAGAGCAAGCCGACTTTGGGATCTTCTTCTCCATCGATTAGGATGCGCTGCTTTTTAAGCTTATCCAAGGGTTCCTTATGCCAGGGTACACGCTTATCAATCATTTCATAATAGGTATCCGGTACGTCGAGAAAACGCACCCCTTGACTTGCCAGACTGCCGACAGAAAAATAGATATCGTCGGTTCCAAGCGCCACATGCTGAATGCCTTCGCCCTGGTAGTCGTGCAAAAATTCTTCAATTTGGGATTGATCGTCTTTTGATTCATTTAAAGGGATTTTAATTTTACCGCAAGGGCTTGCCATGGCTCGACTGATAAGGCCTGTCATTTGGCCCACGATATTAAAAAAACGAATTTGACGAAAATTAAAAATAGACTCATAAAAATGAGCCCACTTGTCCATATTGCCGCGGTATACATTGTGGGTAAGGTGGTCAATAAATTGAAGGCCGCAGGAAGAAGAGGCCTGAGTCGGTTTTGTCTGCCATGCGCTTGCAAAAGGTTGGCTCTTTTCATCTACAAAATAAATAACGCTGCCGCCAATGGCTTCAATCGCCAAAAGGCCATGGTGTGCATGCTGGCAATCAGTGAAAGGCGTTGCGCCACGGCTTAGGGCATAATCAAAAGCCGCTTTTGCATTGTGCACCCGAAACCCCATGGCACAAGCGCCTGCCCCATGAGTTATGGCGTGTTGCTCTGCCTGCGCACCTTTGGCATGGTTGACAATGAATTGAATTTCCCCTTGTTGATAAAGGGTAATATCCTGGGTGTTGTGTTTGGCACCCGCTTCAAAACCCATGCTTTCAAATTGGTTGTGTAACAGGTTTTGGTTCGGTGCTGAAAACTCTAAAAAGGCAAATCCATTTAATCCACAGGGATTTTTTGTATCGTCCATTGACACTCCTTTTTTAAATCAGTTTTTTGGTTTTATTAAAAACAAGCCATCCGCAACGGCTAACAGGCTCACATCAACGCGAGAGTCCTGTTGCAGATGTGCATTAAGCCTGCGAATTTCGCGCGTTTGCGCACTGGTATCGCTGCTATCAATTACTTTACCATCCCAAAAAATATTGTCGATGGCAATTAAGCCTTTTGGGCTAATCAATTGCAGTGCGAGTTCGTAATACTTTAAGTAATTGGTTTTATCAGCATCAATAAAAATAAAATCAAATTGCCCGGCAGCCCCCTCTTTTAATAAGGCATCAAGCGTTTCAAGGGCAGGCCCCAATTTTAACGTGATTTTATTTTCCTGCTTTGCCGCTTTCCAAAAAGGATGGGCTACTTTAGTCCATTCAAGGTTTAAGTCACAGGTAATCAATTTGCCATCTTCAGGAAGAGCCAGCGCCATGGCTAACGCGCTGTAGCCTGTGAACGTGCCCAATTCCAATACCGTTTTGGCTCCAATGAGCTTGATTAACAACTGCATGAACTGCGCTTGCTCAGGCGCTACTTGCATACAGGCTAAGGCATGGCTTGACGTTTCTTTGCGCAAAGCTTCTAAAACAGGGTGTTCGCGTAAAGAAACAGCAAGCATATAGTCATACAGTTCTGGGGTTAAATTTTGGTGTTTCATGGGTTCCAACTCAAATAAATCGTATTGGAATGTTATAAAATGATTTGGCCTTTAAATCAATGATTCCATCAAATTATTGGAAGCCTTCCTGAACTGAGGTAAACTGGGTTTTAATCAACGAGCGGAGTTTGCAATGAATAAATCAGCATTGGCTTGGGCTTTGATAATGCTTTGTCCTATGGCACAGGCCGGACATAAAAATACTCTGGATAAGGTAGAGTATCGTGTTTCTGCAAAACAATGGGTTACAACCCAAACGGTTTTGTTAACGGTGAATATCAATGCCACGTTAACTAATGCGGATTTAGTGCGAGTCCGCGAGGACATTATGGCTAATCTTGGCAAAATTGCTCCAGGAGCCTGGCAACTTACGCAATTTGACCGCTCGCAGGATAATTCAGGTCTTGATAAATTAAGAGTGGTTGCCGAGGCAAGGATACCCCAAAACGGCTTAAAAGATATTTATCAAAACGCGCAAAAAGTCTCTAAGCCAGGTGTTACTTACCAAATTAATGGGGTTGAATTTAAACCAAGCCTTCAGGAAATTGAGCAAGTGAAAGCCCAGTTGCGGGAATCCTTATATCAACAAATCAATAGCGAATTATTGCGTTTAAATAAAATTTACGCGGATCAAAAATACAGTGTTCACGGCATTACCGTGTATGAAGGTGAGCAGGAACTGCCCATGGCAAAAGCAAGTCAGCCGCGTGAGATGAATACCCTGCTTGTCGCTTCAGCACCTACTCTTTCCGTAAGTAATGAGTTAACCCTTTCAGCCATTGCGTCCCTTGCATCCAATCGGCAAGAAATAAGCGCGGTTGTGCCGGTCAAATGATAATTGGTCATCGTGGAGCTTCGGCGTATGCTCCTGAAAATACCCTCGCTGCATTTGAAAAAGCGTTGTCGTTAGGCTGTCGCTATCTTGAGTTTGATGTGATGTTGAGTGCCGATGGGGAGCCTTTTGTTTTTCATGATGAACAGCTACAGCGCACTACCAATGGACGCGGCGCGTTTGGTCAAATGGAAGCTATGTATTTGCGCACCCTGGATGCAGGAAAGTGGTTTGCAAAGGGATTTCAGGGGGAGAAAATCCCGTCATTTAAAGACGTATTGCAATGGCTGGCCCTAAACCAGGTAAAAGCGAATATTGAAATCAAACCGTTTCCAGGCACGACAGAAAAAACCACGGTAGCGGTACTTCAACATATCAATCAGTTTTTTCCGCACACGGAGGAGTTGCCTTTGGTATCGAGCTTTGATTGGAAAGCCCTGACACTTTGCCGCGCAATTGCACCGGAAATGCCCCTTGGTTTGTTGCTTGATGAGTGGGATAAGGATTGGCTTGCCAAGGCAAACGCGTTGCAGTGTTATTCGCTGCATTTTAATCGACGCGCCCTTACCGCAGCCAGGGTTCAAGAAATTAAGGCCGAAGGGTTTCACCTGTATGTTTATACGGTTAATCGAAAACGTCAGGCACAAAGGCTTTTAGGCTGGGGAGTGGACGCGCTCTTTAGCGATTACCCCGATCTGCTCACGCGACCTTCAAAATGGAAACGTCTTTTTTCAGGTTGATTTACAGTGGCTGCATAAACGAATCCAAATCCCATTTTTGATGTAAGCGGTATTGGTAAACGGCATAAAAGGCGATAATATTTTTTAAGTAATTGCGTGTTTCATGCCAGGGCAGGGTATCAATCCAAATATCCATTTCATGTGGAGGGTGCGTTTTTAGCCAATAGTTAACCTGGCTAGGCCCTCCGTTATACGCTGCGGCAACTAAAACAGGATGATAGTGATAGCGTTTGGCTAATTGCTGCAAGTAAGCAACGCCGAGGTTGATGTTTTTCTCTGAAGAAAAAAGCTGGTTTTTATCCTGGTAGGTTATTTTTTCCTGCTTTGCCACAACGCCTGCTGTGTAGGGCATAATTTGCATTAGCCCACGGGCACCGGCAGGGGACACCACATTTTCCTGAAACCCGCTTTCCTGACGCATAATGGCATAAATTAATTCTTGGGGGATGTGGTAGTTTTTAGCGTAATGGGTAATGGATTTTTGATAAATCACGGGAAAACGCAAGCTAAGTTGATTGGTTAATGCCTTGGTGTTACTCAAATAAACCGATTTATCGTGCCACTGCAATGTATTGGCAAGCCAGTAAGCCAAAGCACTTTGATCGTCTTTTGGCAATTCACTGAAAAAATCATTTAATAGCCTGGAGGCCTGGAGCGTTTGCTTGCTAGAGTACAAAAGCCTTATGTTTTCGATAAGCGGTTTATAAGGGGCTAGTAAGGCCATTTGCGTTACGGGTGCTTCGTTTTCAAAGTTTGGCTTTTTATTGAGCCGCATGCTCGCTAAAAAACCGTAATAATTGCGGGTGTTAGCAAGTGTCTGGTAAATTTCATGGGCTTTAGCTTTTTCCCCTTTGGCTTCCAGAGCCCTGGCTAACCAATATTGCCAGCAGGGATTATCCTTATCCTGAAATTGATTGATGAGCCGAAGCACCTCATCCCATTGCTCGCCCTTCAATGCGAAACGGATTTGCCAATCAAGCAGTGCTTCCGTATAAAAAGCCGGTTTAATTTGTGCAAACCAAAGCGGCTCGTCTTCATGGTTTCGCATGGCTTTAAATAAAGTAAGCTGACTAAGAAAAGCTTGCTGTTGCGCCTCGTTTAAAAAACGCTTGGTGAGGGGATTTTGCCATTGAATAATGGCGTTATCCATATTGCGGTTTATCATTTGTTTTAAGCCGAACAAATACAAGCTATCGTGCATTTTTCCTGGAGAAAGGGTATTAATTCGTTGGGGATTTTGATAAATGGCGAGCAAAAGCTGCTCATCCTGTGTGCGCTGTGGTTTGTATTGTTTTAATAGATAACGCGCCAGGGCAATGTTGCGATTATCCAGAGCTAAAATCAGGCGTTGATCCAGCAATTTTTCGTCAAATCCCGGGGTGTTAATCATCCAGTCAAAAAGGGTGTCGCAGGTTTTTGGTAGCGAATTGCCAGTGAGCCATAAACGCTTCGATTCTGTCAGAGCCTTTTCAAAATTCCCAGTATTAAGGTGTGCGATTGCAGCAAAACATTGCAGATTAGTGTCGGCAGAGGGTTTGTAATGCCGTGTTAATGTCCCCCAATCCTTTTGGCGCACTAATTGATACAACCATTTGTCGCGTAATTTTTGTGCTAACGGGGTGTCGTTGTCAATAAAAGCCAGAAAGTCGGGCGTCGGTTGTGCGGGTAAATTTTGGCTCCACTGCAAATAGGCTAAAAAACGATCAAGATAAGCCTGTGCGGTCGAGGCATGAACGTGCGTTGTGAGGCAAAACAATAAAATGAGAACAATCCGTTTAGTCATAACGTATTACGATCAGAGGTATGTTTTGCCAGTTTTTCCCGCATTGCTGCGATGGTTTGAGAATAATCTTTGCTTTCAAATACAGCAGAGCCGGCCACAAACTGTGTCGCTCCTGCTTTGGCAAGCGCTGCCAGGTTATCCAGTGAAACGCCACCGTCAACACAAACAGGCAATGAAGGGTACTGTTTTTTGATAAATTCGATTTTTTTAATCACCTCGGGAATTAATTGTTGCCCGCCAAACCCGGGGTTAACGGTCATTACCAGAACAAAATCCAAACGGTGCAAGCACCATTTAATGCAGTCAGGGGAGGTTGAGGGGTTTAATACCAGGCCTGCTTCGCATTGTTGCTCTCGAATAAGGGCTAAACTGCGGTCAAGGTGGGTGGTTGCATCAGGATGAATACTAATGCGTTTGGCACCGGCTGCTGCGAATTGACTAATCAATCCATCCACAGGATTAGTCATCAAGTGCACATCAAAAAGAACTTCAGGAAAACGCGCATGCAGCTTTTGGCACAAACTGGGGCCAAAAGTGAGGTTAGGGACATAATGGTTATCCATTACATCAAAATGCACCATGTCAGCCCCTGCTTTAATGACATCAAAAACCTCCTCGCCAAATCGAGTCATGTCGGCAGAGAGCAGGGACGGGGCAATGAGATATGTCATAAAAAACCTTTTCATGTTAAAAAGCAAAAGACCAGAGCGCCGAATGATTTAAAACAACACCCATTTTTGTTTTGAAAAATAAAACTATTTCTACAAAAAATTATTAATGAATCGCTACGCGACCTTATTTTTAGCCCCCTCACCCTACCCTCTCCCCCCGCGCTGCGCGTGGTGGAGAGGGGATTCTTATTTCTTAGCGAGTAGCCTGGTTGCTCGCAACCAGGGTTTACCATTAACCCCCCAAACCTGGGACGGGTTTAATTACAGAAGCCTGGTTGCAAGCAACCAGGCTACCTTGCTACCCTCATCCCCGCGCTGCGCGTGGTGGAGAGGGGATTCTTATTTCTTAGCGAGTAGCCTGGTTGCTCGCAACCAGGGTTTACCATTAACCCCCCAAACCTGGGGCGGGTTTAATTACAGAATCCTGGTTGCAAGCAACCAGGCTACCTTGCTACCCTCTTCTCCGCGCTGCGCGTGGTGGAGAGGGGATTCTTATTTCTTAGCGAGTAGCTTGGTTGCTCGCAACCAGGGTTTACCATTAACCCCCAAACCTGGGGCGGGTTTAATTACAGAAGCCTGGTTGCAAGCAACCAGGCTACTTTGCTACCCTCTCCCCCGCGCTGCGCGTGGTGGAGAGGAGATTCTTATTTCTTAGCGAGTAGCCTGGTTGCTCGCAACCAGGGTTTACCATTAACCCCCAAACCTGGGGCGGGTTTAATTACAGAATCCTGGTTGCAAGCAACCAGGCTACCTTGCTACCCTCATCCCCGCGCTGCGCGTGGTGGAGAGGGGATTCTTATTTCTTAACGAGTAGCCTGGTTGCTCGCAACCAGGGTTTACCATTAACCCCCAAGCCTGGGACGGGTTTAATTACAGAATCCTGGTTGTAAGCAACCAGGCTACTTTGCTACTTGCTTAATTATCAAATGCAAAATTAAGAACCAGGTTAATTGCACTGCTCTGCGCCCGGCCATTTAAACGCGAGAGTGTCTTGGTGCTCATAAAGCGGTAATCAAGTCCAAAGGAGGTTGTATCTGAGTAGAAGTAATTCAAACCAATAATCGCTTGCCCCATAGGTGTTGAGGTGCTTCGTTTAACAGAAAACGATTCTCCGTAACTAAAAAGGGCTGGAAACTGGTACAGAAGGTAGGGAAGACTGAGGGTGGTACTGCTTCGAATATAGCTGTAACCAATCCCCACGCCCAAATAAGGTACCCAGGAAGGATCGTTTTCTTCGTCATAAAAATCATAAAATCCGTTGATAAATCCTGCTGCAAAACCGGCATTGCCGCCTAAGCGAATAAAGGGATTATGTCGGGTCACATGTTTTTTGAGGGTTACCCGACCGAGTTGTAAGGAGGAATAAGGAATGTAATCAAAAAGGAGTTCACCCTCTGCGCGAAAGTTACACATCCGATAACCTACTTGCAAGCCAATATCTCCACCGACACCAAAATTTATTTTGGTGTTGATTGTGGCAGGTACAAAGAGAAACAGGTTAGGAAAAGCGGTCAGGGAAGGAAAACTTGCTTGCGTACTCAGCGCCTGGGTATAACTTAACCCGCCCATGAGTCCCGCATACCAACCTTCCGCAGGCGTTGCAGCATAGGCTGCGGTGTTGGCCAATAATAAGCCGGCTAAAACGTGTTTGGAGAATTTCATCATGCATCCTTACTTATAATTATATTCATTAAAACGATAAACCACTCCAAGGCTTGCTAAATGGGCCTGGAAATTTTTACCCAGTTCATTAATTTTGCTCGTACCAATATAGCGGTACGCTAACGTTAAGGAATAACTTTCGGAAAAATTGTAACTGACGCCGGCAGTACCTTGATAGGCAAATGCACTGTCCGAACCGGTAAACCGGTATTGAGAAAAGAAAGTACGGTTTGATACAGAGGATTGTACCCAGCCATAACCAATACCCACTCCTAAGTAAGGGGCGATGCAAGGGATGATGGAGCGAAAATCGTAGTATACATTGGCTAAGCCTAAAACCGCATTCGTTTGGCCGGTAATTTTGGGTTGCAAGAAAGGACTTGCATAAAAAGCCCTTATTCGGGAAAGCTCTGCCTTAGCATTAAGATAGGTTACTTCCGCTTCATACCGCAGAGGATACCCTTGAAAACCGATGCGCCCTCCGGCGTTAACACCGTTGTTAAACGAAATTTGTTTGGAGTAGGGTCCAATAACAAAGGGATCAAGATAGTTCACATTGACATTGAAAGGCAGGTAGGTATATCCGCCGAACAGGCTGCCGTAAAGGCCATCGATAGGCGTTGCGGCAGAGGCAAGACTTGATGCAAATAAAGCCGCTGAAAAAAATGCGATTCTCATGATATCCCTTTTTTATTATTTTTAGCAGAACAATGTTAGCTGTTTACTTTTATTTTGCAAGCAGCAATTACGATTTTCCTGCGATTAAAATTTCGAAGTAATCGGGTAGCGCCAATCCCGTCCGAATGCTCGGGGGCTAATTTTAATTCCAGGGGCTGCCTGCCTTCGTTTGTATTCACTTTTTTTAATGAGTGCCAGGATGTGATGTACTCTATCCGCTGGATAGCCTTGTTGGATAATATCCTCGGCAGACAGGTTTTTTTCCATATAATCCTGAATGATGGGATCTAAAACAGCATAGGGCGGTAAACTGTCTTCATCCGTTTGATTTTCAGAAAGCTCAGCGGATGGAGGGCGGCTGATCACTCGCTCGGGAATAACAGGGGCTATGCGATTACGGTAGGCAGCCAGTGCATACACTTCTGTTTTTAGCACGTCCTTTAACACCGAAAAGCCGCCTGCCATATCCCCATATAAGGTGGCATAGCCTACGGCCGTTTCACTTTTATTGGAGGTGGTTAATACCATGCGGCCTGTTTTGTTTGACAAGGCCATGAGCAGAATGCCGCGAATACGTGCCTGAATGTTCTCTTCGGTGGTGTCTTTGGCAAGTCCTTTAAAAACAGGCTCCAGTGTTGCAAGAATACTAAGGAAAGCAGGCTCGATAGGTAAAGTAATCCCCACAACACCAAGGCTTTCCAGTTCACGTTGTGCATCTTCGTTACTCATATCTGCAGTGTAGCGCGAAGGCATCATGACCGCCTGCACCCGATTTGCGCCCAAAGCATCCACAGCAATGGCTAAGGTGAGTGCCGAATCGATTCCGCCGGACAACCCCAATAACACGCCCGGAAACCCATTTTTTTCCACGTAATCGCGCGTACCACAAACCAGAGCCGCATAGATCAAAGCCTCTTTTTGCAGGGGAGGGTGAATTTTTGAGCGCAGCGTTTTCCCTTGTAATGTGACCGTTTGCAATTGCTCAACAAAGGGCATCGCGCGTGCCTGTATTTTTCCTGTGCAATCAAAGGCAAGGGATTGGCCATCGAAAACCAGTTCATCTTGTCCGCCAATTTGATTCACATAGCATATTGCCACACCCTGCCTCGCTTTATTTTCCAGCAAGGCTTCACGAAGTGCTGGCTTTAAATAATCAAATGGGGAGGAATTAATGCAAATAAGGGCATCCGCCTGAGCGGCAACACTTTGTTCAACAGGACCTGTTTGCCACAAATCTTCGCAAATACATAGGGCAATCCGATAGCCTTTGATTGTGAGAAGTCCCACTTCCTTTTGTCCCGGGGAAAAATAGCGGGCCTCATCGAAAACCCCATAATTGGGCAATTTTTGCTTGTGGTAAAGCAAAACCCGTTTCCCTTGATAAAAGACGCTCGCTGAATTAAAGCATTTCCCTTCTTCAAGGCTTGGGTGGCCTACAATAACATGGCAATCGGCAGACGCTTCTGCAATGCGTTGCAGTGCGGTTTCAACCCGTTGATGGGATGCATCTCGAAACAGTAAATCTTCGGGAGGATAGCCTGTGAGAGCAAGCTCTGGAAACGCAATGACTTCGTGGTTTTTTTGTTCTTTAAGAAGGATTGCAATGATTTTTTCGGCATTGGCTTCAATGGCGCCAACGGTTAGATCAATCTGCGCCATGAGAAGGTTTAGGGGTTGCATAATACGTAAACACCATAGGAATTTTAAAGAATATTCTATCTCTTTTCTCTATTTGCCACAAATTGGTTATAATGGACGGTTTTTATTGAATCAAGGTTGTTATGTTAAAAGATGCTTTATCCAGGATGGTTGATGTATTTCCCCCCGCATTGTTGATGCGCGGTCAGGAATACCAGAAAAAAGGATTTGTACTCAATATACGTCTGAGCGAAGGGTTATTAAAAGCCCGCGTGAAAGGCAGCTCACATCACATTTACGATGTGCATATGGATTTAAAATCCTGGCCTGGAAAGCCTGCGCGTTGCAGTTGCCCCTATCAAATCAATTGTAAACACGCTGCCGCCTGCCTTTTAGCCTTGCAAGCCCGTGAAAAAACAGAGCCTAATGCGCCGCCGCAATCGTTTGATGTCTGGCTTGACTCTTTGCGCGAGCAAGAGGCTGAAAAAAACAAGCCAGAAAAACAGTATGAACTGGTGTACCTTCTCACGGCCCAACGCAATGAATTCGAGCACCGCATTTTGGTGCATTTAGCGCTTGCCAAACAGCTTAAAAAAGGCGGTTTAGGAAAAAAAGTTATTGTTAATTCAATAACGGAGAGCCGGAAACAGTATTTTAATGCAGAAGATGAAGCGATTGTTGCAGGTTTGTTGTTTAAATACAGTCAGGATAACTGGTTTGAGTATTTTTCCATCCGTAACAGTGAGCTTCTTGAAAAAATAATTGCAACCGGGCGCGCCTACCTTGTGGAGGAAGACGATTATCCTCTTGCCTTGGGCGAAACAAAGCCTGCTCACCTTAAATGGCAATTTGAGTTAAGCGGGGCGCAGCACCTGGTTCTTGAGACAGAAGAAACCGTCAACCCCCTAATGCTTGACAAGCCCTGGTATCTTGATGCTGAAAGTCCAGAAATGGGGCTGCTGGATATTCCCTACACCGCAAGCCATCTCAGGGCTTTACTCAATGCACCCTCTGTGGCACTGGAAGAAGCGCCTCTTTTTGCGCATAAATTGAGTGAAATTTACCCTCAATTGCCGCAAATAAATACGTTTGAACAAAAGGAATTGCTCAGCCTAAAACCGGAACCGGTACTTTATTTTGATGCAATCGAATTGGAATCTGGCTTGTTGCTCACGGCAAAAATTGCGTTTCAATACCAGGGCGTTGAAATTGCAAGCACGGACGCAACCCCTCGTTTATACCGGGTAAAAGACAAGATACTCCAGGACATTGTCCGTGACTTCACTGAAGAGGCTCGTTTAACTAGCGAATTGGAACATCTTTTAGTCTTAAGAGCGCCGACCTTTTATGAAAAAATTAATGCGCCCAATCCTATTCAGGATGCACTGGTCTTAGCCCAGTTTCAGGATGAAAAAGAATTGTCACGTCTTTATTCTGTAATCCTTCCTGCTTTAAAGAGCAAGGGCTGGCGCATTGAGTTTTTGCACCTTTTTTATGAAGAGTTAGTGGATGCGGAGGAATTGGAGTGGTTTTCTGAGCTCAATGAGCGCGGAAATGATTTCTTTTCTTATCAATTAGGTATTTTAATTGATGGGAAACCCATGAGTATTGTTCCTTTGGTAGCCGATCTCATAAACCAGCACGGCAGGGAAAACCTGGACAGTTTATCGGACGATACGCTTATCAAACTGCCCATTGCAGAAGGAAAGGTATTGCAAGTGGATTTTGGCCGCATTAAACCCTTGTTGCGTTTTTTGTTACAATACGGTTTGAAAAATATCAAGCCCAATGAAAATCTCGAAATCAGCCGATACCAGCTTATTTTAATGCAAGAAGCAGAGCAGGCAATGGCATCGCTCTCTGCGCGTTGGCAGGGTGGTGAAACCATTCGCAATCAGCTACAGCAATTAATTACCCTGACTGATATTCCCTCTATTGAAGTACCAAAAGGGTTGCAAGCAGTATTACGTGACTACCAGATGCAGGGTTTAAACTGGCTGCAATTTTTACGTAAAAGCCATTTTGGCGGCGTGTTAGCGGATGACATGGGGCTTGGAAAAACCGTGCAAACCCTTGCCCATTTGCTTTATGAAAAAGAGGCTGGGCGCTTGACTCGTGCAAGTCTGATTGTGGCGCCAACGAGTCTTGTGTTCAACTGGTTTGAAGAAGCGAGCCGTTTTACGCCGCAATTAAAGGTATTAATTTTTCATGGGGTAAGGCGTCATAACGACGATTTTGCGGGGTACGATCTGATTATCTCTACTTACGGCCTCATCCAGCGCGATAAAAGCCGGTTTATGGATTACTCGTTTTATTATCTGATTCTCGATGAAGCCCAATCCATTAAAAACGCGCGTACCAAAACTACCCAGATTATCCAGCAAATTAATGCAAGCCATCGTTTATGTTTATCAGGGACGCCTCTGGAAAACCATTTGGGCGAGCTATGGTCTTTATTCCACTTTCTTATGCCAGGTCTTTTAGGCGATGCCAAACAGTTTCGTCAATTTTTCAAAACGCCTATTGAAAAAATGAACGATTTGGAGAAAAAACAGCTTTTGGCTAATCGGGTTAAACCCTTTTTATTACGCCGCAATAAAAACCAGGTCGCGAAAGAATTGCCAGCCAAAACGGAAATGACCCGCATGATTGAACTTACTGGAAGGCAGCGGGATTTGTACGAAGCAATCCGCATGAGCATGGAGAAAAAAGTGCGTGAAGCGATTGCAAGGCAGGGTATGGGTAAAAGCCATATTGTGTTGCTGGATGCCTTGCTTAAATTACGGCAAGTGTGTTGCGATCCGCAATTGTTGTCGATGAAAGAAGCGGAAATTGCCTACGGTAACTCAGCCAAACTGGAGGCTTTGCTTGAATTACTGGAAAATTTAATGGCAGAAGGGCGGCGTGTACTTATCTTTTCGCAATTTACCTCTATGTTGCTTTTGATTGAGGAGCAATTAAAAATTCGCAATTACCATTACCTGAAATTAACGGGGAAAACGCAAAATCGCCAGGCCCTGGTGAATACCTTTCAGGAAGGGAAAACCCCCATTTTTCTTATCAGTCTCAAGGCAGGGGGGACGGGATTAAATTTAACCAGTGCCGATACCGTCATTCATTACGACCCCTGGTGGAATCCAGCCGTGGAAGATCAAGCAACCGACAGAAGCCATCGGATTGGTCAGGAAAATCCGGTTTTTGTGTATAAGTTAATTACAACTGGAACGGTCGAGGAAGCCATTTTAACGATGCAGGCGAAAAAAAGGCAATTGTTTGATGGTATTTTATCGGATAATGCGAGCGGTATGACGGGCCTCACCAAAACGGACATTGAGCAATTTTTTATGCCTTTAAGTGATGCCTAATAGATTGCAAAGCACAGCATCATGGCTTATCCTTCATAGTGAACAGAAGGAAATATAAGGAGATAGGCTATGAAACTATGGAAACCGTTACTGTCGTTTTTAATGGCAACGCTGGTTGTTCCTGCAGTACTTGCTCAATCGGCTGCTGGCACCTGGACTACTATTGATGATAAGACAGGCCAAAAAAGGGCTGTGATTCGCGTTAGTGAATCCAATGGCCAATTAAGTGGTACCATTGTGAAAGTATACCCACAACCAGGCGATACTGGCATTTGTTCAAAATGCCCGGGTGCTTTCAAGAATAAAAAAATCACCGGACTCCAAATTCTTTGGGGCTTGGCAGATAAAGGCAATGGCGTTTGGGATGGCGGACAAATTCTGGATCCCAAAACAGGCCAGGTTTACCGTGCAAAAATGACTTTGCAAGGTAATAAATTATATGTTCGCGGATACGTAGGTATTTCAGCCTTAGGCCGCACGCAAGTTTGGGTGCGCTAGTTAGTAGTTTGCCATTTCCACGAAAGTGGAAGTGGCAATTTGATTGTAATTAAAAAACCATGACCGAAGTACAGGTAAGAAAAAACAAAGTAGATCCCCTAAAGCGTCCCCCGCATTCTGCAGAAGCTGAGCAATCCATCATTGGCGCGCTCATGCTGGATAATCAGGTTTGGGATAAAATCAGCACCAAATTGTGCGAAGCGGATTTTTACCGCACTGAACACCGGGTGCTGTATCGTGCCATTGTTGAGTTAACCCGAAGGGAGCAACCCTTTGACGTAGTAACCCTTCTTGACACCTTAAAGTCGAACAATGCACTGGATGATGCAGGCGGCGAAACCTATTTATTTGAATTGGCAAACAATACTCCCAGTGTGGCCAACGTGTCAGCCTATGCCAATATTGTGCGAGAAAAATCCGTGCAAAGGCAGCTCATCGGTGTTGCAGGGGAAATTGCTGATCTCGCTTACAATCCTTTAGGCCGGGAAGTGCCGGAGTTGCTTGATTTTGCTGAAACCAAAGTCTTCGCAATTGCTGAGCAAACAGCCAGTGATAAAGGCCCCGAAAGCATTAAGTCCATTTTAGTCAAGGCAGTTGAAAAGATTGATGCCCTCTACCACAGCGGTGAAACCATTACAGGGCTTGCAACCGGCTTGTCGGAGTTGGATGAATTAACCTCAGGGTTACAGCGCTCTGATCTGGTCATTGTAGCAGGCCGGCCTTCCATGGGTAAAACCACCCTGGTTATGAATATGGCAGAACACGCGGCGATTAAAGAAAGCCGACCGGTTCTTGTTTTTTCCATGGAGATGCCTGCCGATTCGCTGGCCATGCGGATGATGTCATCCTTAGGCCGTATTGATCAACACCGCATTCGAACCGGTAAACTGGACGATGAGGATTGGCCGCGCGTGACTTCAGCAGTCCACATGCTTTCCGAAGCGCCGCTTTTTATTGATGATACCCCGGCACTTAGTCCTGCGGAAATGCGTGCAAGAGCCAGGCGTTTAGCCAAAGAATACGGTCAATTGGGCCTTATTGTGGTGGATTATTTGCAATTGATGCAGGTTCCAGGCTTTAAGGCAGATAACCGAACGGCTGAAATTTCTGAAATTTCCCGTAGCTTAAAATCCCTGGCCAAAGAATTGGAAGTCCCGGTTATTGCCTTATCGCAGTTAAATCGAAGCCTTGAGCAGCGCCACGACAAACGCCCTGTCATGTCGGATTTACGGGAATCAGGAGCGATTGAGCAGGATGCCGATTTAATCTGCTTTATTTACCGCGATGAAGTCTACAATGACGAAAGCCCCGACAAAGGGATCGCTGAAATTATTATTGCCAAACAGCGTAATGGCCCTATTGGCAAAGTACGGGTTGCCTTCCTTGGCAAATACACCCGCTTTGAAGATTTGGCATACAGTGGATACCAGGGGGCAGACTAGGTGAGCAGGCCAACTCGTGTGCACATTGACACTGCTGCCTTGCTGCACAATCTGAAGGTGATAACCCGTTGTGCACCGCGCAGCAAAGTCATCGCTATGGTGAAAGCAAATGCCTATGGCTGTGGGATTTCTTCGGTAATCCCCACATTAGACGAGCAGGTTTACGCGTTTGGCGTGGCCTGCCTTGAAGAAGCGATGGCGATTCGCGCGCTGGGAAGCCGAACGGATTGCGTCTTGTTTCAAGGGGTATTTAGTCCCGATGAATTGCAAACGGCCGCAACGAATAATTGCCAAATTGTCATTCATCAGGCAGAGCAATTGCATTGGCTATTAACAACGCCTTTGAGCAATCCAATAAAAGTCTGGGTTAAGGTAAACACTGGAATGCACCGTTTGGGCTTTCCGCCTGAAGACGTGTTTGCCATTTTAACCGCGCTGAGCAAGTGCCCTTCGGTGCATCCTTTAATCGGTTTGATGACCCACCTCGGTTGTGCAGACTCTCCGGATGCTCCGGTTAATGCAGCGCAACTGGCTGTTTTTAACGGGTTAAACCTGCCTTCGATGCCGCTGATAAAAAGCATTAGTAATTCGGCAGCAATTTTTGCCTTACCCAACACGCACGCAGATGTCGTTCGTCCGGGTATTATGTTGTATGGCGTATCGCCTTTTCCTGACCAAACCAGCCAGGAATTAGGCTTGGTACCTGTTATGCGTTTTATGTCTGCCATTACGGCAATTCACCATTACCCGGCAGGTGCGGCAATTGGGTATGGCGGCAGTTGGCAAACCCAAAAACCTTCGATTATTGGTGTGATTGCAGTGGGTTACGGAGACGGTTATCCGCGTTTAATCGCTGAAAATACGCCCGTTTGGGTAAATGGCCAGATTGCGCCTATTGTAGGGAGAATTTCAATGGACATGTTGACGGTCGATTTAACCGCTATTCCTTCAGTCCAAATAGGCGCGCCAGTCGAGTTGTGGGGACAACATATTCCTATTGAGCGCATTGCACAATCAGCAGGCACCATTCCTTACGAACTCTTGTGCAAGCGCGCGTTACGGGTTTGGCAAGACTAGTACCATTTCCCCTTTGAAAACCTACCAGAGGGTGGATTAGTTCAAAACGCAGTGCTAATATAGCAAGCGATTGTATTAAGCATTAAACAGGTGATTTTCTATGAAAAAAATATGGTTGGTTTCTTCACTCTCCTTTTCTGTCCTTCTTGCAGGCTGTGCGCCTTTGAATAACGAAGGAGTCGGCACGCTCACTGGAGGTGTTGTTGGCGGACTGATTGGCAGCCAGTTTGGTGGTGGCTCCGGAAAAGTAGCTGCTGCGGCCGGTGGTGCCTTGTTAGGTGCGTATCTTGGTGGCAATATCGGCAAAACCATGGACAGGCTGGATCGTCTCGAAATGCAAAAAGCCTTGGAAACCGCTCCGACAGGCCGTGCGGTGGTGTGGTCAAATCCTGATACCGGTTACCGTTATACCGTGCAGCCCACAAGAACCTACTACACCAATCAACAGCCTTGCCGTGAATACACGACTAAAGCCATCATTGGCGGCAAAACAGAACAAATCTATGGAAAAGCCTGCCGACAAGCGGATGGCTCCTGGAAGGTTGTGCGGTAATTTAGAGTTAGAACAAGACAGCAAGCGCTTTTTTGGCGCTTGCCTTGTTTTTGGTAACTATTATTAGTCCATCGTAATTGATTTGTTTGCTGTTTCACTAGGCTTGGAATCCGTTGTTTCTTCCCTAAAGAAGAGATAGGCTCCTGCTTTAATATGGACTTTTTGATCTGTTTCTAGCGTCGCATTTATTAATTGTTTGTTTTTTTGCGCATTGGGAATTGCTTTACACGTTGCGGGTAGTGAGCCTTGTTGTTTATTCGCTAATCGCTTCGTGTTCGACGCCGCAGCAACTTGAGAAATATAAAGCGAGGCGAGAAGCGTAACAAAAAAAGTGCCAACAGAGGCAGCGGCTACAATTCCAGGTACAAACACGATGGGCAATACAAGGGCTGTAAATGCGGAAATGAAAGCGGTAGCAATTGCGGCCGTGAGGGCAATTGCTATTGCACTGCCAAGCGAGTTAGTGGGGCGCCCACCTTCCGATTGGACGTAATTGTAAAGATAAATTTCTCCAGGATTACTAAATTTTAAATACCGCAAAGCATCTTTTTTGTAATAAACAATTTTATCATCCCAATTATAAGGAGGTCGAAGTCCGCCTACAGGGTTGACCTTATTGTATTTAATAAGATAATAAGCCAGTAGATCGAGCGCTTCAAGGTATTGTGTTTTTTCGTCCGAAGTTATCACATTGGAGTCAAGTTCTTCGAGCTTATGCAATAAGTAACTAATATGCCACAGAATTAAATGGGGATCGTCGCTCAGCTCGCCAATATGGGGAATTTCTTCGCTTTGTAATTTATTGGATACAGCCAAAAGCTTATTGAGGCTTTTAATGATTGTACTTTGGTCTGTGGTGAGCAAATTCTTCGCCATTTAAATCTCCATTGCAACTATTAGGCATGAATGTTATCACATTGACCTATAATAAGTCAACCGCATTGATGTGCTTTACGCCCTTAATAATCCCTTAAGGATCAATTGTTATATTGTTGCAGATAGACCCATTGGAATTATGGCTTTTTCTATGCTGAACCAATACATTAATCAGCTTATCCCGGGCTTTAACCTGCTTTCTTCAGCGGAGAAAGAAGCGTTTCAGCAATCAAAGGCAGGCGAAAAACTGATTTTTTCTATTGCGCTAACATTAAATGTGCAAAATAATGCGCCGCCACTTCAAAAAATGATGCATTGGTTTACTTCGTCAAATACGTTGGATCTAGGTATTCTTGATGACATAAAAACAGCGGATGAATACTTGCAATTGCTGGATTGCATCCTTTTTGCATTGATACAATCTAGCTATCCTGAGTTAGCAATACTCTCTGTCGAACAGAGAAGCCTTCTATTAAATGCCCCTTTTTCACTGAATAGAAAACAACAATTTCTGAATATTCTCCAGAAACACATTCCCTCCGAAAAGAAAGATGCCTTACTCACCGAGTGGTATAAGGACTTTGTTGCTTGTGAAGACATGACTTTCCTAAAGGAGCCTGTTTATATAAAAGTGGGAGAGGCTTGGGCAAAAAAATTAGCTAATCAACTGCCTTTATTAAACTCCAATGAAGCACAAGAACAATTTGGAGCGCTGTATTTCAGCTATTTTGAACAGAAAAAAGAGACCATGCAAGCCCTTACTTCAACCTTGCATCAATTCCTTTTTTCAACATTGAATGCACAGATGAGTGTGCATTTCAATACTGTCCAGTTTAAGATATTTAATAGTCAACAGGCGGCTAACCTGACAGAACAGGTCTTGGCATCCAGGGCAAATCTCGATAACTGGAGCGAACAATACTTACACGCCCTCGAAGAAGAGCTGAAACAACAATGGTTTGCAATGGATGTCTTACACTGGAAAAAAATATCAGAACCCTTTTTGGAATCCCTGAAGAATTCTTTGAAAAATTCTTTATCGTTTTTATGGAACAATCGAGCAGTTGACTACTGTGACGATTTCAAGGAAAAATTATCCGATGCCCACATGTTCCTTCAATATACAGGCTTGTCTTCTTCCTCCGACAGCACAGTTAACTCAATTATGGATATTTATAATACAGGACGAATATTGACCACGGTTTCGGAGTTAAAAGCCATTATTAAAGGATTACTCACGCCGTTCCACTCGCTGTATTATGAGTACCGTGATATTGCCTTGCATGAAAAGAATGTTTTTTGGAAAATTGTCAGAACCGTTATGCCCCTGGTTATTGCCGCTGGTTTTATTGCGTTGCTATCTGCTGCAATGGCGCCGCTTTTGTTGCCTGAACTGGCTTTTGCCTGTGCTTTAGTGCCCCTCTTTTTTGTGGGATTAGCAATGGCCGCGCAGTATGTGAATTTAAAAAATTGGCTCCATGAAGGATTTCAGTCCCTGCGTCAATGGTATTATGGCGGACAATATAACATTCCGGAATACCAGATTTGGCCTGTTCAAAAAAGAATGGAAACCCTCTTTGGCTCGCTCCCACGTGCTCAAAAAGTACGAAACTTCTATATTTCCGCAATAAAAAAATGCGATGCAACGAATATTGCAGAAAGGCATGCCCTTTGCCTTGAATGGTTTGATATTCGTAATAATGATAAGTTACCTGAGGAAGAGAAAAGAGTGCTTGTAATGGAGCGTTTGCGACAAACTTGTGAAAGAAAGCATCAAACGCTTACACGCGTTGGAATGGCGTTTTTGAACGAAGAAAAATTAACGCCGCTCAATCATAATTTGAAGCAAATTTTCACTACCGGACATCCTTTGGAAGAAGTGGCACCGGAGAAATCACACGATAACGCCTACCGTTTTTTTGAGCGTATTGATAAAAAGAAACAGAAGGTTAATACCCTGGTAGGGATATGCAATGGTATCTGTGCGCTTACCCCGCAAGCGGGTTGATTTTGTGCTATATTTAATAAGCGCTGGTGTATTTGATGCTCTTCGTTATAAAGGTTAGAAGACCGCATTTGTTTCACTGATAAGAAGAGCCTTTTAGGGAGTTTAACATGGCTAATCTTATTTATTCCGCCTTGCCTCATCCAAGGCGTTCTATCGTTTTTATTCCTCCTGATTTAAGCGTGGCCGATTGCATTAACCGATTAATTGAAAAAAACATTGGTGCCCTTGTGGTACAGGATAAGGAATCCATTTTGGGGATTGTGTCTGAGCGGGATATTATTAAAGCCTGCCTTTATGAGGGACATGATCTTCACAGCACAAAGGCGCGTGATGTAGTCTATAAAGAGGTCAGTGTGCTTGATCTTTTCGACACCGTGGAAAAAGCCATGGAAACCATTACCCAAACGAAAAGAAGGCATGTTTTAATTACTGAAAAAGGCGATCTGGTTGCTATACTTTCCATCGGGGATTTGCTTTACTATTTGCTTGAAGACAAAACCCGTGTTATAGAACAATTAGAAAACTATATTCATACCTATTAACGCAGGTTGCAATGCAGAATAAGGACACCGGCATGCGAACATGGTTAAAACTGTTTTTCCTCGTTTTTTTGACTCTTTCTACTTCACAAAATGCCCTTGCAGAGGGGTGGTTTAGCAAAGAAGCCAATGGGGTGAAATTACAGGCATTTCTCTTCCTGTCCTCTACTTGCCCGCATTGCCAGAAAGAAGAGGCATTTTTCAATGCATTGCAACCCAAAAAGCCCTGGCTTACCGTAAATCGGTTTCAGGTAAATGAAAACAAGGCGGCGTTGCAATTGTTTAACCAGCAATTGCAGGCATTGCATCAAACCGATTTTACTGTGCCTGCCGTGTTTTTTTGCCATTCGCGCTGGGCAGGTTTTGCCAGCTCCCAAACCACGGGGCGTGCACTTGAAGAAGGACTTGATTATTGCCATCAACAAATCCTGAAGGAAGGGGCTTTACAACATGCAACCGTTAACGTATTGAACCAATTAGCAAACGCCAGTTGGTTGGCGACCACCATGCCTGCAAATGCCAGTCCGGTGTCCATGCTTACCTCCATTGCCTTGATGGATGCCTTTTCACCTTGTTCGCTTTTTATCATATTGGCCTTGTTTTCCTTTCTCTGGCTTTTTCGGGATCCGGGTATTAAAGTTGCCTTTGGACTGGTTTTTATCCTGGCACTGGGCGTTGTGCACCATTTGCAACAAAGCCATCTTTTCTTTCTTAATGACATTAGACCCCTTATCCGCCTGGTCAGTATTGCAGTTGGCATGGCGGTGATTGCCTACCTTGTTCGCATTTATTTTCGCAGCACAACGGATAAACCCAACGTAGGCGTGCCCCTTTTAATTGGTTTCACTGCGGCAATCCTGGAAGTCTTTCAGCAAAGCGGCATTCCCAATTTTGCCCTGGTTTTCCAGCAATGGCTTTCAGCAGGCCAACATTCTGTGCCGCGTCTTTTCTTTTTTAATCTCTTGTATCAGGTGATTTACCTGGCACCGCTTTCTATACTCGTGTATTTTTTTCTCAAACTTCACCGCAGAGCGCGCACCGATGATATACAGAATTTAGTCATCTGTTTTTCCTGGTGTTATCTTTTCTTGCTTGGTCTCCTTTTTATGTTTTACCCTGAAGGGCTTCGCAGTATGAAGCTCTCTTTTATGGTGTTTGTGGTTGCATTTGCTGCAGGCCTCCTGGCTACAAAACAAAAAAAACGCTTGGGGATAGTATGGTAGATCCTGACTTACTTACAAAAAATGAAACAATAAAGACTTGATCTCGTGGGATGGATTTGGGATCATCACAGGCATCCTGTATTAACGGCATTCCGATGAGCAAATTACTCGATATTCCTGTTGTAGTCGAAAGCGGTCATAAATACAAAACGGCAAACGGGGTAATCGCAATTAAAGACGGAGTTAAATCCACTGACAGCGATTGCGAACGGCTAGCCAAGCCCAAATGGCTTCGTATTACCAACCACATCAGCCCTGCGTTTAAAGAAGTCAAAGAGCAGGTCGTCAAGCACAAATTAGCTACCGTGTGTGAAGAGGCAAAATGCCCCAATATTGCCGAATGTTGGTCCCACGGTACGGCCACGATAATGCTGATGGGCGCTGTGTGTACCAGGGCTTGTCGTTTTTGCGCGGTAGACACGGGCAATCCACGTGGCTTGCTTGACGCTAACGAGCCTGAAAATACCGCCAATACGGTTTCCCTTATGCATCTTGATTACGTGGTGCTGACTTCTGTCAATCGGGATGATCTGCCGGATGGAGGGGCAATGCATTATGCGGATACGGTTCGGGCAATCAAAAAACGCTGCCCTGATACCAAAATTGAAGCCTTAACGCCTGATTTTCAGGGCGTAGAGCAAGACGTGGCCACCTTATTAGACAGCGGGCTTGATGTGTTTGCCCAAAATGTGGAAACGGTTGAACGTTTAACGCATCCTGTTCGTGACAACCGCGCCGGCTATTGGCAAACCCTAAAGGTGTTGGCCTTTGCCAAGCGTTATAATCCAGGGGTATTAACCAAAACCAGTTTGATGCTGGGGCTTGGTGAAACCGATGAAGAAATCATTCAAACCATGGAGGATTTGCGCGCCCACCACGTTGACATTCTTACCTTGGGGCAATACCTTCAACCCACCAAAAACCATTTGCCTGTTGTCCGTTATGTGACTCCTGAAAACTTCCTTCGCTTTAGAGACATTGGTCTTGAGAAAGGGTTTTTTGAAGTAGCGGCGGGTCCTTTAGTTCGTTCCAGTTATCGTGCAGACCGCGTATTTAAGCGCGATAACTTAGGTTTATAGGAAAAGTTAATGCGTTTAATTCCAATTATTTTATGTGGCGGCGCAGGTTCCAGGCTTTGGCCCGTTTCCCGTGCGCTTCACCCCAAGCCTTTTATTCATTTGGCCGATGGACAGAGTCTTTTGCAAAAAACCTTTTTGCGGGCGGCCGAGTTGCCCGGAGTGGAAGAAATAGTTACGGTAACAAACCGTGAACTGTTTTTTAAAACGGCGGACGAATACCGCGAATCAGGGGTGGAGCACTTAACGCTTTCCTATATTCTTGAGCCGTTTGGCCGCAATACGGCAGCAGCGATTGTTGCTGCCGCCTTGCAGGTTAGGCAATCCTGTGATGACAATACCTTGTTACTGGTTCTGCCAGCCGATCACCTGATTGCAGACAAAGAAGCCTTTTCAGCAGCCGTTTTGGAGGCTTCAGCTCTGGCTAATCAGGGCAAACTGGTTACCTTTGGTATTCATCCAGACCATCCTGAAACAGGGTATGGGTACATTGAATCGCAGGGCAATACTGTGTTGCGTTTCGTGGAAAAACCGTCTTTTGAAAAGGCACAGGAGTATTGTGATTCAGGGCGCTTCCTTTGGAACTCCGGCATGTTTTGTTTTAGCGTAAAAACCCTGTTACAGGAAATGGATCACTATTGCCCGGATATATTAACCACAACGGCTACCTGTATTCAGGAGTCACCGGTCGTAAGCGGCAAAAATTTTACTCAGATAGAGCTAAACAGTGCAAGTTTTGAATTGGTCCCCGAAAATTCCATTGACTATGCCTTAATTGAAAAATCAAACCAGGTGGCGGTTGTCCCTTGTCAAATTGGTTGGAACGACATTGGCTCCTGGAACTCTTTGGGCAGTTTGGTAGAGTCCGATACCCAGGGTAACCGCATTGAAGGCGAAGCAGTACTGCATGAGGTTTCCAATTGTTACCTGCGCAGCAAGGAGCGTTTGATAGCGGCAGTGGGTGTGAATGACTTGTTTATTATTGATACCCCGGATGCACTTTTGGTTGCTGATAAATCGCGTGCTCAAGACATTAAGGCTATTTTTTCGCAATTAAAAGACAAAGGGCACATTGCGCACAAACTACACCGAACGGTACACCGTCCCTGGGGCACTTACACTATCCTTGAAGAAGGAAGCCGATTTAAAATCAAGCGAATCGAAGTAAGACCTGGTGCCAGCTTAAGTTTACAGATGCATTACCATCGCAGTGAACACTGGATTGTAGTCTGTGGCATTGCCAAAGTAGTCAATGGCGATGAAGAAATGCTTATTAATACCAATGAGTCGACCTATGTTCCTGCGGGACGAAAGCACCGACTGGAAAACCCCGGTTTAACTAATTTGGTGATGATTGAAGTGCAAAGCGGTGAATACATGGGCGATGACGATATCGTGCGTTTTGAAGACGTGTACGGCCGTACCTGATAAGTCTATAAAGCAAGGGTAATTTCACCCTTGCTTCCCTTGCAACCTATACGCCACTGTCTGGATGATTGTTTTTCGTGATTTGGTGTTTTATCACATAGATTTCATTATCAGCGTCTGTGACACTGCTGTTGTTGAAGTGCTCAATCAACTGCATTTTAAGGTAATGCATTTTCTCTTTCAGGATATAGGCATCACTCTGGGACAGCACTTTCCGGGCTTCGTTAAAAATGGTGCTTTCCTCTTCCTGAACATGCTGCTCTACCATCGTTCTCAGTTTTTGCACTTCTTTTAGCCAGAAGGTGTTGTCATTCTGTGAGTTAGCTATTCGGTTGATTTGATCTTCAATCGCTTTGTGTTCTTCCTTGCAATGAAAAGCGTCTTCTTTGGTGGAAGCATGGGATTGAAGGGCTTTGTAGAAGGTATCTCGCTCTGACTCGGCATGAACAATTAATTCTTGAATAATCATGGCAATCAGTTGCTTTTGACGCATGTCCGAGCTGCTGCTGTCAAAAAGCTCAAATAAATGCGCAATGTTTTCATGATCCAGTCGTAAATAGTCATAAATATCCATAATATCTCCCTATCGTGTCATTACTCCTTGAGGCAACAAGTGCAAGGGATTTAAAGGATTAGAAAAAACGCCTGAGTATGCAGTAGAGCCATCCGTGTTCGCGACGAAAAATCCTTTTAACCGCTTGTCCTGGTATTAGTAAGTTTAGTACAAAAAAAATAAATAAAGAGGAAGCCGTTATGACAGCCCCGACATTCGAGCGATCGTTTATAAATTTTTTTGATTAAAAGGAATTTATCATCAAAAATAAGATTTATTGTTAGGCAGAACCGCGTTTAATTCAAATCTAAATGTAATTTTAATGCGGATGTAATCCTGGTTAAGATTGAATTCCCAACTACCCCCTGAACTTTCTTATTAGAAATTCTGTTTTTAGAAATAGTTCTGATTTGATGACATTGAGCTTTTGAAGTTTTCGCTAAGCCGCTTTCATTCATATTAAGAAGCACTTCAAAGGGATAAACTTTATTTACATTTGAGGTAATAGGTATAATAGTAATTGTGTTGGCAACATTATTATTCGCATTATTACTTATAATAAGTACAGGACGAATTTTTTTTATTTCATCGCCCACTGTAGGGTCTAAATCAGCAAAATAAATCTCACCACGCTTCATTTTCTTCCAGTCCATCTAAAGAAGTATTTTCATATGCCGAATCAATGTCTTGATTTGCTTCGCTATAATAAGCTTCAAGTTGTTTTTGCTGCAATAAGTAAATTGCTTCTTTAATTACTTCAGAGCGACTTTTTAACTGATGGTCGACAAGGTAGTTTTCAATAAATTCACATTGCTGTTGAGGTAATGAAATAGATAATTTTTGGGCATGCATGATATCTTCCTCTTTGCATTCTTACTTATAATACTACCGTAAGTAGCAATATATTTCAATTATTACGTAACTTGGCTTCCCATTAAAATCTAAAACACTTGCAAAAAGAGTGGGTTATGCAGGGTTATTTTTTAGCTAAAACAATGTCAATAATGTGCGTGTCGTGGTAGGGGAAAGTAAAAATTTGGCCGAATAAACGTTTTAGCCGTTGAATTAAAAAGTTCTTGGGCAACATCCGCATGGAGATGCTGTTCAGAAACCAGGTGCCTTCGATGCCAAACAGGACAAGTTCGTCAATGTCGTTTAAGGTGATGGGAATTTCCAGCCGCTGGTGTTGGACAACCTTGAACTGGTGCTGTGAAAAAACATGCATCAATTCATCCTGACCGGAGGCAACCGTGGTGTTTTTTACCATGGCCTTGTAGTAGTGTCCGACCACACTGCTTAAAATCGTTCCTTCCGCAATGAAATCCGCCAGCAATTGCTGGGCAACCGGAAAGGATTCGTAGGTGGTCGTGATAAGGGAAAAATAGCCGTTAGAGCGAGTAAGCAAATCCGCCTCATGGAATAAGGTGTGAATAGGGATATAGGCATTAATAAAATGTGCCAGTACCAAATCCTGGCTGTGGTGCGGCAAGTATTGGCTTGCTTCAGTAGCACTTGCTTCAATGGTTTTCAAAGGAAGCACTTTGCTGGCGCGAGTTAACATTTCTTTTGAAATATCAATGCCGGTAAAATCAGCATTTGGCATGTACGCTTTCAGTTTGTCCAGGAATGCGCCGGTGCCCACCCCTAAATCCAGCACTTTATAATGGGGTTTTAAGCCGAGATGCTCTTTTTTAATCTGCTCAATCGCCGCGAGATGGCTGCTATTCACTGAGCCAAACCGATTAGCAGTAGCATAATGTCCCGCGATCTCATTATACATGGCCTTTAAGGACATGTAGCTTTCCAATTCATGAACATTTAAACAGTATATCTCCAATCGACCTCATTTTGCGACTATTAATTTTGCCCGGTTCTTAATGCGTAAAAAAATGGTATCATCCTGCTTTATTTTTAAGTGCAAAACCTTATGAAGATTCTTCATGTCTATAAAACATTTTCGGGTGATAATTTTGGTGGTGTAGAGCAGGTTATTGCGCAGATTGCGCAAAATCCAATCGACAAAGCCATTGAGCACCAGGTCTTGTCTCTTTCTCCAAATCCAATCCCGAAAGAGTTGGATTATCTGGGGGTTAAGAATATTCGCTACAAAGAAAATATCAATCTCGCCTCAAACAGCCTTTCTTTCTCGCTGTTTAAGGATTATTACAAAATAACAGAACAAGCGGATCTCATTCACTACCATTTCCCCTGGCCTTTTGCCGATCTGTTGCATTTATTCTGGAAGATTAAAAAACCCGCTGTAATCACGTATCACTCCGACATTGTGCGTCAAAAGGCATTGCTTTATTTGTATCGGCCATTAATGGAACGCTTTTTGGGCGCGGTCAATGCACTCGTTGCAACGTCCCCCAATTATGCAACGACCAGTCCTGTTTTACAGCAATTTCAACACAAGGTATCCGTTATTCCTATTGGTTTGGATAAAGCAAGCTACCCGGTACCTTCCCAAGCACGGCTTGATTTTTGGCGAAAGCGTTTTGGGAACCGTTTTTTCTTGTTCATTGGGGTGTTGCGTTATTATAAAGGATTGCATGTGTTGCTCAATGCAGCAAAGGGCACTACCTTTCCTATTGTGATCGTAGGGACAGGACCCATGGAAGAAGAGCTGAAAAAACGCGCAGCCGAGGCAGGATTAACACAAGTTTATTTTGTAGGCCGTTTACCTGAGGAAGATAAAATTGCCCTGTTGCAATTGGCACTCTGTCTGGTTTTTCCTTCTCATTTACGTTCGGAAGCCTTTGGCGTTTCCCTGCTGGAGGGGGCTATGTATGGCAAGCCATTGATTTCTTGTGAAATTGGCACAGGAACCAGCTACATTAATGTGAACCAGGAGACAGGGCTTGTCGTTCCTCCGAATGACGAGGACGCCTTGCAAAAGGCTATGCAGTGCATTTGGGACAATCCGGAAAAAGCAAAGGCCATGGGGGAGAAAGCCCATTCACGCTACCAGGAATTGTTTACCGCAGATACCATGGTGCAATCCTATGAAACGCTCTACCGCAAGGTGGCTCATCAATGAAGGAACGGGAAATGGATGTTAAACCCTCAATTTTAATCACTGGCGCTACAGGTTTTGTCGGACGGCACTTAATTGCAGCGCTTTCTGGTAACTATCCGCTGCACCTTGCCATCCGCGGCATGGACAGGGCCGGCTTTGAGAAGTCACTCCCGGTTTTTACCGGATTGTCGCTTCTGCCGGAAACCAACTGGCAGGAAGCGCTTAAAGATTGCAATACCGTAATCCACACCGCAGCCAGAGTGCATGTTATGAAAGAAAAGGCTGCCAATCCCTTGCAGGAATTTAGAACGGTTAATGTGGAAGGAACCTTGCATCTTGCGCGGCAGGCGGCGTCTGGGGGTATTAAGCGGTTTATCTTTTTGAGTACGGCGAAAGTCAATGGAGAGTTCACTACAGGAAAGCCCTTTGCAGCCACTGATGTGCCTAATCCAACCGATCCTTATGCGGTGTCCAAATTCGAGGCAGAGCAGGGTTTATTGCAGCTAGCCAGGGAAACAGGAATGGAAGTGGTGATCATTCGCCCACCGCTGGTGTATGGAGCAGAGGTAAAAGGCAATTTCTTAACGATGGTACGTATTCTACAGAAAGGGCTTCCTCTTCCTTTGGGGGCAATACATAATAAACGCAGTTTAGTTGCTATTGAAAACCTGATAAGCCTGATTGAAACCTGCCTGGTGCATAAAAATGCAGCCAATCGGATTTTTTTAGTCAGTGACGGGGCGGATTTGTCCACCACCGAATTGCTCCGAGCGCTTTGCAACAGCATGAATAAATCCGCTTTCCTTATCCCTGTATCCACGAAGTTGCTTTCTTTTTTTGCGAGTCTATTGGGGAAAAAAGCGGTATTTTCGCGCCTTTGCGGTTCTTTACAACTGGATATCAGCCAAACCTGCAAGCAATTAAATTGGCAACCCAAAGCCGATACAATAGAGTCGTTTCGGTTAGCTGTGCAAGGGTTTAAGAAGCCAGGAGCTTAGCGAAATCAGGGTTTCTATCGTATGAAGAGGGCAGTAAACCTTGATTGCGCTGCGCTGCAATCAAGGCTACCTGATTGTTTTTTTTAATGAAAACTGTGCTTACCCTAGGTTTTGTAGCCTTGATGCAGCCATATCCTTCCCCATAAGTATGGTTAAAAATTAGCAGGAGTATAAAAAGAAGATTATTTGTAACTACTCAGGCACCTTCTCCCGCTAGCGGGAGAAGGTGCCCGAAGGGCGGATGAGGGTGGTTTAAAATATAAGAAAAAACACTTGCAAAAACAGATGGATAGGATCAAATAGTCGAATGAAATCAACGACTCCCACACTTGAATCTTTATTGGCAATCATTGAAGCTCAAGCTGAAACGATAAAAC
>JBAZXN010000023.1:0-37494 GCA_041659885.1 Tatlockia sp.
TGCATTCTCGGAGGTGCGGCTTGCAATAACAAATTTTCTGGCGCCTTGCTTGTGTAAATATTTGGCAACTAAGGTGGCCGTTTCGCCTGAGCCAATGATCATCACCCGTAATGCACTAAAGTCTGCCAAGCGCTTGCCAATCAGTTGTACGGCGGTATAGGCCACCGAAACGGGATTGGCACCAATTCCACTGCGGTTTCGAATGCGTTTGCTGGCACTAAAAACATACTGAAACACCTGACGTAAACTGGAGTGAATGGCCCCAAGATCACAAGCAAATTGATAGGCTTGTTTCATTTGCCCTAAAATTTGCGGTTCCCCAAGCATCATGGAATCCAGGCCGCTTGCTACGCGCAAGGTATGGCGAATCCCTTCATGCCCCTGGTGCATATAAAGGTAGGGTGTCAGGGCTTCCGGGGACAGTTGATGCTGTTTGGCAAGCCAGGGCGCTATGCGCTCAGGCGTTTCGGTGTCGCAATAAATTTCGGTGCGGTTACAGGTGGATAAGATGGTTGCTTCATTTACGGTGTTCAAGTGCAGCAAGCTGGTAAGCAGTTTATCCTGGACAGCAAGCGGCATGGCGATTTTTTCACGCACGGACAAAGGGGCAGTTTTGTGGTTAATCCCGCAAGCGACAAACACTATAGACTTTTTAAGCAACTAATAATCCTGCAATTGTAAACTATTCGCCTTGCAATTTGTAGCAATTCGCATGAAAAACTAAAGTTTTGCTCAAGAACTTCTTTTTTTCGCCGCTAATGACAGTAAGCACTTTGGATAAAGGGGCAGCAATGGAGATTATTTTTCAAGGCGACCACAACAGTGAAGAGGCAGCGGAGAGTTTTTTAAGTGTGCTTCGCTTGTTTAAAGATCGCTATCACGTGAGCCATTTCCGGGAAATTCATTTAAGCGTGACCCTGGTGAACGAGCAGGATGAGGACGTGGAATTGGTAGATAGTCAAACGTCCGAAGTGTATCGCCGTTTTGAAGTCTACCGCAAAGGGCATGAGCTTGAAGGACGAAGAGGACAACCACTATTGCAATTAGTGGTTGATAATACGCGCTAATGCTAAAAGCACTGATTGCAATTGTTTTGACCCTTATTTTGGTAGTAGGCATTCACGAGGCAGGCCATGCACTTGCAGCCCTTTGGTTTGGGGTAAAAATAAAACGCGTAGCAATCGGTTTTGGCAAGCCGCTTGTAAAGCTACACGATGCGTCCAATAGGGAGTGGGTTTGGGGATTGTGGCCGCTTGGCGGTTATGTGCAATTACTCAATTCCCGAATTGAACCGGTTTCACCAGAGGATCTCCCCGCTTGTTTTGATAAAAAAGCGGTTTGGGTGCGCCTGGTTATTTTATGTTCAGGAGCCCTTGCCAATGCCCTGCTGGCCTATTTTGCCTTGACGCTTTTTTATATGACCGGTTTTAAGCACCAGCTCCCCCTGATTAAAGCCGTTTCTCCCCAAAGTATTGCCGCTAGTGCAGGACTTAAAGCAAAAGACAGAATTCTTGCAATCAACAATAGTCCCATCCCCTCCTGGCAGGAATCGGGGGTAGTCTTGCTGATGTCGCTTGGTAAAGCAGAAGTTCCCTTGCAAGTGCAAGATGCCGAGGGGACTATCCGACAACTCAATTTGCCCCTTAGCCAATGGCATTATAAAAACACGGATAAATCCTTGTTGCAGGCCTTAGGGATAGAACCTGTTCCCGCCGCGCAGAGTACGGTGGTGGTTAAGGGCGAATCGTTTGTCAAGGCAAGCAACAGGGCGTTTTTTAAAGGGTTGCAATTGCTTTATTTTTTTATGGTCATGATTAAACTGCTTTTTACAGGACTTATTCCCTTTGCTTTATTGCTGGGGCCATTGGCCTTTTTAGCGGCTAGTGTGGGCTCTTTTTTACAGGGATTTGTCGTCTTTATGTATTTTATCGCAAGCGTAAGCCTTGCTGTGGCTTTTACTAATCTATTGCCCCTCCCCGGACTAGACGGTGGCTCTATTGTGTTTGCACTGGTCGAAAAATTACGCGGCAAGCCCGTCTCCATTGCATTGGAACTGCTGTTGTATCGGCTGGCTTTTATTGTGTTTATTGTATTGACCATTCAACTGGTTATGCACGATCTCACCCGTTATTTTTTTTGAACCGCTCGGGCACAACACCAGACATCCACTTGCGTTACGCCCTGTTTTTTTAAACTACGCGCTATTGCCTCTGCGGTGCTGCCTGTAGTGAGCAAATCATCAATGAGGGTAATATGTTGGTATTTTCCGGGTTTGCAGGAAAAAGCCTGTTGGATATTTAAGGCACGCTCTTTTCGATTTAAACGGGCTTGCGATGCGGTATTAGCCGTTTTTTGGCAAAGGGTATTTGCAAAAGGAATGCCCAGTTGCCTGGATAATAATTTGGCAAGTTCGGCGGCCTGATTAAACCCCCTTTCCCTTAAGCGCCTGGGGTGCAGCGGCACAGGCACTAGACACTCGGTTTGAGAAGCTGCTTCAGGCAGCGCCTTTAGGATGAGTTCGGTTAAAAAATGCGCTAAATACAATCCCTCCTGGTATTTAAACTCGTGAATGAGGTGGCGCAGCGGTTCTTCAAAAAGATAGGCTGTGAATACCTTGTCGAAAGCGGGCTTCTTTTTTATACAAAATCCACACAGCCCTCCGTTCTCATCGGGCAAGGGAAGGGCACAATAATCGCAGGCAAATCCTATTGGTTGCAAAAAAGCCATGCACCGATTGCACAGCACCTTGCTGCCCTGGTGAATTTGCTGGCAAAATACACAAGGCGAAGGGAAATACCGCTTCTGTGTTATACTGAATTTTTTCTGGCGCATGGGCGTTGGACTTCCTTTTTTTTTTTGCGATAATGAATCTGAAAACTGAAATTTGCAATACATTTAATAAGTGTGCAGCAGAATATGAAAAGGCCGCGATTGTGCAGTGTGAGATCGGCACACGCCTTTTTGAGCGCCTGGATTATTTGAAAATTAACCCAAAGTTCGTGCTTGATCTTGGCTCCGGCACCGGTTTTTTTTCGCTGATGTTAAAAAAGCGTTATCCCAAGGCGCAAATAGTAGGGTTTGATTTAGCCTTTTCGATGCTAAAAGAAAGCAAGAAAAAACAGGGTTTTCTTAAAAAATGGCACTTAATCAACGGAGATATGGCGCATTTACCCTTTGCAAGCGGCGTGTTTGATTTGGTTTTTTCCAACCAGACTATGCACTGGTCTTCCCCCCTTTCCGCCGTATTGCAAGAGCTTAATCGGGTGATGCACAATGACAGTTGCTTAATGTTCACCATGCCAGGCCCTGATACGTTTAAAGAGTTAAAAAAAGCCTGGTTAAGCGTTGACGCCCATGCGCATGCCAATGAATTTCTGGATATGCACGACATTGGCGATGCCTTGCTCAATGAGCGTTTTCTTGATCCGGTAGTGGATATGGAATTATTAACAGTCCATTATCCGAGTATCAACCAGTTATTACAAAGTGTAAAAGCGCAGGGGGTGCGTAATATTAACCCCAACCGCAACAGGGGATTAACCGGCGCCAAAGCCTTGCAATCCTTTAAAAGGGCTTATCCCTGCACGCCAGGCGGAAAGTACCCTCTTACTTATGAAGTCGTCTATGGGCATGCGTTTAAAGGGGCGTCGCGGCGGTTAGAAAATGGCACAGAGACCTATATTTCAGTATCGGAAATAGGACGAATGAAAAGGCCTTAAATCACAGGGAAAGGACTATGAAAAAAACCGCAATTGCTGTAATTTTCCTCTTGTTTAGTGGGTTAGGGCAGGCAGAACCCGATGTCCTGGCACAAAAAATAAACCAGGTGCTGCAAGCATTTGGGGAAAACATCAACATGGGTATTTTGGTTGAAGAAGCCAAAAGCGGGAGTATCCTCTACCAAAAAAATGCGGATCGCTTTTTCACGCCGGCCAGTACACAAAAACTACTCACAGCCTTTGCGGCTATAGCCTCTTTAGGCCCTGATTTTAGCTACCGCACGCAGCTTTTTGCGGATTATAAAAAAATAAAAAACAATAGCCTTAACGATAACCTGTATTTGCTTTTTTCAGGCGATCCCACCTTAACGCTGACCCAATTCGATTTATTACTCAACTCCCTGCTGCAAGCCGGTATCTTTCGCATCAAAGGCGACATTGTCATTGATGACACGGCATTTGACGACATGCCTATGAGCCCTGGAACCTCTTGGGAAGATGAAGATTTTTGTTTTGGTGCGCCAGTCAGTGCGCTTATTATTAATCGAAACTGCGTGCAAGTAATCCTTAAGCCTGCTTTGAAAGTTGAAGAGCCTGCAATCCTTGAGTTGCCTGATTATCCGCAATCTATGCAATTTGAAAACCTCGTGACTACAGGGAGTGCGGATGCAACAAACTGCCAAGTCAAAGTAAAACGGTCAGGGCAAGCCACCTACACGCTGACAGGTTGCGTCAAAGCCTTAAGTAGCCCGCAATTAATTGAACGTGCTATTGATAACCCAAGGGATAATGCCGTTTTTTTATTAAAATCGCTGCTCACAAAAAACGAAATTACCCTAAAAGGCAATATTGTCTTTAAACCCGTTGATTCCACGGCCAAACCCTTTGCCCTGCAATTATCAATGCCCTTAAAAGCAATGATTGCTGTCATGCTGAAAGAGTCGGACAATATCCTGGCCAATGCACTGTTTAAAACCATGGGAGCGGTGCTGACACAAAAACCCGGCAGCTTCAAAAACGGCAGTCTGGCAGTCCGTAAGGTGCTTGCCGAAGCAGTTCCTTTAACGATTGCAAAGAATGCCTTACTCGATGGGTCGGGTGCTTCGCGCTACAATTTCTTAACGCCAGCGCAAGTGGTTACTTTGCTGCACAAAATTTTCATCCTGCCCAAGGCGGCAGATTTTATTGCATCACTTGCCATCAACGGGGTGGATGGAACACTGAAAGATCGCATGAAAGCGCCTTCCCTGCGCGGCAAGTTGTTTGCAAAAACCGGAACGCAAACGGCAGTGACAGCCCTTTCGGGGTATATAAAAACCAATAGCAATAAAACCTTGATTTTTTCCTTTATGATTAATGGCTTTGTTAATCCTTCGGCAAAATACAAGGGATTAGAAGATAAATTATGTCAGGTACTGGTGGAAGCGGGCTGACACTAAGGGCTATAATCGAATATTAAATACGCTTTAGGAGTTGTGATGGAATTTGTGAGTGGATATGTATCGCACATACCGGATAAAGAGGGTCTCATTGCCTATTCAAACGAGGAACATCGCGTTTGGCAACTTCTTTATGACAGGCAGATCAACATCTTACCAGGCCGTGCCTGTCCTACTTTCATACAAGGGTTAAAAAGCCTTGGGTTAAGTGCTGAAAAAATCCCCCAGTTACCGGAGTTGAGTGCAAAGCTTAAGGCCTTAACCGGTTGGCAAGTTTCTCCCGTCAAAGCCTTAATTTCTGCGCGTGAATTTTTTGAATTGTTGTCAAACAAATACTTTCCGGCAGCCACCTTTATCCGCACAGAAGAAGAAATAGATTATGTGAAAGAGCCGGATATTTTTCATGAGCTTTTCGGTCACTGTCCGATGCTGACCGATCCGGTGTATGCTGAGTTCGTTCATTCCTATGCTGTAAAAGTCCTGTCTTTACCCGAAACAGAATGGGCTTTGTTGCAGCGTCTTTTCTGGTTTACCGTTGAGTTTGGATTAATTAACACCGCAGAAGGGCTAAGAGCTTACGGCGGTGGCATTTTGTCGTCCATCAGCGAAACCGCCTACAGTGTGGAAAGCGATATCCCCATGCGGGTGCTGTTTGACCCGGTTGTCGCTTTTCGTACTCCGTATCGGATAGACAGACTTCAGCCGGTGTATTTTGTTATTGATAAGTACCAAACGCTTTACAATTTTGTGGAATCAGATATTACTTATTTTATTGAACGTGCGAGGGAGCTAGGTGAGTTTCCACCGCTGTTTCCGGTGGATACTGACAATCCAAATATTCATATATTAGCCTGTTAGAATAATTAAAAAACATGGATTTACGGTGAAAATCAGAACCAATTGTAATGCTTGGCCATACTTGTTACTATCGATGCACGTTTTGTGTTCATTGGCCAAGTAGTCATGGAGCAGCGCTTAATAAAAGTTCTCATTGTTGACGACCACGCGCTTGTGCGAATGGGTATTCGTCGGCTATTGGATGATCTACATGATATGACCGTCGTTGCGGATGCAGAAAGCGGTGAGCAGGCTTTAGCTTTGGTTAAAATGCATAAACCAGACGTAGTCCTGCTTGATATGAAAATGCCAGGAATCGATGGTTGGGAAGTGACCCGGCGCTTGAAAAAATCCCATCCTCAAATTAAAGTGATTGCAGTAACGGCCCTGTGCGCCGAACCGCTTCCCACCCGTGTCTTGCAATTAGGTGCAATGGGGTATTTAACCAAAGAATCCGGTGCTGAGGAAATGGCTGCGGCAATTCGTAAGGTAGCAAAGGGTGAGAAGTATTTAAGTGCAGAAATTGCTCAGAAAATGGCAATTAACAGCCTGAGTTCTGAAAAAGCCTCTCCTTTTGATGCTTTGTCTGAGCGTGAAATGCAGGTGATGTTTATGATTACCAGCGGCATGACGGTACAAGACATTGCAGAGCAACTGTTTTTAAGCACGAAAACGGTTAACGGTTACCGTTATCGCATGTTTGAAAAGCTGGAGATTAAGAACGATGTTGAATTGACCTTCTTCGCGATGAAACATCGCGTCATTGAACAACCGAATGTTTCAATGGATGAAGAAACGGGCAACTAACAGGGGCAATCGC
The DNA here is from genome assembly GCA_041659885.1 of Tatlockia sp. GTDB lineage: Bacteria > Pseudomonadota > Gammaproteobacteria > Legionellales > Legionellaceae > Tatlockia. The sequence goes on from JBAZXN010000023.1 coordinate 6,816, forward strand.
CAGGACCAGGCTAAACAAAAGGATGGCATCATGAGAGCGCATTACCTGTTGTGCTCCTGTTCAATAGCAATTTGGACTATACTGTGTAAAGCCTTTGATGTTTTTTCTCCCGTATGAACGATAAATCAAACCAGAACCAACTCAGTAATTTTTTAGCCAACCTTACTTCTGATCCCGGTGTTTACCGCATGCTGGATACCGAAGGCACCGTGCTTTATGTTGGCAAAGCGTCTAATTTAAAAAAGAGGGTGGCAAGCTATTTTAATAAACAAAGCGCCGGTGCCAAAACAAAGGCTTTAGTTGAACAAATTGCCTCTGTTGAGGTGAGTATTACCCGCAGTGAAACCGAGGCGCTGTTATTAGAAAGCAATTTAATTAAGGCATTAAGGCCAAAATACAATGTCCTTTTGCGGGATGATAAAACCTACCCCTATATTCACGTCTCTCACCATGTGTTTCCGCGCATGGAGCTGTATCGCTCTAAAAAAAAACCCAAAAAGGGGGAGTTTTACGGACCTTACCCCGGTGTTTCTGCGGCAAAAGATACTTTAAACCTAATCCAGAAAGTGTTTAAAATACGAAATTGCAGTGATAATTATTTCAATTCCCGCAGCCGCCCCTGTTTACAATACCAAATCAAACGGTGCACAGCTCCCTGTACCCAATACATTTCCTCGAAAGAGTATCAACAGTCCGTGAACGATGCGACCCGGTTTTTACAAGGAAAGTCGCAACTGGTGCTGGGGGAGTTGGCAAAGCGTATGGAAAAAGCCGTAGCAGTGCTTGATTTTGAAGAAGCGGCACTGTTACGCGATCAAATAAAAAGTCTTCGTCTGATTCAGGAGCAACAAGGCGTTGTGCAATCACAAGGCGATGCCGACATTATTGCCATTGCTGCCCAAAGTGGCTTTGCCTGCGTACACTGTGTCACGGTGCGGGACGGGCAGGTTATAGCAAGCCAAAGCTTTTTTCCCAGTGTGCCAGGAGTCATCTTTTCAGAAGAGGAAGATCTGGAGTCGGCACTCTGGCAACAGGTTTTTGAAGCATTTATAGCGGGGTATTACCTGGAGACTCCCGCACGTATCCCAGGCTTGATTGTCACCTCAAGGGAGGTGGCCGAAGGAAGTGGTGTTGAGCAATTATTGACGGAGTTACGCGGCAAAAAATGTGTGTTGCAGCACCGCTTGCGGGGTGCAAAGGCACGCTGGATGGATTTCGCGGAAAATAATTTAAACCGAGCCGTAGCCGAATACAAGACTTCGTTTGCCGCAACTAAAAAGCGTTTTGAGGCCCTGGAGGGGTTATTGGACCTTCAAAAGCCCATAAAACGCATGGAATGTTTTGATATCAGCCACACTCAGGGGAATTTTACTATTGCATCTTGTGTGGTTTTTAATGAAGAAGGCCCTTTAAAGCGCGCATATCGCCGTTTTAATATCAGTGACATTACCCCAGGAGATGATTACGCCGCAATGGAGCAAGTGCTCACCCGGCGTTTTAAACGGTTATTGCAGGAGCAATCCTTGCCGGATCTGTTAATTATCGATGGGGGCAAAGGACAGGTAACCATTGCGTTACGGGTATTGGATGCCTTGGGGGTGAACGGTGTGAGGCTTCTTGGTATTGCCAAAGGAGTGCAACGCAAGGCAGGTCTTGAGCGGTTGATTTTAGCGGATACTCAAAAAGAAATAACACTAGCGCCGGACTCGCCTGCCTTGCATCTTTTGCAGCATATTCGCGATGAAGCCCACCGTTTTGCCATTACCGCCCACCGCAATAAAAGGGCGCAATCGGGTTTGCGCTCCTCATTAGAAACGATAGCGGGAGTAGGCCCTAAAAGGCGGAAAGCGCTGTTACAACGTTTTGGCGGGATACGTGAGCTGGCAAAAGCGCCGCTTGAAGAGATAGCAAAAGTAACTGGCATAAACGAAGAACTGGCCACACGTATTTTTCAGCATTTTCATGAGGTAACGTAACTTTGCTGAAACCAGCATTTTCTGCATAAAAACTGGATGGACCAAGCCACCCTCATCCGCCCTCCGGGCACCTTCTCCCGCCAGCGGGAGAAGGGAGCAGGGTTTACCCTTTGGAGAGCGAAGGGAGTAGTCTGGTTGCATGCAACCGGGCTTACCATTCCCTTACTGAACTCCCCCATCTTCCACCGGAGAGCGAAGGGAGTAGTCTGGTTGCATGCAACCGGGCTTACCATTCCCTTACTGAACTCCCCCATCTTCCACCGGAGAGCGAAGGGAGTAGTCTGGTTGCATGCAACCGGGCTTACCATTCTCTTGCTGAACTCCCCCATCTTCCACCGGAGAGCGAAGGGAGTAGTCTGGTTGCTTGCAACCGAGCTTACCATTCTCCTGCTGAACTCCCCCATCTTCCACCGGAGAGCGAAGGGAGTAGTCTGGTTGCATGCAACCGGGCCTACCATTCTCTTGCTGAACTCCCCCATCTTCCACCGGAGAGCGGAGGGAGTAGTCTGGTTGCTTGCAACCGGGTTTACCATTCTCTTGCTGAACTCCCCCCATTCTTTTTTTAAAAAAAAAGCTAAACCTTTTTTGCAATGAACCGACACAGTGATTGAAGAAGAATAAAAACAGAAAGCATGGTGCCTTTAGTGAACTCATGCTGAATTTTGGGGAATCACGACATGAAAAAAATAATAGTAGTGATTGCGCTGGTAATTCAGGGAAGTATTGCTTCAGCCGGAGCCTATTACAGCAGTGCGCTTTGCGCCTATCCAGAGTACCAATGCATTAAAGTGGGCTCAGGGCAAACCTGGGAGAATTTATTTCCCAATGAACAGCAACGGGACATTGTCCAGCGTTTAAACCGTTCTTACAATAATTTATGGACAGGCAAAGTGATTGTGATGCCTAAAAATCTGGCGCAAAAAACGCTGCTAGATTATTCCCCCTTTCCCTTGAAAATTGCGCCAGAAGGCGAGAAGCAGGTTATTGTGGATCAGGACAAATTGGCCTGGGGTGCTTATGATTCCGAGGGTAATCTCGTCAAATGGGGGCCTGTTTCTTCCGGAGTGGATCGCTGCCCTGACAATTACAGCCGATCTTGCAAAACCCTGACTGGAATTTTCCGTTTCTTTAGTAAAGAAAACGAACGTTGCCGTTCTAATGTGTACCCTATTGGGAAGGGCGGTGCCAAAATGCCTTTTTGCATGTACTTCCACAAAGGGTTTGCCTTGCACGGTTCACCAGACATTCCAGGCCATCGGGCAAGCCATGGTTGTGTGAGGATGTTTACCCGCGATGCTGAATGGTTAAATCACGATTTTGTTGACTTATCCAACGAAAGCAATGCGTACAAAGGCACTAAAGTAACGATTCGTCCCGTCTTGACAAAAGAGAGCGCACAATGAAAACAATAAAACAGTGCAGTGAGATACTCTTACTATCCTTGTTGGCGTTTGGTGTGGCCCATGCAACGCCTAAGCAGAATGCAGAAGCAGATACGGAGATAGAGAGTAAAGCAACGGTTGAGAAAGACAATGGCAAACCGCCCATTGGCTGCCGTAATACAGGGTATGATTTCGTATTACAAACCCTGCATTTGTCTCCGGGCGGAAATGGGCTAAACCAGTCCATGTATTTTCTTTATAACCAAAGCAATCAAGCGATTACTTTATACCAAATGCGCAGTGAAGACAGCGCACGCAGTCTTTATTTAAACCATGTCATCGGTGCGCATGAGTGGGGCATTTTTTCCACCGGTGAGAAACAGGTCAAGTACATCTGTACGGTACCTAACCGGAATATGACTTACGGACAGGTAGTGGATTGCGCCCAATCGCTCACGGTGTGTGAGTACGTCAACGTGAAATATGGGCTAAATAACCGCGGCAATTTTTGGTTGGCGAATAGCTCAACCAGAAATGGCGCAGTTAATGCAGTGGTACACTACGGCATTATTCCAGGGATTTAATAGTGCCATCATACATAAAAAAGGGAGTTACCATGAAATCGTTCGCACCCTGGGTTTATCTGATTGCAGCTACTGGGAGTCAACTGGTGTTTGCAGATGGATTAGAAGCTTACCGCAAAGGCGATTATTCTTCAGCAGCAATCGCACTGGTAAGTCAGTCTGGGAAAGATCCCGTAGCAGATTACTATATAGGGCGGATGCGTTTATATGGTTACGGCCAATTAAAAAACAACAGTTCGGCACTGCGCTCCTTTACGCAGGCAGCCGAAAAAGGCGTCTTGCCTGCACAGCAATTACTGGCGCGCTATTATCTCCTGGAAGAGCATGATCCTGAAAAAGCCTTAAGCTGGTTTAAACTTTCTGCGGAAAAAGACGATGTTGGAGCGCAAATGTATACCGCAGCAGCCTATCTTTTTGGGTTTGGAACTAAAAAAAATGAAGACATCGCCCGGAAATATTTTATTGAAGCGGCAAAAAATGGCAATGCGATTGCCCAATTCACGCTCGCCTCGCATTTTCTGGGAGCCAGGGATCTAAACAGTAAAAAATTAGGCGTAATCTGGTTAACCAAAGCTGCCGCACAAGAGGATACCAATGCGATGGCGGCATTAGGCGAGCTCTATGCAAACGGAACCGTGGTGCCTAAGGACTATGACAAAGCGGTCGAGTTATTAACCAAAGCTGCTTCGCAAAACGCATCCGATGCCATGCGCGTTCTGGGCGAGTTGGCAATTAAACAAAATCAGCTTGATACCGGCAAACAGTGGCTTGAGAAAGCAGGCAATGCACAAAACCTGCGTGCAAAGCTTGAGTTGGCAGATTTATACCTTGATCCTAAATCCCCTTTATTTAATGTGCAAACCGGGTTTATGCTAACGCTTGAGGCGGCTCAAGGTGACTCAATCGAGGCACAACACGCCTTGGCGCTGCTATATAAAGACGGAAAAGGGGTGGCGCAAAATACTCAGCTTGCCGAACAATGGGAGTTGAAAGCGAAGGAATCCGCGCTTAACAAACCTTCCAATTTAAGTGCAATGCAACAAGTTGCCCATTGGTTGAGTAATGGCAAAGAAAACGATTTTTCAAATGACACGTACCGTTTGAAAGGCATTTTCAGTCCCTGGCAAAATCCGGCGGCTTTAAAACAAAACAATTACAACCCGGCTCCAAAAATGGAGTTTGTCACACGCGCTGAATTGTATAAGCCCAATTTTACTATGGTGCACCCGCGTGAAATTCCAATTAATGAATACTTTGATCTGATAGCGCCTACCCTGAATGCAGGGAAATCTGCCTCCTGGTCTTTTCTTCGCTATCCTTTGGATAAACAAATTGAAGCGATTCAGCAAGGCAATTCGACCACATCGCAGTCTAGTATTCCCAACGCAGGGGGCGGGACGGCTTCTCCTGAACCCAGCAAACCGGTTGACGCGCAACAAAAAGCCAATTACCAGTCCGTATTAAGCAAATTGTATGGCGAGGCCATTTTAGGTAATTCAACGGCTCAATTTGAAATTGGCCAGCTTTACCAATACGGTATCGCTGTGGCAAAAAATCCACAACAAGCCCTGACCTATTATCAATTGGCTGCAGCCCAGCAAGAAATTCGCGCAGAGTACAATTTGGGTATTTTGTACCTTGAAGGCGAAACCAATCCAGTCAATTACAAACAGGGGCTCGTTTGGCTAACCGATGCGGCATTCAAGGGAAATGTGTATGCCCAATATGCGCTGGCTAACATGTATGAGAAAGGCTTTACTGATAAAGAAGGGAAAGAGATAGTCTCGGTCGATCCACAACAAGCCCTTGCCATGTATTATTTAGCCTCTTCCAATAATTTTGGACCGGCACAATATAGTCTGGCGGAATACCTCGTTAAACAAAAAGAACTCAATTTAAGCGTTGCTGCGAAAGAAAAAAGAACCCCATTGATACGAAGCCTTTATCAGGGCGCGGTTGATCAAGGCATTAACGAGGCGCAATTGCCACTGGCCTATTACAATGCAATGGATAAAGCACATCCTGAAAAACAGGCTTTGGCACTGCAGGTTGCTAAAAGCGAAGCATCTAAAGGCAACAGTGAGGCAGCCCTTCTGGTGGGAATGATGTATGAAAAAGGGTTGGCCATCCCGGCGAATGCCGGCGAGGCCTTGTATTGGTATCAACAAGCCGCCACCAATCCTGTGAATGCCTTTATTCTGGGTACACTCTATAGCCAGGGGCTTGGCCTAACCAAAGATTTGGATCGCGGCAGAATCCTGTTGCAACAGGCCGCCGAGGCCGGTTTTTCTTATGCTTCGCTCAATTTGGCGGTATTGAAACAACAAAAAGGCGAAGATTTCATTAGTGAGTTGAATAAAGCCCGTGAAGAAGGCAACAGCATGGCTGGTTTATTATTAGCCGATTATTATCTGGCCTCGGCCTCTGATTCTGAAAACATCCAGCAGGCACGCGATATTTACCAATTTTTCGCAGACAAGGGCGACAAGGAAGCCCAGGTCAAGCTAGGCTTTTTGTTTGATAACGGAATAGGGGGGCAGGAAAACCGTGATATGGCTGCGAAATGGTACGCGCTTTCTGCCGAGCAAGGGCAACCGGTTGCACAATTTTTGTTAGGTCAAATGTACCAACTCGCCAAAATTGGCAAAGAGCCGGATTATATTACGGCCAAAAAATGGTATAAAGCGGCCAAGGCAGTCAATCCAAAGGCTGCGATTGCGCTGGGATTTATCTACGATACGGTAGAAGACAATTACGAGAAAGCCTTGGAAAATTACCAATTGGCAGCAAAAATGGACAATGCTACTGGCGAGTACGATTTAGCTTTAATGTATAGTCTCGGGAAAGGATTGGCCCTTGATTACCACAAAGCCTTTGATTTGTTAACGCAAGCGGCCGATCAAATCCAAAGTGAGGCAATGACACAGCTCGCTAACCTTTACTTTTCAGGATTCGGGACAGCAAGGGATCAGCAAAAAGCCCTTGATTTGTATAAAAAGTCTGCGGATTTAGGCGATGCTGCTGCACTGTATCAGTTAGGCTTGTTATCCGAAACAGGGGTTGCAGCCAAACTGGATTACCCCAGTGCTGTTAATTACTATACAAAAGCCGCCGAGAAAGGAAATGAAAAGGCCAAATTAGCCCTGGCACGTATGTACCAATACGGTTTGGGAGTTAATCAGGACAGTGCGGAAGCGAAACGGTTGTACGATGAGTTATCAGCCAATAACAACGCCTATGCGCAATACCAATTGGCGTTGATGCTGTATAACGGCGCACCGGAGCACCGTTCCGAAGAGGGTAAGCGTTTGTTACAACAGGCCAGTGATAACGGCAGCTTGCAAGCGCGTAAAATGTTGCAATGGCTAGACTCGCAGCAACAAGACCGAGTGAGTTTCATTGAGCCCTTCAAGTTCAATCAAACGCTCAATGCAGTAGGACAAGAAACGGCGGACTTGATGTATTTTGATGCCTTAAGTGAGTGGAATAGAGGGGATGTGGACTTATCACGCACCATATTAAAACGCCTGATGACCCAATACCCGCAATTTACTCCGGCAAAACGTGCCTACGAGCAATTAAGTCGACCAGATACCACGTTTTCGGTAGTTTACAATGAAATGAAAAAGAGTTAACTAAAAAGGGGATGCGGTAAGTAGGTGTATATCAGAGAATATAGAGCCGAACCGGTTATACCGGTTCGGAGTGTTTACGGACTTAGAGCGACGGAAACGCAGGATTAAGCGGCCATGGCTTTAACGCGTGCACCAAGACGACTTTTAATTCGGGAAGCTTTATTTTTGTGAATGAGCCCTTTACTAGCTGCTTTGTCAATAATAGGTTGAGCTTTTACATAAGCAGCGCGCGCAGCTTCTTGATCCCCGGCTTCTACCGCTTTAAGCACATTTTTTACGAAAGTACGATACATTGAGCGTGCGCTCGTATTATGCTGACGTAGCTTAACGTTTTGGCGAGCACGTTTGATTGCTGATTTAATATTTGCCACTTAAAAATCTCCACTCGTTTCTGTTGTCACAAAAAAGGGTTATCATGCCTAAAGTGTGATTATTTGTCAATGCCACAGCTAAGTATTATTGCCAAACTGTACGTTATGTAAGGAAAAAACGCTTTGTCCAATGCACGAGAGCGCCAAATGAGTTAAAACAACATACCTTGAATTGAAAGAATGCCGATCAATAGGTGTAAATTAAGCTCCTATTGTAGGTTTGGCCTTGGCCCAACAGGGACTACGAGGGTAAAACCTCTACGTGGAAAAAACGCTTGTTTTTCGCATGGTATCCAGCCAATTAACAAATAGTGCAGGATTTTTCATCTTGAAAAAGCTGGGTCTTTTTGTGTGCAAATTGTTCGGCTTTCGCTTCTTCGTTTAGAAAAAAACAAAAAGAATGCTTCCATTTGCTTTGATTTATCCCTAAGTCGTTTCTCTGTGGGGGGTGGATGGCTTTGAATTGGGCGTTAAAAGAAGCCCATTTCGGCTGTTGCCTACTATAAGACTGTATATTCTTAATGAATCCTTCCTTTGTTTGAGGGCTCCGGTAAAGTATGCGCGCCAGTTTAGTATAACGAGAGGAATTTTCATTCAGGAGATCCTCAATCACCCTGTGATAGAAAGGGGCTTGCAGGAGGGTATTGCGCGTCTCACGCGGCGAGTTTACATTTTTGAAAAAATTTTCAGGTTCCTTTCGTATGGTTAGCAGGTCGGCATCCTCCTCTTCAAGTGTAGCACCATGTCGCAGTAGCTCCATAAGTAGACCAGGCGATTCAGTCAGTATTGCAGCCCAAAGCGGAGTAATCCATGAATAAAGCGGAGTACGAGTTCTTTCGTGCCCGTCCTGACGTCTGTCCTGACGATAGTAGGGAGTAACCACGATATTGGCTGCATTCACGTCAGCCTTGTTGTGGATAAGAAGCCGGGCAGTCGCTTCTTTGCCTAATAAAATACTGGCAGTAAGAGGCGATAAGCTAAAGACAGCGCAAAAAAAAAGATAATTATCGCTGTTCTCTAATGCAGCGCCTTCGGTAATCAAACGTTCGATAACGCGAGGACCGCAAGTCAGCACGGCTGCTAAAAGCGGGGTCAGGTAAAGATAACAATTAATCCCAATGTTTCCATAAGGATTAGGCAATTCATTGTTTTTCAAAGGCAAAACACCTGTCACTTGTTTGATAGCTTTTAGTATGTCAGTTATTTGTTCGTTATTTTGTCCCTTATAAGAAATTGCCTGGTAGCTATCCAGGATTTTTAGCAGTGTTTCAGGGGATAGGAATTCAATCATCGCTGTGTGTTCCTAATAAAAAACCTTGAAAAAAACGTTAAAATTGCTCTTGATGGGGTATTATAGTTCTTTCTCTGTAAAATACTATTTTCTATGTCTGCCACTGAAACTGAAATGATTCAAACCAAACGCCAAAGTTTATTGCGCTCTACCTCGCTTGTTTCCATCATGACGCTTGTTTCACGGATGGCCGGTTTTGTGCGCGATATGGTTATTGCCCAATTATTTGGTGCAGGAGCCGGGATGGATGCGTTTTATGTGGCGTTTCGCATTCCCAATTTTATGCGCCGCCTGTTTGCCGAGGGGGCTTTTTCCCAGGCTTTTGTCCCGGTTTTAGCGGAATACCAGCAAACCCGCCAAGTGGACGACGTGCGCTTGTTTATTGCCCGCATTGCAGGGCAGCTTGGGGTGGTGCTTTCTTTTGTTACGGTGGTTGGCGTACTGGCAGCCCCTGCTATTGTATTTCTTTTTGCCCCAGGGTTTGGCGAATCCAGCATGCGAACGGTGCTGGCAACCGAAATGCTGCGTGTTACTTTTCCTTTTTTAATGCTGGTGTCCTTAACGGCCATGGCAGGGGCTATTTTAAATACCTATGGGTATTTTGGCGTGCCCTCGTTCACGCCGGTTATTTTAAACCTTTGCATGATTCTCGCGGCCCTTTACTTAAGCCCGCATTTACCGGTGCCTGTCACAGGATTAGCTTATGGGGTACTCCTTGCCGGCGTATTGCAATTTTTATTTCAACTCCCTTTTTTATACCATCGGAGGTTATTGGTTCGCCCTAAATTAGGTTTTACTGATCCGGGGGTGCAACGGGTGTTGAAATTAATGGTTCCGGCGCTTTTTGGGGTTTCCATCGCCCAGTTGAATTTAATGATCGATTCCATTTTTGCCTCGTTTTTAAAAGTGGGCAGTGTCACCTGGTTGTACTATACCGATAGGTTAACCGATTTCCCTTTGGGCGTTTTTGGGGTGGCCATTGCAACGGTTATTTTACCGCATCTTTCAAGGCGCCATGCAGAGCAAAGCGTTGAAAAATTTTCAAACGCACTGGATTGGGGCTTGCGCTCGCTGCTCCTGATAGGACTTCCCTCGGGATTAGGGCTTGCCTTATTTTCCATGCCGCTTATTGCCAGTTGCTTTACCTATGGCGCTTTTTCTGCAGAAGATCTCTTGCAAACCCAAAAAAGCTTGATTGCCTTAGGCTCCGGGGTGCCTGCTTTCATGATGGTTAAGGTGCTTGCTTCAGGCTTTTATGCCCGTCAGGACATTAAAACACCGGTCAAGGTGGGGGCAATTTCCATGGTGGTTAATTCGATTTTGTGTGCGCTTTTAATTTGGCCTTTGGCGCATGCAGGACTGGCTTTAGCGTCTGCCCTGGCAGGGTATGTGAACTGCGGCATTTTATGGGCAATGCTTGTGCGCAGAAAATACTTTAAACCGCTGTCTGGTTGGCTGCAATTTATCGGGCAGTTACTCTTTGCCAATGCTGCGGTGGCCGCTTATCTTTATGCCGTAGTGGGTACGGTGGATTACTGGCTAAACCAACCGGCAGTCATGCGTTTGTTGCTGTTAATGATGCACGTTGTTATCGCGGTACTTATTTATTTATTGAGTTTGCGCTTAACGGGTATCCGTTTTGCGCAATTTCGTGGGCAAATGAAGGAGTAATGATGCAAACCGACTCATTTTATACTAGCACTTCTGAACAGGCACATCCCTTGCACCTGGTGAGCCAAACCCATTGGGAACAGGGTATTGAAAACCTGGATTCGCAGAAAAAAAATTGCTTGCAATCCCAGCAATTTAGCGGAAAACAGGGGGAAATGTGCCTTACTTATAACCAGGACGGCCAGCTTGATGCGGTTTACCTTGGCACAGGGGAAGGCAATCAGGTGAAGGCTCTGTCTTATGCGGCCACGCGCTTGCCCGCTGGATGTTATAGGGCAAAAACCCCTTTATCGCATACTGCTGAAGTCTATTGGTCCCTGGCTCAATACCGGTTTATGCGCTACAAAAAAGAACCGCTGGCGTGCAGAACGTTAGTTGTAAACGAGACGAATCTCCCAGCAATTCTTGCTGAATCCAGTGCATTGTGTTTGGTTCGCGATCTGATTAATACCCCTACCAGTGATTTAGGCCCAAAAGAGCTCAGTGCGGTGCTTGAAGCGCTCGCCAAAAAATACCAGGCGCATTTTAGTGAAGTGGTAGGCGATGCCCTGACCAAAGCAAATCTGAATGCGATTTATACGGTGGGTCGAGCCAGCAGCCACTCGCCGCGCCTGTTAATGCTTGAGTGGGGTGAGCCAACGCATCCGGCAGTGACTCTGGTGGGTAAAGGGGTGTGTTTTGACAGCGGGGGGCTTAATATTAAATCCGCTTCGGCAATGCGTTTAATGAAAAAAGACATGGGGGGAGCCGCCCATGCCATCGGATTAGCGCAGTGGATTATGGCGCAACAAGTACCCGTGCATCTGCGGGTTTTTATTCCGGCAGTAGAAAATGCGGTAGGCCCTGAGGCGTTTAGGCCTGGCGATGTAATCACCATGCACAACGGCTTAACCGTGGAAGTGGATAACACCGATGCAGAGGGGCGTTTGGTGCTGGCTGACGCCTTGTCCAAATCCAATGAAAAAAAATCCGATTTGCTCATTGATTTCGCAACGTTAACCGGTTCGGCACGCGTTGCTGTGGGAACTGACATTGCGGCCATGTTTAGCAATGACGATGCCCTGGCTGAGGCGATTACCCGTTCTTCCAAAGCCGTGGATGATCCCGTTTGGCGTCTCCCTTTGTTTGGCGGCTATGAATCCATGCTGGATTCCCCCGTTGCCAATTTAGTGAATGCCTGCGATAGCCCTTATGGGGGAGCCATCACCGCGGCCTTGTTTTTACAGCACTTTGTTGCCGAATCCACTCCCTGGCTTCATTTTGATATTATGGCCTGGAACACCAGTGCAAAACCTGGCAAACCACAGGGTGGGGAAGCCATGGCTTTGCGAGCACTCATGCATTATTTATCCACAACGTATGCCAGTGGGCATTAGATCATACCGTTGAGCCAAGGCCCATAGCCGTCAGGCTAAGAAAAAATTTCATCCCCTCTCCACCACGCCTGGCGTGGGGGAGAGGGTAGGGAGAGGGGGTAAAAAAATTTATCACGTTAGTGATTCCTTTTTGTTTTGAAAAATAAAATCATTTCCACCAAAAATTATTAATGAATCGCTACGCGACCTTATTTTTACCCCCCCCTCACCCTAACCCTATCCCCCACGCTGCGCGCGGTGGAGAGGGGATCTTGTTTCCCTAGCCTGACGGCTATGGGTCTTGGCTCAACGTTATAATAAAAACAAACAGTGTTACAATTTGCCACGCTATTGAACATGGTTATTGTTTTAAATCGTTCGGCGCTCCAGTAGCAAGCTTTGCTCCTATCTCTAACACATTGACAAAAAACTGGTTCATGTGTATTTTCCGACCTTTTGGCAGGAAATTCTATCCTCTATGTTGTCTCAATTCTTAAAAAACCATCATACAACGCTTCCAATAGTTGATCTCATTGTCGCCCTCGAATCAAAAAACAGCTGTATTTCAATTAAGGACAGCCAAGGGATTTACCATTATTCCAATAAAAATTTTACTCGCCTCCAAGGTGTTTCTACGGTTTTAAACCGTCAAGACAAAGACTTAACCGCTAACAAACCGTTACTCCAAACCATAAAACAGCACGATGCTTTTATCCTGGAAGAAGCAAAAGCATTAGACGTGAGTGAAGTGATTTATCCCCTTTCCTCCCCTTACCTTGTAACAAGGGTAGAGGGAAATTTACATCCTGTTTTTTTTAAGGATGAAGGGATGCCCAGATATATTTTGGGTTTATTTACGCCTCAGAGCAAATTACTGGCATTGGATTATGAAACCATTTTTCAATTCTCGTTTACTGAACTCAAACGCTTTTTTCATAAAAGAAGTTATCCTGTTACTTTTCGTGGCATGCATTTGCAATTCAGTAAACGTGAAATAGAACTTATTATTGCATTGGTTCGCGGTTTACATGCAGGGGAAATAGCAACGGCTTTGGGGCTACAACAAACTACGGTCGAGTCTTATATCCAAAACATTAAAGATAAATTGGGTGTTTCGCTTAAAAGTGAAGTGATAGCCGCAGTACTCGAAACGCATTTACTTGGGCAGATTATTCTATGATGTATGGCATTCTTTCAGAAACCGCACAAAGCAATCCTAACGCGATTGCTTTGGTAACAAGCGACACAACATCCTATTCCTATCACGCGTTGTTAAACAGAGTGCATCAATGGGCGCATTATTTGCTATCAATCGGAGTAAGACCCAGTCACCGAGTCGGGTTTAAGAGTGCGAATGATGATAACCATCTTTTTTTCTATTTAGCGCTCGATTGCATTGGCGCATGCTATGTTCCCCTGGATAGGGATTTACCCAAATTGCAATTCGATGCAGGTTTAGCGGTCTTAAAATTAGATGTTTTTCTGGATGAAAAAGAGGTGGATGCAGGGCAACTAGATTATCTACCGCAAGGTAAGCCAGAGGCCGCTCAATCGAATACCGCACAGGATTGCACCTACATTATGTCCTCCTCAGGAACAACGGGTGATAGAAAATGGATCCCCATTCAAGGGGCGGGACTTGCCTATTGGGCAGGCGTTGAAAAAGAACTATTACAATTAACACCAGAGGACAAAATACTCTCTACCCGAAGCCCTGCCTTTGACGCGCGCATCTCGGAGTACTTGAGAGCGTTTGCCCACGGTGCCACTTTATATTTGATGGCACAGCATGATAGAAAAGACATGCAAAAAATCATCAGCCTCTGCCAAAGTAACCACATTACCACCTTATTAATGGTTCCTTCACAACTCGAAAGTGCGCAATTTAACCACTATTTACCCGCACTGGCTGAGGCAGGTTTAAAGCATTTAATCGTTACCGGTGAAGCCTGTAATTGGACTTTGGCAATCTTGTGTAAACAGCTCGGCATTCACCTTTGGAATGCCTATGGGCCAACAGAAGCAACGTTTGGTTTGAGTTTGCTCGATGTCACCACAAGGGTTATCGAGGGCATGGACGAGAGCCTGCCAGTGCCTATTGGAAAACCCATCGCTCCAATGCATTTTCGCATTATTGACGGGACGCTTTTTGTGGATTCCCCCTATTTATCCCCAGGTTACCTTAAAGCAGAAGATAAACAGGGTGGTTTTGTGCTAGTGGGTAAGCAACGCCTGTTTGACACAGGCGATTTATTTTCCGAAACAGCCTCTGATTTGATTTATCATGGCCGAGCAACGTTTGAAACGCATTGTAAAGTAGGCGGCGTTAAGGTGAGTCCAAGCCATATTGAGCGGGTTATTCAGCACTATCCGGGGAAAGGCTTACAAACTGCCGTAGTCGTTAAAATCTGGTTAGGACATCTAAAACCTGTCGCTTATATTAAATTGACTAGTGAAGTGGACAAAGAAGCTTTTTTAGCTTATTTAAAATCCGCCTTAAGACCAGAAGAAATACCCGTATGTTTGCTGATTGATGCACTGCCCCTATTAAGCCCTAGCGATAAGATTGACAGGCAAAAATTGATTACTTTAACAGACGATGCCAATCAACTTTTTTTTAAGCTAGCGCCGGACACATTAAATTCCAAAGAGAATAATCTGGAGCAAGTGCTTGCGATTTGGAAGCGTTTATTCAAACTAAACCAGTTAAGTCCAGCGCAAGATTTTTTTGCTTTAGGGGGGGATTCCCTAACGGCTAATCAATTGGTTGTTTTAGTACAAAAAGAACTCGATGCATCCTATAAATACAGTGATTTTTTAGGCTTAAAAACGTTTACACCCAAAGCAATGGCTAAGCAATTAACCGAGAGAAAGGGGGCTATTAAAGGGGAGGCGATAGCCACACTATTGGTTAAGTGTAGCAATGCCACGCGGACCGTTATGATGTTGCCCCCTTTGTTGGGAGAGGGCTGTTTTACCTATAAGCACCTTGCTGTGCGCTATGCAAAAGCATTTAAGGCTTGTGTCTATGGAGTATCGAGTTCTGCGCTGTTTGATGAGAGCCCTCTACCCGAAACCTTGGCAGAGGAAGCAGAACAATGTTATCAAGCCATTAAGCGTGTCCAGCCGCAAGGGCCTTACCATTTATTTGGTTTTTCCTATGGTGCAACGCTTGCCTGGCAAGTCGCTGAGTTATGTGTTCAAAAGGGCGATGAAGTAGCCTCGCTTGAACTAATGGATGGTTTTCCGCCCACGGTACTGCAAAAAATGCCTGCCAAAGCACATGTCCGATTGCTCTATTCCTTAATTCAATTTGTGGTTACGGTGTTGACAAAAAAACCGTATAACGAAGCAGCCTGTATTCCTGTTTCAAGCGATCAAGCCCTTTTTGAGCAGCTGTTGCCCCTACTTTGTGGAAATGCAGCGGGTGCGTTAACGGAGAAAGAGCGCCACGTGGACTATGTGTTTGCAGCGCTTCAAGGCATGCTCAAAGGGGCGAGCGCCAAACGCATCGTAGCACTTGCAAGGCAGCATTTGCTCTTTATGCTACGGCAATCAGAGCCCAATACCTTATTGCCCATAAGGCCTGTGATATTTCAAACCAATGAAACCCAGGATTATTGGAAAATGATGGATACCATCGAGGGTTTAATTGCACGCGCGCCCGATCGCCGTTATCTTTTCTGGAATCGCTATTGTTCATCGGTGAGAAGAAATGGAACCCAATTGGAATCAGGGCATTTAGAGTTGCTATTGAATGGATCTCCAAGAATCGGAAGTACAGCAGAAAGTTTTTGGCAAAGAAACCACGATCTCATCTTTAACAAGTTGATGTGTGATTTTGGTCCTGAATCCTTCCACACCTGTGAAAAAATTGACGATCATTACCTGTATAATTTGCATTTTTTGCAACGAGACTCCGAAGCATCAATGCATTCTGCCTTGCGTCAAATGAATGGAAGAGCCAAGCGATTACGCTACGAATCCAGTTCGAATTTATCTATTCAAGAGGATGGGATACATCAAGCATTTACCTCCTATCAACTCACCGTGAGCGCTTCGGAAAAGAAACAAATAGACGAATGGTTAGCTTCTATTAAGTGTATAGAAAAAGCCTCAAACCCTTTACAGAAAAAATTCATTCGCCTGGATGCTTCAGTGGGTGCACTGTACCTTACTTTTATGTTTAATTTTAAGCCCACTTTGGATTATTCCTTTGAGTGTGCTTCCAATGAAGATTGGCCTCAAAAGCAACTGATTGTGCCGGAAGGATTTTTGCGCGTACCCGTACCGCGTAATCCTAAAATTTATCATTTTGCTTTTGTTTATACCAAAATGGGATGCTCAACGTTTGAGGCTGTGGGAAATTGCGCAGAATACCTGGGGCAGTTTATTGCTTTACTCAATGCGCAAATAAATCAGGAGAGTCCTGTTTGTGAGCACAGGGCAGTTATGTAGACTAGATGAAATCAATTGATTTCATCTAGTCTCGGTACTAACAACTTAAAGTAGCACGGTTAGCCTGCTCAATAACGCCATGAGCCGCTTTGAGGTGAAACGGTTTAACGGTAACATTGGTCTCTTGCGCTTGCAAAATTTCATGAGCCAATTGGACCGCTTCCTCATGAATGCCTGCTTCCGAGCAGCATTCCATCCAGGCTTGTTTTGCATTAAACACCAGGTTGCTGTTATCGCTGACGGCTAAATCGTGTGCTTTTTTAGCGTGCACAATGCCTGCTTCTGGCTCTTGTTTTTTCCGGTAAATTTGGGCAATTTGCACTTCTGCCTGAATCGCATGAAAGATCGTGGGCGCATGATTCACATGACCTATTGCAATGTTTAGTGCCTCATCAAATCGATTCAACTCTTGCAAACTATAAATAACGGGTAATTCATAGGTCTGGTTTCGCGTAATGTACTGATGGGGGTCTTGCTCCTCTGGGAGTTTCAATGCATTAAGGAATTGACTAAGAGCAACCGATTGTTGTGAAATCACTACCCGCTGTTCAACAGGGGTTCCATTATAACGCAGTGCCTTACCAAGGTAATGCAACAGTTGAGCGAAACTGGATAAGGTTCTTGCTTCTTCCACTTCAAGCGCGGGTGTACGATCATTAAATAAGCTAAACGCATTTTGAAGCCAATTGAGAACCGTTTTTTCTTTTAAGGCTTGTTCTAATTTAGGGTGTTCGGCGGCATCCACGTGTTGATCCAAATGATTAGAATAGAGCACCAACACATCCACTATCTGGTTGCGCTCTTCAGCCGTTAACGGCCAAGCCTGGCTTTCTTGACTCAATGTATTCAAAAAGTGGACTTCAGCAGGCGCAACGCCCAGACCCATATTTGAAAACTTAAAGCGCATGTCTTTGCCATCGGTTTTCGTCTTATCAAGATAGAGATAAGGGGCTAACAAGGTGTTAACTCGAATTAATGCCTCTTGTTTATTCATACGTAAAAAAAACACGGTGTATCCCTCTTTGGTTAAAAAAGGAGAGCATACTGTGTTTTTAAAAGCCTGATTACCTGACTGAGTCAGGTGGTTTTTTTACCCCAAAGAACGCGTGTGGCCTTTTCTACCGCTCGCCGAATGGTTTGCTCCGGGCGCGCTCGAAACGAGGGTTTGTTGAAAAAATACGGCGCGTTTTCAGGGGATTGTTCTGAGAAATAGTAATTAAAGATACAGCAACGCGGTGCATCGCATAAGACCGGGTTTACGGCATGCCAAGAGGTTTGGTTGGTTTCCATAACCAACAGACGATTAAACAAACAGGGAACTAAAATATGCTCGGTGACTGATTCATTCCATAATTCGTAATTGCCGCCGTTTTCTATTTTCCAATCCGGCGAAACATAATAAAGCACATTCATGGTACGGTAATATTGCTTTTTTTCGACATCATGGGAATTATCCAAATGCGGATTTATATAATAGCCCTTTAATAAGGTGCTAATTCCTCCTGCAAACCGGGTAGGGTCCGGGATCTGGTTTGTAACACCCGTAATTGATTCAATTAATGCGACAACCTGCGGATCCTGGATTGCTGCATTCATATCCTGTAAAAGTGTGGGCGCTTTTTTCAGATGGTAGTATTTGAGCTTGATTTTTCCATGGCTTTTTAAAGTGGGCATGGTGCGTGGTTTGGGAAAGTTGGCATAAATTGCTTCGGCAATGTCTTGGGGCAAGAGATTATCGAGCGTAAAATGCCGGGCTACGGGTATGGGATGCTTTAAATGAAAATCATGGATTAGCTGCGCTTTGGTTTCGTTTAATCGCTTAATAATTAATTCGGTTAGCTGATTTTTCATGGTGTTAACCTTTTCAAAAAGAGGATTAGATACCATTATCTAACCACAACCAGAAGATCCTTCTCTCCGCTCAGGATGACGTGGCGAGGGGTAAAAAAACTTAAACCAGTGCAGAGTCAATTTGGTGCGTATGCAATTCACAACCGCTTGCTCGATAACTCCTGAAACGGGTTCTGCTTAACTCTTTCTCTTCTACCTCTTCCGACACTATCTCGATAATGCGCTGAAATGCCGTATAAAAAACAGGGATTTGCGGGCTTAAATTCAATAAAATATCATTAAAGCCACGCGGTCTTTCCCCACAACCGATTTGAATTGCAGGAGGCGGCTCAAGGCCTTCTCCTTGCAAATTATGGGGAATAAAACTCATGTCCTTGAACGTCCACAGGAGTTCATCCAGGTTTTCCGCTTCTTGCTGCGTACTGCAGATAACAAAAACACGGTGGCCGCGCAGGTAAGCTTTTTCAAGCAAGCGGCAAGCCAGTAAAAAACGAGCCTCCGTGAACCCCTGTTTTAGCAGGTAAAAATCAACGCGAATTAGCGACATGACGTAACAACTCAATAATTAAACCAACAGGCCTTCCCGTGGCCGCACGTTTTTTACCGGAAACCCAGGCGGTTCCTGCAATATCCAGATGCGCCCAGCGGTATTTTGTAGTGAAGCGGGAAAGGAAACAGGCCGCGGTAATCGCGCCTGCATTGCGATCAAAGGATGCATTGATCATATCGGCCAGGGGACTCTCCAGGACATCCTGATAGGCCTCCTCAAGCGGCATACGCCAGGCTTTGTCTCCACTGAGTGTGGATGCCTTTTGCAGATCACTCGCCAGGGTTTCATCTACTGTCATAAAACCTGTGTTCACAGAACCTAAAGCAACAACCATAGCGCCCGTAAGTGTTGCAAAATCCAGCACAAACTTAGGCTTAAAACGCTCCGCATAGGTGAGTGCATCGGCTAAAACCAGCCGACCCTCGGCATCGGTATTCAATATTTCAATGGTTTGACCGGATAAACTGGTAATGATATCACCAGGCTTTACCGCAGCACCACTGGGTAAATTCTCAGCACTTGCGATAAGTCCAACCAGATTAAGGGGTAAATTTAACCGTGCAGCCGTTTGTAAAATGCCAAGCACACTGGCAGCGCCTGCCATGTCGTATTTCATTTCATCCATCATATTGGCCGGTTTAATCGATAAACCGCCCGAGTCAAAGGTGATTCCCTTGCCGACTAACACAATGGGCGCATCGTCACTGCCACGGTAATGCATTTCAATAAACCGTGGCGCTTCCTGGCTTCCTTTTGAAACCGCAAGCAAAGCCCCCATTTTCAAGTCTTCAATTTCTTTAAGACCGAAAACCTTGGCACTCAGTCGCTTGTCTTCCTTTGCCAGGCGCAAGGCTTCTTTGCCAAGAAAGGTCGGCGTGCACACATTGGCAGGCAAATCAGCCAAGGTGCGAGTGAGTTCAATCCCGGCGGCAATGGCTTTCGCGGTATCAATCGTTTCAGCGGAAGCAGACGGCAAATAAAAATTCACGGTATTAAGGGAGATTTTTTTAGGGGCCTGGCTTTTAAACTGCAACAATTGATAAAGTTGTGCGTCCATTTGCAACAGCATTTGCTCGAGCTGCCAATCGGCATTGTGCTCGGTAATGGGCGGAATGCAGCAGGTTGCCTGGCTAATGCCTTGTTTTAAAAGGGCTGGAACCACGTTGCTCAGGTATTTGCGTAATTTTTTCGCATCAAATTCATTTTTTTTGCCACAATGGAGCAACAATAACGTATAATTTTCTACTTCAGCCTGCCATAAAAAATCGCCCGCTTCTGCTAACCTGGCAAACAAGCGTGTGATAAGCTGGTTGTGCTGTTGGTCGATGCGTTTCGCGGCATCTGAAAAATCATCGGCAAAAAGCCCGAGAACCAAACAATGATCGGCTTGAAGCGTGAGTGTTTCGAGTAAATGGTAATTCATTTTTTGCTTCCGGTGACAAAAACTGCTAGTTTACCTAGGCTAAGCCATCAATACCAGATTTGAAGGTAAATTATCTAAAGAGAAAAGGTCGTGTTGATTTTTCGTTATTTAGCCAAAGAAGTTTTCATTACTTTAGCATCTTTAACCACGATACTGATGTTGATTTTCATGTCGAATCAATTCGTGCGTTATTTAAATCGTGCGGCCAGTGGTCAAATACCCGGCATGATTATCATGAAACTCATGATGCTTGAGTTACCCAATTTAATGGGGCTTCTCCTGCCGCTGGGTTTTTATGTGGCATTATTAATTGCTTACGGCCGCTTGTATGCCGAAAGTGAAATGACGGTCTTGCAAGCCTGCGGCTATGGTCCTTCGCAACTTTTAAAGCACAGCTTCGTGATGGCCTCGGTGGTGGGGCTTTTTGTTACCTTGATTATGGTGTGGGTAAGTCCTGTCATTAATACCGAGCGCACCAAACTCATCCGCACGTCAGGAATCCAGACTTTAATTCAATTGATAGTACCCGGGCGTTTTCAGGCGGAATCGAAAGGGGGCTATGTTTTTTATGTCGAATCCATGAACCGCAGCCACAACGAGGCACAAAATGTGTTTCTGGCACATTATGTGGTGCGTAAGGAAATGCCGCGCTGGGATGTATTGTGGGCCAAACGAGCCTTTGCAGAAACCGACAGCAAAACGCGGGAAGATTTTATTGTATTGCAAAACGGGCATGAATACGAAGGGTTGCCCGGGCAGTTAAATTACCGGGTGGCCGAGTTTGACCAATACAAGGCGCGCCTGCCGCATCCCAAAGTGAATGGGCTAAAAAAAGACTTGCGCACCGCAAGCTTTAAAAGCCTGCTCCCACTGGATAACGAAGACAAAACCAAAGCCGCTGAATTGCAGTGGCGTTTGGCCGTGCCTATTATGGTTTTTGTGCTTACCCTGGTTGCTGTCCCTTTAAGTCGGGTCAATCCACGCGCTGGCAAATACGCCAAGCTGTTACCGGCGATTGTCCTTTACATTGTGTATGCCAATTTTATTTTTGTGTCGCGAGACTGGATTACTTCCGGAAAAATTCCCTGGTGGATTGGTATTTGGTGGTTGCATCTCTCCATGGCTTTAATTGGTATAGCCCTGTTATGGCGCAACAGGATAAAATTATCATGAAGCTTCTGGAACGCTATATTGCTAAAAATGTCCTTTCCGCAATCGGGTTGGTCACTTTAATGCTGGCAGGCCTGCAAATTTTTATTCTGTTTGTCAATGAGCTGGATGACTTGGGGAAAGCGGAATATTCCATCTGGCAAGCGGCCTTGTATGTTTTTTTGCAAACGCCTTATCAGGTGTATTTGTTTTTTCCAATGGCCAGTTTGATAGGGTGTTTGGTGGGGTTGGGTATTATGGCCAACCACCGCGAACTGGTCGTGATGCGTGCAGCAGGAATGTCTATCGGGCAAGTGACCATTGCCGTGCTTAAAGTTGCCGCCTTAATTATTCTCCTGGTGACGGTTATCGGCGAAACGTTTGTTCCTAAAATAGCGCATTATGCCAATGATCGAAAAATTCAGGCATTAAGCGGAGGGCAGACTTTACGCACTGCAAAAGGCGTTTGGATAAGGCATGAAAACGATTTTATTTTTATCGCCACCATTTTGCCGAACACCTTACACTTCGTTTATCAGTTTCGCTTTGATGCGAGCGATCACCTGAAACTGGCGCGCAAGATTGATCACATCGTTTATAGCGATAACCATTGGCAGGCCTATGACGTAGCGGAAACCCATTTTTATGCTGAAAAAACCGCCTCAACACGGACTGCGTCCATGCCATGGGATGTCGGTATCCGACCCAATATTTTGAGCGTGAGCGGCAGTTTGCCAGATGAAATGACCTTAAAGCAATTAGGTCAATTTATCCGTGCTCAAAAAATAAGCCATCAATCGGTCATCAGTTATCAAATTGATTATTGGCAGCGGATAATCCAGCCTTTAACCACAGTGATTATGATGGTACTGGCCATTCCGTTTATTTTTGGCCCCTTGCGCTCCTCGACTATGGGTTCCAAACTATTGACAGGAATCATGGTAGGCTTTGGATTTTATATTATGAATAAATTTTTAGGCCCGGTAAGTCAGGTTTTGCAGTGGCCGCCTGAAATTGCAACCATGGGGCCGACTGCTCTTTTTGCGGTGTTAGGGATTTATCTGATGCGAAGGGTCCGTTAATGTTTGTTTTCCGCCACTTGGCCGAAGTGCTGATCAATCCTTTTTTTCTGGTGCTTTTGGGCTTTGCGCTGTGTTTAGCCTGGCTTTGGAGCAAGGGAGACAGTATTACCTTGCGCTTAAGTTTTTTGATGATGCTTAGCTTGTTCCTCTTATTCAGTAGTGGCTGGCCTGTCGCGCAACTCACGCGGCACCTGGAAGACAAATACCCACCGGTTACCCAGGTCAATCCTGCCATTCAGTGGGTGGTTGTGTTAAGCGGGGGGCAATCCATGGTTTCCAATGTGCCGAGCAATTCGCTTCTTTACAGTGCCAGTATTAAACGGTTGGTGGAAGGAACCCGCCTCTACCGCCAATTGCCCCATGCCAGGCTTTTGCTTTCAGGAGGGGGATCTGCTTTTGAGACGCCGGAGGCTGCGCACTTGTCTGAAGTGGCTTCCTGGTTCGCGATTGATAAAAAAGACATCGTGCTTGAAACCAAGTCCCTAAATACCATCGGGGAAGTGTTGGCCATTAAAGCAATCCTTCAGGATGCCCCTTTTTACCTTGTAACGTCTGCTATCCACATGCCGCGCGCCATGAAATTGTGCGAGGCAAAGGGTTTGCATCCCATTGCAGCGCCTACGGATTTTACTTTTTACTGGAATGACGAGCGCTTTGCCAAGCGCTATATTCCCAATGCGCACAACCTATTCTACTTAACTATCGCGATGCATGAATATTTAGGCAGGCTTTGGGCAAAAATCCAGGGTGAATATTAAAGGCAAATTGGGTAAACTAGGTCACTTTACTTTTCTTAGTAGTAATCATGCCAAAACGTACTGATCTCCGCTCCATCCTTATCTTAGGCGCAGGCCCCATTGTCATAGGACAGGCCTGTGAGTTTGATTACTCCGGCACTCAGGCTATTCGTGCATTGAAAGAGGAAGGTTACCGGGTCATCCTGGTCAATTCCAACCCGGCCACTATAATGACCGATCCCGAGCTTGCTGATGCCACCTACATCGAACCGGTGCAATGGCAGGAAGTAGCCCGCATTATCGAAAGAGAACGCCCTGATGCCCTATTGCCTACCATGGGTGGCCAAACGGCACTCAATTGCGCACTGGATTTAGTGCGGGAAGGTATTCTTGAGCGCTTTTCTGTCGAAATGATAGGGGCCACGCGAGAAGCCATTGATAAAGCGGAGGACCGGGATAAATTCCGTCAATTAATGAAAAAAATTGATCTTGAAATGCCGCGTTCTGCCATTGCACACAGTTTGGAAGAAGCGTTTCAGGTTCAGGCGCAGCTTGGGTTCCCGGCTATTATCCGACCGTCCTTTACCATGGGCGGTAGTGGTGGCGGTATTGCATACAACAGAGAAGAATTTGAAGAAATATGCTCTCGCGGCCTGGAGTTATCCCCCACCCATGAACTACTCATTGATGAATCGGTCCTGGGTTGGAAAGAGTTTGAAATGGAAGTAGTGCGCGATAAAAATGACAATTGCATTATTGTTTGCACCATCGAAAATTTAGACCCCATGGGGGTGCATACCGGTGATTCCATTACCGTAGCGCCCGCTCAAACCTTAACCGATAAAGAATACCAGCGCATGCGCGATGCGGCCATCAAAGTATTGCGTGCTGTAGGGGTTGATACCGGCGGCTCCAACGTGCAATTTGCCATTAATCCCGAAGACGGACGGATGCTGGTTGTGGAAATGAATCCCCGGGTGTCTCGCAGCTCGGCCCTTGCGTCCAAAGCAACAGGCTTTCCTATCGCCAAAATAGCGGCCAAGCTCGCTGTAGGCTATACGCTGGATGAATTGCAAAATGAAATTACGGGCGGCAAAACGCCTGCTTCCTTTGAACCTACCATTGATTACGTGGTTACCAAAATGCCACGTTTTAACTTTGATAAATTTCCACAAACCTCAACGACCCTTACCACCCAAATGAAGTCGGTGGGGGAAGTCATGGCGATTGGGGCTAACTTTCAGGAATCCCTGCAAAAGGCAATTCGCGGCTTGGAAATTGGCCGTTTTGGTTTGGATTCACTTTACCACGAAGACGACATGGCCTGTTTGCGCGGTCATTTACGCGAGCCAACACCGGACAGGTTATGGTATGTTGCAGATGCTTTCCGCCAGAATTTATCGCTTGCTGAAATCCATCAGGAATCACGCATTGATCCCTGGTTTTTAGCGCAAATTGAAGGGCTTGTCGACCTGGAGCGCAGCATTCTTGGCCAATCCCTTCCTGACTTGAATGAAAAAACCTTGCGGGGTTTAAAACGCCGTGGTTTTGCTGATGCTTACCTTGCAAAATTGCTGGGTTGCAGTGAAAAAGAGGTGCGGGCACATCGGCTTGCATTGGGAATAAAGCCGGTTTACAAACGGATTGATTCGTGCGCAGGCGAGTTTCCAAGCGATACCGCCTACCTTTACTCCTGTTACGAAACCGAGTGCGAGGCCAGACCGCAAGCCATTGAGAAAAAAGTCATGATTTTGGGCGGTGGGCCTAACCGCATTGGCCAGGGCATTGAGTTTGACTATTGTTGTGTGCATGCGGCAATGGCCTTGCGGGAAGCGGGCTACCAAACCATTATGGTGAATTGTAATCCAGAAACGGTTTCCACTGATTTTGACACTTCCGACCGGCTGTATTTTGAATCAGTCACCCTGGAAGACGTGCTGTCTATTGTGGCAGTTGAACAACCCTCAGGCGTTATTGTGCATTATGGCGGACAAACCCCGCTCAAATTAGCCCGTGAACTCGAGCAAAACGGCGTCAAAATAATAGGTACTTCGCCTGATTCTATCGATAAAGCAGAAAACCGTGAGCGGTTTCAGCAATTAGTGCACGACTTAAAACTGCATCAACCAGCCAATGGCACTGTCAGAAGTGAAGCAGAAGCGGTAGCCCTTGCGCAAAAAATTGGTTACCCCCTTGTTGTTCGCCCCTCTTATGTCCTGGGCGGACGGGCAATGGAGGTGGTGTATCAGGAGGAAGATTTACGCCATTATTTGGCGCATGCGGTGGAAGTTTCCAATGATTCACCGGTTTTATTGGATAAATTTTTAAATGATGCCATTGAAGTGGATATTGATGCGGTGTGTGACGGGGAGGATGTGCTAATCGGTGCCATTATGGAACACATCGAGCAGGCAGGAATTCATTCGGGTGATTCCGCCTGTACTTTACCGCCGTTTAGTTTAAGTGTGGTCGTTCAGCAGGATTTAATTGAGCAGCTTCGCCAAATGGCGCTTAAACTCGGTGTAGTCGGATTAGTGAATGCCCAGTTTGCCATTCAGGCGGATGATATTTATGTGCTGGAAGTCAACCCCCGTGCATCGCGAACGGTTCCCTTTGTGTCCAAGGCAACGGGCTTGGCTTTGGCTAAAATTGCAGCACGGTGCAAAATAGGCATCCGTTTAAAAGAGCAGGGTTTGAGTCAGCATTATCCCATGCCGGCTTTTTACGCCATTAAGCTTCCTGTTTTTCCTTTTATCAAGTTTGCCGGGGTGGATTCTATTTTAGGTCCTGAAATGAAATCCACAGGGGAAGTCATGGGGATTGCAAGACGCTTTGGACAAGCTTATGCTAAAGCCCAGTTGGGAGCCGGGTGTAATATCGTTAAACGCCGGCGTGCCTTTGTGTCCGTGCGTGATGCGGATAAAGCCCGCGTGGGTGAAATTGCAAAACGGCTTATCCAGTTAGGTTTTGAGATTATTGCAACCCGAGGAACCGCGTTGGTCTTGCAAGCGGCGGGCATTGATTGCCGACGTGTTTTTAAAGTAGGGGAGGGACGGCCACATGTCGTTGATTTCATTAAAAACAATGAGATAGACTTCATCGTGAATACGACAGAAGGGAAACGCGCCACCGCGGATTCCTTTGCTATACGACGCAATGCGTTGCAACACAAGGTTAGTTATACTACAACTTTATCGGGCGCCGAGGCAGCTTGCTTGGCAATGAAATATGAAGATCGGGAAACGGTTACCCGATTACAAGATTTACATTAGAGGTGGATATGCAAAAACATCCTATGACAGTTCAAGGTGAAGAGGCGCTTAAACAGGAATTACATCGCTTAAAAACGGTTGAAAGACCCCTTATCATTCAAGCGATTGCAACAGCAAGGGCGCACGGGGATTTGAAAGAAAATGCCGAGTACCATGCAGCACGTGAACAGCAAAGTTTTGCAGAAGGGCGTATTTTGGAGCTGGAAGCCAAACTCTCCAATTGCCAGGTAATTGACATTAGCAAATTACCCAATAACGGCAAAGTGGTTTTTGGCGTTACCGTTAGGTTGATTCGAATACAGGATGAGGCAGAAATAAGCTATCAAATTGTTGGAGAAGACGAAGCCAACATTAAAATCAATAAAATTTCCTATCGTTCACCGATTGGCCGCGCCTTAATTGGCAAAGAAGTAGACGATGTGGTTGCAGTTCAAACCCCTGGTGGCTTGGTGGAGTATGAAATTACAGAGGTGAGTTACGGCTAATTTGCCAGGTAAGTTTACCGGCAACGGTAAACTACCTTTTTTTTGCTCAAAATGAACTATGCTTTAAAGAGGAGTACCAACTCGATAAAGGAGAACGCTATGGAAAAGCATTCATTTACTTCCCCACAACTTGCCGAACAAACTCATCGTGTGATTAATGAGGCAAAAAAATTAGGGAATCAGGTGGTTTTAGACGGCAAGCATACGCTTAATCAACTGCAAGGCGATGTGGAAGCCCAATCCGATAAACTCATACGCAAAGTGCACGCAAAACCAGTTGCCTCTTTATTATGGGCCGTGGCTGCAGGATTCATTTTAGCGCACCTGTTGAGAAAATAAGGAATCGCTATGGGAACCGAAAAACCGGAAGTACCCCCAATGGACGATCCCCCTTTGCCCGATTCCTATGAACCGGATCCAGGGCAACGCGAAGATCCCATGCCAAATGAAGAACCAGAGCAAGAACCAGAGTAACCGGACTCTGGTTAACGCCACGTTGGGATTTGCCTGCGGGGAGGATCCCTGCGGTTGATTGGTTGCCCTTGTCAACAGACCTCAGTGTTTTAAAGTCACTTGGGTTTGCTTATTTTATGGCCAGAAAAACCACTGACTCATTGACTTTTTTTAGTGAAATGTGTTTAAATAAAGTTCATTCGGATTTTTATGGTCAGTGCTGAGTTGAAAACACATCGCCCCTCAAACTTTTATTACGCAGCAAAAAAAAACGGATCGCAATACAGTAACGACGCAATTGGTGCTTTATCGGTTGAACGCCTCGTTCAGGGTAAACCTTGTTTTAAAACCTCTGCGCCAACGATTGTATGGAAGAAGAAAACCATCGTACTTGCCGACTGGACCGCATCCCAATGGAGTGATGAAAAAATAAGGAACGCGGGATTTTGGCTTAATCAAATAAAAAGCATGGGTCATCCTGTCTATATTTGGCAGCAAGGTGAGCTTGTTCCTTTTAATGGCACGCTTTCCCCACAACTCCGGGAAAAAATAACACCGGCCACCCATAAAGAAATTTCCCTGGTAGCAAGAGAAAAGAAAATCACCCAAGATCAGCTGATGATAATGGATGACTATGCACTGCACAGTCTGATAACCTACGAAGGTAGTGAGCGAACGTTCGATGCAGAAAACCTTCGCTTAACCAAGCATAATCGCAACACAGTCAGGGGCGTGTTGCAACAGGCATCGCCTCCCATTAAAAAAATACGCTGCCGAACGTATCCGCAAGACGTGGCGATGGCAACGGCTCTACTGCCTGATATTCCTCTTCTGTGCGAATTCAAATCGATAACCTATATGGAGGGCAGTCAGCTTGAAGAGATAGTAAAGAATGGAAGCATTTTTCCTAAAGGTGAGCTCCCAGTGGCAATGGAGTCCATTGAAACAATTACGCTCACAGGAAAGGGCGATGCGTTTGCATTGAATTTAAAAGATTTTTTGTCAAAATCGGTTAATCTAAAAGAGTTAAATCTGGATGGCTGCCAAGAAATTTCTGGGAATATATGCGAGCACGCACTGGATAAACTGGAAATTCTTAACTTAAGAAACACTACGTTTTCCAACTGGAAAAATGTGTTAAAAAATGCCCCAAACTTAAAAGTATTAGTGATCACAGGCCATGAGATCCCCATAAAAATGGAGGGTATGCTTCCTCAACTCGAAGCGTTCAGTTTAGAAAAAGCCGTGATTAGAGGCAAAGAGCTCAATGAATTACTGCAAAAAGCACCGGAGTTATTTCATCTGTCGCTTAAAGATTGCAAAAATTCGTATGACCCCTTTCTTTCAGCCCCCAATTTCTCGTTACGAAGTCTTTGTTTAGAAAACAGTGCGTTTTCGAGTGAATACTTTAAAAACCTGCTGCACAAGTTTCCTAAATTACGACTGTTGAACCTTAAAAATTGCCAGGGTTTACCTGACACATGGGGTGCAGGGTTTAACCATTTATTCGATCTTGACTTAACCCAAAGCAGTATTACCTGTCAAAGCCTCAATAATTTGCTGCAAGAAACCCCTGCGTTACAAAGACTGGATTTGTCAAATTGCAAAAAACTCTCCGGAACAATTACCTTCCAGGCTCCCCTTTATTCTTTAGACTCTCTCAATGTGAGCGGCACCCCTTTCTCTTGTGAGAGTTTATTAAGCCTACTGGAGATGACACCTAATCTGGTAAAATTACAATGGGATGATTGCCCACAATTTGCTGAAGATAAATTACCAGAGAAATTAAAACAAAGATTGGAAGGGGTAACTGTTTCTTACTCTCAGTCGAAAGCAAAGGGGCAACATCGGCCTTCATCGCAACCAATCCACCGACCTGAAGCGCACTTGAATAAAATGGTGGTATCTCCCTTTACATACCGTGGAATCCAAACTAAAAGTCAGGCGATGGTTATTGACCGCGTTTCGCAATACCTCTTGTTATCTCGCTCGAATACGAACTGGATTCCGCGTTTACAAAAAGGGATGTGCAACGCCTTATCCCATTATTTTTCAAGCCAGCCTATCGAGGATTGGAAGCGGTTTCTGAGTACGGTTGCAAGCTGGGATGGTAGATCCGAGACATTGAAACCCTATTCAAAGGTTTTTGAAGATTTTCTTCCCTTTATTTATGAATACCAATTTAACCCGAAGGGGGAGAAAACCTGGGTTTGCGATAATTTAAGGCGTTTACTGTCGCAATATACAGGCAGTGACGCGCTCATTCTTTGCAATCCCTGGCATGCAACGACCGTGCGGCGCACAGGCGATAACCAGTGGTTTTTTTATGAACCAAACCGTGAAGACGGAGGGACTTACTACACCCTGGATGAGTTGTTAAAAAATATCCAGCAATCCATTGGCGATTTAATATCGATTAAAGGGGATGTGAAGGGCATTGATCCTTTGATTAATAATCCAAAGCGGTTTATCGAAAACGGTGGATTATTGGCACTGTGCAATGCATCCAACCGTGATGCATTATTGAAAGCCCTAAACCCCTCAAGTCTTTTGAAGAATAATTTGCCTGAAGCGGTTTTAAGAGGGTTATTTTTGCGTGATGTAAATGATGTGCCTGCTGTTTTGCATGGATTAAAGAAAGCTTCAGGCAAAGATATCAATGCATTGACTGAAGGGTTAGTGAAGCAATACAGAGCCTTGGGTCCTGAAAAAGCAGCGCGGTTGGATGCGCTTCTTGCGGAACGGATAGCGCCGCAAGTTACTCCGTCTAAACCAAAGCATTCTGTCCCCAG
Source organism: Tatlockia sp. (assembly GCA_041659885.1). Lineage (GTDB taxonomy): Bacteria > Pseudomonadota > Gammaproteobacteria > Legionellales > Legionellaceae > Tatlockia. The sequence continues at coordinate 37,333 of JBAZXN010000023.1, forward strand.
AGAGACGAAAGCAAAATTGGATAAGCAAGCGCTTGTCTTTAAAAAAGAACCGGTCAAGGCACAAGTCCTGCCGCAAAAAAGCGCAGTGAAGCCGCAAGAAATTAAGCCTTCCGCAACCTACCGACTGCCGGCTTCGTTGTTTCGCACCTGGGAAAACAAGGA
>JBAZXN010000024.1:0-36888 GCA_041659885.1 Tatlockia sp.
TTTTCAAGATCATCTTTTAATTTCCTGTACAGAACGGAGGGCTTTTTCCTATAATTGTTTTAATCCAGGGAGGAGCAGAGTTATTTTCGATACAGTAGCCCGTTGCAAGATGTATGTTTGTAAACCCTTGGTGAAATAAATGATATGCACATTCTTCTCCTTTGATATCATTCCCTAGATTAGAATCAATATAAATAGCTATGTTTTTATCATAATTATCAATTTCAGAGATAAACGATTGGAAGGAAGAATAGGTCTTGAGATTAAGGCCAGCATCTTCTGCAGCAAATTGCCAAGTCATTCGCATCATTTCATCATCATCAATAAGTACAACAGAATTATTGGGAACAGGGTTGAATGCAACAGAAATTTGAATATATGGCACATAAGGTTTAGGTATGATTTTAATACCTGATTTTGAACAGCGCGCTCGTAGTTTTGGATCTTCGAACGCACTTGTAACCAAGATTGAATGTCGAGAAATATTTAGCTCCTCAATCACATCCAAACCATTCTTATTTTCCATAAGAAATTCATAATCTATTAGATATAGCGGACCACAATTTTGAAGATCTTTAGTAGAAACTAATAATGCGCTAATACTTTGATAATGAATAATATTAAGAGCAGGTACATGTGCGAGCCGTTCATTCCAAGCATCATGTATTGATGGATCATCATCAACAATGCCTATATTGTCAGTATTGATAACTAATGTATCGCAAAACCAACCAGGCGAATTTCTACGTGGCAAACAAATGGAAATAGTAGTACCTTTATTTAATTCAGAAGCAATTTGAAAAGTACCCTGTATTTTCTCAATATATTGTTTTGCATAAGACAACCCAAATCCAGCACCTTGTTTTTTGTTATAGCTAAAACCGTGTTGAGTAACTTTGGGAAGAATATTCGGGGGGATCCCGCAGCCATTATCTTGTATTTTGATTTCAATCGTTTGCTCATAACAATTAAGCCAAATATTGATACATCCATTATGCTGTAATGCTTCAATACTATTATTTATCAAATTTGATAATACTCGCTTGAAGGAGGCAAGATTTACAAAAACAAAAGAATTATAGGCATGCTCAACGCCATGAAGGTAAATAGGAATTTTTTTCTTTGCATGCTCATACCTTTTTTCAGAAACCATAGCCTCTAATACAACACAGATTAATTCGTCGAATAACCCTGTATTATTATCATCCAGCTGATTGGGTTTTAATAATAAGTTATTGGCAATGTCATTAATACGCTTTGCTGCATTTCTAATCATGAGTCGCTTCTCTTCAGAAATGGAGTTGATACTTGAAAGGACAGTATTAATAGCTGCCAAGGGCGAACGAATATCATGGGCAGCTTGCGTTGTTATATTGAGAAGTTCTTGTTTAGCACGTTCTTTTTGCTCCTTCATTTCGAAAGCATCAAAAATAAATTTTTGAAGAAAAACGAATTCTTGCGTTGAAAAATTATCATCGACTTTGCTTCTATCATTTTGTAACATTAAGTATTCAATATTTGCCACAATTTGTTTAAATGGTGCTTCAAAACGCTTGCCCATAACAACAGATAAAATAACCACAATAATCGAATAAACAAGAATGAAAATCGGCAAGCCTAAGAGCAATTGCTTATCAATGGCCGATAATAAATAGGCCATCAAAAAAAACAGTAAAAAGCTAGACATCGATGTGCCAACAGACCATAAAGCCATTCTATTTTTAATGGAGTTCGTTCTAGCAAACCAATCTCGAACGATATATTGTTTATTTTGGTATAGGAGCCTGCTGCCAAATAAAATAAAAATCAATCCTAAAAACCATAGCAGTTCGCCATAGCTCAATAAAGAAATTGTCTGGGACAGAAAAGAGTAGTTAATAAAAAAATCGCCAGATATAACTGTAATCAAACCAAAAAGACACAATGAAAATCCATTGTTCTCTGAGTAAATGAAACACAACAGGGCGGCATTGAAAATAATAAATTCACTAATAAAACTAATAGTATGCGAAATTCTTTCCCATGAAAAATAACTAAAAACATGGTTGATGGAGGAAAAAAATAAAAAAATGGTGATTAGACTTAAGCAAATAAAAAAGGGTAATGACTTAGAGAGTTTCACTATGCCCAAAATATTGTGTGCTAATATTTTGAATAAAAATATTATGATGGTGCTAATCCAAATCAAATAGGGGATATATCCCAGCGCTACTACTAGAAAAGAAGTTGATAAAATATAGTGGTTAGTGAAATATACAGCCACATAAAACGCCAAATCATTTAAAAACAAAAAGATAGTTGCAATTAAAAACCACTTTAAAATTTTTTGATCTTCTAAGGCTGCATTTGCGTATAGAGGGAAAATCGTTAGTAACGTAAAAAAATGAATTAAAAATTCTGATTGAGCTGCAATGTTAGAAATTTTAATGGCAGACATTAAAGATGAGATTTTTAAAAAAAATAATCCGCTCCAGAAAATGAGTGCAAAGAAAAAAGCATAAACTAAAGAGTTAAACGACTGACTGGTAAGTCCACAGATTTTTAACTGCAACTGTTTAAAAAATGACATAAATACAATGGGTTATCAATGGATAGCAGACGGTATTTTCATTCTGAAAAATTTGCTTATTTCTTATGCTGTTGAAACATTCAAATGGAGCAATTACAGTCTTATGGCAATGAATTGAGTGGGGAAGTGGCTTTCTCATAATTCTACATGAAAATTTTTAATTTTGAGTGAAGTTTCATAACCACTTGATTATATGGCTCCCCGGGACGGGCTCGAACCGCCGACCTAATGATTAACAGTCATCCGCTCTACCGACTGAGCTACCGGGGAATGTGGCGGAATCTTAAATGGATTCCGCTCATGGGTCAAGGGGTTACAAAGTATTTTTTGGAATTATTTGCAAAAACGTTGTAAACGCGTCAGGGCGTCTTGCAAAATTTCCATGCTGGTTGCAAAAGAGAGGCGGATGCAGCCTTCGTTGCCGAAAGAGGAGCCCGAAACGAGTGCTAAACCTTCTTCTTGCAAGAGCTTATCAGCAAATTCCAAATCATTGGCAAAACCACGTTTTTCGATGATGGCTTGCACATTGGGGAAGATATAAAAGGTTCCGTCCGCAGGGATTACTTCCACTCCGGGTATTTCGTGCAAGCGTGCTACTACATAATCGTGGCGCTTGTGAAAGGCCTCAACCATCATGCGCACAGACTCAGTACCGCCGTTTAATGCAGCGGTAGCCGCTTTTTGAGCAATTGAACAAGGATTTGAAGTGGACTGGGATTGCACGGTTTTCATCGCCTCAATGAGGGGCGCAGGTCCTGCTGCATAACCAATGCGCCAGCCTGTCATCGCATAAGCCTTCGAAACGCCGTTTAATACAATTGTTCTATCATAAAGCGCAGGGCAGGCATTTAAAATATTTGCGAAAGGCATGGACCATAAAATGTGTTCATACATGTCGTCAGAGGCAATATACACTTGCGGGTGTTTCACCAATACCTCGCCTATCGCTTGCAATTCTTCAAGACTATAAGCCACTCCCGAAGGGTTAGATGGGCTATTGATAACCAGTAATTTTGTTTTAGGTGTAATGGCTTTTTCAAGCTGCTCGGCTGAAATTTTATAGCGCATGGCAGGGGTGGAAGGAATAATTACCGGCCGTCCTCCTGCTAACAAAACCATATCAGGATAAGATACCCAATAAGGCGCTGGAATTAAGACTTCATCACCTTCATTTAAAAACGCTTGGCATAAATTATAAAAACTTTGCTTTCCGCCGACAGAAACTAAAATTTGATTGAGCTGGTAGTCCAGGTTATTGTCCTGTTTAAATTTTGTTTTAATCGCTTCCTTTAATTCAGGAATGCCATCGACATTGGTGTATTTGGTAAAACCTGAGTCAATTGCCGCAATGGCCGCATTTTTAATGTGTGCTGGCGTATCAAAATCGGGCTCGCCCGTGCCTAAGCTTATGATATTCAAGCCTTCTGCCCGCATTTTGGCCGCTTTTGCTGCCACGGCAAGGGTAGGGGAGGGTTTTACTAATCGAATTCTATCTGCCAATGGAAAAGCCATTTTTAACTCCTGTGCTATATTTTTAGTCAATAAATACCACGAAATCGAACATAATACCGCATAAATAGGGTATATACCCGTGATCTTTCAAAATGTTAGGTTTTGGACGACTTGATTTTCACGCCTCCTGTTTAGAAAAAAGCAAGTAATAGCTGCCCTATTGCGCGTTTCTTTCTAAACAGGAGGCGTGAAAAGCGATAGACCAAAAATAGCATTTTGAAAGACCACGGGTATATACTCTTCGAAATGGAAAGCCAGGTTACCACAATAAAATAAACCTGCTTCCTGCATTTTCCTGGAGTATAATTTATAGTATGAAAAAAGTATTTACTGTTAATGCAAATTATCAACCAGCAGGCGATCAACCCCAAGCGATTCGTTCTTTAATCGAGGGGGTGGAATCAGGGTTAGCGCGGCAAATTCTATTAGGCGTTACAGGCTCTGGTAAAACCTACACCATCGCACATATCATTCAGGCTATGAAGCGTCCGACACTTATCATGGCGCCGAATAAAACCCTGGCGGCACAGCTTTATGGGGAGTTCAAAACCTATTTTCCTGATAATGCCGTTGAGTATTTTGTCTCTTACTACGATTATTACCAACCCGAGGCCTACGTGCCTTCGTCCGATACGTTTATAGAAAAAGACGCCTCTATCAATGAGCACATCGAGCAGATGCGTTTGTCAGCGACCAAAGCGCTGATTGAGCGACGTGATGCCATTATTGTGGCCACGGTTTCTGCCATTTATGGTTTGGGCGATCCACAATCGTATTTGAGCATGTTGCTGCACCTTTCGCGAGGGGAGCGTTGCTGTCAACGCAACATTTTAAGGCGTCTTGCAGAAATGCAATACACAAGAAATCCCCAGGGGCTTGAGCGGGGGCAATTTCGTGTGCATGGGGATGTCATCGATGTCTTTCCGGCGGATTCGGAAAAAGAAGCCATCCGCATTGAGTTGTTTGATGAGGAGGTCGATAACCTCGCCCGTTTTGATCCGCTCACGGGAGAAGTATTGCAACGCTTGCCGCGGGTCACTATTTTTCCCAAAACGCACTACGTAACCCCGCGCGAGCGCATTTTGCAAACAATTGATTGGGTAAAGGAAGAGCTTGCCGAACGACTGACTGACTTCACCAGCCAGGGGAAACTGCTGGAAGCACAGCGCTTGCAGCAACGCACCTGTTTTGACATTGAAATGATGCTGGAGTTGGGGTACTGCTCAGGGATTGAAAATTATTCGCGTTATTTATCGCAGCGAAAAAGCGGTGAGGCTCCTCCAACCCTTTTTGACTATTTGCCCGATGACGCCTTGCTTGTTATTGATGAATCGCATGTCACCGTGCCGCAAATTGGTGGGATGTATCGCGGAGACAGGGCGCGTAAAGAAACACTGGTTAATTATGGGTTTCGACTGCCTTCAGCCCTGGATAATCGACCCTTGCGTTTTGAAGAGTTTAGCGAGCGCTCCCCGCAAACCATCTACGTCTCAGCAACCCCGGGTCCTTATGAAATGGAGCATGCGGATAACATTGCAGAGCAACTGGTTCGGCCAACCGGCTTAATTGATCCACAGGTAGAAATTCGTCCTGTTAAAAACCAGGTAGACGATTTATTGTCTGAGATCCATCAAGTTACAGAACAGGGCGAGCGCATTCTGGTTACAACCTTAACCAAGCGCATGGCAGAGGATTTAACCGATTACTTGCGTGAATACGGGGTGAAAGTTCGCTATTTGCATGCAGATATAGATACGGTAGAGCGGGTTGAAATCATCAGGGATTTACGCCTTGGTGTATGCGATGTGCTGGTTGGCATCAATTTATTGCGTGAAGGGCTGGATATGCCTGAAGTGGCGCTGGTCGCTATTTTAGATGCAGACAAGGAAGGTTTTTTGCGCTCAGAGCGCTCTTTAATTCAAACCATTGGCCGGGCTGCACGCAATTTAAATGGCCGTGCGATTTTGTATGCCGATAGAATAACAGGCTCTATGCAAAGAGCACTTGATGAAACCGAAAGACGTCGCACAAGGCAGATGGAGTTTAATAAAGAGCGGGGTATAACGCCGGTTGGAATTAAAAAATCCATCAGCGATGTAATGGAAGGTGCTTATTTCAATCAACGCAAATCGGCCCAGAAAAAGCCCACGTATTTGGCCATTCCACCGGAACAACTAGGAAAACGCATTAAAGCGCTTGAAAAAGAGATGCATACGCATGCCAAAAATATGGAGTTTGAACTGGCTGCGAAAGTGCGGGATGAATTGTTATTTCTCAAAGAGCAACTGAAATTGGGATAGAGGGAAAAAAGGTCCCGACAGCCAGATTTTGAACCCTGGGGTTCAGGTGGGGGGCAAATGTGTCGGTTCAGGCTTCCCACTCAAGGTGGGCTTGCTCAACGCCGCCAACAGGACGCTCCCCAGGTAGTGAGTGTTGGTTCACAAATCACTCGCTGCCGGGTTATTTTTAGTATAACACACTGTTGCCGATTTAAACGAAAGCAAAGGAAATTTACTCCTTTTTATCACTTCCGTTAATCGGTCCGGGGATCATCATGGAGTGATCCATGAACGACCTGATGAATTTTATTTTCTAACGAATTGATGAATTGCGTCACTTGTTCCTGCTGTTGTTTTTGCTGATGCTGGCAAGTAATCAATTCATGACTCACATGCAAAGCAGCCAGAAGCAACGTTTGAAATGCATCAAGGTGCTTAAATTTTTTCTTGGTCTGGATTAATTGTTCGTTTAATTTTTCCGCAGCCTGTTGAAGATTAACGGTTTCTTTTTCCGGACATTTAATTTCATATGTTTTGTTTAATAACTTGACTGAACAAGTTTTGGAATTGCTCATTATAAAGAACCTATGCTGACGGGCTCGACTCGCTAGATAGTAGCAATTTTGGCATGATGGAGCAAATCAGTTATGATAGGCTTTTTCGTTTTCAGAGTTTTAGTATGTTAGTAGAAAATAGCGACCTCACCTTACCTTCTTATCAAACCTTTGCCGATACCCTGTCTGTTTTGGATTTGCCTTTTTCCCCAAGCGAGCTGCACGGGACTTTGTGCGGCTATCTCTGTGCGGGTGCTTTTGCAGAGGGAGAGAGCTACCTCCAAAGTTTGACTCCCAATAAAAAAGACGGAGCAGTGCGCCTTGCCGCTCGGGCAATATTTCAAATATACACCGTGAGCCAACACCAGCTAGGGCAATTTGATGTCGGGTTTCAATTATTATTACCCAATGACGATACCGATTTGGCCGCGCGAGCGAAAGCGTTTGGCGAGTGGTGTGACGGCTTTACGCAAAGCATGCATCTTTCAGGAATTGAAGAGGACGATTTTGAAGAGGACGAATCCCGCGAGGCGATGATGCATTTGTTTGATTTTGCCCACCTGGATTATGAATCACTCCATGTGGACGAAGAGGATGAGCGTGCTTTCATGGAAGTAAATGAATATGCAAGACTCGCCGTGTTACGCCTTTATAATGATATATTGAATGATGACTCGTCGCGTGAAAGATCGCATTAAAAGGATATCGGATGATTACTCAACAGGAATATAGCGCACGAAGACAGGCTTTGGCCCAAAAATTACCCAAAGACGCTGTCGCCGTGTTTCCCGCAGCCGAAGAAGTTTCGCGCAATGGCGATGCGCAGTACCGTTTTCGGCAAGACAGTAATTTTTATTACCTGACCGGGTTTAATGAGCCGAATGCGGTTCTTGTGATTAGTTCCGGCGAAAACCCGCAAACGGTGTTATTTAACCGCCCACGTAACCCGCTTGAAGAGCAGTGGAGTGGCGCTCGTTTAGGGCAAGAGGCAGCCTGTAAAGTACTTGGAGTCGACAGCGCTTTTGCGATCGAAACCCTTGCTACGCAGCTACCTGAACTACTCGCAAACAAAGACGCGATTTATTATCCGATAGGCCATCATCCGCATTTTGAGAAAACGCTTTTTAAGGCGTGGTCACTGGTGAAGGCGAAAACAAGGCGGGGGATTAAAGCGCCGCAAAGCCTTTGGGATGTAGAGCCTCTAATCAGTGAAATGCGCTTATTTAAAAGCAAGGGCGAAATCGCCCTAATGCAAAAGGCTGCTACGGCTTCCGTGGAGGCGCACCTTCGCGCAATCAAGGCTTGCCGCAAGGCAAGGTTTGAATACGAGCTGGAAGCAGAGCTTCTCTATGTCTTCGCAAAGGAAGGGTGTCGGGCTGTAGCTTACGACCCAATCGTGGGCAGCGGCTCCAATACCTGTATTTTGCATTATACCGAAAACGATAAACCGCTTAAAAGCGGCGATTTGCTGCTGATTGATGCCGGTGGCGAATTTGCTAATTACGCCGCCGATATTACGCGCACCTTTCCGGTGAACGGCCGATTTACTAAAGAGCAACGGGCAATTTATGAATTAGTCCTTACAGCACAACGAGAGGCCATTGCCTGTATTAAGCCGGGTGTTCCCTGGGATGCCATGCAGCAAACGATCGTTGCCGTATTAACCGCAGGGCTTTGTGAATTAGGCCTGTTAAAGGGTTCGGTTGATGCCCTTATTGCATCACAAGCCTACAAACCTTTTTATATGCATAATTCGGGGCATTGGTTAGGGCTTGATGTACACGATGCAGGGCTTTACAAAATCAATGGCGAATGGCGCGTGCTGGAGCCTGGTATGGTGCTTACGGTGGAGCCAGGACTCTATCTGCATGAAGGATTGGATATCGAGTCGCGCTGGAAAAATATTGGTGTTCGCATTGAAGACGACGTCCTGGTGACGGACAATGGCTATGAAGTACTCACTGCCGGGTTACCGGTTGAGGTAGCAGAGATTGAGGCTTTACTCAGTGAATGACCAACACGTTGATCTCCTTATTGTTGGTGGTGGATTAACAGGAACCCTCCTTTTGCTGGCGCTGGCTAACCAGGGTTTGCGGATATTGCTTGTTGATTCACACCCGTTAAGTGCAAAAATAAGCAATGATTTTGATGCCCGCACCCTGGCCTTGTCGTCAGCGAGTGTCCGTATTCTGCAAACCATGCAGATTTGGCCTTTATTGCAACCCAAAGCCACTCCAATATCCACCATTCATGTATCCCAACAGCAGCGCTTTGGCAGCGCTACGATTAGGAGTGAGGAAGAAGACCCCCTGGGCTTTGTGCTTGAGATGCAGACGCTTCATCAGGTTCTGGCGCAATTAATTGATAAGCAGCAAGTACTCGCTCCTGCCCGTTTGACGGCACTTGATGTGAAGCAGGGAATAGCCACCATTAGTACGGACAAGGGCGAGCAGCGTATACAAGCAAAAATGATTGTTGGCGCAGACGGTACGGAATCTACGGTGCGAAAACTGAGCGGGTTACCGGTAAAAATAAAAGACTATCATCAGCAGGCTTTAGTGGCAAATATCGGTTTGGCCAGAGGGCATCAAGAAATTGCCTACGAACGGTTCACAAAAACAGGCCCAATTGCCATGCTTCCCATGACTTCAGCTCGCTCTGCTTTAGTTTGGGCGCTGCAGCCTTTGCAGGCCGAAGCCTTGTTAGCCCTTGATGACGCCGCCTTTCTCGCTGCCTTGCAAAAAGCGTTTGGTTATCGCTTAGGCCGTTTTACACGGGTTGGAACGCGCAAAACCTTTCCTTTAAAGCAAGTCATTATGCCGCAAAAAACCGCTTGGCCGCTGGTGTTTATTGGAAATGCGGCGCATACCTTGCATCCTGTGGCTGCACAGGGATTTAATTTAGGTCTACGCGATGTAGCAAGTCTTGCGCAATGCATCTTGCAACACGGAGTAAATAAAACAGTATTAGCCCCTTATCAAGCCATGCGAAAGCACGATGAGCAGGCAATAGGCCAACTTGCAGACAGTTTGGTGGGAATTTTCGCCAGCCAATTGCCGGGCATGGCATTCGCGCGTAATCTCGGCTTACTTGCTGTAGATAATATTGGCATACTCAAACAGTGCCTCATGCATTACACGCGCGGTTTTGCAGGAATTACGCCCGATTTGGTTTGTGGTATTACGCTTAATCAAGGGTGCCAAAATGAAGCAGAAATGTGATGTAGTGGTAGTAGGCGGCGGTGTTGTGGGGCTGACAGCGGCATTGGCTATGCACTCCTGCGGTTTCCAGGTGGTACTTCTGGACGCTGCAAAAATACAGGGTGTCTCCCTGCAAAATGACCCGCGGGTTTATGCAATCAATCAAGCCTCAGAGGCGTTGTGGCGTTCATTAGGTGTGTGGGAACATATAGATAGAACCCGACTCTCGCCTTACCAGCGGATGTACGTGTGGGATGCCTTAAGTCAGGATCACATTCAATTTGATTCGCGCACCATAGCAGCTTCCTCTTTGGGAGTGATTATGGAAGAATCGGTGATCAAAGAAGCTATTTATAAAACGATTGCAGCGCAACCAGCCGGAATAACCTTGCTTGCTGAAAACGCAGTAAAAGCCATCGAGCAAAAAGAAGACTCTATCGAGATAAGTACAGCAAGCCAGTGTTTTGAAGCAAAATTATTGATGGTTGCCGATGGCGCCAATTCGCCTTGCAGGCAATTGCTCAATATCCCTATTCGGAGTTGGTCTTACCATCAGCACGCAGTGGTTGCCGAGGTGAGTACAGAAAAAGAGCACCAGCAGACTGCCTATCAGGTTTTTAACGCCGATGGTCCTTTGGCTTTTTTGCCTTTGGCAAACAGCAATCGCTGCTCCATTGTCTGGTCGACAACGCCTGCGCGCGCCAAGGCTTTAATGGAGCTAACCGATCCGCTTTTTAACAAGGAGCTCACCGAGGCTTTTGCTTCAAAGCTTGGACAGGTAGAGGTGCAAGGCAGACGGTATCAATTTCCTTTGACACTGCGTCATACCCGGCAATACAGCGGTTCACGCTGGTTACTGCTTGGTGATGCGGCGCATACGATTCATCCTTTGGCAGGTCTTGGTCTGAATGTTGGACTCGCTGATGTCGCAAGCTGGATGTCCTGTCTTGATAAACGCAATATCGCTTCAAAAAAAGCGTTAAATGCCTATCAACGTGAGCGTAAACATGCGGTATGGCAAACCATTGCGATGATGGATGGCTTAAAAACCCTGTTCAGCAATCCCTTGCCGCCGCTTGTTGCCCTGCGCGGCTTGGGGCTCTCGCTTTGCAATCGCATTACGCCCTTAAAGCGTTTTTTTATTGAGCAAGCAGCAGGCAAGAAGCGGCATTATTCTTAAACGCAAACGCTGGAAAAATGGGTATGAATAAGGTATAACGATTAACTTTGGCATTTAAATCAATAATCTATATCAGGATGTAATATGATTATCAAAAAACTACTCTTCGTATTGGTTAGTTCCTTGCTCGCAACACAAGCGTTTGCCAGCAGGGCCAATTCAGACTATGGCAATGGAGGCCGTTCTGTCGTATTTACCCTTAGCATGGGGCCTGCCTGGGCCAGGCCTGGGGAAACGCAGAGTACGACCAATCTTTCCGTTTTTGGGGTTGACTGGAACACGTATGCCCCCTTACCTGTGAGCCGCGCGCTGAAGTTCTCCAAAACAGCCAAGGGCACTAAAGCATTGTATACGGGGGAGTTATTTGTCGGTTTGGTTGGCAACATTAACTCGGTGGTGTCAGGGCAATTAGGTTTAGCACTGGCGGGCAACTCCTCAGTCAAGCTGAAAGGCACTATCTGGACGGATACCAATCCCTATCTACGCAATTTCAACTACTCTTATCGGGTCATTAGTAAACGCCTTTCAGTAAAGGGCAAGGCATTGTATGAAGTGAACCCCTACGATATTTTCCCCTATATTAGTGGCAGCGTGGGCGTTGCACTGAATAATTCATCCGGTTTTACGATTACGCCTTATATTCCAGTGACGTCGCCCCTGCTGGATCCCGGTCCTATTTACAGTGCACGCAATGCAACGGCAGTGGCCTGGACGGTTGGTACAGGTCTTGAAGCTGCACTCGATGACGGTTGGCGAGTTGGTCTTGGGTATGAGTTTGCTGATTGGGGAGCGAGCTCATTAGGCCCATCAATAGGCCAGTTGGTAGGGCGGGGTTTACGCTTATCAAGCCTTCGTGCACACGAATTTGCCATTAGTTTAAGTTATATTTCTTAGGGCAAGCGGCCTTTTTAGATTTGCCCCCAGGGTTTTAAAAATTTGGGGGTTTAAAGCCATCCTTAAAAATGCACAAACTCGTCGAGTCTGCTCAGAGTCAATCACGCCCTAAGTCTTTTGTTTGCTGTGAAGGCTTTGTTATACTCTTGCGAGTTTTAGCCCACGTGTGCTTTGAGCAGGAAAATCAAGATGAAATATCGTCCAGATGTTGATGGATTAAGAGCGGTTGCTATTCTATTTGTGCTATTTTTTCACGCAGGATTGGCACTCTTTCCTTCTGGATTTATTGGCGTTGATATTTTTTTTGTTATTTCGGGATTTTTGATTACCGGCATTATTCACGATGCCTTACAAACCAATCGGTTTTCCTTTGTGAATTTTTATAGTCGCAGGCTTTGGCGTATGCAGCCCGTTTTTATCGCTTTGCTGGTTGTCACGGCATTATTGACGCTGTTTTTTTATCTGCCGGATGATCTGATGCTTTATGGCCAAAGCATCCGAAAGACTTCTATTTTTACTTCAAACCAGTTTTTTCAGCGGGTCACTACAGGGTATTTTTCCAAAGACACCAGCCAATTGCCTTTGTTGCATACCTGGTCTTTGTCGATTGAATGGCAATGTTACCTTATTTTACCTCTTGCTCTGTTTCTCCTCTACAAGCTCTTTGGCCAAAAGCCTATGAATTATATTGTATTGGCTTTAATGGCCGTCTTTTTCGGGCTTTCCCTGTATTTTTCAGTTATTTATCCTGCAAAAACCTATTATCAGTTTATGAGCCGTATTTTTGAATTTTTAATCGGCTCGGTGGTTGCATTAAACCCTAACCGATGGGTTAGCAACAAAATGGTGTTAAATGCGTTGGGCGGGTTGGCTCTTTTGAGCTTACTGTATATTGGACGCGCGAGTCATATTAATGCGGGTTTTCCCAATGGCTATGCGTTGATAGTCTGTCTTGCCACGGGTACTTTGATAGCGATTGGCACGCAGGAGGACAAGCCCTTGCTGTCGCGCTTGTTCGCGCTCAAACCCCTGGTGTTTATTGGTTTGATTTCTTACTCTTTATACATTTGGCATTGGCCTGTTTTTATAACGGTTCGTTATTTAGGCTTTGAAGAAACAGCGCTTGTCACATCAATGGCGTTTATGCTTACTTTTGTGCTGGCCTATTTTTCCTGGCGATTCATAGAGAAGCCCACGCGTAAGCTGCATGCCATGCCGTTTGCGTATACGCTTGCCTGTTTATTTATCGTGCCTGCGGTGGCAATGCATACAGGTGCTCACTTCATAAAAAAACAGGAAGGGTATCCTGGCCGCTTTGAAGAAACATCAAGGGTCTATGCCATCTTAAAACAATACGCAAGTCCTAAGCGTGTGTTGTGTTTAGCGCAAAAAAATACCGAAATTGACAGTTCCTGTATGCTGGGAGCATCTGTTTCAACTCCCCGTGGTTTTATGATAGGCGATTCTTTTTCAAACCAGCAGTGGCAATTTATGGATGCGCTGGCAAAAGAGGCACACATCGCGGTATTAGCGCACGCAACCCCTGCTTGCCTTACTTTGCCGGGTTTGGGGCAATACGAGTGGTATAACCGCCATGAGGTCTATAATGAATGCCGACATCACACAGCGCTTTATTATTCAATGATTAAAGCGAACCACTACGATTTTGTTATTTTAGGGCAAAATTGGGAGGGTTACCTTGGCGATAAAATAATTAATGAGGACTCTGATGCACGCTCTTACGAGTTAACGCAACAACGCATTACCGAGGCACTGGACAAAGCCTTGGGCCTTATTACGGCCTCAGGTGCGAAGCCTGTAATTATTAAATCGATTGCTTTATCCAAGGGCAATCCAAACAAGTGTTTTTTTGAGCACATAAAGCGGCGCGGAGTGTATCATCCTGAGCGTTGTGAATTTACTGTGCGCCCTGAAGAGGAGATCTGGGCTAATTCCTTGTTTGATCAAATGAAGCAAAAATACCCAAGCCTTATCCTGATTGATCCTAAAACGGTTCAATGCCCGAAGGGAGTCTGTAAAGCGGATATTGATGGAATTCCTGTGTTTCGTGATGCAGTCCATTTAAGCGATTACGCAGCCTTTCAATTCGGGGCACTTTACTTAAAAAACTACCCAAATCCTTTGCATGTGGCAGAAAATGGCGTTTTGCCTGGGATTTTGCCGGTCAACAATTTGGGTTCTGAGGTTTCATAATGTTTATATTGAGATCAGACCTGGAAACAGGAGTGATTGATTTATAAGGAGAAAATTAATTACTAAAAAAACAGGTTGTATTAAATTTCAACCCGTGTAAAATTTTTCACTGATATGAGACGAAATTTTTTATACCTGATAACAGCGATTATTTGCCTTGAATTGAGTGTCCTTGGGATAATTCAACATCAAAAGGCACCGCCCTCTGAGGAACGGAGTAGCTCTTTTTTGACTCCCATTCCCTCAGTGCAAGGCTCGCTTCTGAAAACAATTAAAGCGAAAGCGCAGGCGCACTTTTTAAAACGTGCCGATAGGGCGCCGCTTTCTGTTATGCAATCGGAAATTCCTAAAATTGAAATGCCGCAAAAATTCACCTTGCGTGGTCTTTCCTTAAAGAAAATCCCTTTTACGCAATTACCCGGATGGACAAAAAACAGCGTTAAGCATTCGTTTATGGCTTTTCAGCGCTCCTGCAACATTTTTGTAAAACTGAATCCCTCCCATCCAGCCGGCTCAAGGTATTTTAACCTGAAAGCAAAAGACTGGCAGCCTGCCTGTAAAGCAGCGCTGGGCATTAATGCAATTGAAGAAAAAGAAGCGCGCGATTTTTTTGAAACCTGGTTCATTCCTACTGAATTTGCAAAGCAAAATGCTAGCAATGGATTATTCACAGGCTATTACATGCCGCAAATTGAAGGCAGTTTAACGAGAACGCAAAAATTTGATACGCCTATTTACGGTTTGCCAAAGCGTACAGGCAACTATACACGCCAGCAAATTGATCAAGGCAGTTTACAAAAAAGCGCACCGGTACTCGCCTGGATTGATAGCCCAGTCGATAGAATGCTGTTAGAGATTGAAGGGGCTGGCGTAATTAAAATCTCCAACGGTAAAAAATTATACTTAGGCTACGCGGGTGAAAACGGGCAATCCTATACTTCTATTGGCAGCGTGTTAATAAAGAAAGGGTTAATGACGCGAGACAATGCCTCAAAAACCGCGATTAAGCGGTATTTGGAAAACCATCCCGGTAAAAGGGACTCCTTATTGCACCAGAATAAATCCTTTGTTTTCTTCGAGCATTTGAAAGACACCAAAGCCTTGGGCGCGCAGGGTATGGCGCTAACCCCCGGGTATTCACTGGCGATAGACAGAAAATGGATCCCACTGGGTGCGCCTTTGTGGTTAAGCACGGAAAAGCCTAAAAACCAAAACGACAAAACCAGCCGCTTTGAGCGTTTAATGATTGCCCAGGATACCGGGGGTGCGATTCGCGGAATGGTGCGAGGAGATATTTTCTGGGGCTCTGGTAAAAAAGCCGAATTTTTAGGTGAAAACATGAAAACCGGCGGACGTTATTGGTTATTATTACCCAAGCATTTTTTCGACCGCTTGAGCTTATTGGTATGATTACACGCTATTTAATGTGGGCGGTAATAATTATCGCTTAGTGACAGCAATTCATTACAACATGCAAACTTGTTATATCAGAACAATATGGACACATGCTGAGTATGATAAACCTATTAATAGAGAAAAATTAAAGCGAGGTGATTTATGACAGCACTAGCAATCGATTATGTTGATCAAAAGACCAAACATAAATTTCATTTACCATTGGTTGTGTTTAAAAAACCAATCAATGATAAAGAGTATAACTATCTTGAAAATATTCTTGATCGATTAATTGATGAGGTTCGTGATGACGAGAATCATCCTTTGGCTTTGGCTATGCAAATTATTGGTGAAAATTTAGAGCAATATGATAATGAGCATTATCCTTTAATCGGTGAAAATATCACTGATTGTGAGATGGTAACCTATTTAATGGAAATAAATAATCTTCATCAAAAAGATCTTGCGCCTATATTTGGTGGTCAAGCGAATGTCTCCAAATTTCTTAATGGTGAAAGAGGGTTAGGAAAAAAACACATCTTAGAATTAAAAAAGAAATTCAAAATCAGCGCTGACTTCTTTTTAAAATAATTTTGCTAAAAAATTATTGGCATTGAGGTGACAAGGGCGAGGCAGCATAGAAGTTATAGAAATTCCGTGTAAAGTGATTTGGATTTCAATTTTGAGTGAAAAAAATTTTTCTCTTAAGTTTTTCTTAAGGTTTCAATAATATACTGCTCTGCATGAAAAAGGAGAGGCTCTCATGCGGATATTGATTGTTGAGGATAATGCGTTTAATGCGTTTTGTTTAACGCGCTTGCTGGAAGTGATGGACAGGCAGGTACGTGTTGAGGTTGTGCAGGACAGCGTGAGTGCGCTTAACTTTCTTGCTCGCAATCGAATAGAGCTTGTGATACTGGACGGCTGTCTGGAGGCTTGTGATGGGCTTCAGTGCAATGGACCGGTTTTGGCTTCTCTCATCTGGTCTACCAATCCCAATCAAACCATCGTTGCCTGGTCAGACTCCGAATCCATGCGTTTAGCTTTTGCTGAAGTGTTTAAACAGTACAACAAACGCTTTAATGAGCAAACTTGTTGGAGCAAAGTCGTTAGTGCAGAGCGCATCAGGCAATCCGTTCCCTTCCTTGTGGCTCAACAAGCAGAAAATAATTTTTTCATCGCACCAACGCTTGCCAGCGAGCGGCTGTCTTTTTCCTAGGGCGTGGCCAGATAAGGAAATTCGTTTTGGAAGGTTTCAATGACGTCTTTTAAATGCGCCTTACTTTTTATTATCAATAAAACGGTATCGTCTCCAGCAATCGTCCCCAAAATACCGCCGCTTTTGCCAAATACAAATTTTTTATCCAAATAAATTGCGAGGCTATTGGCATTGCCGGGGTGTGTATGCAAGACAATAAGCCCAAAGTCTGAAACTTCCATAGTTAAGATGGCTGGCAAATTAGTTGGTGCAAGGTCTACTACCTGGTATTGCCCGCCTATTTTAGCAATATGCAGGCGCTTGAGCCTCCTGGACAAAGTTGCTTGCGGGGTTTCAAAACCGCGTGCTTTTAAATGGTGTTGTAAATCAATTTGTTCAGCAATGTGTTGCGTTTGCACGATATTAACAATATGTTCATCCAGGGTGTCGTTACGGCTCATTATTTTCCTTGGGGATAGGTAATTCGTTTTGAGGTTCCCTGTTTGCATCCAGTGTACGATGAGCGCACTGGATGCGTTTTACTAATAATATGAATTAACCAGCCTCTTCCATACCGCCAAAACCAGGTTTTTTGGCCCCCAGGAAGGACGGAAGCTCTATTCTTGAGAGCCTCTCATGCAGTTTGGTGAACATTATTGGAAAAACCCCATTTGCAGTGACATTGGCAACGGTGCCAAAAGGGTCGCATATCAAATACACCGCAGTAATTAATCCCACCATGTCGCTGGAAAAACCAAGATGCGCTTCCAAAATAGGCGCGACAACAATAATGACCCCGCCAGGCACCGCGGCCACGGCGTATTTTGCCAAGGCAGTGTAGAAAGCAAATACTGCAAAGACCGGCAAGGAAGGCATGGGGAGGCCAAAGGTAAGGATAGTCGCTAAACTGAGAATAGGAATACCTATCGCGCTGCCCAGGGTATGGATATTAATAATGGCAGGAACCAGTATCCTGGCTTTCTCGGAATCGCCAAGGTTTTTCTCGGTTGAGACAAGCAGCACAGGCATTGCCGCCGCGCTGGAAATGGTACTAAAGCCTACAAGGCTTGCAGGCAAGACATTTTTGAAATAAAAGAAAAATTTCTTGAGGTTAAATTGGCTGGCAATAAGGTACCAGCTGCTAATGTAAATCCATTGGCTTAAGACAATTAAAACCAAAATAGGACCATAGAGCTTCAACGAGGTTTGCAATAAGTGCTCGTATTCCAGTTTAAAAACAAAGCCTAAAATAAATACCGGCAAAAAAGGGATAAATACTTTTTTCAAAAACCCATTGGCTAATTGATTTAAGCGCGTAGCAACCCGTTTTGCCCGATCATTGGGCCAAAAGGAAAAGAAAATGCCGGTGCCAAAACCGATGAGCAAGGCAATGTCATTGGAAATGAGTTTGGTTAAATGAAAACTCCAGGCTGGAGTTAATTGCAAGGTAGTGTTAAGAGGGGTCGCGGTAAAATGCAGTAAATTCAGCCCGACATAACCGGAAGTATATCCCACCATAAGGGCTGTAAAATTGGAAACAAACACACAGCTTATCAAAAGCAGCACAAAAAAGAGCGCACCCTTTTGCAAATTGGCAAGACAGGAAAACACAAAGCTAAAAATAACAAAAGGCAACAAAAACTCAAGCACGGTTTTCATACTTAAACTTAATGCATAGCTAAACGATTTCACAGAAACCGGAATGTATGCGCCTAAAAAAACGGGCAGAATCAGTATTGCCAAAAGAAAAAGAGGCAATTTTAATTTTTTTAATAGAGTAGACATATAAATCCTTATACAGGCAAAACAAAGGTAATCGCAATAAAAAGTAAAGTCTCTTCATTTCAGAGGAGCTATTTTACCTCTATGCGCCTTAAGTTTGCAAAGTTTGTATTTAAATGCAAAGAAAGTGGACAATAATCCCTAAGGATTTGTACAATCCTGTAAATTATCATTCAAGAGGAAACGATGTCAAAGCATAAAATACTCGTGGTGTGGTCTAATTATTATAAAGATCTTGCGAAAAAACAATTGGATAGCTGCCTTTTGCTCCTGGAAAAATCCTCCTACGACACGCAAGTCGAGCAAGTCGATGCTGGAACCTACGAAATCCCTGCCGTCATTCAACATTACCAACGGCATAACCCTTACGATGGTTACCTGCCGCTTGGTTTATTGCTGCAAGGCAGTACGGATCATTATGCCTTTATTTGGGAGCATGTGAAAACCTGCTTCATTCAATTCGCAATGGAGGGGGTTTTAATTGGCAATGGCATTATCTCTGCCGCACGTTTTGACCATCTAACCGAGCGCGTAGAAAGCAATGAGCGAACGGTTGAGGCCTATAATGCGCTCCGTTACCTGATTCAATTAAAAGAAAAAATCAGGTAACAGGCTGTTCTACAATGCAATCGGTTTAATGTCTTCATCGTAGCGCATGGCTCGCTGGATAACCTTCCGGCCGTAAAAATAACGCCCTATGCCTTTGGTGACTAGCTGGTTCACCAAATGTGGAAAGAAGGGCAGCGGACGCAATACATCAATAATCAAGACCGCACGGTACTCTTCGCTGTGATTAACCACTTCATGCGGATGCGAATCATCAAAAAGGACCGCCTCTCCCTCGCGCCAGGTATAGGGCATATTGTTTACAATAATGTGAGGCGGATTGTTTTTAGGGATTTGAAGCCCCAAATGATAGCGCAAATAGCCTAAATAGGGGCCGTTGTGCAAAGGAATGGATTTGCCCGGTTCTAATATGGAGAAAAAAGCCTGAATTAAATGGGGAATTTCTTTGAGCTTTGCACACAGTGTAGGGCACAAGGTTTGTGCTTTTTCTACTTGATACCCCAGGAGGTATAGCATGAACACATTCCAGTTTTTTTCGGTGGTATCGGAAATTTCAGCCTCGCCTGGATCAATGTCATGGTAGCGGGGGAGCTGCGTTGTTTTTTCCATCACGGTTTTAAACTCGTCCGAAATTGCCGGAAAATGTGCCGTGATAGTGTTTAAAGAAGGGTAGGTTTTGTCAATATCAAAAAAGGTAGGCCGCTTGTCGTAATTGACATAACGACCGTAAAGCCCATTCACAATGTCTTTAAAAAAATGATAGTCCATCTCATATTTCCTATAAATTTACCAAATAACACAAGGGTTCGCATTCACCATGGCACTGGAGGGTGGCGCACTGAAGGCGTCTTTAAATTGCGGCATATTAGCAAGCGTGCCGTTGACACGGTAGATCATGGGAGGATGGGGATCTACGGTGACCAAATGCCTTGCCTGCTCTTCACGCATATTGCTTGCCCAGACGTGCGCTGCCCCAAGAAAAAATTGCTGACTTGGAGTGAGTCCCTGAATTGTGGGAGCCTCATTAAAGTATTTTGAATTGCGAAAGGCGTTAAAAGCCAGGGTTAAGCCGCCGAGATCAGCCGTTGCTTCCCCAACGACCAGTTTTCCTTGTACGGGCAAGTTGCCATTGACTTTATAATTTGAAAATTGTTTTACAATGCAGCCTGTTGCCTCTGCGAATTTTTTCAGATCGTCAGGGGTCCACCAATCGTTTAAATTCCCGTGGCCATCAAATTTGGCGCCTTGATCATCAAAGCCGTGGGTCATTTCATGCCCCATAACAAAGCCTATCGCCCCAAAATTGATTGCAGCAGGGGCATTGGGATCAAAAAAAGGCGGCTGCAAGATGCCGGCTGGGATGTTTAAATTGTTCATTGAGGCATCGTAATAGGCATTAATGGTTTGCGGGGGCATCGCCCATTCGGTTCGGTCAACCGGTTTGCCAATTTTAGCCAGATCGCGTTGGATAAGAAACTGATTCGCAGCGATTACGTTTAATACATACGATCCGCGATCAATTTTTAATTTGCTGTAATCCCACCATTTATCGGGATAACCTACCCGCTCTTCCATGAGTGCGAGTTTTTTTAAAGCGGCTTCGCGCGTTGCTTGCGTCATCCAGCTTAAGTTTTGAAGATCAGTGGCCAGCGCTTCGCGAATACCCTTAAGGATTTCAAGTGCTTCTTGTTTGGCGGCAGGTGGAAAATATTGCTCGACATATAATTTGCCAATTGCAAAACCCAACGCGCCGTTTTCGGTATTAACCACGCGTTTCCAGCGCGGCAATATTTTTTCCGTGCCCGTTAAGACAGTGGTCATCTTAAAATTTTGATCCACAAAGGGTTTGGATAAATAGGGGGCAAATGCATCAATGACATGCCAGCGCAGGTAGGTTTTCCAGTCATCCAATGCAACGGTGGGCAACAAGGTATTTAATGCGGTAAAAAAGGCAGGCATTGCCAAATTAAGGGGTTTTTCGCTGGATTGTCCCAGTGCGGTTAAATAATTTTTCCAGGAAAAATTGGGCGTAAGATTTTGCAGGGTTTGCAAATTCATCATGTGATAAATCGCTTTAGGATCGCGTTGCTCGGTTTGCGACATGGAAGCTTTTGCTAAAGCCGTTTCAATTCGCATAACGGTAGCCGCATTGTTAGCCGCTGCTTCAGGCGCATCGCCCATGAGCGCAAACATATTTGCCATATGTCCTGCATAGGCCTTGCGGATTTCGGCAAATTTTTTATCGTCTTTCAAATAATAGTCGCGATCCGGTAGACCAAGCCCGCCCTGGGCTGCAATGCCAATCATGTTCTGGCTGTTGTGAAAATCCTGCATACTGCCAAAACCAAAAAGCGCATCCACTCCGATTAATTGCAAATGGGTAACCGTCGCTTGCAAGGAATTGAGGTCGTGAATGGCATGAATGCGTGCAAACTCCGCTTGCAAGGGAGTTAGACCTAAGCGGTTGATTGCTTCTTCATCCATCCCGCTAAAATAAAAATCACCGACTTTTTGTTCAATGCTGCCCGGTTTAGCCTGTTTGTCGTTCGCTGCATTGATAAGCATCTGGTGCAGGGTATGCTGCACTTTTTCCTGTAACACATTAAAACTCCCCCAGCTGGGGTATTCTGGTGGAATGGGATTTTGTTTCTGCCACTGGCCGTTGGCGTAGTGGTAAAAATCGGTAGTGGGCGCAACACTTGAGTCAAGCCAATCGAGGTGCAAGGTCTGGGGCGAGTTGGGTTCCTTACTTGAGGCATATAGGGGGAAAGCCAATGCAAAGCTGATGCTTAAAAAAGTTATGAATAATCGCATAGTGTCCTCACTAATTAAAAGGCTATTCCCGCCTGAGCGCACAAATCCTAATGCGCTTCATCCCAATTTTTACCCACCCCAATAGAAACCTCCAGGGGAACGTCTAAAGAAGCCGCACTCTCCATGAGCGCCCTGATTTGGGGTATTGCCCAATCGACTGCATGTTCTGGTACTTCAAAAATTAATTCATCGTGTACCTGCATAATCATTTTTATACCGGGGTTTTCCTGGTTTTTTTGCCATTGTGCAATCTTTATCATGGCTTTTTTAATGATGTCAGCGGCACTTCCTTGCATGGGCGCATTGATTGCAGCACGCTCTGCGGCTTTGCGGCGCATGGTGTTTTGTGCATTGATTTCCGGCAAATGCAGTCTGCGGCCAAAAAGGGTTTCGACAAAACCTTGTTCGTGTGCAAGTTTGCGCGTAGTTTCCATGTAAGCTAATACGCCGGGATAGCGTTTAAAATAGGTGTCCATATAAAATTGCGCATCGTGGCGCTCAATGCCTAACTGCTTTGCAAGACCAAAAGAGGACATGCCATAAATCAAACCAAAATTAACCGCTTTAGCGCGCCGGCGCTGTTCGTGATCCACTTCGTTTAAAGGTACTTGAAAAATTTCACTGGCCGTCGCGGTGTGCACATCAAGCCCTTTTGAAAAAGCCATTAACAGGTTTTGATCTTGCGACAAATGCGCCATGATGCGCAGCTCAATTTGCGAATAATCCGCAGCCAGCAAGACATGATGCGGAGGGGCAATAAACGCTTTGCGAATCAAACGCCCTTCTTCACTACGGATGGGGATGTTCTGTAAATTGGGATCACTGGACGACAACCGTCCGGTTGCTGCAACCGCCTGGTTATAGCAGGTATGTACGCGCCGGGTTTCCTGGATGATGCATTTTGGCAAGGCATCAATATAAGTGGATACCAGCTTGCTTAAACTGCGAAACTCAAGGATAACAGCGGGCAGCCGGTAATCAAACGCCAGCTCCTGTAACACGGACTCAGCCGTGGAGGGCTGGCCGGTAGGCGTTTTGGCGATAACCGGGATATTTTGCTCGGTAAATAAAATATCTTGAAGCTGTTTGGGTGAGTTCAGATTAAAAGACTTGCCCGCTAAGGCGACCGCTTCTTCTTCAAGGGCACGTATGCGGATTTTGAGGCGCTCACCGTGGATTACCAGGGTATTTTTATCGATTAAAACCCCTTCGTATTCCATGTCCGCAAGGATTGGGCAAAGCGGAAGTTCAATGGAGTGCAGGAGATTGTTTAATTTAGGATCGAGCATCGGGTAGAGGCTGTGGTGCAATTGCAAGATGGTATCCACTTCCTTTGCGGCATAGGGGGCAACGGTTGCAACGGATAATTTGTCTATGCGAAGCTGTTTTGCCCCTTTGCCGGCAATGGCTTCAAAGGGTTGTGTTTTTTGGCCTAAGTATTTCAAAGAAAGGGTTGCCAAATCGTGGCGGCTGGCATTGGAATTGAGTACGTAAGACTCCAGCATGGTATCAAAAATCGCTCCTTTAAGCGCCAGGCCGTAGCGTTTAAATACATTCATCTGGTGCTTTAAATCATGCCCTATTTTGCAAATGGCAAGATTTTCAAACAAGGGAGTTAGCGCGTCTAACAGGGTTTTTTTATCTATTTGCTCACTGCCATCCTGATGCATTAAGGGGAGGTAGGCCGGTTTTTCTCCCGCAACACCTAGCGCAATTCCAACTAACTCGGCTTCCATGGCATTAGCATGCGTGGTCATTGCAGACAGGCAAAACGCAGCGTGCTGTTCTGCCGTGCGAACCCATCGGGCCAGCGCATTTTTCGTGGTAATGCAGTCAAAAGCGAAGGGAGGGGGTGTTTCAATGGATTGGGACTCTTCCTGTCTTAATAAATCCTGTAACCAATTTTTAAATTCAAATTCGCGGGTTAACTCAATGAGCTTTGTGCTATCAAGCGGTTGTGGTTTTAAAGAATCCACATCATGCGTCAATTCTACGTCGGTTTTTATTTGGACTAATTTTTTGGACAGGGGTAAGTGCGTCAGACTAGCGCGCAAGTATTCACCAATTTTACCGGTGATGGCCTCGCTGTCTGCAATTAAATTATCCAGTGTCTGGTATTGCAAAAGCCACTTGGCCGCCGTTTTTGGCCCGCATTTGGTGACGCCTGGAATGTTGTCCACGCTGTCGCCCACCAACGTTAAATAATCAATCATTTGAGACGGCGTTACGCCGAATTTGGCGGTAACTCCTGCAATATCCAGCGTTTGATTGGTCATGGTATTCACGAGCGTAACGTGCTCATTGACCAATTGCGCCATGTCTTTATCACTGGTTGAAATAACAACCGATTGCCCCCGCTCTACAGCCTGATGCGTCAGGGTGCCAATTACATCGTCTGCTTCCACACCTTCGATGAGTAAAAGCGGTAACCCCATGGCCGCTAAAAATTGCATAAGCGGTTGAAACTGAGAACTTAACTCCTGAGGCATGGGGGGGCGGTGTGCTTTGTATTGCGGATACCACTCTTCGCGAAAGGTTTTTCCTTTGGTATCAAAAACAACCGCAATATGCTCTGGCTGGTAATCTTTAATCAGGCGCTTGACCATATTAACTACCCCATAAATAGCTCCGGTCGGTTGACCTTTGGAGTTAGTCAAGGGGGGGAGCGCATGAAAGGCACGAAAAAAATAAGAGGAGCCGTCAATCAGTATTAAAGGGGACATTAGTCTTTTGCCTCAAGTTGTTCCAGGCGTTGTGTCAGGGCGGCTACCTTTTCTTGTAAGGCTTTCATGTTTTTGCGCATAATCGGTATTCTTGTTACCGATAATTCCTGCTCAATGGCTTTGTCGCGCGGCCGTGCCGGATTGCCGAGATACACATTACCCCGTCGCAAATGTTTTTTGGGCGGAACGCCTGCGCGTGCCGTCAGGACCACGTCATCGTCAATGCGCACATGATCACTCACCCCCACATTGGCTGCAAAAATAACATTGTTGCCGCTTACGGTACTTCCGGCAATGCCTGTAAAGGCACACAGAATATTGTGTTTCCCTAATTTTACGGAGTGCGCTATTTGTACCAAATTGTCTATTTTTGTACCTTCGCCAATGACTGTTGCCCCCAAAGTCGCTCGGTCTACCACGCTGTTGGCGCCAATTTCGACATTGTCTTCAATGATAACATGCCCGACATGCGGCACTTTCATGTGGTGCCCATCGACAAAAGTATAACCAAAGCCATCGGAACCAATGACAGTTGAAGCATTAATACATACGCCTGAGCCAATTTGGCATTGATCGTAAATAGTTACCTGGGGATGCAAGGTGGTATTAGCACCAATTGTCACGTGAGCACCTACACTGACATGGCTTTTCAAAACGCAGTGATCGCCAATAGTGGCGCCTGATTCGATGTGAACATAGGGTCCTATGGAAACGCCTTTCCCTAAAGACACATCCTGAGCAATGACTGCCGTCGGATGAATGCCGACAGCCGGTTTGTTAGCGGGATAAAAAAGGCTTAACAGTTTAATAAACGCTTTAAAAGGATTTTGTACCTGAATAACGGGCTTTAAGGTGCTGCTGGTGTTTTCTCCCACTAAAATGGCTGCTGCAAGCGATTGCTCAGCAAGGGCCAAATTGGCATTCCCTTCGGCAAACACGAGGGCGCCTGCTGGGATATTATCAATAGGGGATAAAGTAGAAATAAAGATGTCTTTGTCTGCAATAACCTGACCCTCTACTATCTTGGCAATCTCATACAACGATGCATTCATGAATTGACCTTATAATCATGCAAAATAGAGTGATTATAGCGCGTTGCAGCAGCAGTTGCATATACTTCTTGGAATCGGATGCAGCGGTCCGATTAAAAAAATAGACCTCACTCCGGGTGGCGTGAGGAATCTCCTGCGACTGGCACTATTTTGTTCAATATGCCCTTCAAAAATAGGCCATACAATGCATGGCAAGTGTCCCATTGAAGTGATTCGAAATGCATTTCAAATTCTGCGCAACAACAAAGCCGCATTGGCACCACCAAAGGCAAAATGATTGGAAAGTGCGATATCAATTTGTTTTGGTCTTGCAAAATTAGCTACATAATCCAGATCGCAATCGGGATCGGCATTGTGTAAATTGATGGTGGGCAACAGCAGATCATGCTGTAAGCTTAAGCTGGTTGCGATAATTTCCATCGCCCCTGCGGCTCCAATGGTATGGCCTGTCATGGCCTTTTGTGCAGTAATTGGTATCTCATAGGCACGCGTGCCAAAAACCGCTTTGATGGTTTGGGTTTCCGTGATGTCGTTTAATTGCGTACCGGTTCCGTGGGCATTAATGTATTGCACATCACTGGCGGCAAGCCTTGCATCGTCTAAGGCGGTCTGAATGGCGCGAACCTGTCCATCCACTGTGGGGGCAGTTACATGGGAGGCATCGCAGCTTGCTCCAAAGCCAATGATTTCTGCATAAATCGTAGCCCCCCGCGCTTTGGCTTGTTGCAATTCTTCAAGAATGAGTACGCCTGCGCCATCGGCCATGACCATACCATCTCGCAGCTTGTCAAAAGGGCGACAGGATGTAGCGGGGTTTTCATTTTGAGTGGACATCACCCGCAGCTTGCACCAGGCCGCCATCATACTTTCCCAAAGAAGGGATTCAGTGCCGCCGCAAATTGCCGTATGAAGCCTTCCGGACGCAATATGCTGGTAAGCTTGACCTATTGCCTCAGCGGAAGAAACACAGGCGTTGGAAACAGTGGAATTGGGACCGCCAATGCCAAAAGCAATAGCTACGTGATTGGCAACGGAGTTTGGCATCCCGCGGATTACGCTTAAAGGGGGTATTTTTTTCCAGCTTTCAGTGTAGAACGCACGGTAGACGCTTTCAAGTTCCGGCGTGCCGCCTAAGCTTGTTCCGATAAAAGTCCCCGCTTTTGTTAGTTCATCGGCGGTAAGACCTGCCGCTGCTATGGCATTGTTCGCGCAGTAAACGGCATATTGTGCCACTTTGGGGTAGCGCTTACTTTTTTCAAATTCCGGTAAATTCTCAAGCGATAACTGGGTGATTTCACCGCCGATTTGTGTAGTATAGGGCGTGGGATCGTAGGATTGAATGCGTTTTATACCGCATTTCCCCTCTGTTGCTGCTTGCCAAAACGCGCTAAGTCCATTGCCGATGG
Source organism: Tatlockia sp. (assembly GCA_041659885.1). Lineage (GTDB taxonomy): Bacteria > Pseudomonadota > Gammaproteobacteria > Legionellales > Legionellaceae > Tatlockia. The sequence continues at coordinate 27,340 of JBAZXN010000024.1, forward strand.
AAGAGATTAAGTCCATTCCAGTGATTACTACTCTTTTTTTCATCCTATCCCCAGCGCTTCCTTTTGCAATAAAAGCCAATACTAATGGCGTGATAGAAAAGCTGTCAAGCCGAATTCACACTATTACTGATATTTTGTGTAGAAAGAAGGATTTATACCCAAGAAACTTCAAAAATAGCATTTTGAAGTTTCTTGGGTATATACCCTTCATCTGATTTGGACAAAGGGGTTTTTAGCCTTCGCCCTAAAAAAGAGTTAAGAATTTTTCGGTCGAAATTTCCCAGTAATCCACCGCATTGATGGTTTTAAATCCATGGCGCAGGTAAAGTTTAAGTGCATTTTGATTAGAGGTTTCCACGTCCAGGGTTAACCGGGTTTTGCCGCAGGTTAGCGCGTGATTAATGCAGTTGGCGAGTAACTCACTGCCCAAGCCTTGCCGTTGATGGGTTGGAATAATCGCAATATCCGATAAAATGGCACTGTCTTCTTCCCAGCGAATGTGGGCCTTGCCAATTGGGTTGCCCTGTTGCAAGGCAATAAGCAAGGTATAATTGTGGTTATCTAAAATGGAATTAAAGCGGGCAATCATATCGGCTTGTGCTTTTTCGAAGCACAATGCATCAATAGTGCAAAGCGTTTCAATGTCTGCATTGCTGCCTTTTTTTGTTTCCAACCGATCTCGGGATAATAAAATAGGTTCATAACTGTTGCGCTGCATTTGGTATTCGCTGTTGGTGTAAACAAAACCCAAGTGCGATAGCCAGGCTTCATTCTGCGTTGCCGGCGTTGAAAAGATAAGCCGCTCCATTTGTTTTGCAGCAAGGAGGGGCAAGCTTGCCTCAAGGAGCTGTTTGGCAATCCCTTGCTTTCGATAAAGCGGATCAACAAGGACTGAGATTTCGCAGGCATCCGTATAAAAAAAGTAACAGCTTAAAAACCCAACCAACTGATCGCCTGCATAAAAAAGCAAGTTGCTGTCGGCCTGGCGTTTCTGCTCCAAAATATGAGGATACAAGGAAGGTAATGCGCCATCTTGTTCACGACAGGCTTTGGTAAGGCGCATCAGTGCCTGTAGTTGGGTCGCATCTAAATAGTTGTTGTAGAGAAGCATGTTGTTTGCCTGATTAATTAGTTTCTTCAATGTGCATCGGGTTTATCTTATTAAGAAAAACACAATGAATATACCTGCCAAAACATTTAAAAGCGAATTCGTTGGTTGTCTTGTAAATACTCTTAACAGAGTATAAAGGATTACCCCGCCGCCAATGCCGTCAGCAATGGATGCAGTAAAGGGAATCATCATAATAGTAAACATACAAGGTGCTGTTTCGCTGATATTCTTAAGCGTTAACTCACCGACATGTTTTAGCATGCAGCATGCAACGTATAATAAAGCAGGCCCTACGGCATAGTTGGGAATCATTTTGGCAAGCGGGAAAAAAAACAACATCAAAAGAAAGCCTGCTGCAATCGTAATTGCCGTAAGCCCCCCACGACCGCCAGCTTGAATTCCTGCGGCAGATTCAATATAGGGGGATGTGCTGGCAGAGCCTAAAAGTCCCGCCATGGCGGAGGCTGCGGCATCCGTGGTTAAACTTTTGGTTAAACCCTGACGGGTATTGTGTTGTTTAAAAACAGACGGATTCAGTAAACCAATTAAGGTGCCCGTGGCATCAAATACCGCGATTAAAAAAAAGGTAAAAGTAGCTTTCAGCGAGGCAACACTGGATAAACCGCTAAAATCAAGCTGCAGGAAAGTAGGCGCAATTGAAGGAGGGAGCGCCATTAATCCTTCCCATGAGGTAAGTTTGAAGAGCAAACTTAAAAAACTCACACTTAATATGCCTAAAATAATGGCCGCAGGAACCTTATAATAATCAAGCGTTAAAATGAGTAAAAAGCCAAAGAAAAACAGGATGCTCTCCGGTCGGGTGAGGTCACCCAAACGCATCATGGTGTGCTTGTCGCCAATAATAATTTGATTGGTTTGCAAGGCAATCAGTGCAATAAGCAAACTAATGCCAATTAAGATGGCAATTTGCAAATTGTGAGGAATGGCTTCTATGAGCAACCGGCGCAGTCTTGTCAAACTGAGTAGAAAAAACAAAATACCGGAGATAAACACCATAGCCAGTGCATGTTGCCAGTCCACTCCAAGCCCCTGCACGACACTGTAGGTAAAATAGATGTTAAGTGCCATCCCGGGTGCAATGCCAATGGGGGTGTTGGCAAAAAGGCCTGTTAAAGCGCAAGCAAAAGCAGTTACCAGGCACGTTGCGGTAAATACAGCCCCTTGATCCATCCCTGCTTCATGGAGAATGGCTGGGTTAACAAAGGCAATATAGGCCATTGTTAAAAAGGTGGTAATGCCTGCAAAAACCTCCGTTTTAAACGAGGAATTACTGAGAAAATACTGTCTTAAAGCATTCATAGGCTAGCCTAAAAAAGAAAATTGAGTACATCAAAAACAATCTCTATTGCAATTAAAACGATAATAATAATTTCTAAATTATGGGCATGACTGGTTTCCAGATAGCCATTAAACATTTCAAAAATCTCATTTAGCGTATCCAGGCGGTGATTGATGGCATTCACGCGGCGTTGAATATGTAAGTAACGCTCCAGCATAGTATAGTATTCTTCTAACGTTGGGTGTTGCCAGAAGTATTTTGGGTGATACAGGAAGTTACTGATTAAATTCATCTCGCTTTTAGCGCCCAGAATTTCTCCAATAACCTGCCGCATTTTAGTTCGGCTCACTATCATTTGACCGCGGCTGGATAAGGTCTGAATCATGGGGTTGTATTTTTCAATCAACGCCTCAATGATGGTTTCAAAGTACTGTAATTTTACCGACTGAGAAAACCCGTAGGAAAAACTTAATTTAATGTCGTCGTAGTCCGATTCGATGGTGAGGCAGTCCACGTCAAAAAAACCGTGCGGCTCAATAGCAGTTTTATCACCAATTTTAAAGCTGAACTCATCCCTTACTAAAAATGAGATGGGCTTGTCGGCAAATAGCCTGATGGTGTCTAAGTACGTTTTCACCTGGTGGCGTTTGATGCCCCAGGAGACAACTGTCCCGTTTTTGAATACAAAAACAAGTGTGTTGTCAGCGCGCGCCAACTTCAACACATCACGAAACCGGACTGACTGGTAACCGGGTAAGGTCGTTTTAAAATGATGGTCTAAACGTGTTAAGTCAATGGTATTGGCAATGCAATAACTTAAGCATTCCATAATAGTAACCCTACAAAATTAGTGCTCAAATTCGTTGGCCCCATTAGGTTAATCAGGAGTTTGTAAGACCGCGTTCGCGGCCTTGGTTAGCTTTCTACAGCTTCTTTCTCCGGATACGCTTTTTTTCTATCGGTTAAGCCACTTAACCAATGGGGACAAACTTCTAATATTTTCGCAATTTTATCTAATTGCTCAGAAGAGGGCAGCATATTTCCGAAAAGCATGGCATTTGCCAAATGGCGTGTTACGCCAAATACTTTAGAAACTGCTTTTGTCTTTTCTGATAACTCTTCAGGAAAGCCTAACACGGACAACTCGCGATTAAACCGCTGCGAAAATACTTTACTGTTCATTTTTTCACTCCATGAAAAAAATAGTCCTGTTGTTAACTTTTTTGCCTGTCCAATCAGTTGTCAATTCCTGGTACAGGTATGTCTGTTATAACGTATTTTTTTTTCAAGAGCAAAGTTTTATTTAATTTTATTGTAAAACAGCGAGTTAGCTCAACTTCAGAAAATTTCACACAGAGAATTGGTGCTCAAATGTCCAGAAGTCCTCTGCGGAGTTTCTGGCTCTTCCTTGTGGATGCGCCAGAAACTCCGCCGGCGCTTACTTTTTATAATAATTTAAATCAAGTTCTCTTGCTGCTTTCACGTCATCCAGGCGCTGAACGGGTAAAGTGAGCGGTGCCTCTTTGAGTGCCTCAGGGTTGGATTGGGCTTTTTCCCTTATGGCTTTCATGGCGGCAACAAAAGCGTCTAACTCTTCTTTGCACTCGGTTTCGGTCGGCTCAATGAGCAGGCATTCCGGAACCAACAGCGGAAAATAGGTGGTTGGTGCGTGAAAACCATAATCAAGAAGACTTTTTGCCAAATCCATCGCAGTAACTCCCCATTCCTTTTTCTCTTTGTTCATGGTGAGAATAAATTCATGGGAGGCTCTGCGTCCTGGGTAGGCGGGATTGAAACCGGCCTTTTGCAATTCTGCCAGCAGGTAGTTTGCATTCAATGTGGCAAATTCAGAAACCCGTAACAATCCCTCTTTACCCAACACCCGAATATAAAAATAGGCACGCAATAAAATACCGGCATTGCCCATAAAACAGGATAAGCGACCAATGCTTTGGGGAAAATCGTTTTGGGTGGCATAGCGAAAGGCATTGTTTTCTTTAATCACATTGGGCAGAGGAAGGAAAGGCAGTAACCGTTTGCCCACTGCCACAGGACCTGAGCCAGGACCACCGCCGCCATGTGGCGTTGCAAATGTTTTGTGCAAATTCAAATGAATGACATCAAATCCCATATCGCCTGGTCTGACTTTGCCTAAAATAGCGTTTAAATTAGCGCCATCGTAATAAAGTAGCCCGCCAGCATGGTGAACGATTTCAGCAATTTCTTTAATTTGCCGCATAAACAATCCTAAAGTGGACGGATTGGTTAACATAATTCCTGCGGTTTTTGGCCCCACTTTTTGGCGCAGCGCCTCCAAATCAATATCGCCGTCTTTACCGGTGGCAATCTCTACTATTTTAAATCCACACATCACCGCAGAGGCAGGGTTGGTTCCGTGTGCTGCATCGGGGATCAAAATTTCATCGCGCAGGGTATCTCCCCGGGATTGATGATAGGCTTTAATCATCGCAACGCCGGCAAATTCCCCTTGCGATCCGGCCATTGGGGTAAGCGAAATACCGGCCATACCGGTAATTTCAACCAAATGATTTTGCAGCGCATAAATCGCTTGTAAAAACCCCTGGCTTACAGCCTCTGGTGCCAGCGGATGCCGGTTATTAAAACCCGACAGGGTCGCTGCTTTATGCACGCCACGCGGATTGTATTTCATGGTGCAGGAGCCAAGTGGGTAGAAGTTGGTATCGATTGAGAAATTTTTTTGTGAGAGGCAAGTATAATGCCTTACCACTTGCAGCTCCGAACAAGCCGGTAATTGCGGGGCTTTGGTTCGTAAAAATTGCGCAGGAATAGCAAACGAAGGCAAGGATTCCTGTTTTTTATAGAGCGCCTGCGCCGAGGCTGTGCGAGAGGCTTTTGAACGGTCAAAAATTAGCATAATTTGCCCTCCGTTTTTTGAATAAGCGCTTTTAATGCATCGCAATGTTTAATCGGTGTAAATTCAATAAAAGTGTAATCAGCAATTTCCGCCAGACAATAGGGGTCTTGTTTGAATACAGACTCTAAATGCGCTTTATCCTGCGTTGCCGCAATAATGATCCCTCCGGTGCGTGGCTTCATCGGCCCTGACACGACCAGTAAACCTTGCTTGTAATGGTAATCCAGGAATTCGCGGTGCGCCTGCAAATATTTATCTACTTCACTGATTGGCGCTTTGTAGGTTAGTTGTACAATAAACATGAGCTACCTCCCTTTGCCATAATTTGTTTAAGTGCATCGGCATATTGTGCAATGTCTTGCTCGGTTCGCATCTCGGTGGCGCAAACCAGAATGGTGTTAGCCAGATTGCCGTAATGGTCTCCCACTGCATAGCCGCCGAGAATACCGTAATCACGCAAGGCGCGAAGCACCGCGTCTGCGGGTTGATTCACGCGAAGCAGGGTTTCGTGAAAGCAGGGTGCGGTAAAGACCTTTTCTACTCCCTCGATTTGCGTTAAAGCCTGCACCAGGCGAGAGGTATTGGTATGGCAGTGCGCCGCGACTTGTTGTAATCCTTCGGTGCCAAGCAGGCTCATGTGAATAGTGGCCGCAGTGACTAAAAGCCCCTGGTTTGTGCAAATGTTTGACGTGGCCTTGCCGCGCCGAATATGCTGCTCTCTTGCTTGCAGCGTCAGGGTAAAGCCGGTATGGCCGTTTTTATCCACAGTGCGTCCAATCAACCGTCCTGGCATTTGGCGGACATGCTCCATGCGCGTGCTGAAAAAACCAAAATAGGGGCCGCCTGAAGCCATTGGCGCACCGAAAGGCTGCCCTTCACCGCAAGCAATGTCCACGCCAGATTTTCCCCATTGACCGGGAGGTTTTAAAAGAGCCAAAGCAACAGGATTCACGCAACCGATACTGATAACACCGTTTTTTTCAGCCCAGTTTGTTAGTTCATCCACGGTTTCGAGGCAGCCGAAAAAATTAGGCTGTACGATGACGAGTGCGGTGATGTCTTCGCCTTCAAATTGTTCCAGTGCAGAAAGCGAAGTAACGCCTGTAGCGGATTCAAAAGGCAGGGTGATGATTTCAATGTGTTGATTGCGAGCAATGGTTTCTACGGTTTCACGGTAGTAGGGATGAACGGTTCCCGCAACGAGTACCCGATTGCTTTTGCTGTGCTTATTGATGCGAACGGCCATTAAGACTGCCTCAGCAAGGGCTGTGGCACCGTCATACATCGAGGCATTTGCCACTTCAAGCCCCGTGAGTTCGGCAATCATCGTTTGGAATTCATAAAGCAACTGCAAGGTGCCCTGGCTTGCTTCGGCTTGATAGGGGGTGTAAGCCGTTAAAAACTCCCCGCGGGAGGTAATATCCCACACCGCTGCAGGGATATGGTGCTCATAACTTCCGGCTCCAATGAAACAAAGCCCATTCTGGTTTTTATTGGCGAGTGTTTTCGCTTCTTTAAGCATGTCCATTTCATTCATGCCAGAAGGAATATTTTTTAATTCACCATATAATAAAGCAGCCGGTATTTCGTCAAACAATTCCTCAGTACTGCTGACACCAATGCGGGCATGCATTGCCTCGACATCTTCAGGGGTGTGTGGGATATAGGGCATGATTAATGATCCTCTGCTATCTCTTCTTCGTATTGAAGAGAATCTAACAAGTCATTCATTTCCTCTCGGTTGCCAGGTTTTATTTTGACCAACCAGCCTGCGCCATAAGGGTCCGTGTTGACCAACGCTGGATTTTCACTGACTTCCCGGTTAACTCCAATAACTGTTCCGCTTATGGGGGCGTAAAAATCAGAAGCGGCTTTCACCGATTCCACCACACCTAACTCCTGGCCTGCGACTACTTCCGTTCCCTCTGGGGGCAAATCGACAAAAACCATGTCACCTAATAATTGTTGCGCATGCTCTGTGATGCCGACCACCATGCAATCTGCTTCTTCCAGCAACCATTCATGGGTGTGTGTGTATTTTAAATCAGTCATTATGTTGTCCTTATAAAATTTTGCCCTGTTTAACAAACCGTGCCTTGCCTACTTTTGCCGAAATGCATTTGCCGCGAATGTCGACTTGTACCTGGTCTTTCGTGTGAACAGGAACCCGTGCCAGGGCAATGGATTGACCCAGGGTGGGTGAATAAGTGCCACTGGTGATAATGCCTTCGCCGTCGTTTTCAACAAGAACGCGCTGGTTTTGGCGCATGATTCCTTTATCCTGAAGGATAAGCCCAACTAATTTTCGCTTTAAACCCCGTTGTTTTTGCGACAGCAACGCACCCATTCCAATAAAGTCCCGGTCTTCGGGTTGCCATTTGACAGTCCACTCCAAACCTGACTCCAGCGGAGTGGTTGATTCGTCCATATCCTGACCATAAAGCAGCATCCCGGCCTCAAGCCTCAGCGTGTCACGTGCTGCAAGTCCGCAGGGCTTAACACCGGCCTCGTACAGGGAGGCCCAGAGGGTTTTGATTTGTTCTTTAGGAAGAATGATTTCAAGCCCGTCTTCTCCGGTGTAGCCTGTTTTTGCAAAAAACCAGTCGCCCACATCAACGCACTCAAATTGCGTGAGCGTTGAAATAGCGTCCACTTGCGAGGGGGTTAGAATGCGCATGGTTTTGGCAATGGCTTCAGGGCCCTGGACTGCGAGCATGGAAAGTTCTGTGCGCTCCTGTAAGCCCACAGCAAAGCCTTCGCTTTTGCTGCGAATCCAGGCGAGATCTTTCTCTCTTGTGGCTGAATTTAAAACCAGACGGTAATTATCGGAGGCCCGCAGATAAACGATCAAATCGTCGATGATTCCACCGTGCTCATTGCACATACAACTATAGAGCGCACGCCCCATATGACCAAGCAAATCCACATCATTGGTTAAGAGTTTACGTAAAAATTGCCGACCGCCGGCGCCAAGTATATCGACAACGGTCATGTGGGACACATCGAACATGCCGGCATGCTGCCGAACAATCTGATGTTCCTCTATTTGAGAACCATAATGCAGTGGCATTTCCCAGCCATGAAAATCTACCATTTTAGCACCCATGGCCAGATGACTGGCATGAAGCGGTGTTTTTGCGATCATTGCAAACTCCCTCTCGTCGCGTGTTGGTGCAGAAGATTATACTGGGATGAATCTTCTTCACAAGAGAGAAAACAAGATTTTTGCTATTCTTCCTGTTTAGTAATAACATGTCCTCTTTTTTGTAGAAATTATTTACAAATCAATCCGGTTATCTATTAATTTTCAAACAGGAGTGCTTGGAATGAGTGAATCCAAATGGGGTGAATTTTGCTGGAATGAACTGGCAACACCCGATATAAAAGCCGCGAAGGCGTTCTACAGCGAATTACTCGGCTGGACCTTTAACGATCATGAGGCAGGTGACATGACCTACACAATGATTACCTCCAAAGAAGGTGAGTTTGGCGGCATGTGGCAGATCCCTCATGACCGGCAAAAGGAAATTCCACCGCACTGGATGGGTTACCTTTTAGTGGAGGATATTGAAGCTACTTTGGAAAAAGCAAAAGCCTTGGGCGCCACCATTAAAATGCCGGTAACGCCTGTCGGTGACATGGGCCGCTTTATTATTGTTAGCGATCCCACAGGGGCACACATTGCATTTTGGCAGTCATCTGGCCAATGTTGAGATAATTAGTATATAATTAATACGATTGGATGAAAAAGAAGTCTTTTAAGTGGTTAATGGGATCGTGATTAGGAGAATCTCTTATGAACATTAACATTAAGAAACGGAAAGTGCTTACCAGCGTATTGTTTGCTTTTGGCTTGCTTGTTTCTACAAGCAGCACAGGCTTTGCCTGGCATGGTCATGGGTATGGTCATGGGTATGGTCATGGTCCTTGGGGTGGAGGCTGGCACGGCGGGTGGCGTGGCGGATGGCACCGGAATTTTTATGCCCCGGTTTTTTATCACCCGATGTATCGCCCGGTTTATAGACATTGCGGAGTGGTTGGCGGTCATTGGCAAGGTGGGCACTGGGTTCCTGCACACAGAGCCTGCTGGTAACAGCCTTTTTGATGACAGGCCCTAGGGCGTGTCATCAATTAAGTTTTTTGGCTGCAAATGCGGCTCATTGGCACCATTTTGCGCTTGAATTCGTTAAATAGGGCTGGCTATTCGCCTCATTCAAGCGCAAAATGGCGCTCAATAAGCCA
>JBAZXN010000025.1:0-36790 GCA_041659885.1 Tatlockia sp.
CTTGAGCTTCAATGATTGCCAATAAAGATTCAAGTGTGGGAGTCGTCGATTTCATTCGACTATTTGATCCTATCCATCTGTTTTTGCAAGTGTTTTTTCTTATATTTTAAACTACCCTCATCCGCCCTTCGGGCACCTTCTCCCGCTAGCGGGAGAAGGGAACCTGAGTAGTTACAAATAATCTTCTTTTTATACTCTGGCTAATTTTTAACCATACTTATGGGGAAGGATATGGGTGCAGCGCAGCGTAATCAAGGTTTTCCTTAGGTTGAGATAGACAACAAATTACCCCATGTGGATTGATAACCTTGTTTGCGTGATGCTGCATCAAGCTTGTAGCGAAGGAAAAATTGCAGGAGCACTGATTTTTTTACAATCTAATTGGTCATTTTAAGGATTCCTTAAGGAAAATTTGTTATTTTATAACCTTAATTGATTGATGAGATAGATAAACTTGAGCGGTTTAAAGAAAAGTTTAAAAGCCTTTAATGCGTATATCAATGGCGGCAGCTCTGAGGCACTATCCGCTCAATTTGACAGCTATTACAATCACAAACCCCACAAAATAGCACAGGATTTTCATAAAACGGCCATCGGTGAATACAATAACCTGCGTAAACAAATTTTAAACGATCTTAATATACCAGAGCGGTTTTGGGGGCAATACTCCAAAGAACGTAGCATTTACGATTTTTTTGTGATGTTAGCCCAAGAGGGGCACCCGCAAATGGGCTATCTTCTCGAAACGATTGATAATAAAACGCGAATCAGTAACCTGGAGCTTAGCTTGCGATTTAGTTTGCTGACACCTTTTTTAGCTATTTTGTTGTCTGTGCCTATATTCCAAATGGGCGTTACCATTCTAAAGCACTTCCTCACCTCACTCTCCATTCCTCTTATAGGGGGTATTTTTACTTTAGTTACCACCAGCTACCGCTTGTATAGTAGTGCAACCAATATAAAACAACATGCATTTAACCGCTGGCGCGATAGCCTCTTTATTCTAGCCACGGTTCCTATCAATTTTTTGGCTTATGGGTTATTGATTGTGGGTTCTTCCCTGTTAAGCCCTTTTATTGGCCTCTTGTTTGTTGCAGCCTCCGGTCTGCACGTGGCCAAGGAAGTGTTTTGCCTCATTCAGGAAATTTACCGGTTTAAAACAAGACCACCCTTTGAGGGCGAAGATTGGCGCATTATTCACAAGGCCTATGCAAGAAGCCAATACGATTATGAGAAGCGTTTGATTGCGGTGGGGATTAATATTGCTACAGCACTCGTTTTATTTGCTGTGATGGCCATAGCCTGTATCATTCCCGCAGGATTTACCGTAACCTTTGCCACAATGGCCGCTATGGCAGTGATTTACCTCGTCCAATCCGTGTGCCTGTCGATTAACGAAAGAAAACAGAGGGAAAGTTTACAATTTAAACTCCATGAGATTGATGTAAGTTATACGTTTACGATTCAACCGGAAGAAGAACTGGACAATTGTAAAACAGAAGCACTTTCCGAGGACACCTATCCCAGCAGCTCCTATCCCTTTTTTAGCCCATCCGGCAAAGAATCATCGCCGAAATGCCAGCCTAAGCAGGGTCTCATCAGCCAGCAATTTAACCCAGGGCCAAACTAAAATAGAAATAACCGTACTTCCCAAGGGCACCATTAATCCGATTGAGTACCCTGAAAAAGAGTCCACCATCCAAATCACCAGTTGATAGGTCAGGCAGAAAAAGCCAATTAGTGCCATTTGCTGACCAATGGTAAACAAGCGAAAGCGCCTTGCTTTACTGCTTGCTATCCAGGCCACAAAGCTTAAGGCAAAAGCATGCTCACCTAACACGGTAGAAAGCAACACATCCAATAAAAGTCCCAGCAGAAAGAGTAAGCCCACATGAAAATAGTCCGGTAAAAAAAACTCAATATACAATATGAGCAGCAAGACAAACGGTGGGCGCAGGCTTAAAAAAAAGGCGGGTAATGGTAAAATGCTTAAGAGCAGCATAAAAACGGTTGCAAGGAAGAGTCGCACACGCAAACCACTCATGCCATTTCCCCTATTGCTTTCATGCGCTCATTAATTTGTGCCGTCAATTGCGTTTGCTCCTTGTCAGGCCAAATGAGGAGTACCAGGCGATTGCGGTTTAACAAAGCGATAGGACTCACATCGACTTTAATAAAAGCATCCCCGGGGATGCTGTATATCGCTTCCACACGGCCTACCGGGTATCCCTCGGGGTAAAGGCGGCCAAGACCTGAAGTAACCAGTAAATCCCCTTTGCTAATTAAGGAGGTTCTTGGAAGATTAATGAGGGAAAGTTGGCTCATATTGTTAGTGCCCACTAAAATCCCGCGCTCGCCGGTTCGGTTATTGCTCACAGGTACCGCACTTTTCGCATCGGATATTAATAAAACCGTGCTTGTCATGTACCCTACATCGATAATTTGCCCCATGACCCCTTTGGCATCCAGCACAGGCTGGCCTGTGTACACCCCATCGCGTTTCCCTTTATTCAATACAACCAATTGACGGGAAATATCGGTTTCCACCGCTAAAATCTGGGCTGCCATTGCGCGCATCTTTTCCTTGGATGAGGCCAATAAAAGCTCACGCAACTCGGAGTTTTCCTGTTTAATAACCAATAATTTTTGCAACTCCGCTTCAAGCAAGGTTTGCTGGTAGTGGAGGGCAATATTTTCATTAATTAAGGTTTTTTTGGCGCCAACAAGGGATTGAACCCAACCACTGATACGCACAGGATAATCCACGGCATACTGCAAAGGGGCAACAAGCAGCGAAAAGCCACTACGAACACTGTCTAAGTATCGATAGTGGTAGTCTGCAAACATTAGCAAGAGAGAAAGCATGAAGGCAAACACAAAACTCACTGTTTTCTGCTTGCCTTTTGCAAATAACCTGCCTTTAGGATTATTCTGTTGAGAGGAAATCACCGCCGCGAAGATCCATTGTTTCTAAAGCTTTTCCGCCACCACGCGCAACACAGGTTAAGGGATCCTCTGCTACGAGCACGGGTAGTCCAGTTTCTTCCATTAAAAGGGTGTCCATATTTTTCAATAAGGCACCGCCACCAGTTAATACCATTCCCCTTTCTGCAATATCCGCAGCCAATTCAGGAGGCGCTAATTCTAGCGCTGCGCGCACTGCACCGACAATTCCTGATAAGGGTTCTTGCAATGCTTCGAGAATTTCGGCACTTGTCAAGGTAAAGCTTCGTGGCACGCCCTCGGCTAAATTCCTGCCCCTGACTTCAATTTCAAATAAGTCCCTGCTTGGGAAGGCAGAACCAATTTCGTGCTTTATGCGCTCAGCGGTTGTTTCGCCAATTAAGGTACCGTAATTACGGCGTACATAAGAGACAATGGCATCATCAAATTTATCCCCGCCGATACGCACGGATTGATGATAGACAATACCGCTTAGGGAAATAATAGCCACTTCCGTAGTCCCACCGCCAATGTCTACAACCATTGAGCCGCTCGCCTCTTCAACCGGCATACCTGAGCCAAGCGCTGCTGCCATGGGTTCTTCAATGAGGAACACTTCACGTGCGCCAGCGCCCATTGCCGATTCACGAATTGCACGGCGTTCAACTTGCGTAGAGCCACAAGGCACACAGACCAGTACGCGAGGGCTTGGGCGAAGAAACCGGTTTTCATGGACTTTATGAATAAAATGCTGGAGCATTTTTTCGGTAACGAAGAAGTCTGCAATCACCCCGTCTTTCATTGGGCGGATTGCATTGATATTGCCAGGCGTTCGGCCAAGCATGCGTTTGGCTTCAAGCCCCACCGCAGCAACCCGTTTTTGGCCTGATTCACTGCGCAAAGCGACTACAGAAGGTTCGTTTAAAACAATCCCTTTGTCTCGCACATAAATCAATGTATTTGCTGTTCCCAGATCAATGGACAAATCATTGGAAAAAACACCCCGTAGTTTCCTGAACATACCGACGATACCTCTTTATTTTTTGGCGAACACTTTAACCTATAATGAAATAAAAATCGACAACTGTTTAGTAAGATTTTTGCCTGCGTGCAAAAAAATCCTAAAGGCTATTGCCTGTACAATTATCCGTTTTGTCCATCCCGTTTTAAACGCTTCTGAAGTGAAGTGAAACCTTTCAGCGAGGGTATACCAAATGAAAAGCACACACAACCAAAGTTGATTGAAATTTTTGGTCTGGGATAAAAAATCCGGTTGGTCTCTGCACTTTAAACACACCTCTGGAGGGTAACGCAGGAGGCATCCCTTAAAAGGGTATTTTTTTATTGATACTAATCGCCTAAGACAACTCAAAAATCAAAAAATATGATACAATTTGTACTTAATAAATTCACCAGTTGAACGGATATGAAGTTTTCTTTTGTGATTGATCAAAATGGCATGTTAGCCGTGTATTGTGCTTTTCAAACAAATCATATCGATTCTGTCTGTAAATTACTCTCACCTCACGTTGTCTATACACTGCAAAAGGAAGAAAGTGTACCGAGTGAGATGACTCGAGAATATATGCAACAGTTAGTAGCCAATGGCACATACAAGCAAATCGACACGCATACTTTTGTCAACCAGGAGCAAGGGTCAATCGTCTTTGATGCCTATGATAAAGCATCCTTCAGAAAAACGGTTCCTGTTTATTGCCTAAGGCTTTCTCATTTAGATTCCATTAAAAAAATGCTGCACATACGGTCAGACCTTTTTACTAGCTCAGACTTACTGGATGAAGAGGTCAGGAATCTCCCTAAACTGTGGGAAATGAACACGGTATCCTATCATCGCTATCCCTCAAGAAAAGATATCACCTATGTTTCGACACACACTGCAGAAGGCTTTGTCGATTTTTTGAAAAAAATGGCTTTAAATCAAAAAAAAATACCCCGAGAAATAATCAACAAGCTCAATGATTACACTGGAATCACTTATAAAAAACACTCCGACTCCAAGCCATTTGAAGCATTTAAAGACATCGATTTTTCCATGCGAAGCCTAAAAGAATATTTGCCTCGTATGGATAAAAAACACCTGGCTTATTTTTGGCTGGCCAATCGATATGGTTGGTATTTTGAGGTGGCTTATTTTAATCGGCAATACCGAAATCTGGAAAAACAGGTAAAGTTTGCATCCTTGATTAACGCATTTGATTTTGTTGAGGCCTATTTTGATTTAACCAATGGATTTGAGGGGGTAAGGACAGACATCATGTTAAAAGAGGGGGTTAATCGTTACATTAGAGAACGACGGCAATTTATTCGCGCTGCTTTACAAACCAATTTTTGGAAAACCCTCCGCTCTTGCCTCAGACACCCCTTCTCAATGGACTCCTTTCTTGAACAAAGAAAAGAATTGATAGCGCAGTCGCACTATGAGCTAGCATTTATTGACGAGTTTGAACGCTTTAAGAGCAGTTTTAAAGTCAATACGCACGATAAGCTGCATCAATTTGCCACTCGTCTCAACGAAGAAGGGAAAACTGCTTTTGCTGCAATCTTTTTTTCTCATGTACGACCTGATCAAAAAGAATATTCTGTAGCAATGGCTGAAGCAATGTGTGCTTATCGCTATGTTGGGGATTATGAAAATGCAAGCTATTACAGTGAGCTAGCGGATGATGCAACGTATTGTCCTTTGTTTCCGGCAGTCCCGAAAGAACCAAAGAAAATGGACAACAAAGAAGCAAAAAATAATATCACTTTCGCGCACCTTAGTCACTTGTTAAAACAGATTAACCCTGGAAATAGCAAGGGTATTTTGGAAATGAAAGCAACATTGGAACGCTATGAAAACCCAGTGGAAGCACTCTTTTATATTCAAAAATTGGCGAGAGAAAGACTAAAACCCGGTTTTAAAACCTGGTATAGCTACTCCTCTTTTTTTGGTAAGGGAAGAGACAGCGGCATGGCTACCTTGTATTTTCAATTGGCTTCATTACAATTTGATAAAAAAAATCATCAAAAACATCTTGGTGAGGTCATTGACTGTATGGAAAATTTATTGCAACCCAAAACCACTGCAAGTCCTTTAATCTAAGTGGCTCTTAGCTGAATGGCACTAAGTTAAGAATTTTATGTGCAATTTTACCCCATCCCGACTTCCCGCTTCTTGTTCGCGGGAAGTCGGGATGGGGTAAAAGGGTCAAAAACTCCTTAACTTAGTGCCATTAGCTCTTAGCTGCATCAACGCAGTAAATTGGGTTGGGTAGATAGACAAATTCAGGATGTCTTGCCCAGTTTTTCCATGCCATTTGATATCTCATTCTAAAGCTTGGCGCATGGTTTTGCCAAAAAGCGCTGTATTAAGCGGAACTATTGAGGCAAACTTGTAACTTCCCAGCTACGTCATTCTGAGCATAGCGAAGGATCTCAACCGGTCAAATACAAAGCCACTTTCAGGAGATCCCTCACTGGTTCAGTGATAACGTGAATTCTTTGTATCCGGTGGATACTCTGGGAGTGAGCCAAACGTTATCTTTGAACAAATAATAAGGATTATTATGAAGCACCATTCTCCTGGATTTTTATCTTTAGTGACCCAAGCCAAAAAACAGATTAAGGAAATCACTCCTCAAGCATTAAAAAAGCTTCTCGATGAGAAAAAAATAGGTTATTTGATTGATGTAAGAGAGAGTGATGAGCTTTCTTCTGGTCGTATTCCAACGGCTATCCATCTCGGCAAAGGCATTATTGAACGCGATATCGAAAAACAACTTCCCAACCTGCAACAACCTGTCGTTGTGTATTGCAGTGGCGGTTTTCGCTGTGCATTAGTCGCAAAAAACCTGCAAGACATGGGGTATACTGATGTTTCCTCGCTTGATACAGGATTACAGGGATGGATTGATGCGGGTTATCCCATTGAAAAGTAGATAGCAACGGGTTCCCTCAGGAACAACCAACAATCTATTTCACAGAAGGAAAAAACGTTGTGATTCCCAAAGTATTGGTAATCACAACGCTTAAGAACGGTTCATCTGATTATAAAAAGCAGATTACTTGGCAGAGACAATTTGTAATTGCAGATTTGCAATGACATCGCTGTGTACATGGATTTCTACTGTGTAATCACCCACGGAGTGGAGAGGACCTTCAGGCATTACGATTTCGCGCTTGCTTACTTCAATTGATTTCGCTAACAACGCATCTTTTACTTCATTAGGACCCACTGAACCGTAGAGCTTGCCTTCATCACTTGCCATTGCCGCAATAACCACAGTTACATCATTTAATTTGGCAGCGCGTTGTTCTGCTTGAGCCAGGCCTTGTTGTGCTTTTTTCTCAAGATCAGCACGACGCAACTCAAAATGTGCAATGTTGCTTTCAGTAGCAAATACCGCTTTGCTTTGCGGAATTAAATAATTACGGCCATAGCCTGCTTTTACATTAACTTTATCACCCAGATTACCCAGGTTTCTTACTTTTTCTAATAAAATTACTTGCATCTTATTACCCCTTTTTCTCTTTTCCACCTGTTTTGGTAGGCAGGTGTAATCTAAAATTAAATAAACTATCTAAAGCACCTAGTAGCGTATACACAGGAACCGTTACAAAGGGCATAAACAAGAGCGGGATCAATAGCAGAATCAGCGTACCAAACCCCTTGTTTTTTGCCAAAATCAAGTAACTCAAACTCAATCCTGCACATACATAATACATAACAAGCACTGGCAAACAACTTATCGCAAACGGATTAAGCTGGTATGCGCCAAACGCTGTAAGCAGCAGTATAACAACCCCGAAACTACTGGCACGAAATGCACGCATTTCCTGCCCGAAACCACCAGGATAATACATTCCGGACTGTACAAAGCGAGCTAAAAGCAGTGAGCTAACAGCCGATAAAAGCATCGTTAAAGACTGAATCCCAATAAAATAATTAGCCATGACCTGTTTTGCCTGCTCATCCTGTTTGCCAAGCAAACCAGATAGCGCCCCACCTGAACCTTCTTTCTCCATTTCCTGAAAAACGGCCTGAAGGTATTGGTACTGTTTCATGATAAATTCAGGTACCAACCCATGAATAAGCGCTATCAGGAGCAAGGTTTGCAAAACAAGCACTGCTCCCGCTATTCTCCAACTGGCTGTTGTATGTAGCACAGCCGCTGTTAAATAGCAGGGTACAAATGCCACCATCGCACTAATTAAAGCACTCGGAAAGGCCATGGACATTGAAGAGAGGGCTGTATAGGCCACAACAGCGACCACAAGCCCTTTCAATCCATCCGCCAATCCTTTGCGCAGCGTAATTAAAGCGACTACTGCTGCAGACAACCAGGCTGTAAAAGGCACCAGCGCCAGCACCGCAATATATACTAAAGATAGCCGGTCATTTTCGATTAAAAAATGACCTTGTTTAGTTAACCAATCGCCCAAGCGAGTCATTTCTATCGATGACTATCACAATAAGGCAGTAAACCCAAAAAGCGTGCGTTTTTAATGGCTTTAGCCAACTGACGCTGAAAACGGGTTTGTGTTCCTGTAATGCGGCTGGGAACAATTTTACCGGTTTCGGTAATTGAGTTCTTTAATAAATTTAAATCTTTGTAGTCGATTTCATCTGTACCATCTGTATTAAAACGGCTCATTTTTTTTCGACGAAAATAGGATGTGGACATAGTTAACTCCCCTTAAGCTGCGCGCTCGTCTTTTTCTTTTTTCATTAATGCAGATTGACCGGTTATCGCCTGATTTTGCTTAATAATAAGATTACGCAAAATAGCGTCATTGAACTTAAAGGCATTCTTTAATTCGTCCAACGCAACCTGGTTACATTCAATATTCATCAAGATGTAATGTGCTTTGTGCACGTCTTTGATAGGGTAAGCAAGCTGTCTGCGGCCCCAATCTTCTTTGCGGTGAATAACCCCTGCATGTTTCGTGACGATCCCTTCATAGCGCTCTACCATTGCAGGTACTTGTTCGCTTTGATCAGGGTGTACTAGAAACACCACTTCGTAATGTCTCATGGATTCTCCTTATGGATAATAGCCTTCCGTTATAAAGGTAAGGCAAGGTTTTAAAAACGCGTAATATTAACTTAATTCCCTCGCAGTAGCAAATTTTATATTCGAACCCGTCAAAATAACATTTTTTTAGCTTTCCCCCTTTGAATCAGTAAATTTCTTTTATTATCATAGGGTAAGCTTTAGTTTCTATTTTAAAGTAAAACGCGGTCTGCACTTGAAAAGCATTGCTTTTCGAAAGACCATACGATATAACGTATTAAAAAACAAAGAGGTTTTTGCATGGACATTGTGACCATTCCTTTTGAAGAGCCGCTTACCATTTGCATCAATAGTGAACGGGTGCAAGTCATCGCCTTCAAAACATTAGAACACGGTAATATCAAATTTGGCGTCGAAGCACCTCGATCAGTTGCTGTGCATCGGGAAGAAATTTACCACGCCATCAAACAAAAGTTGCTAGCAGAACAAATCGATTAAAACGTCTTCAAAACTGACCTTCCCGCTGTCTTGTCAATTTTTTGATTAAGCAGGATTGAGTTAAGTTGAACCTTTTAAATCACCATCTTTCTCTTCTCCGCGCAGGCGGAGAGCATCCACTCGATTGGCACAAGACCACTTTAAACACAAAATTTAACTTTATAAAACAAAACACAATCCTCTTGAGTTAAATCGCGCCTCATTCAAGCACAAAATGGCGCTCAATAATCCACATTTTCGCTTCCAAAAATTAATTGATGACAGGCCTGGTCAACCGATTTTTATTTTTGCAATTAAAATTCCTTCGTCTGACTGGATTTTATACGCGTTGCAATGCACACTCTAGATTCCTTTTTAAAAAATGGACTATAGAATTTCTATGCGTGACAATAAGTTAAAAAGACAACGAGTTACTGGCAACCCTCTTATTTTTCAGCATTTTTTATCTGGTAATCTAATTAATCTACTTACTCTGAAGAGGCAATCAACGGCTCCGCTCCTTAATGTCAGTTCGTTTACCCTTGTCCTTGCTGCTTTGTTGTTACTTTTTACTTCCACTGCTTTTATTGTTAACCAGTTACATACCCAATTTCCTGGCAACAACTACCTGCCTCCAAGTTTTGTACTCAATGGGCTTATTTTGCTGTTTTTAGGCTGGGGGGTTTACTTATGGTTTGGCCAGTCTAGCCATGCTTTTCGTTTGGCGCGGGAATTTATTTATTTTTTTCTGGTTGTTGTTGTCGTTGGCTTAACCACTAATGCGGCGCAATACACGCCTTTTGAACCGATTGACAGGCACATTATTGCCATGGATCGGTTTTTAGGTATTAATCTTTCGCACCTGATGGAATGGACAACTGCCCACCCTTTGTTAAAACAAATGCTTGCATGGAGCTACCGAAGCCTTCCGGTACAAATGTGTTACATCCCCTTTCTACTGATTATTGCAGGGAAATTCACGGTTATCAGGGAGTATTATGCGCTTATTTTGCTTACTACCCTCATTGGATTTTCGGTTTACTATTTTTTTCCTACCCTAGGCCCGGCAAGTGCTGTCGAGAGTGCTTTTTTTATTCAGGAACAACAGGCAACCGGCCTCAAATTTACTGAAATTCATAACCACATTGCCCCTTCAACCAGCGAAGGGGGGTTGATTGCCATGCCCTCCTTCCATACTATTTGGGCATGGCTTTGTCTTTATAGCCTTCGTTGCTGGCCTTTAGCTTTTGTGGCGTTATTCCCGCTGACCTTTTTATTGGTTTGCTCCTGTGTTCTGCTGGGCTGGCATTACGGGATGGATATTGTAGCTAGCGTGCTGATTTTAAGCCTTTCGCATTGGATTTATTGGCGCATTAATAACTCGCACTGGCGTATTCACCGCAACCAAATCAAATAAGTAGTCAATGTCTTCTGGCAACATGCGAATGCAACCTGCGCTTACGCGTTGTCCTATCCCATCCCGGCGATTGGTGCCATGAATCAAGTAGGTGGGCCAGCCCAAGCGCAACACATGCCGGCCTAAAGGGTTTCCTTCGCCTCCTGGAAAAGCATGCGGGAGCATCATACCCTTCTTTTTTGCTTCCCGACGAATTTTTGGGGTTGGATGCCAAACCGGATCCCGCTCTTTACTGATAACCTTTGTCAGACCCAAAGGGGTATTAAACCCTTCCCGGCCAATTCCAACGGGCATGGTGATTACCACATTGTCATCCGGTGGGAAATAATAGAGGCGAAATTCCGCAAGATTGATAACAATGCCTTTATGGGGAGCCGGCGGCAACCTAAATTGCGTAGGGAGCATTAACCGCGTTTCAGTAGGCAGTACTGCACTTGCATTTATCCCAGGATTGGCACGCCGCATTTCGGTAAGACCTAAATCGTAGCGATTTCCTACATCAGCCAGTGTTTCACCGGGCTGTGCATAGCCGTATTGCAGGCTGCCAATGAGCGCCCCCCTCATTGGCAACACATAGGTATTTGCAAAGGAGCACTTCACCAGCAGCAAAAGAAGAAGGACTTTAGAAACTGAGTTCCGCTTTAAATCGATTGCCATATTGCGCTTCCAGGGTAGTAAATAACTGCTTTAACCTGTCTTTGCCCAAATGGGAGGCATAATGCAGCGGCCCGCCTCTGAAAGGGGCAAATCCTGTGGCAAAGATCATTCCACCATCCAGTAAATCGGCATCAGCAACTACTCCTTCACGAACGCAGGCTGCGGCTTCATTGACCATACGAAGAATTAAACGCTCGGCAATGTCTTTGCTGCCCTGGGTCGTTTTTGTTTTTTGTTTAATCGGCTTGCCATTCTTGTAACGGTAGAAACCTTGTCCTGTTTTGCGCCCAAGTTTTCCTTCTTTAACCATCTCACGCAACCTGGCAGGTACCGTTCCACCAAAATGAGAGGTCAGGTTTTCTGCAACGGCCAAACAAACATCCATGCCCACCGTATCCGCAAGTTCAACCGGACCCATCACCATGCCAAAGGAAGTCGCTGCGTTGTCAATTTCCTCCGCGCTATGCCCCTCTTCCAGCAATTGTACGCATTCCATTAAATAAGGCATGAGCACGCGATTAATTAAGAACCCGGGGCTTGATTTCACAGGCAAGGGAAGGCGGCCAATTTGATTCACAAAAGCGCAGGCACGCAGCATTTCGGATTGCGCGGTGGTGACACTGCTCACAATTTCCACCAACTCCATTTTGGCTACCGGATTGAAGAAGTGAATTCCGATTAAACGGCTTGGATCCTGCATCACCTGACTGATTTCTTCCAGAGGAATGCTTGAAGTATTTGTCGCAATGATAGCCTCTTTTGGTGCATTGGCTTCCACTTGCTGCATGATCTGCTGTTTAATCGCAAGGTTTTCAAACACGGCTTCAATGATTACCTCAGCCCGTGCAATTCCATGGCCTTGTGGATCGGGAATTAATCGGTCCATAGCGGCTTGTATTGCGCGCGGTTGGCGTAATTTCTTTTTAAACAGTTGATATGCTCTGCTGATAGCAGGAGCAATTTGAGTATAGGTTTTATCTTGTAACGTCACGGTGATACCGCGAAGCGCACACCATGCGGCGATGTCCCCGCCCATAACCCCTGCTCCAATCACATGCACCCGTTTGGCGTGAAAATTACTTTCTTTCGCAAAGGCTTTCATGCGCTCACGCAACAAAAAAGCGCGAATAAGGTTGGCCGACGTGTCACCGTGGCTTACCAATTGTTCCACAGAGTCCACTTCTTTAAGATAGGCACGCTCTCCCATGCCACCTTCTTTTTCCCACAAATCAATCGCGGCAAAGGGGGCTGGGTAATGGGCTTTGGAAACGCGTTTAGCCACGTTATAACGCAATAATGGCGCAAGGAGTGCCCTGCTCCAGGCATAATTTGTGAGCGCTTGAAAAAAGGTTGGTTTATGCTTTTCAGGTTGCTGGTTAATAAAATAAATTGCCGCACGTTTTAATTGCCTTTGCGGAACCGCGTCATCAATTAAGCCTAATTGCTTTGCTTTTTTGGCATTGAGCGGTGCACCTGTGAGAATAACTTTTGACAAGGCATCAAATCCCCCCACAAGCTTAGGTAATCGCACTGTCCCCCCCCAACCGGGATGAATTCCAAGCATCACCTCCGGTAAGCCAAGCAAAGTGTCTTTCTCATCACTGGCAACCCGGTAATCACAGGCAAGCGCAAGCTCAAGCCCTCCTCCCATGCAAAATCCATCAATCATTGCAACGGTGGGAATCGTTAAGGCACTTAAGCGGGCAAAAACAGCCTGGCCTTTTCGTAAAAAATCCACCGCTTGTGCGGGGTCTTTGAAGGTTGTAAACGAGTGCACGTCAGCGCCTGCAATAAACCCTTTTGCTTTTGCAGAATAAATAACCAATCCTTTTGCGTTTGGACTTTTTGCAATCTCTTGCAACACCAAATTAAGTTCATCGAGTACTTCATGGTTGATGGAATTAACTGCAACCCCTTTGCGATTTAATCCCAGCCAAAGAATACCGTCTTCCTCTTTGTGCAATTCCCAGTGTTTAGTTGTACTCATTATTCATTAACCTCGGTGACCCGTTCAAGATACATGGCTCCCCCTTGCCCACCACCAATGCAAATCGTAGCCATTCCTCGTTTCCCATTTTGATGTTTTAACGTTTCCAGGACCCGCAATACAATTTTCGCCCCACTTGCGCCAATTGGATGGCCCGCGGCAATTGCCCCGCCATCCTGATTTAATTTGGTGAGAGACAACTCGCCCAAGGCTTCTTTAAGACCTAACTCCTCGCGGCAATAGGTTTCATCGTTAAACGCGGTCAAACAGCCTAAGACTTGTGCAGCAAAGGCTTCGTTGATTTCCCAGCAATCCAGCTCATCCGGTTTTAAATGGTTTCTTTGCAAGATGGGGGCTGCTGCATGCACAGGGCCTAGGCCCATTTGCGAAGGATCAAGGGCTGCCCACTGGCTGTCTACGATACGCCCTATTACAGGTAACTTGTATTTTTTAACTGCCTCGGCACTGGCTAAAAGCAGCAAACAGGCACCATCGGTGATTTGCGAACTGTTGCCGGCGGTCACCATACCGTATTTTTTATCGAAAAAGGGCTTTAATTTGGCCAGCTTTTCGATAGAGGAATCGGCTCGCATGCCATCGTCCTCGCTGTAAGTCTGCCCTTTTTTATCGATGACTGGCGTTACCTCTTCCATTCGTCCCTCAGCAAAAGCCCTGGCGGTTCGTAAATGGCTTTGTAGCGCAAAGGCATCCATTTGTTCACGGGTGATATTAAAACGGTGCGCAACTTTTTCTGCGGTTTGCCCCATATTCATGCACACGATCGGATCGGTTAAGCCGCGAAGCAAGGCTATCACCGGAACGAGATAAGAAGGGCGAAAGCTTGTAATTAATCCGAGACGTTGTTTGGTGTTTTTCGCAGCAAACCATCCTGCAAGCCAAGAGGCCATTTTTTGATTGAACAAGAGTGGTGCGTGGCTCATTGCTTCCGTGCCGCCGGCTAAAACAAGATTGCTTCGCCCACTGGCAATTTGCAAGGCTGCATTGTCCAAAGCCTGCATTCCTGACGCGCAATTTCGCATAACCGTATAGGCTGGGGTCTTATTCCCGCAACCCAGACGCAATGCAACGATTCGAGCGATATTTGCCTCATCAGGCTCAGGCATCGCAGAGCCTAAAATGACTTCATCGATGTCAGTGGGTGAAACAGGCAGGCGCTTTAGCAGCGCTTCCCCTGCTGCTACGGCTAAATCCGCTCCTGAAAAAGGCCCTACTCCCTTTGCCTTCAGAAAGGGGGTTCGATTCCCGTCTACAACATAGACCGCCCGGCCATTCAAATTCGATTTCTGTTTCATACTTCCCCCTGACCTTCGTCACAGAAAAACAATCGCTGTATTTTTCTTCCTAAGATAGCAGCAAAAGTCCTTTTTTGGAATTTATCCAATGAAATCATTTTGTTATTTTTTTTATAATAAAATGCAAATTATGAAGAAGGGTGTTGACGCCAACCAAATTCCTGCTATACTTCGCCTCCATCGAACGGAGAGATGGCCGAGAGGTCGAAGGCGCTCCCCTGCTAAGGGAGTATGGGAGAAATCCCATCGAGGGTTCGAATCCCTCTCTCTCCGCCAAAAGCACATGCGCCCGTAGCTCAGTTGGATAGAGTATCTGGCTACGAACCAGAGGGTCGGAGGTTCAAATCCTTCCGGGCGCACCATTTTTGGCTTATGCATAAAAAGTAAAAAACACTCCAAAACCAACTATAAAACAAAAATCCACCTGATATGTTCCCTTCTCCCGCTGACGAAAGAAAGTGCCCGTAGGGCGACAGCAACCATTCTTTGCGCACATTGTTTGGTATTTATAATACTGCTCCTTGTTTTTCGGTTACAATAATTCCCTTGGAAAGTCTAGTCTATTTTTGCGATTTGGCTTAATTTAATTTCTCAGGAACAAAAAATAAATACGAGTAAACACTGTTTTTTTTAATTTATTTTGGTATTATATCCGACCCGATGTTTGTTTTTATTTAATTCCGCTTCCTGTGGATATTTTTACAGCACCTTAGCATACCCCCTCACTCACCTTTTTCTAAAAAACCATATACAGCAAGGCTTACAGCACTTTTTTGCCCTTTATTTTTTACTATTGTTATCCACAATTTCTGTGCATAACTCTGTGCATAGAATGTCTAAATCCTTATAAGACTAAGGATTTTTGCTACTGGTTAGGGTTTTTCCATAGTGACGTTTTTACTTTGTGGCACTTTTTTTAATTGCACTTTCTCTTTGCATTTCCTGCTGGCTAATCGCGTTAATCTCACGGTTTAAGGTATAACTTAACAAGGTTCTAATCAAAACAATGCTTGCCACGATACCCACCGAATAGTAATCGGGCGCGGTGGTTGTTCCTATTAAATCCGCTGCCACAATAAACTCAAGGCCCAAGGTTAAGACACGTCCCAATTTAAGGCGGATCAGGTTGATGTCCATTTCCTGACTGGAATCCCCCTTGCGAAAGGGCGAGGAAACATAGTGGTATAGGGCAACTATCACACCAAAAAAAATAACCAATACCCCACAAAAAGAAATGCTGTGTTGGATAACAAGCAATGCATCATGAAGCGTAATTGCGATCATCAGCCTAATCCCTAATTTTTGTTTTTTACCGGACAATAGCCCGGAATGGTTTTAATATCAAACTCATCGATTAATTTTTCATCCAAATATTGCCTCGCGTAGCGCAGGTATATTTTTTCTTCGATAAAAATGTCGAAAAGATTGGGATCGATATGACCACTTAATTTCATTTCTCCTAAAATTTTCAGGCACTGCGACAAGGGCATCGCTTTCTTATAGGGTCTATCGGATGCCGTAAGCGCTTCGAAGATATCCGCAATAGCTATCATGCGGGATTGCATCGGCAACGTTTCCCCGGACAACCCCTGTGGATACCCTGTTCCATCCAATTTTTCATGATGCCCTGCTGCAAACTCAGGCACCCGTTTTAAATTTTTAGGATAGGGTAAGGCATTCAATAATTTAGCGGTGATACTGACATGGCTATTGATAACCTCTCGCTCCTGAAGGGTCAAGGTTCCCCTTGGAATCGCCAAATTTAATATCTCCTCTTCTGATAACAGGGGGGCCAATGCACCGGATGGCTCCTCCCACCTTTGGCTTGCAATGCGATTGATTCGCAAAATATCTTCCTGACTGATAAATTCTTTGCCAATATTGCATTTATGGATGAACTGACGATCTTCTTCCAGTTGCGACAAGGTGTTTTTTAAAGCCTCCTCGTCCTTTTTCCCTGGTTCGGTTAAATACGCAATACGTGCATCGCGTTTGAGCACTTCAAAACGGGTATCCACCAGATGAATGCGGTCAAATATCGTTTCAAGCTTGGTTGCCTTATCAACAACGTACTCAGGAATGGCAATTTTGCCGCAGTCATGCAGCCAGGCTGCGACCTCCACCTCGTATATTTCCTCGGTAGTTAAAGTAAACTCCTTCAATGGACCATAATCCGCCTGACAAGCCGCCTCCGCTATCATTTGCGTGAGCACTGGCACACGTCGGCAATGGTTTGCCGTGTACGGGGATTTTTCATCAATCGCACTGGCAACCAGTTGGATAAGGGAATCAAACAGTTCTTTCTGCGCGTTAATCAGTTTGTTTTTGGTAATGCTGATTGCAACCTGAGAGGACAATGCATGCACAATTTGTTCATCTAACTCAGAAAAAGGAATAATTTGGGTTGTTCCTGGCTCTCTTGCATTAATCAATTGCAACACACCGATTACTTCATCCAGGTGATTAATTAAAGGCACGGTAAGAAAAGACTGCGAATGGTATTTATTTTCCTTATCAGCCTGGTAGGTACCCGAAAAATCGAACGCCTTATTATGGTAGGCATCTTCAATATTAATAGGCTTTTTCGTAAAAAAAACCGTGGTAGCAACCATATCCCGATTAGGCTTGCCGTTTTTAAACAGGGGCAATGGGCTTAGGGTAATTTTTCTTTCACTTGTCCCACCTGCGTGAACATGCAACGATTCGGTGATAATTATTTCAAATTTTAACAATTTCCCTTCAACGCATTCGTAAAGCGTTGCTGCATCCGCATTGGTAAGCGATTTTGCCTGAATTAAAATAAACTCTAAAAGCCGCTTATGATCTTTTTCAACGGATAAAGCCACACCAATATCCGTTAAGGTTTTTAAAAGAGCAATGTAATCTACATCAGCAGGTTTCATAAGGGTTTTTGGTTGGACTATAAGGTTAAATATAGACTAGGAAACTGCAAACAGGCAAACGCTTCACTTTGTTTTAAAGGGAATTTTCAAATGAAAAGCCGCGCCCTGGTTCAACCCTTTCGACTCCACCTGAAGATCCCCCCCTAACTCCCGAGCCAATACCGCACAATGGTGCAAACCATAGCCATGTCCTTCTTTTTTTCGGGTAAAACCAAAGGAGAATATTTTATTCAAATCCTTGTGTGCAATGCCTATGCCGTTGTCTTTCACCGTAATCAGCATGTCTTTTTGATTCTCCGCCAAATCGATATGCAGGATTAATTTTTTCTCCGATAGCTCCACGACGGATAAGGCGTCAATTGCGTTTTTAATTAAATTGATGAGGATTTGTTGAATTTTGGATTTTACAGAATACACAGGTAAAAAAACGTTCCCTTGCGTTTCAATGGTAATATTTTCCTTTCTCAAGGTATTGGTAAACAGCATTAAAACTTCTTCAATTAATTCATTCATGTGAATAGGTTCGTAAATATGCTTTTGCATCTGTGCGGTTTTTTGTTGCATAGCAATGATCTGGTTGACATGCAACAAATGCTTCTGTAAACGGGATAATTCTTCCTGCATTTTACCCCTTTCACTTTCCAGTTGCTCAATGAGTTTTTGAAAATAGACAATAAAAAATTTGCCCCGTTCGTCTTCATTGAGGTAAAAATCCAGGTTATTTTTATTTTCCTCCAAAATAGCCACCAATTTTGGCAGCCTGCTTAAAGACGAATAATTCACATTTTCAGACAGTAAGGAAATAGAAGTATTGATGCTATTTAAGGTATTACCCACGTTATGCAAAATCCCTGTTGCCAGCTCAGCGATACCTGCTGAACGCGAAGTTTCAATTAAATTGGTTTTTGCCTTGTCCAGCTTAAACAACATGGTGTTTAAATGATGCTGTAATTGCCCTATTTCATCGTGACTAAGAACAGGTAATAAAGGGGTTAACTGATTGTAATCAATATGTGCTGCAAAATGACTTAGTTCAACCAGTGGCTTTGAAATAATGCGGGAAAGAAGCCAGCTTAACCCAAACGTGATAAGCAAAATAAAGCCATTTAACAAAAGAATGCTATTGTGCAATACGCCAAGGGCTTTGATGGTTTTATCCCCTTCCTTTTGTAATCGGATGGATTCTTGCAAAAGAAGGGATTTAATAAGCGCATGTAATTGATTCTCTGACAACTCGAGGTACTTCATTTTCTCTTCAAAAAGTTGTTGTGGTACTTGTTGCTCTCTGGCTGAGAAAACAGCTAACGCGCTTAATACTACTTTATCCCGTAATTGTTCAAGCTTTTGGGCATCACTAAAGAGGGTAGTGGAATAATATTTTTGATAGATTCGCTGCTGACTCCCTAATTCTTCAAGGAGTGCTAAAAACTCGTCTTTCGTGACCCCAATTTTACTGGGCGTACTGGTATTGGCTACTTCTTTCTGATAAATACTATTAAAATTATTCACAAACAAGTTGATATGCGTCGTTACATTTTCCATTGTGTAAAGTGCTTCAAGTCGAGGCATGGTTCCTTTTATAATCGATAAAAAATCGTGTTTAATCAGTGCATACCGCGTAAATAAATACATATTCACTGGCATGAAAAGAAAGGTGATTAACAGTAAACTTAATAATATCTTGTATCGTATACTCATTGTTTCCTATGGAATATTAAATTGCGGTTCTGCACGAATAACTGTCTCGCCAACATTCGCTCCCATAACTAACCCAATTTCTGTATCAAGCGGGAAATGAATGCCGCCCCATACGCGACTCGAACTTGCCTCCTGTGCTTTTTGCCACCAGCTTTTGGTATTTTGAGGGAAATAATAAGATAAAATAACGGCCGCTGTTGCAGAAACGACCGAGTGTGCCGCAGGATAACTCGGGTGATTAGGGGGCGGCATTATCGTTTGCAAGTGCGAGTCAAGCATAAAGGGACGTTTTACCCAATAAGTGTATTTTGCATAAAATGCGCTGATTACTGCATCCGCAATACCCATTGCCAACACGGAGCGAACAACCAGTTTCTTTGCAAAAGCACTTCCCTCGATATCCATGTAATCATTAGCAAACGCCAGCCAGATACCAGGCGGCGTAATGGTCGAAGGATTACCAGCCCAAAAAACAACTGCTTTGGTTTGAGACGGGGTAATGTGTTGAACCGCATCCTGTACCCGGTTTAACTGGGCTTGCCACTCCCGTTTCTGTTTTGGAGGAGGGGCCGGTAAAAATTGGTTTGGGGTAGAAATAATCCAGGTTCTCCAGCCCCCCACCTCTTGCCCATAATAGGGTTTAACGCCACTCCAATAGGCTTCGCCCAAGGGTCTCTCAGGTAACTTTTGTTGCAGAGTATCCGATGCGATGCGCGCGTTTATTTTCTTTAACACCCTATCCGACAAGGCTTCGGAATATGAGTCAGTCTCCTTTTGCATTTTAATCGAAGTACAATCTTTAGGAAAAAAAAGACACAATACTTCGGCAGTGATGGGATCAAGGCTTCCATAAAACTGCTTTTTTACATTAAATGATAAAAATGCCGCATCGCGTTGGGCTAGATACACATAAGCATAGATGCGGGAAGCAGGCGCATCCCCTATTTTATTTGATTTGATCAAATCAAATAAAAGCGTATCCCATTTTTTTAACGTGCTATCGGTCATAAGCTCCCGACTTGCAGGGATCGTATTTAAACGGCTCATTTCCTCTTTAGAATAGCTAAAATAGGTCGGCAACATTACTTTTTTGGGGAAATAGAGGCTTACCAGCGCGATTACACACAAAAGGGTTAAGGTTAAAATCCATTTGATTTTCATGGTTATTCTTTTTTTACCTCTTTTAATAGCTTTTGAATCGCTACAGGATCCTTAAGTAATAAAGCCAGCTCGGAGGCAACCAACGGTTTGCTGAAATAAAATCCCTGAATCTCTTCGCAATGATGCCCTTTTAAAAAATCAAGCTGTTTCTGGGTTTCAACCCCTTCAGCCAGGACTTCCAAATCCATGCTTTTAGCCATTTCAATGATTGCCTGGATAATTACTTCATCGTTGCGATTGCATTGAATGTTTTGAATAAACGAGCGATCGATTTTCAATCGATTGAGCGAAAGCCCTCTCAATTGACGCAAATTCGAGTAACCAGTTCCAAAATCATCCAGCGCAATTTTAACGCCGATGGTTCGTAACTTATTTATTTTATCGACAATCGAAGCATTAACAATGGCGCTTTCATGAATTTCAAGCTCCAGGTATTGTGGATCTAATCCGGTTTCTTTCAGGGTATTTTCAATTTTTTCTACCAAATTCGGCTGACTAAGTTGCTGAGCGCTTACATTGATAGCCATGCGGATGGGAGGGAACCCTTTTTTCTGCCAACGGATATTTTGCAAACAGGTTTCTTTTAGCACCCAATCACTGATTGGCACCATAAGCCCCATCCGCTCCGCTAGCGGAATAAAATCGAGTGGAAGCAGCATGCCGCGAGTCGGATGGTTCCATCGCAGCAATGCCTCCACTGCGACCAATTTGAAGGTTTGAATATGGAATTGAGGCTGATACAAAATAGCCAATTCATTATTAGGGATAGCCTGGTGCAGTTGCGATTCAAGCTCTAATTCTTCTATCACTCGTTCATTCATCGATTTGGAATAAAATTGGTATTGATCTCCTCCGAGGCGCTTTGCATGATACATTGCCGCATCGGCATTGCTTAAAAGTGTCGCCACCTCGGTTCCGTCTTCAGGATAAACAGCCACGCCCATACTACAGGTTAAGACCAATTTGAAATCGCCAATTTTCACAGGCCCTTTCACTTTTTGTAGCAATTTGTTAGCAATCATTTTCAGGTAATCAAGCTTTTTTAACTCAGTGATTACCATAACAAACTCATCCCCACCAAGCCTTGACAAGGTATCTCCGGCACGAATAGCACTCATTAACCGCTCGGAAGTTACTGTGAGCAATTCATCGCCTGCGGTATGCCCCAAGCTGTCGTTGATTAACTTAAATCGGTCTAAATCAAAAAATAAAATAGCAAAGGCAACCTGGTGACGCCGATAAGACACTATCGCTTGTTGAATTCTGTCCTGCAGCAAAGCCCTGTTGGCAAGTCCCGTAAGGGTGTCATGGGTCGCTTGGAATTTTAATTCCTCGGTTCTTTTTTCAACTGCTTGCTCAAGCGATTTGGTATACAGTCTGGAATCCCGAATTAGTTTCCATTTGCGTGTTAATGCATAGGCTAATTGCCTCACGGCGATATGATCAAAGGGTTTTGTTAAAATAAGGAATTTATCGCTGTGCCCCAGTGCCTCTATGGTTTCTTCCCAACTGTAATCGGAAAAAGCGGTGCAAATGACAATATGGATGTCTGAATCAAGTGCCCATATTTTTTGTATCGTTTCAATGCCATCCCAACCAGGTGGCATGCGGATATCAACGAAAGCGAGCGCATAAGGTTTTTTTTCACTCACAGCCTGATGAATAAGGGCTACCCCTTCTTCCCCTTGAACGGCTGTATCTATTTTAAACTGAGGAAGTATATTTGGAGGAATGCTATCGTCTGTATTAAGCAATTTATGCTCTATAACATCCAGCTCGCTCTGCATTTTTTTGGTCAATATCTTTACAAAATCCTTATGGACTTCAATGTTGTCGTCAATGATAAGGATCCGAAAGTCGTATTTATTCTCATCCATAAGTAGCGGCTCAGAGAGTTTTTTAAAGTATAGCATGAGAAAATGAAGCCACAGGTGGTTTTCACATTCCGTTTGCGCTAGGATTGCATGGGACTAATCAGGACGCGCACTATGATTTCATTTTTAGCATTTTTTCCAACGCCAGCCCTTCCACCTGCAATAATCTGCCCGAGCGTTTCGGAAATAAAGCAACACACGTTTAATCAATGGCTTCCCCTATATCAGGAGGGAGAAGAGCTTGCCAGTACCAAAGATACCCTGCAATTTATAGAAGAGGTGACTGCTTTTCACAGTGCACGGTGGAGTAGCGCCTATTTGGAAAACGGGCATTGTTTTTACGAAGGCGGTTTAATGACCCAGAAAATAATACTGGCTCAGGATGCCTGGCAACCGGGAAATGAGGGCTATTGGCAGTGGCTTAAACCGAAATCATTGGCCGAATGTATCCATTCTTCACCAAAAGCCTGCCCTTTTCTTCAATAATGTTTACTCACAAAGTTGCCGCATAATGCGCGCCGTAGCCCCCCAAATCACATAAGGGCTTTTGATGAATTCCCAGGTTTTAATGGATAAGCCAAAGCGCTCAATTACCTTTTTCTGGTAGTTCAACGCATTGGTCACATCGGCCATTGGGACGGCAAAAACTTGAGCGACCTCCCGACTATCCGCGTCAAAGGGGGACAACTGCTCTATGGTAGCAAACCAGGGATGAATCACCACGCCTTGCAAGGTGCGCTCTGTTGCCATTTCATGCATCAAACGCACCCGCGCTGGTAAAATACCGAGTTCCTCTTGAAGCTCACGTAATGCTGTTTCAGCAAGGTTACTGTCGCCCTTTTCAAACCGTCCGCCCGGAAAGCAGACTTCACCGGGATGATGCGGTAACTCCAGGCTTCGTTGGGTTAAAATGAGGGAATCCGTCGCTAACTCCTGCAATACGACCACTGCAGCGCGCGTTACGTTTTTTTGTTGATTCATGAAAGTCCATTCACAATGGCTGCAATTTTAGTGAAACACTCAAGGTATTCCGCCTCCCAATTGGAATCAATAATGATGCCTCCGCCCGCACCGAGATGCAAGGTTTCTTCACAGGCGGTAATGGTGCGTATGGCAATGTTTGTTTCAGAACGGCCATGGCGTGAAAAATAGCCGATTGAACCGCAATACACCCCGCGGGCAAAAGGCTCTTGCTCGGCAATCAGGTGCATGGTTTCTCGTTTTGGCGCACCAGTGATAGAGCCGCCTGGAAAACAGGCAGCAAAGACCTCAACGGGAGATAACCGCTCCTGGCATTGCGCTTTAATGTGGCTTACCAAATGGTGCACTGCCTGATAACTTTCCACCTCGCATAACCCCTCGACCACAACAGAACCGGGTTTGGCAATTTTCCCCAAATCATTGCGCAACAAATCAACTATCATCACGTTTTCTGCTTTATTTTTAGCACAATTGAGCAGGTTAGAACGCAATCTCGCATCTTCAAACGGACAGGCAGCGCGTCCTGCTGTGCCCTTAATAGGGGAAGTAAGTACCGTGCCTTTATCCATAAGTAAAAAGCGCTCGGGTGAAAAACTCAAAATACTCGCGGCAGTGCTCCCTAAAAAAGCCGAAAAAGGAACCGGATTTTTAGCGCGAATTTGGCAATACATCGCAAACGCATCGCCTCGGTAATGCGCATTAAAGGGTTGGGTGTAATTGACCTGATAAGAACGGCCCCGCAATAAGTCCTGATAAATGGCGTCAAAGGCCGTTTTATAATCGGCTTTGCTTATCAGCGGCTTAAACGGGGTTTGCAGTACAAAAGAGGGATTATTGGCGGTCCTGGTATTCCAAAGAGACAAGACCTCTTCCACAATTCCTGCGGTTTCGGGTTGGGTATTCGCAGCAAAGAGTGTTACTTTTTTTAAATGGTGATCCGCAATTAAAGCCCAATCATAAAGTCCCACTTCAAAAAGCGGCAGGTGGTGTAAAGTCGTTTGTGCAGAAGAATCAACGCCTGCCAGATTTGCCCCCAAATCATAGGAAAAATAACCAATCGCACCGCCTTGAAAAGGCAAGTCAAGGGAGGATTGTTCTGATCCCGGCAATGCCTGCAATTCCTGAAAAATATCCTTGCCGCTATTCCTAAGTAGATAGGGACAAGCGCTTACAATATCGTACCGCCCGGCCACCTTGTCGCTGCTTTCAAGCAGCACAAAGCCTGGCAAGGTGGACAACTTTTGGTAATGAGCTAGCAAGTCTACGCTGTAATTTAATTCTAAAAGAGTAATTACTGACACAATATTCCTAAAAAAAGCTTAATTGCTTCATAAAAAGTTATTTTTTACAAAAAAATGCTTTACTAACATGGTGAATAAATTATACATTCCGATCCCTTTTTTTTAAAATGACAGATTAACTATGCAGATTTATTTTAATACCATCACTTATGGCGGAAAACCTCTCATTTGGGAATATGATGAACAATCAAATCAAGTATTTTGCCTTTTTAAATGCATTGACACCAATATAAACTATGAAAAACGACAGATTAACCAATTTTTAAAATTAATTCCAAACATCACCATTACGGCAAGTGATGATGCATTGATTGAGAATGCCACAGAATTTTTTAGTGAACACCCCAAGAGTGAATTTGCTCTCTATCGCAGTAGCCGTGCGATAACCCATCTGGGAGTTTTTGCCAATGGAGAGAAAGTACCTTCGTTAAAGAATAACAACAACGAAGCCTGCCCCGAAGCGTCACTGACACTTGATTATTTGACCAGTGAAGATCTGTTCATTGAAACCTTTCGTAAAACAGTTCACTTTAGAAGAATGACAGAACGTCTCAAACAAAGTTTAAATGCTCCTCCTCAATTAATTCAAACCCATTTTACCGTAGTGCAAAGGATAGAAAAGCAACGTAACATGGATTTGTATGAGCAAAAAGAAAAACAATGTGAGCAACTTGCAATCCTTTTTGACACCCTATTAGCGCCCTTATATACCCCGGCAAAAGAATCTCGTGGCAAGAAAAATCCCGTTATACACTATTTCCAAAAAGCGGTGGAACGTATTATGGATAATGCCCATTTTAACGGCGCCACGGTATTAGAGCAAACACCCTATGAAAAAGACAATAGCTCCTTCATGAGCCACGCGCATTATCAGGCCGGAATTCGCTTTATGCGCAAAGCGCAAGTGCAAATTATGCTCTGGCCTTTGTTGTTTTTGTGCAATGACGAAATCGCTATTCAGGACTTGAGTGATAACGAAGAGGTTCTCACTACACTCGGTCAATTAAAAGACTTAACGGCAGACACGCGAGAGCAAATTGCAAGTATTCTGAGCGCCTTGCAAGAATGCACTGTCCAGTCAGGAATTATTGCCACACAGGCCACCCAATTTCAAAACAAGATGGAAAAGAACAATGTTTTCCCCGAATGCATTGAGGGTATGTGGTCCTGCCATAGGATGCTACTTAACGTGCTTAAAGCCAGAGGGCTGAAAGAAAAGATAGCGAAAGACGTGATTAAGCAAGTTATTGATGCGTTAAAGTCATTAAACTGCCCTGAACAAATCAGCAGGTTTGCAGGGGATGAGAATGATTTTTATCTCTTTGAACCCCAAATAAAGGGATTGGTAGAAAGATTGAATACTGTATCGCTGGATAACAATGGCAAAAAAAGAACGAGAGGAAGATCAGAGAAAATAGCAGAGCGATTTACCGAGGAAGTTCGCAATTTCCTTACAAAAGCAGTGAATGACGCGCAGAGCAAAGCACTCTTTTCCCAAAAACTGGCAGCAGGTCATACCCTTTCCGACCCAATTATTACAATGGCAGAAGAATCCATGCCTCAATTTAATTGATACCTCAACTGGTTTTTAGAAAAAATTATCAGTATTCTATGAAGCAGCGTTGGGTAACAAGGAGATAAAGGTGGCAACAGTCGCACAATTTACGGTTCCGTTTGTGCAAATTTTAAACGAGAAAGGGGCGCTTTGCAGCCCCCTGCCCTCTTTTGCAGAGGATAAGGAAGCGCTCAAAGCACTTTATTGCATGATGGTAAGGACAAGAACCTTCGATAAAAAAGCGATTGCCTTGCAGCGCACCGGAAAAATGGGCACTTACGCGCCCATTACTGGGCAGGAAGCGATCTCTACCGCAATTGGCCATGCCATGCGACAGGAAGACTTGCTTGTTCCTTATTACCGCGATTACGCTGCACAGTTTCAGCGCGGTGTGCGCATGTCTGAAATTTTTGCCTACTGGGGAGGCGATGAGCGCGGCAGTGCATTTGAGTGCGGTTCAAAAGATTTTCCCATTTCAGTTCCCATTGCCTCGCAATGCCTGCATGCAACGGGGGCAGCCTTTGCCTTCAAATACCGCAAGGAAGCACGCGTTGCAGTAGTTTGTTTAGGCGATGGCGGCACTTCTGAAGGGGATTTTTATGAGGCAATCAATGTAGCTGGCGCCTGGAATTTACCGGTGGTCTTTGTCATTAATAACAATGGTTGGGCTATTTCCGTGCCACTTTCCCAGCAAACAGCCACGGAAACGCTTGCTCAAAAAGCAATAGCTGCAGGATTTGAAGGCATTCAAGCTGATGGAAATGATCTTTTGGCTTGCCGCAAAGTGATTGGGGATGCCATTGAAAAAGCACGCCGTGGTGAGGGGCCAACCTTAATTGAAGCCCTCACCTATCGCTTGTGTGACCATACCACAGCCGATGATGCCACCCGTTATCAGCCTTCAGAGGAAGTGGCCAAAGCCCAGTTAAAAGAGCCCATTAGCCGGGTTAGAACCTATTTGGAACAGCAAGGAATTTGGGATAATGCGCAAGAAGCCCTGTTATTGGATGAGAGTACCAAACTTGTTCAAGACGCAGCGGATTGCTATTTAAATACCCCTAAACAACCCATTTCCAGTTTGTTTGATTACCATTATCAGCACTTGCCTGATTATTTAATCGAGCAACGTGCCATTGCCATGGAGGACGCTTCGGATGCCTGATATTACTTTAGTTGAGGCAGTAACCCAAGCCTTGGCCTATGAATTGGCTGCGGACGAAAACGTAGTTGTTTTTGGTGAAGACGTCGGTAAAAACGGCGGGGTATTTCGTGCCACAGTCGGTTTGCAAGAGCGCTTTGGCGATACCCGGGTGTTTGACTCGCCACTGGCGGAATCGATGATTGCAGGGCTTGCAATTGGAATGTCCACCCAAGGGCTAAAGCCTGTAGCCGAATTCCAATTTATGGGGTTTATTTATCCGGCCATGAACCAGATTATTTCCCATGCAGCGCGTATGCGCAACAGAACGCGGGGCAGGCTGCACTGCCCATTGGTTTTTAGAGCCCCTTTTGGCGGGGGAATCAGAGCGCCAGAGCACCACTCGGAAAGTACGGAAGCCTTGTTTGCGCACATTCCCGGTTTGCAAGTGGTCATCCCTTCCTCTCCCAAACGGGCTTATGGCTTATTGTTGGCGGCGATCAGAAACCCTGATCCGGTTATTTTTCTTGAGCCTAAACGCATTTACCGCCTGGTTAAACAACCCGTTGAAGACGATGGGCAAGCACTTCCTATCGGTAAATGTTTTACCTTACAGGAAGGAAGCGATGTTACCCTTATCACTTGGGGGGCCAGCGTGCATGAAACCATGCAGGCCGCACTTGCCTTAGGCAAAGAGGGAATTTCTTGTGAAGTGATTGATGTAGCCACCATCAAACCGCTGGATATCGAAACCATTCTGGATTCCGTTGCTAAAACAGGACGTGCTGTTATCGTACATGAGGCAGCTAAAACAGGCGGCTTTGGGGGGGAGATTACAGCGCTTCTCATGGAACATGCGTTTTCTGATTTGTTAGCCCCCGTTGTGCGAGTTACAGGCTATGACGTAGTGATGCCGTATTTTCAATTGGAAAAACACTATATCCCAAGCGTTAAGCGAATTATTGATGGCGTGATGAGTATAATGGAGTAACAATGACTATTTTCAATTTACCCGATCTCGGCGAAGGGTTACCGGATGCTGAGATTCATGAATGGTTTGTAAAAGAAGGCGATTACATAACAACCGATGCGCCGTTGGTTTCCATGGAAACGGCGAAAGCGGTGGTCGATGTCCCCTCGCCCGTTACAGGCACCATTGTCAAATTGCTCGGGAAACCGGGTGATGTCATTAAAACCGGTGAACCCTTGGTGGAATTTGCATCGGAAGCGACTGAAACGGTTCGCGTCGACAAGGGAACCGTAGTGGGAAGCCTTGAGGAAAGCAGTGAGGTAAGCGAGGACCGCTTTCGCATTGGCGGAGAACAAGGTCGCTCGGGGCGCATCAAAGCCACCCCGGTGGTACGCATGTTAGCAAAAAAATTAGGCGTGGATTTAAAAGGCATACAAGGCAGTGGAGAAAACGGGATTATTACCCGCCAGGATGTTGAAGCGCTTGCTAGCAAAAGCCTGCAATTGCCTGAAGGCTATGAAGCCCTTCGCGGAGTGCGCCGCGCCATGCAAGCGGCCATGGTGCAATCGCATCAGGAAGTGGTTGCGGTCAGCCTTTTTGATGAAGCCGATATTGAATGCTGGGAAAAGGAAAACGACATCACGGTGCGCCTGATTCGTGCTTTAGTCTATGCTTGCGAAAAAGAGCCCGCATTAAATGCCTGGTTTGATGGCAAGTTTTGTGCTCGAAAACTATTTAAAGAAGTGCATATTGGATTGGCTATGGATAATAGCGAAGGACTTTTTGTGCCGGTGCTTGAAAACGCCGCCCAATTATCCGATGAGCTGCTCAGGCAATCCATTAATGAATACAAAAAAACGGTAGCAGAACGCAGCATCGCACCTGAAAAACTGAAAGGTGCCACCATTACCTTATCGAATTTTGGTAAATTTGCCGGCCGTTTTGCAAGCCCTATCATTGTACCGCCTACAGTTGCCATTCTCGCTGTTGGGCGATTGCATCAAAGCGCTGTCGCAAGCAAGGGTAAAATAGCCGCCCATCGCCTGCTGCCCCTGTCTTTAAGTTTTGATCACCGTGCCGTAACCGGAGGCGAAGCAACGCGGTTTTTAGGCGCTGTAATTGAGTCCTTGAGTCAACCGAAATAAGAAAACGAAGCAAGAATATTCTAATCACCGTCCCCTACAAGCGGCGCAAGCCGTTTGAGGAGACGTGGATTGAACAAAGCACCGTTGAAGGCTCGCTAATAAGACGACAACTTGCGCGGAGTAGCATGGTAGGTTGCCGTGTACACGGCAAGTGCATCACTGGCTGCTTTTTCCAGGCCCAGGAGTTTGTTTGCATTGTACACAATAACCAATGCTTCTCGCACGGTAGGAGCCTGCGGATAATTCGTCAAGAGAAAATTCGCCCGCTCAGCAGCGGCTACAAACATTTTTCTATCCCAATAATATTGCGCAACATTGAGCTCATGCTTTGCAAACATATTGCGTAAATAAATCATCCGTTGCATCGCATTGGCTTTGTAACGGCTGTCTGGGAATTTTTGAACGAGAGTTGCAAAATCCGAATAGGCCTGAGATTGCGTACCCGGATCGCGCCAGGCTTCATCAATGGGGAAGGCGCTTGCCAAGGTTCCGCGGGTTTGTTGGAAATTCGCCAGTCCTTTCATGTAGTAAGCGTAATCTACTTTTTTAGCGCGTGGATAAAGGTGGATAAAATGCTCAGCGGTTGCGGCAGCAGAAGGGTAATCTTCTTTCTGATAGTAGGCATAAATCAAATCCATTTGCGCTTTTTCAGCGTAATCACTGAAAGGATACATGGATTCCAACGCTTCGAGGCGTTTTACGGCATTTTCATATTGCTTTTTAGCAATTGCCTGTTCTGCTTCGGTAAACAACTGTTTAGCCGCCACCCCCTGAAAAGGATTGCTGTCCTCATCACTTCCTTCCCACCATTTTGTACAGGCGCTTAAGCCTAGTACAAGCGTTATTAAAATCACCGGTTGAATGCGTTTCATATAAAATACCTAATACAATCATTGCAAATGCCGCTCATTATACCCATCCCTTGGAAATTTGCTAAGAGTATCGAGAAAAAGAGTCACTCTTTTTAAAAAATATTTGCAAACTTTAACGCCTTGTTATAGTATTCAGCTCTGTCGGAGAGGTGGCTGAGCGGTTGAAAGCGGCGGTCTTGAAAACCGTTGAAGGGCGACCTTCCCAGGGTTCGAATCCCTGCCTCTCCGCCAAGTCCTTGTTACAACTCAAAGTCAAAGAGATAGAGATCACATGTCACTTGGTTCTTAGATAGAGGCCAGCAGATCATTCCAATAATGGCAACAATTATGCCTAAAAGTAGCTTGTAATGTGCTTCAAGAAAATCAATCATTTTAATCCAATAGCATACAATTGCTTTTGTGTATTAATTGAGTTTGGTTTCAAGTGTTGTTTGCCTGGCATCCTATGCAATAACAACCCTTATTGATTGGGATTTTGTAAACAAACAGCCTTACAAGCAAGACGAGTAGCCTGGCTTGCTTGCAACCAGGGTTTACCAACTCCCTAAACGAAAGCGTGATTTCATTGCCAGGCTTAGATCTAGAATCCTGGTTGCAAGCAACCCAGGCTACTCGCTATTTTCAGGAATAAAATCCGGATTCACAGGACATTCCCAGCCATTAATTGATCCACAATAACGATCGAGCTCGTAGATGTAAAATAGCCACATATTCTGAATAATAGGATAATCAGCTATAGTTGCTTTAATAAGCTGCGGTTTCGATTCTAAAATCATGGGATTTCCTTAACTCTTTTTTAATGACTTAATAGGATTAACTTAACCTCATCTGCTGCTTCAATTTGAAGCGTCCCCCCAATAGGAAAAGTGATCATGGGATCAGTGTGACCAAAATCCACATTCGCAATAATGGGTATATTTTTTAATTCTTTTTTATTTTGAATAATGGTTTTTAATATGTCCAAGCTTATGTGCGAGGCTTGCTGAAAGCGACCAATGATTAAACCTCTAACCCCTTCAAAACCTGGTTGTTGAATTAAGGATTGCAAATCTCTATCAAAGGTGACGGCTGTATCATTGCCTGTTAATGCGTCATCTTCTAAAAATAAAATGCTATTTTCTAAAGAAGGCATATATGCTGTGCCCTGCAATAAATTAAAGGTACATAAATTTGCACCAAGAATCGTTCCTTGTGCTTTTCCTGGCTGTAAGATCCAATGACCCTCATTGGGCATAAAATGCCTATTGTTTTGATCTAAAAACCAAGCATCATCACTCCACTTTGAGCTTGCTTCTATAGTATAAGAGTCCTCATTAAATAAGCATTTCTTTAAATAATCCAAAGACCAAGCCATACCCTGTTCCATGCCTAAACTTGAATAATGAAGACCTGAGTAAGTTACAAGACCCGTTTTGGCATAAATAGCGTTTTGTAAGGCAGTAATGTCTGAGTAGCCACAGAGGATTTTAGGATTAGCTGCAATCAATTGGTAATCAATCTTATCTAATAATTGATTCACATTGTAACCACCAATGACCGTAAAAATAGCTTTGATATTTTTATCTTGAAACGCTTCATGTAAATCCTGAAGGCGTGACTTAATGGAGCTGGAATCGAAGATGTCACTTTCCATCACATGTCGTCCAAAACTTAATTTTAAACCTGAATCTTCAACGCGTTGATTTGCTACTTTTCTTGTATGTTCACTTATAATAGCCATACTTCTGGATGGAGCAATCACTCGAATTTCATCGCCTTTTTTGAGTTTATCTGGAATAGTCGATTGCATGAATTTCTCTTTTATTTAGGATTCATCGTTGGTAGATGCAATGTAGTCTAACATATGATTTAATCGCTGGTTTACTCGTTTCCGAATTATCTATTCAGCAACTTTACTGCGTCGTATAATCCTCCAACCAAGACTATTCCTACGGGAAGAAAAAGCGAACCATCATCACCGCTCAGTCTTTGATATGGCGCGGATTTTTGGACAAAAAGAAACGATTTTTAAGAGCTCTTCTTCTAAGTATAAGAGGAGAATAGCATGACCAAAAAGCGAAATTATTACACTGCATCAAAAAAGTCAAAAATTGCACTTGCAGCAATTGAAGGAAAACTGACACAAGCCCAGCTGACCAGCGAGTAGCCCGGCTTGCTTGCAACCGGGGTTTACCAACTCCCTAAACGAAAGCGTGATTTCATTGCCAGGCTTAGATCTAGAATCCTGGTTGCAAGCAACCCAGGCTACTCGCTAAAAGAGATTCTCTTGAAATATACTCAAAGTTGAGTTTAGCTGATGCTCAAGATAAGTATAACGATGTAATTGGAGATTTTCGGATATGAGATTTTAGATTTTGCATCAGGGCGCAAGTTCCGGAGCGCTAGGCCTATTAACAAACTCTAGATGGGCAGCTGAATTCGCTGTTCAGGCTTATTATAATTCTTCACAGCGTCCAACACGGAACTTAAATTTGCATAGGAAATTGTTACAGCCCACCCGTTGGCGTTAGAGGCAATTTTACAGCTGTTTGCAAGAAAAAATTCTGTAAGCATATTTATTTTTTCCTCAGCCACTCCATTCAAAATAAGTTTAAACCGATGTTCTTTATATTTTAATTCGTGTGGAATAAAGAGTTTGTCAGTGAGTTTAAAAACGGATTGGAGATGGTAAACTAACTGATCACTCTTTCTAATAATTTGCCTAACCATCTTATCTTGGTTTTTAAAAAATGTATTCCAATTTTCAACCCAATTTTCCATGTTTGTCCATTCCTATTTTTGGGATTGTGGGTTGGCTCATTTTAAATAACCGCTCAATAAGAAACAATACTTTTATCCGGAAAAAATCTTTCGAATTGGCAGCAGCGATGACCGTTACATATAGGATCTACGGATGGGCGCATAGAGTGGAGCAGACGCCAAGAACAATTTTTGTCTCTCCAGACTAAATGATTAGATAAAATCTATCATTGAATACTATAACTATAATTATATTAGGTCTGATTATTATATTAATCAGACCTAATACGAAAACCGTATTTATAGTATTTAACGATAGATATTTATTATATATTTCGTATCTACGTTGGAGCTTTGTTAATGAAAGTACAAAAAATCAAATTAAGTCCTTATGATTACAGTTGGTTAGTCCTAGATAATCAACATTTGCCTGTTAAACCCATCACCGAATTTATTCGTTATTTAAATAACGTTGATAAGTCGCCGTTTACAGTTCGTAGTTATGCATATCATTTAAAACTTTACTGGGAATTTTTAAATGCCAAGCAATTAGGGCGTGTCATCAATTAATTTTTTGAAGCGAAAATGTGGCTTATTGAGCGCCATTTTGCGCTTGAATGAGGCGAATAGCCAGCCCTATTTAACGAATTCAAGCGGAAAATGGTGCCAATGAGCCGCATTTGCAGCCAAAAAACTTAATTGATGACACGCCCTAGACTGGACTAAAATAAAGTTATCTGGT
Source organism: Tatlockia sp. (assembly GCA_041659885.1). Taxonomy (GTDB): domain Bacteria; phylum Pseudomonadota; class Gammaproteobacteria; order Legionellales; family Legionellaceae; genus Tatlockia. The sequence continues at coordinate 33,888 of JBAZXN010000025.1, forward strand.
CTGGCTGCATTTGTTGGCTGGTTACAATAAAACAACCCTGTTTGCATTCTGTAGCTAATAAGCTACAATAAGTAATGAAAGAGATTCGCTTATATAAAACTGACTCTGGCAAAGAACCATTTGAAGATTGGCTGACCAAGATCAAAGATAAGACTACCAAAGCGCGTATACGACGTCGAGTTGATCGCTTATCGTTTGGACATGAAGGTGATTGCAAGTCTGTTGGTAGTGGAGTCTATGAACTTCGATTGATGTTTGGATCGGGTTATCGCATTTATTATGGAAAATCTGGGGACATCGTCATTGTTTTATTACTCGGTGGTGATAAAGGATCTCAAGAAGAAGATATAAAGAAAGCACACGCGTATTGGCGTGAGTCACAGGAGGATCGGTTATGAGTCATGACAATATCATGAAAAACACCTCTAGCTACAACGATAGACTATTGGAAAGCCTCACAGATAAAGGCGAAGCAATTGCTTATTTAAAAGTTGCGCTAGAAGAATATGAAGAAGATCACGATACTGAAGTATTCATGCTAGCCTTGCGTAATGTGGCGCAAGCTTATGGTGGAATCAGCAAATTATCGGAAAAAACAAAACTGAATAGAGAGCATCTTTACCGCATATTATCAAAACGCGGCAATCCCAGACTCATAACACTGGATACTGTCCTGAGAGGTCTTGGATTTCGGCTATCAATTGAAGCTGTTTAATTACCAAGTCCAGGACAACAAATGCTAATTACAAGTTATTAGTTATACCAAGTATTGAGCTCAATCTGTGGGCAGCAGGCCCATGCTGTCAGCCTGATTTTTTTGTTGAAAACCAGGCTCTAAATTGGAATGAAATCTACTTGCTTGCAACTTGTACAAGCAATATTATCTTCTGATTAATTAGAGCTTACTCATTTGCCCACAGATATATCCTATTCTGCTAATATCTTCTTTAGAAAAATATTTATACTCATTAGAAAATAATATGTCCGTTGGACTTTTTAGAAATTCAATATGCGTAGTTATATCTAAAATTTGTAGCGTAGTAATGTTATCTTTAATAATCTTATATTTTTCTTCTTTGACTGAATAGGCATCTCTCATTAATTTCTCAGCTTGCATGTAACCTATCAAAAATGATATTCGCTTTGATGCTGAATTTTCGTGGTCGAACACTTCATTTATATCATGCTCAACATATTGACCGCTTTGGTTGAAAACTTGAATTTTATTTTCATTGACAATAATTTTTGATATTTTATCTTGAGAAAGATAAAATAAATCATTAATGCTATTTACATCGATTGGATGTAATCCAGCTAAAATATCTGAGGTATTTTTAATCTCACGAATACTCATTGGTGGCAAAAGATCGCCAGGCATATCATTGTATGATAGCTGAATCATTCCTGTTTTTTTGTAATATGTTAGAGATGAGTGAATACTATACTTCACTCTTTGTAATTTTTCAGTTTCAATTTTGTATTTATGATATAAATCAGCAAATTGCAAAACATACTGTTTAACTATTTGTGGCAATTGTAATTTCATATTAATCATTAGTAAAATTATCCTTTTTCAAGCATCCCTTCGTTTGTTGGTACAATCGCACTATAGTCACACGAAAACAATTCTGTTTTTTATACTCTATATTTTAACGAAAAATTCATTTACGTGCTATAGATTTATTGTTTTTTGTTGAGCATTAAATGGTAACAATATATAATATGGTTGTTGTTATGTTGTCTAATAAAGGATGCAAATGTTAGAAGAAAATTTAGATCTTGACGGTGTTGATGAAATTTGTTCCTCTGTAGAAAACCTACCGGATATTGAGTTCATAACTGATATAGCAGGAAGTTATAGCATATCTGCCCCATTAAAATAAGAGAAAAATGCACATCACGATCCCTCAAAGAAGCAATGTTCCTGAAACTGAAATTTTTTCCAAAATTTTAAGAAAAAAAGCAACAGAAAATTTATCGTGGGATCGCGATGTCATGGTTTTAATTCATGGGGGGCCTGGTGGTAACCATACCATTTATGCTGATATAGAAAATGACTTACTAGAAATGGCAGATCTAATAATAATAGATTTACGTGGATGCGGATTAAGTAGAAAAAGTGAGGTTCAATATTGCACGTTAGAAGCAAACATTGATGACATTGACGCTATTTTAAAAGTACTTAATGTTAATAATCCTATTATTCATGGTTGCTCGTACGGCGCTATAGTGGCACTTGGTTATAGCATTAAGTATCCTGATAATATCTCAAAATTGATTCTATCTTCTGGTGCAGCGTCTGGTAATTTTATAAAAAGCGCGAAGAGGAATCTTAAGCGATTAGGAACACCAGAACAAATAGAAGCTGCAAAAACATTATGGAGTGGTACTTTTAAAAGCCCTGAACAATTCTCTAAATATTATAAAATAATGGCGTCTCTTTATATTTATAGTAAAGAGCAAGCCAACATACCACCGGCAAATGCAGAAAGCATCCCTTATAATGTTGAACTAGTAAATTTTGCTTTCACAGTGTTTCTTCCTGTATTTGATTTTCGTGAAAAGCTAGCTTTGGTAAAACCGCAAACATTAATTTTTTCAGGAAAAAATGACTGGATCATCGACGCTGATCAAGCTGAAACTTTACACAATGGTATTAAAAACTCCATTTTGATTAGTTTAAAAAATTGCGGTCATTTTCCATGGAAAGATAGAAAAACTGAATTCTTATCTAACATTAGATTATTTTTAGAAAAAAATAATGAGTTATATTTACAGAAGTGGACCCCAAAAATGAGACAGTGGTGTAGAATAGAAACCATTGTAGTTGGGGTTAAAAATGGCTCACAAAAAGTTCAGTTCAGAATTTAAAGCAAAAGTTGCAATAGAAGCATTGAAAGGTC
>JBAZXN010000026.1:0-32689 GCA_041659885.1 Tatlockia sp.
TAATTTTCTTTAAACTTCATCTATCAGTTTCCTTTTTAATGACCTGTTCGCAAAACAAATCATACAAAAAATGGAAACTGATTTCATCATGAAATCATCGTGTTAAAATAAAACACCGAAAACTAAAACGCAAAAATTGAACAAAAAAGTTGTTGCTTATGAATTGTTAAAAAAATAGGCGCTTATTGGAAGCGCCATTAGGCCAAGGCCCAACCTACTGAATTGGTGAAATTTAAAACAATTGATATATATTTTATCAATGTGGTGTGTGTTATTTTAAATCATTCGGCGCTCTAGCTGAGTTAACTCAATGTAAGCGTTGAATTTTCAGTCCCATTTTCGGTGGTCTTTTGCGTCATAAAAAATAATTTAAATCGGGTCCTTGCGTCTTTACTCTCTTTATCGTTACCCTGATTCGCTATTTTATTCGCCTGGTATTCTTTGATGCTCTCTGGACTAAACGACTTGAATGGAGAAAGAGGAGCATCCTTACTCTTTTCTTTGTTTTCACCATGATAGCTTTGAACCTTATCACTTGCCTTGTCCACGGCTTTACAGAAAAAGTGCAAGTTTACAGCAGCAACCCATGCCGCCAGGGTTACAACTATAATGGCCGCAACAAGCGCGGCTACAGGGGGAGCGAGCATTAAAAAGGGAGTAAACGCTGCTATGATTAAGCCGGGTAACAGAATGCTATCGGCCAAATCGCCCCAATAGCTTTTAACCTTGTTGGGATCGTTTAGAAAGCTATGGGAATAAGCAAAAGTCGATGCGTCCTTCCCGAGCACTCCTTTTAAATGAAACCGTTTGCTGGCTTCGGCGAGATAACTTCCGGCACTTTTGTGATTGAAATATTTCTCGTCAAGATTGACCTTATGCACCGCGATAAGATAATAAGCTAAGAAATCCAATGCGTCCCGAACGTCTTTATTGGGTGTGTCTTTTAGAGACACGTTCTCTACAACCCGCAATAAGTAAGCTACTTTCCAGAGAATAAGCCCAGGATCGCTGCCCAAGCTTGCAAAAATAGCCTTTGCATTTTTGGGATTTTCTTGTAACGCCTTTGATGCCTGGACTAATTGTGTAATTGCTTGGTCTCTAATTTGATGGTTTTCTAATTGTTTCATACTTACTCCCACTATTTTTTTGATAACGCACTATACCAACTGAGCAATATCAAGTCAATAAAAGACCGCCCTGCAAGCGGTTTAATCGTGCGAAAGCTGATAGCCGTTATGCTCTTTTCGGTAAAAAGGATCCGCAATGGCATATCCCACAACCGCAGCCAACTGATTATTAAGGTATAACAAGGGGATTTGGTCGCGTAACCAGGGCAACACCTGCCATTCCTGGAATAATTTCTTTAACTGCTTTGTCTGACCATGCCAAAGAAGGGTTTCGCCTCCCGTTCGAAAGCGAATCTCTACTACGGCATTTTCGGGTAAAAAAAGTCCGTCAGTCGATTGTCGTGCTTCAATCCGGCCTAATCCCTCCAGGGTGAGGGGCGCAGGAAAATGAGTCCATCGTGTTGGAGGCACATTACAAGCGGCCTCTTTCACCAGATAGAGCGATTGCTGATAACGCCTGATAGCATACTCTCCTAAAGAAAGCTTAGGTGCACCATCGGCTCTTGCTAAAATGACCTCTTGTTGCAGCTTATCTAAAAACACCGCGCCAGGCACTTTAATCTGATTGCATTTAAGCCAATAGCGCAGCACATTTTTGCTGCGGGAAGTGTTTAGGAAAGATAAGGCAGATAAGGGCAATACCGTACAAGGTTGGCCAAGTGAAGGGCAATCGATAAGGGCTAAGTCATCGAGATTACTTTGCGCTTCCTGGCAATGCCTTGTTGTACGCACCAAATTGGCAGACAAACCAGGCCAACGCGTTTCAAGGGCTGGGATAATTTCCTGTCTTAGAAAGTTTCTGGAAAACCCTTTGTCCTGATTGCTTTCATCCTCAATCCAGTGAAGCCCATGAAACCGGGCATAGTCTTCCAAATGGCTTCGTGAAAAAGACAAAAGAGGTCGCAGCACCTGTGCTGAGCCTAAAGTGCGTTGACATGCCATGGCTGAAAGGCCGTCCAAACCCGCGCCGCGAAACAATTGCAGGAGTAAGGTTTCTGCTTGATCATTCAAATGATGCCCAAGCAACAGGCAATCTTCTGCCTGCAAGAGTTCAGCAAAAGCCTTATACCGCGCATTTCGAGCCTCTTCCTCGATATTCGTCCGGGTTGAAAGGGTAATTTGCTTGCTTACAAAGGGGATAGACCAATTTTCACAAATCGTTTGGCAATGCCGTTGCCAGGCTTGTGCGTTGGGACTCAAACCGTGGTGAATGTGTACCGCAATCACCTTGTTACAATGCTGGGCTATGCTGTGGAGCAAGACTGTTGAATCAAGCCCGCCACTAAAGCCTACGAACAAGCGCTGGTAAGGGCTTAACTTATCGCAAAAATCAGCCAGTAAACGGTTAGTCACAGGAGCCCATCGCCATAAATTTTTCATACCGTTGGCTTAGAAGCGTATCCACCGGAAGGGCTTTCAGCTCACGCAACTCAGAAACCAGCCGCGTCTTAAGTCTGGCGGTCATTTCCAGCACGTTGCGGTGCGCACCGCCTAAAGGTTCTTTGATGATGCTATCCACAAGACGGGATTCAATAATCTTCTCCGCAGTAATTCCCATTGCCCGTGCAGCTTCACTGGCTTTTCCGGCGTCTTTCCAGAGAATGGATGCGCAGCCTTCAGGGGATATCACAGAATAAATACCGTATTGCAGCATGAGCACCCTGTCGCCAACCCCAATGGCTAATGCCCCACCGGAACCGGCTTCACCGGTTACTGTACAAATTATAGGGGTTTTCAGTTTGGCCATTTCAAGGAGGTTTCTTGCAATGGCTTCCGATTGGTTGCGCTCTTCCGCACCAATGCCAGGGTATGCTCCGGCCGTGTCGATAAATGTGATGACCGGCAGACCAAATTTTTCCGCGAGCTTCATCAAACGAAGCGCTTTTCGGTATTCTTCAGGACGTGCCATACCAAAATTGCGATACACTTTTTCTTTCGTGCGCTTGCCTTTTTGATGGCCCAGAATCATGACTGGCTCGCCGTTTAAGCGCGCCATTCCACCGATAATAGCCGGTGCTGCGGAATAATGCCTGTCTCCATGCAACTCCTGAAAATCGGTAAAAATATGTTCAAGGTAATCGGTCGTTTGGGGGCGAAGGGGATGCCTTGCCATTTGCGCGACTTGCCATGGCTCAAGGTTTGCAAAAATATTGGCAGTTAATTCCTGGCACCTGGTTTCCAGACGCGCAATTTCCTCACCCAGATTAACCTCATTATCATTGCCCACCATGCGCAATGCTTCTATTTTTTGATTCAACTCTTCGATGGGTTGCTCAAAATCCAAAAATTGTCGACTCATTGATTTACTCGTTGGCGAATTTACTTTCATGCGCTATGATACCCTTTACTGCTTTTTGACGCCACCTTTCGAAGCATTCTCTATGCTAGTAATTGCCCCAACAATGCCACCAGATAACGCAGAACTCTGCCAAAACCGCATCGATGTGTGGGAGTTCCCCTTACTTGAAATGCCTGAAAATGCCCATGAACTGCTCAATGAAGAAGAGCAACTGCGCGCGAATCGCTATTATTTCGCGCGTCATAAAAGGCGCTTTACCGCGGCCCGCGCAATGCTGCGCCTAATTTTAAGCCGTTATGTCAACAAGGATGCCCAAAGCCTTCGTTTTTCAACCAATCAATACGGCAAACCCGCACTTGAAAATGCGGATGAACTTCAGTTTAACCTAAGCCACTCAGGCGACTTAGCCTTATTGGCAATCGGCCAACATTTTCCGCTTGGAATTGATTTGGAATGGTATTCTGCAAGGCCTTATGAGGGCATTGCAAACGAAATGTTTTCACCTGAGGAGTTACGTGTATTTAACCACTTGCCAGGCTATGCAAAGCCTAAGGTTTTTTTTGAAATTTGGTCAAAGAAAGAAGCCTTTATCAAGGCCTGTGGTCTTGGACTTTCCTACCCCACCCGCTCAATCACCATGCCCCTCTTTGCCTCAAAACCAACCCAAATTGAAGACAATTTGCATCAACAACACTGGGTGATACGCGATTTTATGCCCCGAGTCGCATGCCATGCCGCCCTTTGCCACCATCCTGAAATTCAGGATATTCGCTTTATTCCTATTAGCTGATATGATGGTTTAGCCATTCCGTTTCTGCCACAAAAAAGGGATGGAGGGCGCGCCCTGAAATGAGTCACGAAAATAAGGATATATCATGACGAGAACCACAAAATTAAATCCCAACGCGGCTGAATTAAAGCGTAACTGGGGCTGGTTGCTAGCCCTTGGCATTGTGTTTGTTTTCTTAGGCTTTATTGGCCTTGGTATGGTGGTGGGGTTAACCTTGGCGAGTATGTTTTTTCTTGGTATTTTATTAATTATTGGCGGCTTTTCGCAACTTATCGACGTATTTAAAGCGAAAACATGGAAGACCGTACTCTGGCACGCGTTCATTGCGGCACTCTATATTATTGGCGGCGCGTTGATTATTTATGATCCCTTCCTTGCGTCCAGTTTGATTACGACCCTCCTGGCGAGTGTGCTCATAATTATTGGTATCACCCGATTTATTATGGCCTTAAGTCTCAAAGGTGAGTCAGGCGCTGCCTGGTTACTTTTGGCAGGACTTGTAGCGATTATCCTGGGCGTCATGATTCTTATGCAGCCTTTCAGCGGGTTATGGGTTATTGGCTTATTTATTGCCATTGAACTGATTGTTACCGGTTGGACTTACATTTTCCTTGCGCTGGGAATGCGCACCCTGCCCTAATCCTCATTAAAAAGCGGGATTTTACCCATCCCGCTTTAGTGTTATCCTTTCTTCTTTTAAAAAGCCTGAAGTCTTATGATCCCTCTCAGCGAGCCTGCCATTCGAGCGCAATTACAACAATCCACATGGGATAAGTCCATCGCTTTTCACCTATTCTCAACTATTGATTCAACCAATCAATTTTTAAAAACCGTCTGTTCAGAACAGGATTACCTCGTTTGCTGTGCGGAAACTCAAACCGCCGGGCGTGGCCGATTTGGAAGACAGTGGGCATCCCCTTTTGGGGAGAATATTTATTTTTCATGCAAAATGCGACTCCACAAACCCTTTGCAGAACTCTCAGGCCTAAGCCTTGTAATGGGATTAGCCCTTTTAAAAAGCCTGAAAACGGGTGGCATCAGGGATAAACTGACCCTCAAATGGCCCAATGATCTCATGTGGGAAGATAAAAAATTAGGCGGCATTCTCATTGAACTGGCCGATACCAACTCAAACGGTACAGACCTTATTATCGGTATTGGAATCAATGTGAATACCGAAAATACCACCCACTTAAGCACTAAACCCAGCACCTCGCTCTTTGCAATAACGGGCAGAACGTGGGATAGAAATGGCCTTATTGCCGAACTTTTGATAGCAATGGATAGTTACCTCCTGCGTTTTTTAGAGCAAGGATTTGCAGGATTTTATGCAGAATGGAATGCAAACGATTATTTAACAGGAAAAGATATTGTAATTTTTAATGCGCAAACCGTGATTAATGGGGTTGCTTGTGGAGTCAATGCGCTGGGACAACTAGGGTTAATCGATGAAACAGGGGGGCATCGCTACTTTGCTTCGGGTGAGGCGTCATTAAGTGAGGTAAGAGGAGGATAGTCCCAGGTAGTAACTCCTGTTCTACTTGGGACTGGACGACTGCGGATAGAATCCGGTTATACTGCATCTTCTGTGTCTGGTGCTTCTTTTTCTTGTTGTATGCGCAAATAAATTTCTTCACGGTGTACAGAAACATCTTTGGGTGCATTAATGCCTAATCGCACCTGATTTCCTTTAACTCCTAAAACAGTGATATTTACATCATCACCAATAATCAAGGTTTCGCCGATACGGCGGGTCAAAATTAACATTCCAAAATCTCCCTTCTACATGCGATCCACCTGAAATCACACGTTGTATATAAAAAAATCAATTTACAGACTCTTGTCTATTAGTTTACACAACCATTCTTAACGAAATATTAAGAACCCCCCTCTTTTTCCATTTATTTTAAAAAAAAATGGAAAAATTTTATTTTGCTCTTCCCGCTTTAAACACAAAAGCTAAAATCAAAAGCGGTAGATAAGCAATGACTAAACCGCAAAAACCATCAATAAAGCCAAGTCCTACGGCTAAAGCCATGGGTAATAGCCAAACTAGATTAATCAGTAATATCGCCAGGGTAACAGGCAAATGATTACCATATAAACGGGAAGCGTATTGATAAGCATGGCTTCGGTGTGCTTGAGAAAGAACTTCACCCCGTAAACCACGGCAGAGCAATGTTACCGTAGCATCAACAATAAAAACACCTAAAAATATCAACCAACTCCAAAAAAAAGCAGGATTTATTGTGGCCGCATGGATTGACAAAACACCTAATACGAGACCTAAAAACCCGCTGCCGGCATCGCCCATGAATATTTTAGCGGGTGGGAAATTCCAAAATAAAAAGCCCGCCACTGCAAAGGCTAAACTGAGCGGTAGCAGTAACGCATCCGTTTGATGGCTTAAATAATACAGTAATGCGCCGCTTAGACAGACTGTCAGTGCTTCAACGCCAGCCACTCCATCAATACCGTCCATGAAATTGTATAAATTTAAAAGCCAGACCAGAAAAACAACCCCGAACACATTCGCAAAAAAGCTGGGGACTAAAGACCAGCCAAAAAAAGGAATAGCAGGCATGCCTAACCAGTATAAGCAGAAAACAGCGCTTAAAAAATGCCCTGCCAAACGCCATTTGGCGGGAATACTGCCGTGATCGTCCAAAAAGCCTAACAAGGCGATGAACGATCCGGCGCCAAGAATTGCAATAGCAAGCGTAGTAGAGACCAGCGATAAATAATTTAAACCCACAACGGCTGCAAGAAAGCACAATACAAACGCAACGCCACCGCCCCTTGGTGTCGGAGCCTTATGGGAACTGCGATGATTGGGAACATCAATTAAATTGGTCGCCAGGGCATAGCAACGCAGCACCCCGGTTAACACGCAGGATGTTGTAAAAAGCAGTATACAATAAAGCAAATGCATTGCTTCCCCAGTTAAAAAACGTTCAAACAAACAAGAAAAACGAGCATTATACGACACCTTATTCAATAAATTTAGTTTTTTTTCATTTTTTCAATGGGCTAATTATTCATTCCCTTTCTACTTTTTGTTGATTTATCTTTGAAAAAAAAGGTATAAATGGTATTTTAGGCTAAAAAAACGATTAAACAGCATGAAGCAACTTAACGAACTCACCTCTTGGATGGCTCTGGAAAAACACGCTGAATCTTTGCGCTTTCTTACTCCAAACGATTTAAGCCATAATTACCCCCCTATTCAACTTAATCAGTTGAGCCTGGATTTTAGTAAACAACGCATCAATGACAACACCATTGAACTACTGGTCGATTTAGCAAACGAGCGCCATTTAAAAGAGCGGGTTCACGCCTTGATGTTTGGCAGCAAGGTGAATGAGAGTGAACGAAGGCCGGCACTTCATACCGCCTTGCGCAGTTTTGATGCGACACCCATTTTTGTCGATGGGAAGGACATCCTTCCTGATATTTTGGCCGTGCGTGAACAAATGCACCTCCTCTCCTCACAAATTCGCCAAGGCGATTGGTTAGGCTATTCGGGCCGACCTATTCAGGATATCGTTAATATTGGCATTGGCGGGTCAGATTTTGGGCCGCGATTTTGCATCAATGCACTGGCTGACTATACGGCTTCGCATTTAGGGTTTCATTTTGTTTCCGATGTGGATCCGCGTGCTTTCGAACACGCCGTGTCAAAACTTGATCCGGAAACCACCTTGTTTATTGTTTCCTCCAAATCCTTCACCACTCAGGAAACTTTGTATAACACAAAAAAAGCACTGCGCTGGCTCGATAGACCGCAGGATCTCGACCGGCATTTTATTGCAGTGACCGCAAACATTGAAAAAGCGAAAGAGCTGGGTTTTTCGCGTGTACTCCCTATTTGGGGTTGGGTGGGCGGCCGTTATTCCTTGTGTTCTGCCATTAACTTAATTACCTGCATCGCAATCGGTTTTGAACATTTTACCGAACTGTTGATTGGTGCCAATAACATGGACAAGCATTACCTCAAGGCGGATTTGCATGAAAACATGCCGGCCATGATGGGGCTTCTGGGTATTTGGAACATTAATGCCTTGCATCACCACAGTTTATTGATGTTAGTTTATGCAAGGCAATTGGAATTATTGGTGCCTTACACACAACAGTTGGACATGGAAAGCAATGGGAAATCAATCGACAGGTTAGGACGCGCGGTTAACCATGCCACAGGTCCCATTGTTTGGGGCGGCTTGGGCAACCAGGCTCAACACAGTTATTATCAGTTGCTTTGCCAGGGCACCCATAAAATAGCCGCTGACTTCATCTCTTTGCAAGAATTTAATCAGGAGATGATTCACTCCTTCTGTAAAGCCAAAATGAATGTTTTAAGTGAGGGGGTTCTTTCTGAAAACGATCCAAACGGCTACATTGCCGGTGGCGTTCCCGTTAATCATTTACGGTTAAAAACCTGCTCACCACTCAATTTAGGAGCTCTCGTAGCCCTTTATGAGCACAAAATATACACTCAAAGTGTATTATGGAATATTAATCCTTTTGATCAACCCGGCGTTGAAAGTGCAAAACGCTTAAAACAAATTTCAGTGCCCGTTTAGAAAACCAGGGCAAGCAAAGTTTTCATTAAAAAAAACAATCAGGTAGCCTTGATTGCGCGCAGCGTAATCAAGGTTTACTGTGCTCTTCATGCGATAGAACCCCTTGATTGCGCTACGCTGCATCCATACCCTTCCCCATAAGTGCGGTTAAAAATTAGCAGGAGTATAAAAAGAAGATTATTTGTAACTATTCAGATTCCCTTCTCCCGCTAGCGGGAGAAGGTGCCCGAAGGGCGGATGAGGGTGATTTAAAAAAGGTTTATTTCCTCACCACAGTCCGGGCAATGAGTAATAGAATGTGTGATAACAGCGTCCGGGAAAGCAACTTGCTTTAGGGTTTCACTTTTGTGACCTAATTGCCCACCGCTTTTATTCCGACCTTTTTCGAGATCAGCTATCTTTGCTTGTAGCTGTTTTATCGTTTCAGCTTGAGCTTCAATGATTGCCAATAAAGATTCAAGTGTGGGAGTCGTCGATTTCATTCGACTATTTGATCCTATCCATCTGTTTTTGCAAGTGTTTTTTCTTATATTTTAAACCACCCTCATCCGCCCTTCGGGCACCTTCTCCCGCTAGCGGGAGAAGGGACCTGAGTAGTTACAACTAATCTTCTTTTTATACTCCTGCTAATTTTTAACCATACTTATGGGGAAGGATATGGGTGGCTTTAATATGCGGTAATAATATCTTCTGGGCACTTACCTTTTCATTTTCAAAAAAACGCTAAGCACTCTTCGCTTCATTCCAGCCATGACAAGCAGAGACAATACTTTCGTTAGGTTGATCACCTAATCGCGTTGCTAAAATTAATAGCCGTTTATTTAAACGTTTGTCACCTAAGGATAAACCAATGAATTCCTTCTCTGCCCAACTCATCTCTTCACCACAAAAAGACGCAACATTAAAACATCTTGATGACTTTTGCCATATAAACAGAAGATTAGTTGTAACTATTTAGGTTCCCTTCTCCCGCCAGCGGGAGAAGGTGCCCGAAGGGCGGATGAGGGTGGTTTAAAAAAAAAGTTTATTTCCTTACTACAGTCCGTGGCAATGAGTAATAGAAGGTGTGATAACAGCGTCCGGGAAAGCAAGTTGCTTTAGGGTTTCACCTTTGTGACCTAATTGCCCACCGTTTTTATTCCGACCTTTTCGCGTAAAGAGGCTGTGCGAGATGGTTTTGATAAGCCATCACTTGACGAAGGTTTGGAGCTATTACGACTATTTTTATTTAGACCTTTTTCGAGATCAGCTATCTTTGCTTGTAGCTGTTTTATCGTTTCAGCTTGAGCTTCAATGATTGCCAATAAAGATTCAAGTGTGGGAGTCGTCGATTTCATTCGACTATTTGATCCTATCCATCTGTTTTTGCAAGTGTTTTTTCTTATATTTTAAATCACCCTCATCCGCCCTTCGGGCACCTTCTCCCGCTGGCGGGAGAAGGGAATCTGAGTAGTTACAACTAATCTTCTTTTTATACTCCTGCTAATTTTTAACCATACTTGTGGGGAAGGATATGGCTCCATCAAGGCTACAAAAATTTTTAGGCAAAAGACAGTTCGGGTAGCTACTCTCTTTAAATGCAAGCAATTCACATGGCCGCCTTGATGAAGCGAAGTGCCTACGTACCGCGAGCTAGCTCAGTTAATTCCTTTCATCAGGATAAGACAGTACAGTAACCTGCGTGCCAACCGTGATGAATTGTTCATTCAACCATTTGGCCGCACTGGGTAACACCCGCACGCAACCATGGCTTGTATTGCCATAAGGAACTTCATAGGCGGCATGAATGGTAAACCCCTGGAAGAAATACATGCAATAGGGCATTTTAGCGCCGCCTGTGGTTTCTACCGGGTATTCGCCTGAGCGGCATTCAAGTCCTCTTTTGTTGTATACACGGAAAGTGCCTGTGACGGTGCGGCACGATTGATTGGTATTTTCATCGCAATGATCTTTTCCACCGGAAGCACTGCCTGTCATGACACGATTTCCTTCCGGGGAGTAAGCGGCCCAGGCATAGGCTTTGGGATCAAAAATAAATTGTCTCTTTCCAGTCGCTGGCGTTTTTAAAGGAAAATAATCCCGCCCCCTTTTATCAACCAGATAATGTCTTGTGCGGTGCACAACCCCTACATCATCGGTGATGAAGGTGGATTCATCGTAATATTCCATACAACCCGCAAGACTTAAACAAAGCACTAACGAGCACAACAACTTTTTCATAATCACACATTCTCTCTGTTATTAAAGTACATTTAATCGATAACACCCCAGGCTGGTCATCCTGAGCGTAGCGAAGGATTGCAATCTGAAGCCAAATTCAGAAGATCCTTCATTTCGTTCAGGATGACGTGAGCTCACTGAACAACCAATTTATCCACAACCTGGAGAGTTCACTTAATCTTTTAAGCGCCGGTATTTAATCCGCGAAGGTTTGGTCGCATCATCGCCTAAGCGCTTTTTTCTATCCGCTTCGTATTCACTGTAATTTCCATCGAAAAACACCACTTGGGAATTGCCTTCGAAAGCCATTAAATGGGTGCAAATCCGGTCTAAAAACCACCTGTCATGCGAAACGACAATGGCACAGCCTGGGAAATTTAAAATCGCTTCTTCCAATGCCCTTAACGTTTCTACGTCCAAATCGTTGCTTGGCTCATCGAGTAATAACACATTGCCGCCGCGTTTAAGCAACTTTGCCAAGTGCACCCGATTACGCTCTCCTCCAGACAATTGCACCATTTTCTTTTGTTGGTCGCTTCCCTTAAAATTAAAGCGCCCCACATAAGCCCGTGAAGGCATTTGAAAAGAACCCACTTGCATGATGTCATGGCCATCGGCAATCTCTTGCCAGACGGTTTTATTGTCGTCCAGGTGGTCTCGCATCTGATCAACATAAGCCAAATCAACGGTCTCCCCAATGCGGATTTCTCCGCTGTCAGGCGTCTCTTGGCCGGTAATCATTTTCAAAAAAGTGGATTTTCCCGCACCATTTGGCCCAATAATTCCCAACACACCGCCTTTGGGCAAGTGAAAATTAACATTATCCATCAGGAGACTGCCGCCAAAGGACTTGCTCAGATTAACTCCTTCCAGAACCAGGTCGCCTAAACGCTCGCCCGGCGGAATGTATAATTCGTTAGTTTCATTCCGTTTTTGGAATTCTTTGGAGCTCATTTCTTCAAAACGGGCAAGCCTTGCCTTGCTCTTGGCGTGACGTCCTTTGGCTGAAGTGCGAACCCACTCCAACTCCCTGGCAATGGTGCGTTGATGAGAAGACTGCTGCTTTTCTTCAATGGCTAAACGCGCTTCTTTCTGCTCAAGCCAGGCGGTGTAATTGCCTTTGTACGGAATTCCCTCACCACGGTCAAGCTCCAATATCCATTCTGCAACATTATCCAGAAAGTACCTGTCATGGGTCACAGCAACCACGGTGCCTGGAAATTCCTCCAAAAACACCTCAAGCCAGGCGACACTTTCCGCATCCAGATGGTTGGTTGGTTCATCCAGCAATAACATACTGGGTTTTGATACCAATAAACGGCAAAGCGCTACCCGACGACGTTCCCCCCCTGAGAGGTGCTTGATTTTGGCATCCCAATCCGGTAAACGCAGTGCATCGGCTGCAACTTCCAAACTGTGCGTGAGATCCCAGCCGCCAACGGCCTCAATCGTATGTTGCACCTCGCCTTGCTTTGCCAGAAGTGCCGTCATCTCGTCATCGGTCATCGGTTCTGCAAACTGCATGCTAATGGCATCAAATTCCGCTAACAGGGCTTTAATATCTGCAACACCCTCTTCAACCACTTCCCGCACTGTTTTTTCCAAATCCAATTGCGGTTCCTGCTCCAGATAACCGATTTTAGTACCCGGTTGCGCGCGGGCTTCGCCTTCGTAATTGGTTTCAACGCCTGCCATTATCCTGAGCAGAGTCGATTTTCCTGAACCATTTATGCCCAATACACCAATTTTAGCGCCTGGATAAAAGCTTAAGGAAATATCCTTTAAAATATACCGTTGATTTTCGACAGCCTTCGAAACCCGATTCATTGTGAAAATGTATTGTGATGACATAAAAACTCCAGCTTGCACAGGAAAGAGACTCTCCCCTGTGCGAATGACTACAAATTAAGACCAATCCAGTATCACTTTGCCCGATTGGCCAGACGCCATGATTTCAAAACCCTTTTGGTACTCTGCAACCGGAAAATGATGTGTCATAACCGGTTTTAAATTTAAGCCAGATTGCAGCATGGCTATCATTTTGTACCAGGTTTCAAACATTTCTCTTCCGTAAATGCCTTTGATAATTAATCCCTTAAAAATGACCTGATTCCAGTCAATGGCCGTTTCTTTGGGTGGAATACCTAAAATGGCAACCCGACCGCCGTGGTTCATGGCTTTCATCATGTCGTTTAATGCGAGCGAATTACCGGACATTTCAAGGCCCACGTCAAACCCTTCCTGCATACCGAGCTCATCCATAACCTCTTTCAGGCTAAGGTGCTTGACATTGATTGCCCGGGTCACGCCCATTTGACGAGCCAATTCCAATCGGTAATCGTTGACATCGGTAATCACGATGTGGCGCGCGCCAATGTGGCGAAGGATGGCAACGGCCATTATGCCAATGGGGCCTGCACCGGTTATCAACACGTCCTCGCCTACGACATCAAAGGCTAAAGCACAATGGGCCGCATTCCCAAAGGGATCTAAAATAGCAGCCTGCTCGCCACTGACATTGTCAGGTAAAGCAATCACATTGGAGGCAGGAAGCGCCAAATATTCGCCAAAGCAGCCCGGGCGGTTCACTCCCACCCCTTCTGTGTTGCGGCATAAATGCCTTTTTCCAGCACGGCAATTTCGGCACATGCCGCAAGTGATATGCCCCTCGCCGGATACGCGCTGCCCTATACTTAACCCTTTGACTTCCCGCCCTATTTCCGCAATTTCCCCATAAAACTCATGGCCTACGGTCATCGGCACAGGGATTGTCGCTTGTGCCCACTCGTCCCAGGAATAAATGTGAATGTCGGTGCCGCAAATGGCGGTTTTGTGAATTTTAATCAATACATCATTCACACCGTACTCCGGTACGGGAACATCCTGCATCCAGATTCCAGGCTCTCGTTTGGCTTTAACTAATGAACGCATGCACACCCCTCTTAAATAATACCCAATTCCTTGCCTACTTTAGCAAAGGCCTCTAACGCTTTATCCAAATGGGCAAACTCATGCGCCGCTGACATTTGCGTGCGAATTCTTGCCTTGCCCTTTGGAACGACCGGATAGGAAAACCCAACGACATAAATCCCTTCTTTTAATAATAGATCGGCCATCTTGCCGGCTAATGCGGCATCTCCCAGCATCACAGGGATGATAGGATGCTCGCCCGGTACCAGATTAAAACCCAGTTGGGTCATGCCACGGCGAAAATACGCGCTGTTTTGCTTTACTTTTTCCGCTAATTCATTGCTGTTTTGCAAGCGATTTAAAACGGCAATGGAACTTTTTACAATGACCGGTGCCAGCGTGTTTGAAAAAAGATAAGGTCTTGAACGCTGTCTTAGCCAATCCACAATGGTAGCATTGGCAGCAACATAGCCCCCTGAGGCACCGCCCAGCGCTTTACCTAAGGTACCGGTATAAATATCAATGCGCGAAGCCACGCCGCAATATTCCGGTGTACCACGCCCTGTTTCACCCATAAAACCGACCGCATGGGAATCATCGACCATTACCATGGCATCGTATTTATCCGCCAGCGCGCAAATTGCAGCTAAATTGGCAATAATGCCATCCATTGAAAACACACCGTCGGTAGCAATCAGTCTGAACCGTGCGTCTTTGGCCGCAATCAGCTGCGCTTCCAATGAAGCCATGTCATTATTTTCATAACGGTAACGTGCGGCTTTACACAGCCTGACCCCATCGATAATGCTGGCGTGGTTCAGGGCATCACTGATGATTGCGTCTTCAGGCCCCAAAAGCGTTTCAAATAAACCGGTGTTTGCGTCAAAACAAGAAGAATAAAGAATCGTGTCTTGCGTGCCTAAATACGCACTGATTTTTTGCTCAAGTTCCTTGTGGATAGTTTGGGTGCCGCAAATAAACCGAACTGAAGCCATGCCGTAACCGTATTTTTCCAAAGCCGCTTGCCCTTCGGCAATCAATGCGGGATCGTTGGCAAGCCCTAAATAGTTATTAGCGCACAGGTTAATCACGTCCCCTTCTTTCACACTGACCACCGCTTGCTGTTGGCTCGTGATAACCCGCTCGGCTTTATATAATCCCTCTTCTTTTAAAGTAGCCAATTCCGATTTCAGGAATTCAGTAAATTGCACGCTCACACGCCTCTCCTTTTCACACAAGAATAAAATGCGGCGATGATAACAAATCTTCCAGCAGTCTGAAACGATTTAATTGCGGATAGCGGTGTGAATTAAGCAAACCTTTTGCTAAAATCACCGCAACTGAAACGATGCACTGGTGGAAAATTAATGAATACAAGCCAAATTGCAAAAATTAATATGGTCAAACAGCAACTTCGCACAGGCAATGTGTTGAATGAAACGATTCTTTCTTTATTTGACACCATACCCCGAGATGCCTTTGTCCCGCATGGCTTTAAAGACTTTGCCTATTCTGACCTGCAAATCCCCCTGGCACACGGTCAGCGCATGATGTCGCCCCTGGAAGAAGGCATCCTGCTTCAGGAGCTTGCACTGCAAGGGCATGAAGTTGTGCTCGAAGTGGGCACAGGCTCAGGATTCCTGACCGCCATGCTAAGCCGGTTATGCAGAAAAGTAATCAGTATCGACTATTTTGAAGAATTTACGGTACGTGCTGCAAAATCCCTTTCTGAACACCATTGTACTAATGTGGAATTAATTACCGGAGATGCCTCTGCCGGTTGGCTTGATAAAGCCCCTTACGACGTCATCGTATTCACGGGCGCACTGGAGTCCCTTAGCCAAACACAGCGCTTACAAATTTTACCTGGTGGTAAATTGTTTGCTATCATTGGCAAAAAATTTGCTATGCAAGGCCAATTACACCACCTCAGTCACGAGGGGGTCTGGAATGCCGAGGTATTGTTTGAAACCTCGCTTCCTCCTTTAATTGATAAATTAAAACCAAAAGATTTTGATTTCTAGGATTTGTTGTTTATGAAAAAAATGCGGTTATGCATGCTGTTAGTTTATGGCTTTTCCCCTTTATGCAATGCAACGGACCTTCTGGATGTTTACCGACAAGCCTTGGAAAACGATCCCATTTTTCAACAAGCCTATAGCCGCTATATGTCAAACACCGAATCCATTGCACAAGCTCGCTCAGCGTTGTATCCCCAAGTGGCTTTAAGCGGCTTTGTTTCACGTAACTCCGAAAATGTAGCCACCTCTGATGCCTCTTTAAACAACGGGTATAACAGCAAGCAATGGCAGGTTAATGCCTCGCAAGCACTCTTTAACTACAAGGCATGGGCTCAGATTCAGCAGGCAAAAGCTTCGGTTAAAGCCTCGCAAGCAACCTTTAATGATGCCGCCCAAAATTTGATTTTACGCACTGCGAATGCCTATTTTCAATTGCTGTTAGCACAGGACACAGTCCATTTTGCGGAGTCAAAAAAACGCGCCAACAAGCGCCAGTTTGAGCAGGCTGAACAGCGATTTAAAGTAGGACTTGACCCCATTACCTCCGTGTATGAAGCAAAAGCTGCCTTTGATCAATCGGTCGCCCAGGTGATTGCAGCAAAGAACAATCAAGTGAACCAAAATGAAAATTTGCGTAAACTCACCAATCAAATCTATCCGCATGTTGCCACGCTAAACGAAGCCAGCGTTCCGCTACAAAAGCCAAAACCAGACAAGGTAACTGAATGGGTGGACACAGGATTAAGACAAAATTACCGTCTTTTTGCTGCCAATTACAGCGTACAGGCGGCTCGTGAGAACATCAAAGCCCAATCGGCAGGCAACTGGCCTACTTTTGCACTTCAGGGCAATACAACTTCAACTTACAACGATGCCAACATTGCCCCCACCAATCAGGCAGCCTTTTACATTCCCAAACACCAGACCAACACCAATGTAGCGCTTGCCATGAATTTTCCTATTTTTAAAGGCGGGTTGGTGACCTCTCAAACGCGGCAATCGCAATACGACTTTCAAACCAGCACCTATCAATTAGAGCAGGCACGCCGGGATGTCGAAGCCAATAGCCGCATTGCTTTCAATACGATCATTGACGGAATTAGCAAGGTAAGAGCAGACAGGCAAACGATTCTTTCCCAAACGAACGCATTGGAAAGTACAGAGGCACAATTTGAGGTGGGAACACGCACGATGGTGGATGTAGTCAATGCGCAACAGCGACTGTTTGAAGCCCAGGAGCTATTGGCAAAGGATCAATACCAACTGATTAATGCCTTTCTCAATTTAAAATACCTGGCTGGTTCTTTAAGCGTGCGTGATATTGAAG
Organism: Tatlockia sp.; assembly: GCA_041659885.1. Lineage (GTDB taxonomy): Bacteria > Pseudomonadota > Gammaproteobacteria > Legionellales > Legionellaceae > Tatlockia. Next base: position 17,275 of record JBAZXN010000026.1, read on the forward strand.
AGGTGAACGCCTGGTTAAAATCAAACCATCCGCCTGCGGCCAAACTGCCAACCGCATCCAAAGTAACTAAATAGGTTAACATTATGTCAAGCAATTCCTCGCTTATTGAAAAAAAATTATTGCATTATACCGGCAAGGCAATCGCCGATTTTAATATGATTCAACGCGGTGATCGCGTCATGGTGTGTCTTTCCGGCGGTAAAGATTCCTTTACCCTCTTAACGATACTAGACCTGTTACGCCGTCGCTCCAATAATAAATTTGAAATTTTTGCCTTTACTCTGGATCAGGCACAACCTGGCTGGGATGACAGCAAATTAAAAGCCTGGCTCACTGACAAACGCATTGAACACACGATTTTAACCCGCGATACCTACAGCATTGTTAAAGAAAAAGTGCCTGAAGGCAAAACCTATTGTTCGCTGTGCTCACGCTTGCGCCGAGGCATTATCTACCGTTATGCAGAAGAGCATGGATTTACTAAAATTGCATTGGGGCACCATCGGGATGATTTAATCCGCACCTTGTTGATGTCAATTCTTTATAATGGCGATATTCGCTCCATGCCGCCCAAATTATTAAGCGACAATAAAAAACACATCGTCATTCGCCCGCTTTGCTATGTGCAGGAAAAAGACATTATTCAGTATGCAACAGCACAAGCCTATCCGATTATTCCTTGTAACCTGTGCGGTTCGCAAGAAAACTTAATGCGAAAGCGGGTTGGCCGGCTCATTGATCAATTAGCCGAGGAAAATCCCAAGGTACCTAGCAATATATTGCACGCATTGCAAAGTCTCAAACCTAGTCAGTTAATGGATCAGGATATGTGGCAATTCAAGCACTTGGAAAAACAGCTTCTGCACGGCAATGCACTAGAGAATGAGCCGGTCATTGTTGAGGAAGAACTGTCAGAAATTGAAGAATAAAGGATAGCCTGGCCCTGCGAAATATGATATATATCTTCGCGTTGAGTATGCCCTTTGGAAAAGCGTTGTAACGCTTTAGGTTCCATGGGGTTTTCTCGATTAATCATAGGGCTTATTACCCACACGGTTTAGCAGGAGGCAAAATTGATAGCCGGTAATTACCAAACAGCGCTTCGCTCCCATTCCCTTTTCCTGACTGTTCTTACCAGGGCATTACTCGGGATTTTTATACTGTCTATCCTTGTTCGGTTTTTTCCCGAGGCTAGTGCGCCAGATGCCACGGTATTGGTCGAATATTTCCGAAAAATGATTTATCCCAAATCAACCGAGCGCTTCCTCTTTGTAACCACTTGCATGGCACTTCCACTGTATACCTTGTTTTTAATTTATATTCAGGAGAACACAGAACCGCCTGTTTTTGGCAAACTGCAAGCCCTTGAGCTGCCGCTTATCGCAGCACTAGTCCTTTTTTTACCTCTGATTAGTTCTGACTATTTGCTGCTTTTAGCAGGAAAAGACAAGTTATTCTACCATCCGAATGTCCTGTTGATTAGTTCTTTATTCGCCTCTGCACTTGGCTGTTTACTTTATGTAAAATGGAAGCCTCTTCTTGTTAAAGCGGAATGGACCCGCGCACTCACCTGGACGGTATGGATTGGTTGTCTGTTCTTGCTTGTTCTTGCATGGCGCATTGCCGGCGTCAATGCAGTTAACACAGATGGCACCTGGTCTATCCATGCGGACGTTGCAGTGTATGCAACAAGCCAGGTTGTTGCGGGAAAAACCTTACTGGTTGATCTGCCCTCCCAATACGGGCTGTTTCCAGAGTTTATAGCCCCTCTTTTTAAGCGTATTGGCACGACCTTTCTTAATTTTGCGCTTTTTTTTGCTACCTTACAGTGCATTTCAATGATTGGTTTGTTTTATGTTTTATCCAAACTCATAAAAAACTCAGCCCTCTTACTGCTCGTTGGTTTAAGCCTTTTGGTGATAACCTTTACTACCATGCTGTATTTAAGTGGACTCATTGACCGCTATTTTCAATACTGGCCCATTCGATTTTTTTGGCCAGCTCTTTCCGTTCTTGTGTTTTACCACTTCGCTCGTAAACAAACGCTCGCAAGCAGCGCAGTGCTGTCTTTGGCAAGCGCAGTTGGTACGCTTTGGGTAATGGATACGGGGTTATTCATCGTCATTGCTTTTGCGGTTTTTTTAGCGGCAAAATGGACGGTTTACCAGTTATTTAATCGCGCAAGCCATACCAGGGTAGAACCTTATTTTTATTTAAAGGCGCTAGGTCTTCATTTTGCTATCGTGGCAGCGACCTTTATCCTGTTTTTTACTGCATTGTATTTAAAAGCCCATCAACCCTTGCATTTATCCTGGCTATTCACCTACCAACAAGTATTTTACGGCCTTGGCTTTATGATGATTCCGATGCCGCACCAGCTGCACCCTTGGATGTCGGTATTGGGGATCTATTTATTTGGTGTGGTACTGTCCTTGCTCAATTGGGCTCAACGCGAGGAAGAGTTGTTCACCGATTGCCTGTTTTATTTAAGTGTATTGGGCATTGGCATGTTTTTCTATTATGAAGGGCGTTCGCACGTTTACAATCTGGTGACGGTAAGCTGGCCTGCCTTTATGTTAATAGCCCTTGTATCAGACCGCGTGCTATATCGCATGCGCAAAGGAATATTACCCTTGACCGAAATATGGTTACCCCTGACAGGCATTACCGTTTTACTGGTTTGCAGTGTCAACTTTGTAACCAATATGCCACGCATGGTCATGGATGCACAAAAAACCATTGCGACTTTTCATCAGGTAACTAGCCCTTACATAGCCGATGAGATTGCCTTCATTAAAAAATATGCAAAAGCCTCTAAAAACTGCTTTATTCTGGCTCAAAGGCAAGGCATTTATTATGCTGAAAGCGGCATGTATTCGCCTGTAAAAGGCCCAGGTCTTGTAGAAACCGTATTGCAATCGGATTTGGACGCATTAAATAACCAGATGAAAACCGGAAAGCTGCCTTGCATTATCCTTGGCACAGGCCCTTTCAGCGTACCGTTTGTACTGGGAACATTGCCTAAATTGACGAAAAAATACGATATCCTCGATGAAAACGCAGCCCATACTTTGTATTATTTGGAGCCTAAAAAAAGGGTGTCTTGAGGACATCTCGGCAGGGCTCCTCTTTCCAGATACCGCATTTAAGGCGCACACGCTCTATAAGGTTACAGGATAGGGTTATATGGCTTGAGGGTAATGGATAAAAAAAAGCCGCGATGCAGGGCGGCTTTTAGAGTCATTGTCAACAGACGCTAGTTATCCCGCGAAGGCTTTCATAAAATTGTTTGGTCTCTTTTGACCTTCCACATCCAAACAGCGTTTTCAGCATATTATTTAGACTCGTTAACTCTTCTTGACACTTTGTATCAAGAAGGTTGTGAATCCCACTAATCACGTGCGTCATTTGTTCTCTCGCCGTCTGTGGGCACTTTATGTCAAGCCAATTTTTTTCCAAAGCAGAATCTAGCAATTGCTTGACATGGTAAATAGTCCTTGGAACAGGATATACCGTACCGGCAAAGGTGATGGTTTTTGTACTTGTGCCAAACCAACCTAATTGCCAGGGCGTTTTCCTATGATTTTCTGCTGCAAGGGTAAATTTGTTGTTTATCACTTTCTGCAACTCTTTTAATACGTAAAGGTTATAGACTAATTGCAGTTTGGATGCGAAATTATCATGCAAGTCTTCGGGGCAAAGACTCTTGCTTTTATACAATGCAATGACTTTAGAAAAATCGTTCAGTTCGTTAAATGGCACCGTTTGGTTTTTAAGGCGGTCAACTATCGCATTATCGATTTGCGCCGTGATAAAACGCATTGTATCCGGAGAAAGGCTGTTATAGGTTGATGCAAGACTTAACAGCGCATTAAAAGGGGTTGCCTTAATAACATCTGGCATTCTCCTGCGGATTTCCTCTTCAATATGCGTTTGTATTTGCATCCCCACATTATTTAAAATCCCCCTGTCCTGATGCCTTATTGCAATATCACACAATTTATCAGTGGGAATTTTTTTTATTAGAATTGGATTACTGACGATAAAGAGTGCAGAGGCGAAAGAATTTAAGGCAATATCGGTTAAATCAGCAAAGCCTTGCATAGGATCTGGAATGGTATTGGATTCTAACAGCATTTTTGAAGCCTCTAAACTTTCCTCCATTGCCTGCGCTTTTTTCTTTAGAACTACGGTGTTTTGTATTACCTCTTGTTTTTGTAAAGGCTCAAGGAGCTGCCCTAATTTATCGATTTCTTTAAACATACTTTTTAATTGGTACAGGGATTTCACAAGCGAAAACCGGAAGAACCAATTTTCTTTTCCTATTTTACCAACCCACCATTCGTTTTTTATTACATTAAAAGCCTTGCGCAGTATTTCCTGGATGCGATTAAAAGGACTTATCCGTTGACTGATAACGTCATGAAAATCAATAATTTTTTGGTCTTTGCAATTAAACAAACGGTCTAACTTTTCTTTATTGATATCAAGCAAATTTTCGATTAAAGCGTTACGCACCAATTGCGCATTCGCACCACAACAAATGAACACATTATAAAAGCAGTTTATAAATTCAGAAGTTTGAAGACAGAACTTGGATAGCTTTTGAATTAATGGCTGTACCAAACTATTAATATCCAATCCATGGTGAATAAGTAAAGCGAGAACAGCTTCAAAATCTTGTTCAATTTTCATCAGGCCGTTGTTTTTTATTAATTTTTCCAGGAAAGGTAGACTCATTTCAGAAATAAAGTGCCGCCCTCCACGTTCTAAAAAATAAGCGAGTTGATAATAGGATTCATGAAAGTGAGAGCAATACCGATTAAAAAACATTCCTCCATAAGAGTCTAACTCACTTGGTGTAACAGGTTTCGCCCCATTAGCATCGGTATTATTTCTATATAAAGGACGACAAGAATACCTGGGAAAATGATCACTTAACGCAATAAGAAACTCTTTCGTAAGATAACCTTCTTTAAAATCCTTTTTAGTAACTTTTAGCTCAACAAATATTTCTTGCCAGTGAACAGCAGATAATGCATTCTTCAGTATTTGTTGGAAAAGAGCAGAATTTTTGTCTTTGCGCAATGTTCTAGAAATGTCGATAGGCAATGCCCTTAGTTTTTCTCGCCAATCTGTCTGCATTAAAAAATAAGGTGATGATAACAAAGGTTGATACCAGGAAAATTCAAACGCCTTCCCCCTGTTGCCACCCCAGTAATAATGGCGTTTTGGCATATAAGACAATAATAAGGAAAATGCAGCACTATTGCCAACAATAGCCAAGTGCTTTAGGGCTGCAGAGGACGCTCTCTGACACTTTGCTATAATTGAATGGGATTCCAGAAGGCGCTGAAGAATCTCTTTCTGCACTTTTTCTTCTAAAGGATCTAATGCCTTGTTAGCGTAAAGGTCAGCCTCTTTGATAACATAAATTGTATGCTGTACTAACGTTTTTGCTTCCACTTTATTGCTGACGTAGTTCACGTCCAATCCCTTACTCATCAGTACGTTTACTATTTCCAATTTTAAGTTCTGAATGGCCAGGATAGCCAAGGCATTTTTTACATAGGGTAGTCTATGCTTTTCAATTAATCCGAAAAGATAATCGGCTGCTTCCCAAAGGTGGTGAGACATACAAAAATAGAGTTTTTCTATTATAATATTCTCTGCCTTTTCAGCTTCTTCAATGCGTAGCGCTAGTTTATCAAACTTACCCCAGTTTTCAGTCATCGGGTGATGCACTGTTCTTTCAATACAGTAATAGGTTTCAAAAAGATACAGATAACTCTTCTCTTTCTGTTGGGGATCACTCATCGCACTGGCCAACTCAATCCAGATGGCTTTATGATTTTTAGCCAAGGCTTCTTTGATGGTTTCCTCATCAAATTGGACGGTTTGTTCACAAAACTGCCTTAGCTCTTCAACCTCACGACATATCGGTAACTGTAGAAGAATCTCTTCAATACGCATAATAATGGCCTCAACGCCCAATTTAATTAACGCACAGGTTACCATAAACGGGCTTGTTGATCAATAAATGCCCACTTTAGTTTTTATGATCCTTCGCAGTTGTTGTCGCAAACATCCCTTTTTTTATAATAGTCAAAATGCATTGAAATAGATTGCCTATTGATACCGTTTCCTCTACATTACATAAAAGTTAAGAAATATATCTTTTTTGTAAAGATGAGAGCCTGACCATAAACAAATTGGGTTATTATTGCCATATATCTAAAGAAAGGTGTAAGAATGACTGAATCGATGCTCACCCATTTGCGAAGAATGCACATTTACCAACACCGATACCTTAAAGACGACCTTATCGCAGGGTTTGTTGTGTTTCTGGTTGCCATTCCGCTGTGTTTAGGCATTGCACTTGCCTCCGGTGCACCTTTATTTTCTGGCATATTAAGCGGCATTATCGGCGGCGTGCTGGTTGGTTTATTGAGCGGCTCGCAAGTGAGCGTCAGTGGGCCTGCGGCCGGTATGGCAGCGGTCATTGTAGCTGCCGTTACTCAATTAGGCGATTTTAATACCTTTCTGCTTGCCTTAAGCCTGGCAGGGCTTATTCAGATTATTATCGGCAGTATCAGAGCCGGATTTGTTGCGGATTACATTCCCTCCAATGTCGTACAGGGTCTCTTGTGTGCGATTGGTATTTTATTAATTATCAAACAATTGCCCCTGGCTTTTTCTTTGTCTACCGAATTAAAAGAACTGGAAAGCCACCTGCTGGAATCAACCGAAGGGTTAGCGATTTACCCTCTAAACAGTTTAATTCATCATATCAACACGGGGGCAGCGCTTTTTTCGCTTATTTCTTTGGCAATCTTAATTTTTTCAGAAAACAGCAAATCCAGGTGGTTTACCAACATTCCTGCACCAATCCTCGTGGTTTTTGCAGGTATCTTGCTCAATGAAGTGTTTCTCCTGACCCATTCCTCCCTGGCTCAAAATAATCCGGATTTGGTGAATATTCCGGTTCACAATGCCCTTTCTGATCTATTCAGCCAATTGCAATTCCCCACCTGGACCGCCTTAGCGAATCCAAAAGTCTATTTATACGGGTTCATCATCGCCATTGTCGCCTCAATGGAAAGTTTACTGAATGTGAAAGCCGCTGAAAAACTGGATAGAAAACACCGTTACTGCTCGAAAGATCAGGAGCTGGTCGCGCAAGGGGTCGGCAATTTGGCCGCCGGGTTAATTGGGGGAATTCCCATTACGTCGGTGATTGTCCGCACTTCGGTCAACATTCAGGCCGGCTCCAAATCCAAAATGTCCTCAGTGTATCATGGGGTTTATCTTTTAATTGCCGTGTTACTCTTTGGCCACTGGCTTAACAAAATTCCTTTGTCCTCTCTGGCAGCAATCCTGATTTATACCGGTTACAAGCTGACCAAACCCTCCATTTATACTTCCATGTACCAGCAAGGCATGGACCGATTTATTCCTTTTATCGCCACCGTCATTAGCATTGTGCTCTTTAATTTACTCTTGGGGATTGTCATTGGTTTATGTATTGGGCTGTTTTTTATTTTAAAAACCAACTCCAATGCCCGCCTGGATATCATTAAAGAAATTTATACCACCGGTGAGGCCAATCGCTTAGTGCTTCCCCAGCAAATTACTTTTTTAAATAAAGCGTCTTTAATTGCAGAACTTTCAGCCATTCCAAGAAACTCTCAACTGATCATTGACGCACGCTATTCAACCTACATTGATAAAGAAATAATTGAGCTCATTGAAGAGTTTCAAACAACCCAGGCGCCTTTAAAACAAATTTCTTTAAATCTGATTGGCTTTCAGGATCATTATAACATCCACGATCACATCAATTTTATTAATGTAACAACCTATGATGTGCAATCGAACTTGCAACCTTTTGCAGTACTTAACATCCTTCGCGAAGGAAACCAGCGTTTTCTCAACAATACGCGTATTCACCGCATAACTAAAATCGACATCGAATATACCGCCAAAACCCAACACCCTATTGCCGTGGTGCTCGGTTGTATCGATTCAAGAGTGCCTGTGGAAACGATTTTTGATATGAGCTTCGGGGATATTTTCTGCGTTCGGGTGGCCGGTAATGTGGTGAATAACGACATTTTAGCCAGCATCGAATACGCTTGCCATGTGGCCGGTGCCAAACTCATTGTGGCCTTGGGCCACACCGGATGCGGAGCCATTCAGGCCGCTTGCGATCATGTAAAACAAGGGCACATCACGCAATTGCTGGCAAGAATCCAACCCTCTATTGCTGCAGAAACGCAAACCACAGAAAACAGAACTTCTACCAACAGAGCCTTTGTAACCCGGGTAACGGAGCTCAATATTGCCAATACCATACAACAAATTTTTCAAGATAGCGCCATTTTAAAGGAAATGATTAATCAGGAGCACATTGGAATTGTCGGCGCTATTTATGATATTTCATCCGGCAAAGTGACCTTTAAGGATTTCGCCAAAGATTTTGACAAACTTGAGCCGGAAGCTGACAATGCCCTGACTGAAAAAGTGCAAAACGTTTTTTCTTTAGCAGGATTAAAACCGGCTTAAATGTTCCTTTGTGAAAGCGAATGGGGAGGGTATACTATCGCTTAAAAAATCATTCAGGAGCTGGCATGCGTGCATCCCAATGGCTATTAACCACCCTTAAAGAAACCCCAAATGATGCGGAAATCATCTCCCATCAACTCATGTTAAGAGCAGGCATGATTCGTAAACTTGGCTCAGGCCTTTATACCTGGCTTCCGCTGGGGCTTAAAGTGCTTCGCAAGGTGGAGCAGATCGTTCGGGAAGAAATGAACAAAAGCCTTGCAATGGAAGTATTAATGCCTGCCGTACAACCGGCGGAATTGTGGCAGGAAACCGGGCGCTGGGAAACCTTTGGCGGCCAATTGTTGACGATGCGAGACAGCAATGCACGCGAATATTGTTTTGGCCCAACCCATGAAGAAGTAATCACCGATTTAATGCGCAAGGAATTGCAATCCTACAAGCAATTACCCATTAATTTATATCAAATTCAAACCAAATTCCGTGATGAAATCAGGCCGCGTTTCGGGGTCATGCGCGCAAGGGAATTTATCATGAAAGACGCTTACTCCTTTCATTTGACACAAGAAAGCTTGCAACAAACCTACGAGACCATGTTTGCTACCTATTGCCGCATTTTTGACCGGCTCGGGTTGCGCTACCGTGCGGTAGAAGCAGATACAGGCGCCATTGGCGGGTCTGCTTCGCATGAATTTCAAGTTTTGGCTGAATCAGGGGAAGACTTGATTTTTTACAGCGATGAAAGCGACTATGCCGCTAATATTGAACAAGCCACCAGTTTCTTGCCGCAAAAAAACCGCACAAAAACCACTCCTGCTTTAACCGAAGTCGCGACACCGAATCAAAAAACCATTACGGAAGTGGCTGAATTTCTTAAAGTAGCTCCTAAAGACACGGTTAAAACCCTTATAGTGGAGGGAAAAGAACATCCTTTGGTTGCATTGGTGTTGCGTGGCGATGACGAGTTGAATGAAGTAAAAGCCGGCAAACACCCGCTTTTGAAATCCCCTTTATGTTTTGCACAAGAACAAGCTATTTTAGACGCATTGCATGCGCCACTTGGCTCCATTGGACCGGTTGGCTTGGCTATTCCTGTCATTGCCGATCACACCGCCTTTGCGATGGAATCTTTTGTGTGCGGCGCGAATAAGGCCGATAGGCATTATACGAATGCGGTTTGGGAGCGCGATGCAATCTGTCAGGACGTTTTCGACCTGCGCAATGTGCAAGAAGGCGATAAAAGCCCTGATGGGAAAGGTCTTTTGCGTGGATGCCGCGGCATTGAAGTGGGCCATGTGTTTCAACTGGGCGACAAATACGCCAAGGCAATGCAGGCTCAAGTGGTTAATGAAGCGGGCGAATACCAAACCTTAACCATGGGCTGTTACGGTTTGGGCATTTCGCGCGTAGTTGCAGCAGCTATTGAACAGCACCATGACAAACACGGCATCGTATGGCCGCAAAGCATTGCTCCGTTTCAATTAGTCATTATCCCTATTAACAACCACCGCTCAGCACTTGTTAAAGAAACGGCAGAATCCCTTTATCAGCAACTCATATCCGCAGGCTTTGACGTATTGCTTGATGACCGGGAAGAGCGACCAGGCGTCCTGTTTGCCGATAGCGACTTGATAGGCATTCCGCATCGTTTGGTTGTGAGTGAACGCAATCTGGAACAACAGGCCGTTGAATACAAGGCAAGGGACAGTGAAGAAGTGCTTCGCATTCCATTGGAAGAGGCAATTCGCTTTATAGAAAGTCGAATTGCCTAAATAAAACTATTCAGGAGTCCAGGCAGTTGAACATTTGGTCACTGCCACGACTTCTACATTATTTACTATTTCGTGACTCAGTGTGGTGAACACTTCAAAAGTGCCCTTTCCTTCAGGGGTTTGCACGCCACTGCGCAATCCTCTGCAACTCTCATCAAATCCAAATGCCGTGGATAAATCGAAAGAAACAATTTTGACCGTTTTAGGACCCGATGTATAAGAGCGGGTTGCACCCACACCACAAGACTTTGTAAATCCATTATTGGTAGTCAGGCAAATATAGCGAATGTACTGCACAGCACCAGGCTCTGCATCCGCATACAATTTAATCAAGTGACCGGTTGAGGCAGTAGCGACACCAGCAAACAATAACGCCGCACAAGCCAACCCTTTTTTAACTAAATTCATATAAACTCCCTCTGCATTGAAAAGAGCCACAGTGTATCATGCAAAACTTTATGCCTGAAGTTACATTGACTTTATTATTTACGTTCCGTTAACCTTTCCTTAAGGTTTCAACATTAGATAGAGTTACAGGGCATTATAAAAATGGAAAAGAAAAGTTAACAAAAATACCCTCCTTTCTGCGCCGAAACCGTAAAACCATTATTTTGGCAGTATTTGGCTTCCTGGCAGGACTCACGGTGATTGCAGCCTTTAGTGGCACCTTAATTCCTTTAGGTATTATGCTCATAGCAAGTCCACTAGTTTTAGCCAGTGTGGGAGCAGGCGGTGCGATATTAACCGTTCTTTTTAATTTGCTTACTTTTTTTGCCGGAATTTATCTCCTGACGAATGAAAAACAATTGAAGAATACAGAAACTAAACTTGCAACCAACCTGAATGCGGCTTTTGACACGCTGTTATTGGAAGCCACTCCAAACACGGTGGTTGAAAATCCAGTGGAAGCAGTAACACATTCGCCTCCTATTCTGCACAATATAAAAAACCCAGGTTTACCAGAGGAAAACAACACACTCCCTCAGACCACTCCTGATTCAGAGGAGTTCGTATCACAGGCTCATAATACTTGCCAATAAAGTCTTGGTATATTCCTCCCTGGGGGCTGACAAAACCCTTTCACAGGTGCCAAACTCAATTCCCCTGCCCTGCCGCATAATTAAAATTTCATCGGCCATGTAAGACACGACCGCCAGGTTGTGGGTGATAAACAAGTAAGCCAAGCCTGATTCCTGTTGCAAGTCCTTTAATAAATTAAGAATTTGAGCCTGCACAGACACATCCAATGCACTGGTTGGCTCATCACAAATAAGCATTTCAGGCTCGGTCGCGAGTGCGCGGGCAATGGAAATGCGCTGCCTTTGCCCTCCGGAAAATTGATGGGGATAGCGGTGCAAGCTATTGCGCGGAAGATTTACCTGTTCCAGCAGGATTTGTTGTTTTCGCGCAATGAAGCGTTTACTAAAGCCCTGAGCATGCATTCCCTCGGCCAGAATATCACCAATTGTCATGCGGGGATTAAGCGAGGAAAACGGATCTTGAAAAATAATTTGCACTTTTTTGCGGTAATTTCGCAATGCCCTACCGCTTAACCCAATGACTGACTGGCCACGGTAAAGCACCTCGCCGCTTGCAATGGGCTGTAACCGTAAAATCGCACGGCTTGCCGTGGTTTTACCACAACCTGACTCCCCCACCAAAGCGAGCGTTTTTCCTTTGGCTAAAGTAAAGCTCAATCCCTCTACCGCGTTAATGTGCTCCACATTGCGTTGAAACAATTGCCTTTGCGTGGAGTAATTGACGGTCAAGGAGCGAACGGTTAATACCATTTCACTCTTTTTTGTTTCAATATCCATTCTTGCTTCGGTTTCCTCTAAAAGAGGCAACCTGTTTTGTTCAGGGTATAAATGGCAGCGAATAGCACGCGCCTGCAACGCTGCTAATTGAGGCATTTCCTGATTGCATCGGGAAAAAGCATACAAACAGCGCGGGTGAAAGCGACACCCTGTCGGCAAATCATCCAGTCGCGGTACAGCGCCTTCAATGGCATGCAGGCGTTGCGATCTTTTAGTAAAGTGGGGAACTGAAGCCAGTAATTGCTGTGAATAGGGATGAAGAACCTCCTCAAAAAAAGGATTTACCAGCGCTTCTTCAACAATTTGGCCTGCATACATCACACACACTCTGTCGGCAATGGCTTTTACTACGGTGAGATCGTGGGTGATAAGCAACAGGCTCATGCGGTATTGCTGTTTGAGTTTTTTCAGTAATTGCAAAATCTGCGCCTGGGTTGTCACATCGAGGGCTGTGGTTGGTTCATCGGCAATCAGGATTTCAGGCTTGGAGGCCAAAGCCATGGCAATTACTACGCGTTGTTTTTGTCCACCGGATAATTGGTGCGGGTATTGCGTTAATCGCAACGCGGGATTAGGGATTTCCACTTCTTGCAGCATGGCAATTAAGCGTGCCTCAACGCCCTTGCCCTGCAATGCGTTGGGCAAGGCTTCCCTCAATTGCGCGCCAATAGTTAATACCGGATTTAATGCGGTCATTGGCTCTGGAAAAACAATAGCCACACGATGACCTCGCAAGGTTCGCATCAACGACTCAGGGAGATTTAGCAAATCCTGGCCATTAAAATCTACTTCACTTCGATAACCGTATGCGGCATTGTGCGGTAAAAGACGCATTAAGGCCAAAGCAGTAATCGATTTACCGCAACCAGACTCGCCAAGCAAGGCCAGTGTTTCGCCCGGTTTCAGCGTTAAATTGACCGAATCAACGGCAATCAGTGACTTTTCTCTGCTTTGAAAAAAAACACTTAGCTCGTTGATTTTTAAATTGTTATTCACAAGGCGTTGTCCTTAAATGCACTCAATTTACTATAAACCACCTGACTTACAATGTAAAAGAAGTGCCCTTCTGCTGCGCATCGCTTTGTTTAAATGGGTACTGGCACGCCCCAAAAACGACCCAACAATAAACCACCTGGAAATATTTCAACCATTAATTGCCTTAATCATTAACAGTGTGGTATATTGTTCTACCATTTTTGATTTGAGACCTGGAATGCTACACGAGCTGCTCAAAGAAGATAATCTTACAAAAATTACTCACTATTGTGATCAGGTACAGCAGTTTAAGATGAAAAAGAGGGATAATTTTGATGACCTTGGCAACCCTGCACTTGTGCTTTGGAGAGTTAGCTATCTCATGCGCCATTTGGAAGCAATGGAAACTTCAGATCAAGCGAGAACAGAAAAAAGAATCGCATTAGACTTTCTCGCCTTCCACCTCATTACGCATCAAAAAATCAATCCCCAATCCTGCCTTTATTTTGGCAAGACCGCACAATCGCTTTTTAAAAAGGCAAAAAAAGAACAACTACGCAAGGGTAATACACAAGAACAATCTTTTGCTTATGAGCTAAGCGACTCCTTATTTATAAGCGAGCATAAAGGAATGATTTATACTGCAAGTGCCGGGCTAGGATTTTCTTTCTTGTTTTTATCAAGCCTTGTCTTAGCCCCTGTAATGCCAATTATAGGCACAATGGCAATTGCAGTGATTTTATTCGCTCTTCCCGTTTTAGCAACCCATATCGCCTTGTCTGTCTCTACGCAAGTTACATCGCGCGCACTGGAAAAGGTTGCAAAAATCCATGTAAATACCGCTGGTAAGCCCCTGATTTCTGCACCTTATCCGCAAAAAAATACGCGCGCATTGAAAAGAGCGCTAGAAAATGAATACATCAAACCCCGTACACCGGATGAAAAAGCAGACAAAACCCGTCTCAAACTTGGCTTCTTTGACGAAAAATTAATCCAAACCAACCCTGTTTTTCCTGACATCCAAACCAGCAATAAAGTAGGTAATTAGACTATGGCGTTTTATCTTTTTCCAAACACAATGTATGCACGTTTTAAAGAGTGTAATAAATTCAATAAAACAGAAAAAAATATAATTGATTTTCTTGATCCTTCCCCTACAATCTCAGACGATACGGATAAATTCAGTTGCCTTACCCTCTCTTATAATTTGTACCAATTTGCTCTAAAACAATATTTGGGATTAGGTGCCTTACTCCAGTTTATACCGTTGACCAAAACCAATAAAATTCGCAATCAATTTACAGGGAGATTGGCCGAAAAAATTGACGAATTGAAAGAGGCGATGCAGTATCACGGGTTGAAGCATTCTCCCCCCAAGGTTTTCGTTCGCAGTTACTTAACGTCTTATATAAACTGGATGCCTGTATACCGTTTGTTGCAAGAGCTCATCAATGGATTTAACGCTATCCAGATTCTGAAAAACATGAAAATATCCTGGAAAAGCATTGCTTCGGAACTACCTCTTATTACCGATGGCTATGAAGTCAGTAAAAAGTCTGATTACATCAATGGAGTGTTGCATGCCAGTAACGATAAATGGTCTAAAATTTCACACTCCCTTCTCAATCCTTTTCGTCTTTTGGAGAGTACTGTAACTTTTCTACAATTGACCGCTGTTCGAATTTTAGAAATTGGGGCAAAACGCGGAAGTCACTCTGGATTTTTAAGGGGAGGACTGAAATTTATTGTAAATACTCTGTGCGGCCTATTGAAAGTCCCCCTTATTCTAGCCAAAACCGCATGGGATATCCCCTTGCATTTCGCAAAATCGCTATTTGTTGCCCCGATAGCGCATGTGTTGGATAGCATCAGCGATTACCTTGTTCATAGAAAGAAAAAAACGATTATCCTTTCAGTTAATGATTTTCAGGCAATAAAAAAATTAATAAAAGAGGACAAAACAAAGCACCAAAAACCAAAGCAAAAAGAGCAAGTAAAAGACTCGAATAAGAATAAAAATGATCTAAAAAACATTTATCTGAACACGCATTACCATCCAAAAAGTGATTTTATGGCCTACCGCGCCCCTGCTGAGAAAATAGATAACATAACTTCTTTGTTAACGCGGCAAGGGATCTATCGAACAGCAGAATCCAAAACACCCTCGCTTGCGAAAGCCGCCTCGATTGACGTGGTCAAGCAAATGCACACACCTGGTTAAGCAACTTTTTTCATTTTTCCCCACTCTCTTTCAAATTGATTTGGATTCATATAACCAAGATATGA
>JBAZXN010000027.1:0-29595 GCA_041659885.1 Tatlockia sp.
TCAGGCAAAGACCCAAGTCTTTTCCTGTTTTAAAACAAAGCAGAAAAATTGAACAAA
Organism: Tatlockia sp.; assembly: GCA_041659885.1. Classification (GTDB taxonomy): domain Bacteria; phylum Pseudomonadota; class Gammaproteobacteria; order Legionellales; family Legionellaceae; genus Tatlockia. Next base: position 58 of record JBAZXN010000027.1, read on the forward strand.
AAAAGTTGTTGCTTATGAATTGCTAAAAAAATAGGCGCTTATTGGAAGCGCCATTAGGCCAAGGCCCAACATGGCAGAGCAAGGGGAAAACCTATGTTGGACCAAGGCCCAACCTACAGAATGGGTGAAATTTAAAAAATTGATATATATTTTATCAATATGGTGTGTGTTGTTTTAAATCATTCGGCGCTCTAGTGCGCCGTCGTTCGAGAATCCTTCATGAAGAAAGCCAGGATAGTAACAAAGAGTAGCGAAATCGGCAGCACCGAGAGGGCTAGTTGATAGTCTAGTACGGAGTAGATGTGTTCACCGGAAACCACCCCGCTGTCGCCAAAAGTATCCAACAGTTTGCCTACCAGAGGTTGGAAAATTACCCCTCCTAAAGTCACTATCATATTTACTGCAGCGAATACGGTTCCGGATAATTTCGCACCGCTGTTTTCTTTGCCCATAATGAAAACAATAATTTCTGTAGCACTAAATAACCCATAGAAGAACAATAAAATATTCAGTGCGGTGTAAGATAAATTAGGACAGTATAAAACAAGGCTTATGCAGATAAAGGCCATAACAGCCCCTATAACAAGGGGCAAAACGCGCCGTCCTGTACTGTCTGAAATAAACCCTGCAACAGGTGCACCAACAGCCCAACCCAAAAACATGGCAGAAACAGTTCTCGCCGCTTCAATTTTGGTTAAATGATGGGCTTGTTCAAGATAGGTTTTCCCCCACAACTCACCAAAGACAGAAAGTGAGGTATATAAGCAAGCCCCCACGAAACCAATTAACCAAATCTGGGGAGAAGCTAAAACCGACCATACATTGGAGAAGAATTCAGGCAAGGGTTGTTTATGCGGGGCATAGCCTTCAGGCCCATCGCGCACGATTAAAAAGATAATGACCGAAAGAATTGCACCAATATTTACCATCATCGTCAATACATGATGCCATCCCATAGTCACGGCAACATCGGTAATCTTCACTTCCCCGTAAACAAGTCCAAGCATGCCTAAGGTCGTAATTAAACCGGCAACCAGCGAAAAATAACGGCGCGGCAGCCAATGCAATGCAAGGGATAATACACCGACAAAGGCAAAGGCTGAGCCAAAGCCGACTAGAAACCGTCCGCTTCCTGCGATAAGCATCGAGGAGGTGTCGGCAAACATCAGCGAACCCAGAGTGCAACACAGGCAGGCAAAGGTAAGTAGGCGTCTTGGGCCAAAGCGATCCATCAACATCCCCACCGGCATCTGCATGGGAGAATAGGCAAAATAATAAAAAGCAGACAGTTGACCAAACGTGGTTGCCGAAATATAGCCAAATGCGGCACTTAACTCACTTTGTAAAGCGCCGGGGATAATCCGCAAGATAAACTCATAGCAATAGAAAAAAGCGCCTACTGCACAAACCACGCTCCCAAATAAAGCTTGTCTTCGGCTAATCGATTTAATCATCTGCGTTCGCATAGGTTTCCTTCAGGAAGAAGGTTAAAATTGCAGCCAAGATAATACCAATTGGAATAATTGACAAGGCAAATTGATAATCCGCTGCTGTATATAAATGCTGTAAAGTAGCTTCAGACAGGTGGGTAAGCGGGATGTTTTTGGCATGAGCGGCTAAACTCACATCCAGTAATTTACCTACCAGAGGCTGTAAAAACATGGCTCCCAGCATAACAATCATGTTAGTCATTGCCATTGCAGTCCCTGCGGCCTCCTTGGGACTCAGTTCACGACCTACAGCAAAAACAATGCATTGTGCACTGTACAAAAGACCCAACATAAACATCAATGCATTCAGGTGATTTGTTTGTAATCCAGGGAAGTACAGGATTGTCATCATGACAATTCCGGCTCCTGTAGCACCAAAAAACATGGGAAGTTTTCGTCGTTTTAACCGGTCTGAAATATATCCCATAAGCGGTGCGCCAATGGTAAAGCCTAAAAAGAGCAGGGAATTGGCAAAATCAGCGTCTGCCTGGGTCAGAGCGTGTGCACTTTTTAAATAGGGAATGCCCCAAAGTTCCGCAAAAACGGTGGTTGGCAAATAAACCAGGCAGCCAAACATGCCGTTAATCCAAACTTGTTTGTTGCGCGCGATAACGGCCAGATCTATCATGCTTTTTCGGAAGTTATCGACTGTGCCGCTGCGGCGTTGGTGGCTTTTTTTATCTCTTATGCCAAACCACAGTAAAATAGCCAACCCGATACCAAAATAAGCAGTCAGATTCACCGTTTCCCGCCACCCAATGTGTATGACCAAAACACCCAGCAGGTTATCACCGATCATGGCGCCAATCGTCCCCAAGGCTGCCGCAAGGCCTGAAACCATTGCAAGTTTATTTTCAGGCAGCCAAATGGTGGCCAGCTTTAACACGCCAACAAAAGCAAAAGCAGAACCAAAACCAACTAAAAAACGACCCAATGCGGCAATCCAAAAGACATTGGTTCCTGCGAAAACAAAGGTACCGACTACACAAACAAGGCATGCCAGGGTAATTAATACCCGGGGGCCGTATCGATCGAGAAGTACTCCAACGGGAATTTGCAATGGCACGTAAGCGTAGTAATAAAACGCTGACAACAAGCCAAAACCCGTTGCAGATAAATTAAAATGTGCTCTTAACGCATTTTCCATCACACTGGGAGATATGCGCAAAAAATACTCATAACTGTAATACATTGCCCCAAGGCCGCAAATCAGCCAGGCCATGAGCAAGTATTTTCTATTTGTCGCAGTATACAATAGGAACTCCTTTACTTTAAAAACAGTAGATAGACAAGTACCTGAAAATGCGTTCTTTTGTCTGTTATTCCTGCGAGACAGGAAATCCTTTCATCTGGCTCACTCCACTGGCTATTGCCGCATTGGCAACTGCAAGTACCACTCGCTCATTCAAGCGGGGATCAATGGGTTTTGGAATAATATAATCCGGGCCAAAATCCCAGTGCGTCACGCCGGGGTAATTGTCTTTAATAATTTGCAAAACAGGCTCTTGTGCAAGCTTTCGAATCGCTTCTACTGCCGCAATTTGCATGGCCTCGTTAATACAGGTTGCCCGAACATCCAATGCACCTCGAAAAATATAAGGGAAGCAAAGGACATTATTGACCTGATTCGGATAATCACTGCGTCCGGTTGCTATGATTAAGTCATCCCGTACCTTGCGCGCAACCTCTGGTCGAATTTCAGGATCAGGGTTTGATAAGGCAAAAATAACCGGTTTAGGAGCCATTTTTCGCAATAATTCGGAATTTAATAAATTGGGTTTTGCAACGCCAATAAATACATCCGCATCCTCCATGGCATCTTCCAGGGTACGGCAAGCGGTATCGCGTGCAAAGGCTGCTTTGTAAGGGTTCAGATCGTCACGTTCAGTGTGAATGACACCCTGGGTATCCAACAGCATCATGTTTTCTTTTTTAGCACCCAGCGCTATCAATAAGCGCATGGAGGCAATGCCTGCGGCGCCTGCACCGATACATACAATTTTTACCTGCGACAGCGCCTTTCCTTGCAACTCCAGGGCATTTAATAACCCTGCTGATACAACGATTGCCGTGCCGTGCTGATCGTCATGAAACACGGGAATGTTGAGTTGTTCAATCAATACCTGCTCGATTTCAAAACATTCAGGCGCTTTGATGTCTTCCAGGTTAATGCCGCCAAAGGTTGGCGCAATGCATTTTACCGCAGCGATAAAATCGCTTGGAAGATTAGCATCCATTTCGATATCAAACACATCGATATTGGCAAAACGCTTAAATAAGACCGCCTTGCCTTCCATCACCGGCTTGCTTGCCAAAGGCCCTACATTACCAAGACCAAGTACCGCAGTCCCATTGGTAATTACCGCGACCAAATTGCCCTTGGCTGTGTAACGAAATGCATCATCGGGATTTTTGGCAATAGCAAGAACAGGTGCTGCCACGCCAGGCGTATAGGCCAGTGACAAATCATCCTGCGAATTAGTTGGTTTGGTGACATGTACCGCAAGCTTGCCTGGAGTTGGATACTCATGGTATTCCAGGGCACGTTGCTTTAATATTTCTTTATCCAAAGTGATTACTCTCTCTTCAATAAAGCAAGAAATTATACAGAAGAAACGCCAAAAGAATAGTCATTTTGAAAAAAAAGTGGTTTTAACACCACTTGAATTCATTTCACCTTTACAAAACGACAACTACGTGGGCAATTATCCGCCTTTTTGTTGATCGCCTTTTTGTTTTTGATAACGATCACGGAATTTTTGTACTCGTCCGCCTGTATCAACCAGCTTTTGCTTGCCGGTGTAAAAAGGGTGGCATTCAGAACATACTTCAATGTTAAGATCGTTGCTGGTGGAACGGGTTTCGAAGGTATTGCCGCAACTACAGGTTACTTTAATAGGTTCATATTTTGGGTGAATCGACGCTTTCATAACTACCACTCTCTTTGTGTTAAAACGAGTATCGCCACCTGAACCTTACGTCAGGCACCATACTTCTCAGTAAATGAGGCGCAACATTAGCAAATTTTCAATGCTAATTCAACCCAAACGGGCGCATGATCAGAAGGCCGCTCCCATTTACGCGGTATTTTATCGATTTGTGAACTCTGACAAAGAGCCGCCAGTTCCTGACTTAAGAGCACATGATCAATCCGTAAGCCCCGATTGCGCCTGAATCCTGCAGCCCGGTAATCCCACCAGCTAAACAGCGCCTCTTCCTGGGGGAAGCTTCGAAAACTATCCACCAAACCCATCGCCAACAGCTCCTGAAAGGCTTGCCGCTCTGGCGGGCTTACCAACACACACCCCTCCCATTCTTCCGGAGAATGCACGTCTTTGTCTTCAGGGGCGATATTAAAATCCCCCACGACCGCAAGCTTTGGATACTGCTGCATTTGCTCTTTTAAAAAAGCAGAAATTTTTTCAAGCCACATCAGTTTATATTGGTATTTATCAGAGTTAACGGTAGAACCATTGGGAACATAGAGGTTAACCAAACGAAAACCTGCAATGGTTGCCGCTAAAATACGCCTTTGTGGATCATCTAATGAAGGAATGGACACGGCCACTTCATCAATAGGATACCGGCTTATAATGGCAACCCCATTATAGGTTTTTTGGCCTGCATAAACGACGTGATAACCGCGTTCACTAAAAATAGCTTTTGGGAATCGATCGTCGGTTAGTTTGGTTTCCTGCAAGGCAAGAATGTCTACACCGGAAGAATCAAGCCAGGTCAGTACATGCTCCAGGCGAACGGTAAGCGAATTTACATTCCAACTGGCAAGTTTAAGCACGACAATCTCCTTCATACTCAATAATAAGGGGGGCATGATCAGACCAGCGGTTCTCACGGGATACGCTGACTTTTTTAATTCTTTCCACAAGACCTGGGGTAACGACCTGGTAATCAATACGCCAACCGACATTATTTTCCCAGGTTCCTTTGTTACGATAAGACCACCAGGTGTATTGATTCTCTTCCTGATTCAAGACACGAAAGGCATCAATAAACCCCAGTTCACCAAAAAGAGCATCCATCCAGGCACGTTCCTCTGGCAGAAAACCGGAGTTTTTGAGGTTGCCGCGCCAATTTTTTAAATCGATCTCCTTGTGTGCAATGTTGTAATCTCCACACAGGATTAATTCACGGCCTTCGTTTTTTAATTGCGTTAAATGCTTGGCAAAACGCTCCAAAAAGTCATATTTTACTGCCTGGCGCAAAGCACCACTGGTTCCTGAAGGAAGGTATAACGAGATAATGCTCAGGTTTTGATAATCAAATTGCACATAACGCCCTTCTTCATCGCAATGGCTAAACCCTAACTCTTTTACTATTTGGAGCGGCTTTTCTTTCGCATAGATTGCGACGCCACTATAGCCTTTTTTTTGAGCATCAACGTATTCGCAAAAATAGTCTTTTGGGTAGTACAGTGACTCAGGAATTAACTGGGCCGCCTGGGCTTTTGTTTCTTGCAGGCAAAGAAAATCAGGGTTTTCTTTTGCCAGCCACTCATAAAACCCATTGCGCGCAGCCGCCCGAATCCCATTGGCATTAAAACTAATTATTTTCACAACAAATCCTTAGGCTTTTCGAGCTAATTTAAGTGCAATACGTGCCAGACGCGCCCCAACATTCAGGGCTAACGTTTTTTCATCATGATCTATTGGATTTTCATTTGAAACGCCAGCAACATGCGTTACTCCATATGGTGTGCCCCCGGTTTGGGTCGTGGTTAACAAGGGCTCGGTGTAAGGCAGGCCAATTAAATGCATCCCGTGGTGAAGTAAAGGAATCATCATGCTGAGTAACGTCGTTTCCTGGCCGCCATGCATTGACGCGGAAGAGGAAAAAACACAAGCGGGTTTATCCACCAGATCGCCTGCAAGCCATAAAGGAGACGTATTGTCTAAAAAATATTTCAGCGGCGAGGCCATGTTCCCAAACCGTGTAGGACTACCCATGGCAAGCCCTGTGCAATGGCGCAAGTCATCAAGCGTTGCATAAGGTGCACCGCTGTCTGGAATGGAAGGTTCTACCGCCTCACAGGTGGTGGATACAGCAGGAACCGTTCTAATCCTGGCCTGCATGCCATCCACTGATTCAATGCCGCGCGCGAGGTATTGGGCGAGTTTTGCCGTTGCGCCATAGCGCGAATAGTAGAGGACTAAAATGTAGGGTTTTTCCACGAAACACTCCCAATTGGTTTTATCAGGCCATGATACTGGGTGAGGAATAAAAAAGAAAAGCAATTTTTCATCCCCTTGTAAACTTGCAGAGTAAGGCAAGACTGACCTATGCTTTCATTAAGCCTGTAAACTCAAAGGAATATTGCTTTGCAAGGCAGCTTGAAAAATATACTAATCAATAAATTGCAGGAAGGTCTGCGATTTATTCATTTTGTCATCGTACATTTCATAAACGATGACTGCACCTACCGTGCCTCAGCCCTTGCATTTACCAGCTTGCTTGCCGTAATCCCTTTAATGACGGTGGGATTAGCTGTGTTAACGGCTTTCCCTGTTTTCGAAAATTTAGCTGATCCCGTACAAAATTTTATTTTTGATAATTTTGTACCAGAAACAGGCAAGGTGGTGCAATCTTATCTTCATCAGTTTACCGTGCAAGTCGCAAATCTGTCGACCTTAGGCATAGCAATCCTCGTTCTTACCGCCTTACTGTTAATGGTAACTATCGAGCGGGCAATGAATAAAATTTGGCGTGCCCCCTCGTCAAGGCAAGGGGTAGCTGCCTTTTTATTGTATTGGGCTATTTTATCGCTGGGTCCTGTGTTACTGGGCCTAAGCCTCGCGGCAAGCTCCTATGTATTTTCTCTGCCCTTTATCCACAATGCGGCCCCCTCTTTTCTTATCAAGGCGACTCCTTTTTTCTTATCGCTTACGGCATTTACTTTATTATATGTGGTCGTGCCAAACTGCCCTGTTAAAATTACTCACGGTTTATGGGGCGGGATTATTGCAGCCCTTCTTTTTGAATCGGCCAAACAAGGATTTGTATATTATTTAACGCATTACAACAGTTATAAATTGGTTTATGGCGCTTTTGCGACCATTCCTGTTTTCTTTATCTGGATTTATTGGATGTGGATTATTACCCTGCTTGGTGCAGAAATCAGTTATGCTTTTTCAGTGCACCATAAACGGCGAGTTGGAAAACCTTTGGATGGCTTTTCGCATGCCCTCTTATGGCTTTATAGCCTATGGCAGGTGCAGCAAGAAGGAAAAAGCTTGTCCCTGGATGCGCTCATTGGCTCAACCAACCACCCCTTTGCTGTCGACACCAATGAAATGATCAGTACGTTAAGCCAATTGGGACTTATTCATCGAACCCATAAAGGATATTTTATGCTAAGCCGCGATCTGCACGCCCTTTCGCTTTATGATTTAAGCCAGCAATTGCCCTATCCTCTACCAACGCAACGCGACCTGGACAATGAGGACGAATCACCTCTTGCGAATTGGCGCACCGTTTTCAGGCAAAATGATGCGGAGCTTCAAAAAAATTTAAGCATGAAGTTATATCAACTCTTTCATAGCACCTAATTCCCAATCCAGGAATAAGCCATTCCCATGCAAAGTGCTACAATACCCATTCTTACATAACGCGCTGAATGCTTGTGTTGATAAAGCAAATAAAGGTAAGCAAAGGGATGTTTATATATAAAACTGCGCATTACTTTTTTGCTTATAGGAACCGTGATGCCAGCCATTGGGTATTCATGAATGCGAATGCTGGGCACATCGTTGGCCTCAATAATCACGCCCCCTGAGGTGGTAATGGGGATATTAATGTCCTGGCACTCAATATCAAATCCGACTATTTTTAAATTCAACTCACGGGCTGCTGCAATCAGAAGTTCCCTGTTTTCCTTGCACAAGTCGATTTTTAACGAAATATAGGTTCCCCCGCGCGTCGCATTGCAGGTGTAATTTAGCGTAACCTTTTCTTTCGCGGGAATGATATCATCCAGGCCAAGTTGCAATTCATCCATTCGAATCAGGCATTCTTCATCGACTACAATAGGCCCTAAGGTATCGTGCAACCTTTCTTTATTGGCTCTTTCAATGAGCTCTTGCACCGTATGCACTCCATCGCCAATAATGTGCGCTGAGAATCGCTGCACCAGGCCAACTATTTTATTATTAAAAAGGAGCACGCGGTAAGCGTTTAACCCACCATGAAATTCTTCTATGGAGATATACTCAAAGTCGTCTCGATGCTTTCGAATATAGTGTTGCAATTGCTCGATGGTCTTTATATTACACAATACGTCATGACCCAATCTTCCCGATTGCGGCTTTGCCACTAAAGGGAACGACAGTTCGGCAATGACTTCCTGCAGCTCATTTTCCTGAAACGTTTCGCAATCAATAACAACCGCTTTGGGAACGGGAAAACCGCTCTTCTCCAGGGTTTTATTCGCGCTGTATTTATTTCTTGCGACATGGCTACTTCCCGCATTGTTTAAAGGATAGGCTGCGCCGCAAAAATAATAACTTTTCTTACCCAGCTTTATTTTAAAGCCATCAAAATCAGGCGCTAAAACGGCTGGTAACAGCAATTTTAATGCACTTTCGTAATAAAGCTGCGTATTTTTATTCATTTACACCCTTAAGCGTTTTTATAAAATATACCGTGCTAAATCCTCGTCATCAACTAATTTTCCTAAATGGGCATTCACATAATCTGCATTCACTAGCACCGATTCACCTGAGCGATCGGTTGCTTCAAAGGAAACCACTTCCAGCAACCGTTCCATCACCGTATATAATCGCCTGGCTCCAATGTTTTCCGTGCGCTCATTCACCTTCCAGGCAACTTCTGCGATGCGTTTAATCCCCGTTTCATCGAACGCAAGACCTAGTCCTTCTGTAGCCATTAACGCAATGTATTGCTCAGTCAGTGATGCGCTCGGCTCTGTCAAAATGCGAATAAAATCCTGTACCGATAAAGGAGAAAGCTCTACGCGAATAGGAAATCGTCCCTGCAGCTCAGCAATTAAATCGGATGGCTTGGAAACATGGAATGCGCCGGATGCAATAAATAAAATATGATCAGAGCGGATAGTGCCGTGCCTGGTGGAAACGGTTGTTCCCTCGACCAAGGGAAGCAAGTCACGCTGCACACCCTCTCGCGACACATCAGCACCCTGCTCTTGTCTTTTGGCTACTTTATCCAACTCATCAATAAAGACGATGCCGTTTTGTTCGATGTTTTCTATCGCCCGCGTTTTAATGTCGTCTTCGTTGATTAATTTCGAAGCTTCTTCTTCGCGTAAAATTTTCATCGCTTTTGCTACGGTTAATTTGCGCGTTTTGGTACGGCCTGTTCCCATTTGTTGAAACATAGACTGCAGCTGGCTTGTCATGTCTTCCATACCGGGTGGCGCCATGATTTCAACCCCTACAGCACTTGCTGCAAGTTCTATTTCAATTTCATTCGTATCCAACACACCTTCTCGTAATTGTTTACGGAAAGTTTGACGGGTGGTGGTTTGTTTTTCTTCTGAAGAAGCACCCCGTGCAGAGGGCAACAGAACATCTAAAATGCGCTCTTCCGCAGCATCTTCGGCCAAACTCTCCACTTTGCGCATAGCCCATTCACGCTCTTGTTTAAAAGCAATGTCTGCAAGATCGCGAATAATCGAATCCACATCGCGGCCAACATAGCCAATTTCGGTGAATTTTGTCGCTTCGACCTTAATGAAGGGCGCTTGAGCCAATTTGGCAAGCCGTCTTGCAATTTCTGTTTTCCCGACACCGGTGGGTCCAATCATGAGAATGTTTTTAGGCATAATTTCATTGCGCAGCACAGGATCCTGTATCTGCATACGGCGCCAACGATTACGTAAAGCAATGGCTACCGAACGTTTCGCTAAATCCTGACCAATTATGTGCTTATCCAATTCTTGCACAATTTCTCTGGGAGTCATCATCATATGTCACTATCCAATTCTTCAATGGTTAAATTTTTATTTGTATAAATACAAATATCGCCAGCTATGCTTAAGCTTTTTCGCACGATTTCGATAGCAGATAATTTAGTGTTTTCGACTAAGGCGCGCGCCGCAGATTGCGCAAAGGGGCCGCCTGAACCAATCGCAATTAACCCTTCTTCCGGCTCTATCACATCACCATTGCCAGTAATAATAAGAGAGGCTTTACTGTCTGCAACGGCTAACAAAGCCTCCAGACGGCGCAAAATTTTATCCGTTCGCCAATCTTTGGCCAACTCTACTGCAGCACGGACTAAATGGCCCTGGTGCATTTCAAGCTTTCGTTCAAACCGTTCGAATAAAGTGAACGCATCGGCAGTTCCGCCGGCAAAGCCTGCGATGACCTTGTCTTTATAGAGGCGTCTCACTTTACGGGCATTTGCTTTCATCACCGTATTACCCATGGTTACCTGGCCATCACCGCCGATAACTACTTTTTTTCCTCTTCTGACTGATAAAATAGTCGTGCCACGATATTGTTCCAAAATACATCCCCATTACCGATTGAACGGTTTAAATGGGGATGAGATAGTAAAAATCAATAGCTAAGGCAAATTTTTTACGCATTTGCCTTAGGAGCTGTGGCATTTCAACGAAAAAAAGGGATGAGGGTGAGAGGGCTAAAAATAAGGTCGCGTAGCGATTCATTAATTATTTTTGGTGGATATGGTTTTATTTTTCAGAACAAAAAGGGATCACTAACGTGATAAATTTTTTTACCCCCCCTCACCCTAACCCTCTCCCCCGCGCCTGGCGTGGTGGAGAGGGGATAAAATTTTTCCTTGGCTTGACGGCTATGGGTCAAGGCCCAACCTACGTCATAATAAAAACAAACAGAATCAAATTGTTCCATACTGGTTACCATTGACATTTGTATTGTTTTAAAACATTCGGTGCCTTAGTCTTCACTTCAGAAAAGAAACGCCATGTAACAAAGGGGCAAGCTCTAAATGCTGCGCTAAACTTTGCCCCACATCCGCAAAGGTATCGCGGCGTCCTATGAATTGGCTGCCTAATTGCGAACCAAAAACCAATACCGGGATATGTTCTCTTGTGTGATCAGTGCCCGGAAAGGTGGGGTCACACCCGTGATCTGCCGCAATGACAAGCAAATCGTTTTCTTTTAATTGGCCCAAAAGCGCAGGCAACCGCTTGTCGAATTGCTCAAGCGCATTGGCATAACCGATTACGTCCCGGCGGTGCCCATAGGAGGAGTCAAAATCAACAAAGTTGGTAAACACAAGGCTGCCTGGAGCCGCCTGTTGCATCGCTTTGAGGGTGGCATCAAACAGGGCTTGGTTGCCATCGGCTTTAATCTCTTCGGTAATGCCCTGATGCGCATAAATATCTGCAATTTTCCCAATCGCAACCACCTCGCGGTTAGCCTCTTTTAAAAAATCCAGCAAGGTTTTGGCAGGCGGTAAGGTTGCGTAATCGCGCCGATTACCGGTGCGTTTGAATGTACCGGGTTGCCCCACAAAAGGCCGCGCAATCACGCGCCCTATTTGGTATTCATCGACCAGATCACGTGCGATTTCACAGATTTCATATAAGCGTTGCAAGCCAAAACGTTCCTCGTGGACGGCTATTTGAAACACGCTGTCTGCCGAGGTATACACAATAGGCATGCCTGATTGCAGGTGTGCCTCGCCAAGTTCCTCAATAATTACCGTACCTGATGCGTGTTTTTCGCCTAAAACGCCAGGTAACCCCGTTTTTTTAAGGAAATCATCGATTAATTTTTGCGGAAAACACTTGGGCGTATCGGGAAAATACCCCCAGTCAAAAGTTACAGGTACGCCAGCCAACTCCCAATGCCCGCTTGGAGTATCTTTACCTAAACTTTGTTCAACTGCGTATCCATAGTAGCCTTTGGGTTCAGGCAGCGTAGATAAATTAATAAAAGAAACGCCTGAGCTTGCCACAGCTGCATGGTAAAGACCCAGTTCTGCCAAATGAGGGATAATTAAAGGGCCTTTGCGAACGCCCTCCTTATCTGCTTGTCCTGCATCACAGGCTTTCACAATATGCGCAAAGGTATTGGCGCCCTCATCTCCATAGCGAGGGGCGTCAAGGCTTGCCCCTATTCCTAAGGAATCCATTAGCAAAATACATACTCGTCCTTTCATTCCTTACCTCGATACTTGTCGGCAATGGGTTTCTTTTAACTTAAATAATACCAGTAAAGCAACAATTAAGCCCAATGGGAATATCACCGCGGCATATTGGTAATCCGCAAGCGAATAGACTGGAATACCGTTGACCATTTGCATTTGTCCATGCTTCATCAAGAGAACGCTAAAGAGATTTTGATACAGGACATAACCACCCTGAGTCAAAATAGAAACGACACTCACCGCCGTAGCCGTCATCACCGGCGAGTTGCTTTCTGCAACTAGCGCATAGCTTATCACCTGCGATGCGGTAAAGAATCCGAGCAAGAAAAATAACACTTTCATTTCGAGCAAGGAAACCGGAGCAAACAAGACAACCAGCACCGTCAGGAAGGAAGCAATGCCGCCAATTTTCATTGGCAATATCCGAAGACCCCATTTATCCGAGCACCAGCCTATTAAAGGACCGCCAATAATTGCACCCAGAAAGAGCATGGAGTTGACAACGGCGGCATCTTCCCTGGATACACCAAGCCTTTGCACCAAATACAAGGAACCCATCATCGCACCAAATACGGCAATAACCATATTCATCAAGCTCGTGTATAACGCTGCTCGCAAGGTCTGTGGGTTGAGGTAGGTGCTCTTTGCAGTAGCTAACAGACTAATTTTTTGTCTTATCTTGCTGCCCAAGTGTTGCTTCTTTTCAATAATACCCAATGACATTAAAATCAGCATGACCACGCCAAGCCAACCCACCTGCATTAACGCATCACGCCAACCGACCTGTGAAACCAGCTTCGTTAAGGGGTATTGCGCTAACATTCCCCCAGTCATGGCCATCGTCACAATAACGCCCGTCACCATGGCCATGCGCTGCGGAGGAAACCAGCGGGAAGCAAGCCGAATAGGTCCCAGAAAACAAAACGCGCTGCCAATACCTGTTACAAACCGGCAAAATAGCGCCACATAAAAGGATTGAGCCTGTGCCAAAATAAAGGTGCTGAGCACACAAAGCAGCATCGCGATTACAATGGTTTTTTTGGTTGAAAACCGATCGAGTACAAACCCTGCAACAAAAAGAAACAAGACATTGGAGGCATAGTAAATGCTTGATAAATAAGCCATTTTATCTGCCTGCACATGAAAATCATACATAATACTTTCAGCAATTGAAGCAAACATGTTTCCCTGAATAAATTCATAAAAGAAAAACAGGGAGGCACTGAAACACACTAACCAGGGTAAAAGCATTGTCCCTAACCCATCATTGCTCTTTATTTCTTCCACCATTTGCATAAAAACTCCTAAGCTATACGATTGCAGTAAGTTTCTCTGGTTAATAACACCGCCAGCAAAGCGGCTACTGCAGCGAGAGGGAAAATCCACATTGCATATTGAAAATCAGTGACTGCATAATGAGGCGTTGCCCCTACTGCATGATGCTTCATGAGTGATCCAAAAAGGATTTGCCCAACACCGCCTCCTCCCATGATTAAAATAGAAGCAAAACCCGTTGCAGTACCCGTATTTTCAGAGGCATTGCTCTCTGCAATTAACGGGTAACTCACGACTTGCGTACTGGTAAAAAAACCAAGTGCGAAGAACAAAATACTTAACTCGGTTTGTGTTAAAGAAAAGTGCATAAATAAAGGGAGAATAGTTAGCAAAGTAGCAATAGCCCCAGCTATCATTAAGGGTTTGCGCCGCCCTTGATTATCAGACAGCCACCCCACCAGAGGGCAGCCCACAATGCTTCCCATAAAAATAAGACTTACCACATTGCTTGCAGCCATTTCAGGTAAATGATGCACTACTTCCAAATAACTGGCCCCCCAAAGGGCGCAAAGCACCATAATGGGTAAATTTAAAAAAGAAGTGTATAAACCCGCAAGCCAATTTTGCCGATTGGTCAGTGCCTGAACAAAACTGAACCCGATTGCGCTTTGATTCGTTTTAAGGCGCGTTTCCCTGGCTGGATTATCCTGCACTATCCAATAAATCCATACCAATAAACAAACCCCTGCGAAGCCGTCCATGAGCAGTGCGCGGCGCCAGCCAAAATGCTCGCTCAAGTGAGCAAAGGGCGTGTGCGCCATCATGCCACCAATAAATGCCATGGTCACAATAGAACCAATAACTAAAGCCTGACGACGGGGTAAAAACCAATGGGAAATCAGTACAACACAGGATAAAAAGCAAAAAGCATTGCCAATTCCTGACAGAAAATGGAAAAAACAAGCCAGGGCAAAGGAGTTGGTGAGAGCGAAACCAAACGTACCAAACACACAGACCAGTAAAGCAACAAGAATCACTTTGCGTGTTGAGAAACGATCAAGGATAATGCCTGCGGGCAGTAGAAAAAGAATATCAGCCCAGAGATAGGTGCTGGACATCCAGCTGAGCTCGGTTGCATCCAGATGAAAGTCCTGACGCAGCGATTGGTTAATTACATCAAAGATATTGAGTTGAAAAAATTCATAAAAGAAAAACAAACCCGCTGACAAACAAACTATCCATGCCATGTAATCACCACGCGGCAAAACGGCTCCCGAATCCATAGCGACAGCGTCTGACATGATCACTCCTTAGCAAAGGTTGCAAAATGTGTGGCGCATTGTATCAAAAGTCATATCACAATGGTATCTTTATTGAACAAATTTTTAAGAAAAATTTTTTTTCGCCCGAATAAAGCGATTGGCAATCTCCACCCGTTATCTTTCCAAACGCCAGGTGTTGGACGGCTTGATTTTCACGCCTTCCGTTTAGAAAAAAGCGAGGCTTACTGTTCTTTGGTGCCAAAAAACTGGAGGAGCAAATATTCACATAAAAAAAATTGTGATATAACTGCCTGATTTTACAATCAGGAAGTTCCAGGATGAAATATCGCCCCGATATTGACGGATTACGTGCCATTGCCATTTTATTGGTGTTAATTTTCCATAGCGGATTAAAGGCATTGCCCTCTGGTTTTATTGGTGTGGATATTTTTTTTGTGATCTCCGGGTTTTTAATCACCCAAATTATTCACAATGCGCTGGGCAACCACTCTTTTTCATTTACTGATTTTTATAACCGCCGATTATGGCGCTTACAGCCTGTTCTCTTATGCTTGCTGCTTTTTACTACGTTTTTAACCCTGTTTTTTTATTTACCGGATGATTTGCTGCTTTTTGCAAACAGCGCACGGAAATCCTCCCTCTTTTTAGCAAATAATTTTTTTTCAAAAGTGACAACGGATTACTTTGCTCATAACAGCAGCGAAATGGTGCTTCTGCATCTTTGGTCTTTATCGCTGGAGTGGCAATGCTACTTGATTTTACCCCTTCTCCTTTATTTATTACATAAACTATCCGGCAAGCATTTAGCAAAAATGGTCTACTTCCTGACACTCGTTTTCTTTTGCTTAACGCTTTATTACTCGCTAACCCATCCCGAAAAAACCTATTTCCAATTAACCAGCCGTTTAGTTGAATTTTTCATTGGAAGCAGTGTGGCTTTAAGCACTTTGCGCGTCAAAATCAACCGTTATGTTGTGGAAGGAGCAAGTATTCTGGCTCTATTTTCCCTCGTTTATATTGCAAGCCAGGACAACATTAGCCCGGGTTTTCCAAATGGATATGCTTTGCTGGTATGCCTTGCTTGCGCGGTACTTATTGCCGCAGGAAATTATCAACCCAAAAGTATTGTAACAGGCTTTTTGTCCACCAAACCCTTCGTGTTTATCGGGCTTATTTCCTACTCGCTTTATATCTGGCATTGGCCTCTTTTTGCTATTTTGCGGTATCAGAACATCGAGTTGAACTTACTACTTACCCTCGCAATATTTTTATTATCCTTTATTCTGGCCTATTTTTCCTGGCGTTTTATTGAGAAACCGGCACGCAAATTTAATCGAATAAAACCGGGTTACACCCTAATTTGTTTGCTTTTTATTCCCCTTACGACGACCCATCTTTTTACTTACCTCGTCAAAAAAAACGAAGGGTTTCCCACGCGCTTTAATGAGGAGCTAGTCCGTATTTATGCTCAGTTAAACAAGTACAAAAGCCCTAATAGACCTCAATGCATTGGAAAAAAAGGTGGTGATATGAATACCCGGTGTGTGCTTGGCTCTTCCAATCCGGAGGCTAAAAAGGGCTTCATGATTGGCGATTCCTATTCAAACCACTACTGGAATTTTATGGATACTTTGGCTAAACAGGCCAATGTGTCTCTCGTTGCACAAGCCACCTCCTCCTGCATCACCTTACCCGGGATCTTGTTGTACGACTGGTGGTATTTTTCCAATTCCATTTACCAGGAATGTTCTGAAGAAACAGCACGTTATTTTACGTTGATAAAACAAAATCATTACGATTTTGTCTTTTTAGGGCAAGTCTGGCGAAATTATTTGGGCAACCACATTATTAACCAGTTAAAGGATGCACGCTCAGAGCCTCTAGCCAAACGGCGCATTGCAATGGCTTTGGATAACGCCTTGCAACGCATTACGGACTCCGGTGCAAGACCTGTTATCCTTAAATCTACTGCATCTACCATGGATAATCTGCACGATTGTTTTTTTAAACACATCAAGCAGCGAAGAAAATACGATCCTAATGAGTGCAGCTTTACCTTTTTTGATGAAAGGGAGCGTTGGTTTGATACATTGTTTGCTAAAATGCAGCAGAAGTATCCCCGGATGATTCTTATTGATCCCATGAAAGTGCTTTGTCCAGAGGGGCTTTGCCGCGCAGATATAGACGGGGTTCCCGTGTATCGGGACTTTGGGCATATTACCGATTACGCGTCTTCAAAACTGGGCAGCATGTATTTAGCAAAATACCCCAATCCATTACAACCTGTTGGTAAATTTAACCAAACTACCTGACCTATTGCGTAAATAAAAATGGCACCCTTTGGGGTGCCATTTAACATTACATTGTTAGACTACTCATCATGGCAGCTTTTGAAATGCTCTTCCATTTTTTCTTCCACTTGTTTTACTTTCGTTTGTAATTGCATTTTTTGTTGTGGATTTAGGATGTTATACACTTGATTCATTGCCATTACTTTGGCTTTCATCATGTCGCCAATGATTTTTGTTTTTTTATCAATCAAATCATTGACTGTGCTTTGATCCATTGTAGTGGATTCCATTTGTTGCTTAAGTTGTCCACTGATGTCTTTCATTTGCGTTACAGAACCTTCCATGCTGGTTTTTAATTGTTCCATAACAGGTTTGATTTTATCTTTTTGCCCACTGTCCAGGTTCAAAGACTCCACCATGGTTTTGATCTTTTCGCCACAACCCCAGTTATCGGCATAAGCGACTTGACCCAGTGCAAAAGAAAAAACAAAGGCAACTACCGTAATGAGTTTCTTATTCATGATACTTTCCTTAGTTTGTTTTTAGACTTCAAGGAAAGTATAGACGCTTTTTTAATGTCAACAGCAAAGAATAATATATTTTTTTTGCACAGAGCAAGAGGATGCTCTGTGCAATTAAAATCAATCCAATAACCCGAGTGATTTTACTATTTCACGTTCCTGACGCAGTTCATTCAGCGTTTGGCTGAATTTTTCCTGACCGTAATCATTGAATGTTAAACCTTCCACGACCCGGACTTCACTGTGCTCATAACGGCAAGGGAAAGAGAAGATCAAGCCATCATCGACCCCGTATTCGCCCGTAGAGCTGCGGCAAACAGAAAATGACTCCAGCGCCGGTGTATCCTGCGTCAGACTACCGACTCCGCGAATAATGGCATTGGCAGCTGAGGCGGCAGAAGAGGAGCCGCGTGCTTTAATTACCGCAGCACCGCGTTGTTGCACGGTTGAAACGAAGGTGTCTTTTAACCAGGCTTCGTCATCAATTACCGTAGCCGCTGAAAAACCATTGATTTTGGCATTATAAAAATCAGGGTATTGGGTAGCGGAATGATTACCCCAAATGGTCATCTGGGTTACGGCAGTGATATCCACTCCGGCTTTTTTGGCAAGCTGCCAACGCGCACGCAACTCATCAAGCGTTGTCATGGCGAAGAAGCGATCATTTGGAATATCGCGGGCATGGTGCATAGCAATCAGGCAATTGGTGTTGCAAGGATTTCCAACCACAAACACACGCACATCCTGGGCGGCATAATCATTAATCGCCTGGCCTTGACTGGTAAATATTCCACCATTGATTTGCAGGAGATCCGAGCGCTCCATTCCTTGCTTACGCGGCACTGAGCCAACCAGTAAAGCCCAGTTGACGCCCTCCATCGCAGTATTCAATTGCGATGTAGCAACAACCCGTTTGAGCAACGGAAAAGCGCAATCTTCAAGCTCCATAACCACCCCTTCCAGAGCGGGTAAAGCAGGCTCCAGCTCGAGCAAATTGAGCTCGATATCCGTATTTGGCCCAAACATTTGACCTGAGGCAATGCGGAATAATAAAGCATACCCGATTTGCCCTGCTGCACCGGTGACAGCGACCCTAATTCGCTTATTCATCATCAATTTTCCTCTTTTTACCATTATTTTCAATAAATCAATGGAGTATGATACTATTGCAGGCCAGAACAAGCCAGTTGATTTATCTATGTTACCCACTTCACTCTATATACATATCCCCTGGTGCATTCAAAAATGCCCCTACTGTGATTTTAATTCCCATAAAAGTCCGTCAATTTTACCCGAAGAGCAGTATGTGAAAGCTTTAATTGCCGATCTAACTGCGGATTTAGCCTTTTTCCCTCCGCGAAAAATTAATACTATTTTTATTGGCGGCGGCACGCCGAGCTTATTATCAGCCCAATCTTACGCGTATTTGCTCAACAAACTGCAAACCTTGCTTCCCTTTGCTGACAATATTGAAATTACCCTGGAAGCAAACCCGGGAGCCATTGAACAACAGCGCTTTAATGATTACCGAAGCTTAGGCATTAACCGCCTCTCTTTAGGCATTCAGAGTTTTCATGCCCCTCATCTGAAAGCATTAGGCCGTATTCATGACGATGAGCAAGCTAAAAAAGCGATAGCAACCGCACGAAGTGCGGGTTTTGATAACATTAACCTCGATATTATGCACGGTTTACCCAATCAATCGTTGGCAGAAGGGCTTCACGATCTAAAAACAGCCCTTTCCTTTCAACCAGAACACCTTTCCTGGTATCAACTAACCCTTGAACCCAATACCGTTTTTTACAAAAAGCCCCCTCCCCTTCCCAATGAGGACGAAATCGGTTTACTCGAAGAGGAAGGTTTTGCTGTTTTAAAAGAGCACGGATACCAGCGTTACGAAATATCGGCTTTTTGCAAGCCTGAAAAGGCAGCACGTCATAATCTCAACTACTGGCTTTTTGGAGATTATTACGGTATCGGCGCAGGTGCCCACGGCAAATTGAGCACCGAACATGCCGAAGTGGTATGTCGTACCCGCAAACAAAAGCAACCCAAAGACTACTTAAATACGGAAAAACCTTTTTTAGCCGCCAAAGAGCAAGTCAGCCAGGACTCTCTGGTGTTTGAATTTATGCTCAATCTGAGTCGACTGGAACAAGTCCATGAAAATACCTTGTTTACCGAGCGTACAGGGCTTTCTTTTGCGCATTTACAACCCCAATTAGCCCAAGCAGCGCGTGAAGGACTTATCGCATTGTCAGGTGAAAGCTTTGAAGTGACCCCGCTTGGACGCCTTTATACCAATAATTTGCAAGCTTTGTTTTTACCGGATTAGACTTTTTAACTTAACACTTCACAAGTACCGCACTTTCCTTGATAATAAGAGATAATTTCCTTGCCAGGAGGCAGTATGTCGGCCTTGTTATTTATTTTTGTCGTAGGACTTGCTTATTTATCCGGCTCAATCTGCTCTGCCGTGGTTGTGAGCAAACTGTTTTCCTTGCCTGATCCCCGCATCGAAGGCTCCACCAACCCAGGTGCCACCAATGTGTTGCGTCTGGCCGGGAAAAAATATGCCGCCATTGTGCTATTGGCCGATATATTAAAAGGATTATTGCCCGTTTTACTGGCTAAAGCCTTAAATGCTGAGCCAGTGACGCTGGGCTTTACCTGTCTTGCTGCCGTACTTGGCCACATGTACCCTGTCTTTTTTGGCTTTAAAGGTGGGAAAGGGGTCGCCACAGCCATGGGGGCTCTGCTTGGACTGCATTTTATTTTAGGTATTTTAGTGATTGCAACCTGGTTGCTCGTAGTAAATTTTACGCGCTACGCTTCGCTGGCTTCTATTGTATCCATTGGATTAGCCCCTTTTTACACCTTGATGACGCTGGGAAGTTTTGAAATTTTCCCCATTATTTTTATCATTGCCTTATTTGTTCTCTATAAGCACCGTACCAATATAACGCGTTTAATCGATGGGGCTGAGCCAAAAATCCGCTTTAACCGCAGCACCCTGAAAGACGAAGTGGATGGTTACCTCTCAGAGCAAGTGCAAGAAAAGGCACTGACAGAGGAAACACCAGACACTGAAAAAGAAAATCAGGACTAACCGTTACTGCGCTAAAGGCCAACGGGCTTTTACTTCGATGGCCTGACTTGTGTCAATATCGCCCTGTAGCAAATGCAGGTAGCCGGCATAAGCCACCATTGCCCCGTTATCGGTGCAATATTCTGGCCTTGGGAAATACACTTCACCGTGTAAGGTCTTCATCAATTCGGTGAGCGAGGCGCGCAATGCCTGATTTGCCCCTACTCCTCCGGCAACAACCAGGCGTTGACTTGCAGTTTGTTGCAAGGCACGTTTACATTTAATAAACAAGGTATCGACAACCGCATCCTGAAACCCTTTCGCAATAGCCCGGATGGCCTTCTCGTCTTTTAAGGAGTTATTCCAGGTCGTCAGTGCATGGGTTTTTAATCCGCTAAAGCTGAAATTAAGGCCTGGTCTATCGGTCATGGGACGAGGGAAAGGGGGCAGCGTTTCACCGGTAAATTCATCGGCTAATGCGGCAAGCTTTGCACCGCCTGGATAAGCTAATCCCATTAATTTGGCTGTTTTGTCAAACGCTTCGCCGACGGCATCGTCCAGGGTATCACCTAATAACTGATAATCTCCCAGTGCGTTCACCTGAATTAATTGCGTATGCCCGCCTGATACCAATAACGCAAGAAAGGGAAATTGGAGCGTGGGCGAATCCAGTTGTGCGGCCAACAAATGCGCTTCAAGGTGATGGATGGCCAAAGCGGGTATATTCAGTGCAAACGCGAAACTCTTGGCAAAAGAAGCACCGGTTAATAAAGCACCAATTAAACCAGGCCCTGCGGTATAGGCAATGGCGGTCAGGTCTTTTTTGTCCATGCCGGCTTGCTTCAAGACGTCCTCGACTAAAGGAACCAAATATTTAATGTGATCGCGTGATGCAAGTTCAGGCACCACTCCACCGTAACGTTGATGCGTTTCTATTTGCGAATGCAAAGCCTGTGCAATTAACCCCTTTTGGGAGTCATAAAGGGCGACCCCTGTCTCATCGCAGGAGGACTCTATACCTAAAACGTGCATTCAAACCCCTATAAATAGGTCAGCTAACTGCTTCACCTAAAAAAACAGCATTTTAATCTACTTCCTGTTATAAATAAACTTGACGTCAGCATCATCTCCCACTAGAATTGCCAACCTATTGTATTCAATTAAACCAGAGGAATAGTTAATGCCTACCGTTCGTGTGAAAGAGGGCGAAAATCCTGAATACGCACTACGCCGTTTCAAGCGCTCCTGTGAAAAAGCAGGAATTTTAACTGAATTACGTCGTCGCGAATTTTATGAGAAACCAACTGCTGAGCGCAAGCGCAAGCAAGCCGCTGCAGTAAAACGTCATCTCAAAAAGATTTCCCGTGATACTTCTGCCAGACGCAGTCTCAAATACCGACGTAAGTAAATTATGACAATTAAAGATCGCATCAGTAATGATATTAAAGACGCCATGCGTGCCAGAGACAAGAAAAAGCTTGATACTCTGCGCCTGATTACTGCTGCGGTCAAGCAAATTGAAGTAGACGAACGCATTGAAGTCGATGAAGAGCGTATGCTTGTTATCCTGGATAAGCTTACCAAGCAACGCAAAGAATCCATTGCGCAATTCACTGCTGCCGGTCGTGATGATTTAGTTGCTCAGGAACAATACGAGCTTGATCTTATCAACCTTTATTTACCTGAACCTTTGTCTGAAGAAGCCGTTGAAGCGCACATCGCGAAAGCCCTGCTTGATACAGGAGCGACCAAAATGAGTGACATGGGTAAAGTCATGGCTCTTTTGAAGCCCTTATTGCAAGGTAGAGCGGATATGAGCAAAGTCAGCTCGATGATAAAGGCTAAATTGAGTTAACGGGTTATTATGTCTGGCTTAATTCCACAGCCATTCATCGATGAACTGCTGAGCCGTACAGATCTTGTAGAATTGATTGATGGTTATATCCCCCTAAAAAAACGTGGCACGAGCTTTATTGCCTGTTGTCCTTTTCATAATGAAAAAACCCCTTCTTTTAATGTCGTTGCCAAAAAGCAGTTTTATCATTGCTTTGGATGCGGTGTAAGCGGCAATGCCATCAGTTTTACGATGAGTTATTTAAACCAGGGCTTTACGCAGGCGATAGAAACGCTCGCCTCTCGAATTGGTCTGGAAGTCCCTCGCGACAGCAGCGCTGAAAAAAACCAGCAATCCCTCAATTTATATCAATTGTTGGCCAAAATAAGCACTTTCTACCAACAAAACCTGAAAACCAATGGTCAGGTGGCAATTGATTATTTACGAAAGCGGGGTTTAAATGGGGAAACGGCAAAACGGTATCAATTAGGTTATGCCTCCTCAGGTTGGCAGACGCTGGAAACGCAATTTAAGCAACTGAGCAACGAGCTTATAGCGACCGGGATGATTATTCAAAACGAGTCTAAAAAAACCTATGATCGTTACCGGCACCGCATTATGTTTCCAATCCATGACCGGCATGGTCGAATAGTTGGCTTTGGAGGACGGGCGATTGACGGGGAGCAAAAACCTAAATATTTAAACTCGCCTGAAACCGTTCTGTTTCAAAAAAGCCGTGAATTATATGGTTTGCATCAAATTTTACAGCGCAAACAACCGATTGACCAGGTTGTTATCGTGGAAGGATATATGGATGTCATAGCCCTTGCACAACACGGGATTCCTCATGCCGTTGCGACACTTGGCACTGCAACCAGCATCTACCATATTCAACTGTTAGCTAAATACACCAAAACGTTGATTTTTTGCTTTGATGGCGACACGGCTGGTCGAGGAGCCGCGTGGCGTGCACTGGAAAATTGTTTACCTGCCTTAAATGAGGGCCTTGATGTCGGCTTTATTTTCCTGCCAGAGGGGCATGATCCTGACAGCCTGGTGCGGGAAGAAGGGGCTTCAAAATTTATGGAGCGCCTGGCGAATAAAACCCCTTTAAGCCGTTATTTTTTGGATACCGTATCGCAGGGTATCGATACCTTTAGCATTGCAGGCAGAACATTACTTGTGAAAGCAGCCAAACCGTATTTACTTAAAATGCAAGACGGGCCGTACAAGCAGCTTTTACTGAATGAATTGGCTCGCATGACGCACATTGAAAATTACCGTCTCGTACAGCTCCTGAATCAGGAAACTGGCGAGAGTCAGGAAATGCTGCCGCCTAAAAAAATCAATAACACCCCTATTCGCCTGGCGATTGCCCTTATTTTGCAAAATCCTGAAATTTTCTCAACCTGTAAAGAAGCAATCGGTAGAGAACCTCTGGATGGTCCTGGCCAAACCCTTTTAAGCCAAGTACTTGAACAAATTGAACAATCGCCTGGAGCAAACACGGCAATGCTCATTGAAGCCTGGCGCGAAACCCCCTATTTTGAGGCGTTAAGTAAATTGGCAGGCTGGGATCATCAAGAGCCAGAGGCAGAACTTGCTCAAAAATTTACGGATATTATTTTGTTTCTACAAAAACAAAATTTGGAAAATAAAATTAACCATTACCTTGCAAAATCGAGTAATCAGGGCTTAACTGTTTCTGAGCAACGCTTGCTTCAGGAAATGATTAGGAAAAATCGTACTGTAGTGAAGCAAAAAAATTAGGACGGTTGACATTTAATGTAACGGTGCGAAAATCAGGAGAATTTTACATGGCTGGTTGAAGGCCTTACGCACTTACAAGGAGTTAATGGCATAAAACGAATGCAGCGTCGAAAAAAAGCCGCTCCATTCAATAGACTGGCTTGCATTTTCCCGTTTTAACTTTTTTTGAGGATAATGTACTGGCAAGTTTGTTCTGGCGGGTTTATAATCAAACCCTTTTGTAGTTTTTACTCACCTATCTTTATTAAGTACCTATGACCATGAATGACCAAGAACAACAGCGCTCGCAGATCACCAAAGTCATTAGCTTGGGTAAGGAACAAAAATACCTGACTTATGCGCAGATTAACGACCTGTTACCAAACATCGTTGATACTGATCATTTTGATGTTATTATTAGCATGTTGGGCGACATGAATATTAAAGTATTCGAAATGCCCCCCAGTGACGATGAATTAGCTCTTTTAGGTAATACGGAAGAAGCCCCTGAGGACGTTGAGGAAGCTGCAGACGTTCTGGCTTCAGTCGACAAGGAAACCGGGCGCACCACCGATCCTGTTCGCATGTATATGCGTGAAATGGGTACCGTTGAACTCCTCACGCGTGAAGGTGAGATACGCATTGCCAAGCGCATTGAAGAAGGCATCTACCAGGTTCTTAAATCGCTTGCACAGTATCCTGAAACGGTTCAAATAGTGCTTGAGGATTACGAACGCGTCCAGATTGAAGAAATGCGCCTAAGCGAAATTATCAGCGGCTTTGCAGATACCGATGAAGCGCCTCCTGCAAGTATTGGATCCATGCTTGATGAATCGCAAGAAGCAGCCGTTGAAGAGCCTATTCTTAATGTGGAAGAAGAGGATGACGAAGACGGTGAAGGCGGCAGCGGAATCGTAGAAGCCGATGACGGCCCCAATCCTGAGCAGGCAAAAATTTACTTTGATGAGTTACGTGAGCATTTCGGCCACGCCATGAAAGCCTTAAAAGAATACGGCCGTGTCGATAGCAGGACGACTGCGCTGCTAGACACCATGTCGGATTCGTTCTTGAAATTAAAGCTGACCTCTCGCCAGGTGGATAAACTCACTCGTCATTTCAGGCAATTGCGCAATGAAATTCGTGAGTTTGAACGCAGCATTATGCGCCTTTGCATTGAAAAAGCACGTATCCCACGTAAACTGTTTATTGAGACCTTCCCAGGCCAGGAAACCGATTTGATGTGGCTTGAGGATTTAATAAGTAAACAAGCCAAAAAACTGGATCTGGTGCGAATTGACGAGTACCGTGAAGAAATTAAACGCTTGCAAACCAGACTGGCTTCGTTTGAAGAAGAATACGGATTAACTATCAGTGAAATTAAAGACGTTAACCGTAAAATGTCGATTGGCGAAGCAAAAGCACGCCGAGCTAAAAAAGAAATGGTTGAGGCGAATCTGCGTTTGGTTATTTCCATTGCGAAAAAATACACCAACCGTGGCTTGCAATTCCTCGATTTAATTCAGGAAGGCAATATTGGCCTAATGAAAGCGGTAGACAAATTCGAATACCGTCGCGGCTATAAGTTTTCAACCTATGCAACCTGGTGGATACGACAGGCTATAACGCGTTCCATCGCGGATCAGGCGCGTACCATTCGTATTCCTGTGCACATGATTGAAACCATTAACAAGCTGAACCGTATTTCACGCCAGATTCTTCAGGAAACAGGACGCGAAGCAACTCCGGAAGAGTTAGCGGAGAAAATGGAGTTAAGCGAAGATAAAATACGAAAAGTATTAAAAATAGCTAAAGAACCCATCTCCATGGAAACGCCGGTCGGCGATGACGACGACTCGCATTTAGGTGATTTTATTGAAGACATCAATATTGAATCCCCTATTGATTGCGCAACGGCAGAAGGTTTGCGTGAGGCGACGCTGGAAATTTTAGAAACACTCACTCCAAGGGAAGCAAAAGTACTTCGCATGCGCTTTGGCATCGAAATGAACACTGATCATACCCTTGAAGAAGTAGGCAAACAATTCGACGTAACCCGCGAACGGATCCGTCAAATTGAAGCCAAAGCGTTACGTAAACTAAGGCACCCTTCCCGCTCAGAAAAGCTACGCAGCTTTCTTGAGGGAGACGAAAGTTAATTGACTGAGGCGGGTAAACCGCCTCAACAAAAACGCTAAAAAACTCTGGCAATAAATCGATTTACGTTTTACAATTGCAACTCTTCGGGCCCATAGCTCAGTTGGTTAGAGCAGCGGACTCATAATCCGTTGGTCCTAGGTTCAAGTCCTAGTGGGCCCACCAATAAAATCAAGTAATTACGAGTAGTTTTAGAAAATTCAAAAAAACCGTGTAGACGCAATGTAGACACTTTAAAGGAAGTAAATTTAATTCTAGACAGTTTGGATTGTTAAATATGTATCTTGTAAAAAGTAAATCTCAAAAATTGTTTCTTGCCCTTTCAATAAGCTCTGTTATATCTTCATGCACAATGATAGATAACCAAATATGTGCCGGTTGCCAAAGGCCTTTATCGAAAGAAGCTGCTCTAAAATATAAAAACACTTCATTAGCCGACTTTATGAAAGAGCGCTTTACTGATCAGCTTGGTCGCGCTACAGGCTTTTATAATAAAGAAACATCCAAAAATTCTATCAATATTCGATTGCTCGCCAGTAGAATAGAAAGACCATATGATGATATAAACAATTTCTGCCTGGCTCATGGAGGAAATTTAGTAATTAAACAGACCTATTATAATCCCCCTCCGGGTTTATATATTTCTGAAGACGATATAAAACAAGCCGTGTTTTACACCTATAAAAATGTCAAGGCATCTGCGCCGTCTCAAATTACTATTAATAATATGATTGGCTCTGAGACTTATAATGTTAATAAACAGGATTATGCCTTAAGTGCAGCACAAAACGAATATTTAAGACTGAAACATAATGCCAATGTCACCAATAACTCATTTGAAGCCCAAGATTACAGAAAAGCTATACGTGAGGGGAAAATAGGAAAATATTCGTGCATAAAAAATAAAAATAGCTTATGGTGGGTTTCTATAAAGCCTTTCAGTGTAGAAAAGGATGACAGTTATACTTGGATAAACACCCAGTTAATATTTAGTTAAAATAGTGCGAATTGATGGAGTTAAAAATCCAGCCAAATTTTAAGTAACAAAAGATTATACAGCGACGTCCAATAAAAGGAAAAATAATGAAAAAATTAGTCTTAATCGGAGCACTTGTTGCTACATCATCTAGTTATGCATTGGAGCTTAAGAATGCTGAAATATTAGAGCATCATTCTTGGTTCAGTGGCCCTGATAATAAAATCACTATAATTGCAGGCCATATAGAAAATAACCCCAATACTTATTTTTCGTCCGCTTCAACTAGCGCACGCGCAGATAATGCTAGAGGAACAGTGAACAGCAATATTTATACGAATGGCTCACATGGCTTCTCTATAAATAACACCTCTGGAAGCTATCAAACCTACACTGTAAATATTAAATTATGTGCTAATTCTACCTATTGTTTTCATGATCAAACGACCGTGGGTGTTTACAAGGGAGGCTCTTACTCAAACAGCTCAAATAGTTATCTAACCTGTTCGTTTTCTTATGCCGGAAATTATACACTGGAGGCAACAACAACGATTTCAGGAGACGCGTCCTCAAATGCAAGCGGTCGAGCATCTATTTCTGTAAGTAAATAATGCGCTAATATAAAATCATTATAATAAGGAACAATTATGAATAAATTAGTTTTAATCTCTATATCCTTAATCTTAACCTTAACCTCATCTGCATTCTCTATGAGTTCAAATAAAGCGGTCATTCTCAAACATAAAACAGAAGTTACTGGTGCTGACAGTCAAGGTAGAGCTGTGAGCGGCCATCTGGATAATGGCCCTATTATTTATTCTTCCAAACCAAAAGATTCATCAAATATTGCTTTAAATAAAAAGAAAAATAAATCCGCTCCAACAAAATGATATTGTATTAATATAGAGAATTAATTTGTAGGCCAATATCTTGTCTAGAACACATCGTCTTTTTGAGCTTATCCAAATACTACGTCGACATCGCCATCCTATAAATGGAAAGAAGTTGGCAGCTGAACTTGAAATAAGCCTACGAACTCTTTACCGAGACATCGCAACATTACAAACACAAGGAGCACCAATAGAAGGTGAGCCTGGCATCGGTTATGTATTACGCCCAGAATTTATGCTCCCGCCTTTGATGCTTTCTGAAGAGGAAATTGAAGCCTTGGTGCTTGGTTCACGTTGGGTAGCACGTAGAACAGACAAAAAGTTAAGGCTAGCTGCAACAAACGTTTTAGCTAAAATAGCAGCTGTTCTTCCAGAGGATTTACGCTATCAGCTAGAGTTTTCTGGTCTACTTATTGGCCCCGTCAAAACTGTCATAGAAAATGATGATGAAAAAGAAGCTTTAATTCGTCAAGCTATTCGTAAAGAACATAAACTCCAAATGACTTATATTGATATTAAAAACGATGAGTCGCAACGTATTATCTGGCCGTTAGCTCTTGGATTTTTTGAAGAGGTACATGTTATTGTTGCTTGGTGCCAACTTCGAGATGATTTTCGCCATTTTCGAACAGACAGAATCTCCAAAATCAATTTTATGCATGATATTCCAAAAAAAACCGCCAAGGTTACGC
Organism: Tatlockia sp.; assembly: GCA_041659885.1. GTDB lineage: Bacteria > Pseudomonadota > Gammaproteobacteria > Legionellales > Legionellaceae > Tatlockia. The sequence goes on from JBAZXN010000027.1 coordinate 29,434, forward strand.
AAGAACTTTCGTTCTCTAGGCGTGGCGGTTATGTTACTAGTACCGAAACCATTTAGTTTTGACAGGTTGGCTTGTACACACTGACTTTATTTTAATCTTGGCAATTGCTCTTCTGAGATACAAAGTTTTAACGATCTTGGTGTGTTTGGAATACGTGAAATT
>JBAZXN010000028.1:0-29137 GCA_041659885.1 Tatlockia sp.
GATTCAAGTGTGGGAGTCGTCGATTTCATTCGACTATTTGATCCTATCCATCTGTTTTTGCAAGTGTTTTTTCTTATATTTTAAATCACCCTCATCCGCCCTTCGGGCACCTTCTCCCGCTAGCGGGAGAAGGGATCTGAGTAGTTACAAATAATCTTCTTTTTATTACTCAGGATAATTTTTAACCATACTTATGGGGAAGGATATGGCTGCACCAAGGCTACATGCTGCTATTGAATAATCGCTGGATTTTTCTTGCTCACTCAATGCGTGCAAAATGTGCCTTGCTGTAGGCAACGCGCTCCCAAACGGGCGCTTTGCCCAAAGCGGCGCGGGCTTCAATGAGTTTATAGCGTGATAATCCGCCTTCCCGATTAGCAATTTGAATATTCAGGCCGGGTCGCGCATTGAGTTCAAGCATTAAGGGGCCGTGATCTTTATCAAGGACAATATCGACTCCAAGGTAACCAAGCCCGGTCAATTCATAACAACTTGCTGCAATTTCAAGAATTTTATCCCAATAAGGAACCGCCATATCGACAATAGGTGCCAAGGTGTCGGGATGAAAATCAATGGTATCGTTATGAAATACTCCGCCTAAGGTTTTCCCTGTGGCGATATCAATACCTACCCCAATTGCACCCTGGTGCAAATTGGCTTTGCCCTGGGATAGGCGCGTTGGCAGCCTGACCATAGCCATTGCAGGATAGCCTAACAGGGTTATTATTCGAATGTCGGGAATTCCTTCATAACTGGCTTCTTTAAAAACCGGATCCACAATCACTCGATGCTCAACGATGGCATAATCACTGTGTCCGCCCAAGCTGTATGCGCCGGACAATAAAGAGGACAAATGATGAGCAAGCTCTGCCGTTGTAATCAGTCTGCCATTGATTTGCCGAAAGCGCCCAAAAACCCTATCGGTGATAACAATAATGCCATCGCCGCCCGCTCCGTGAGCCGGTTTGATGACAAAATCTTTATAAGGCGCCAGGATTTGTTCCAAATTTTTGATTTGGTGTTCGTTTTCAATGAGTTCATATAAGGGAGGGACTGCAATGTTGGCCTTGATGGCTAGCCGCTTTGTCTGCAACTTGTCATCCACAAGCGGATAAAGCTTGCGGCTATTGTATTTAAGCACATAATCGCTATTACGCTGGTTTATGCTTAAAATGCCCCGTTTTTGTAAACGGCGGTATAAATGCCACATCAATCTCCTCCAACTTACGCTAATGCGACAGCGCTTTAAATCGAAATAACTCGAAAAGACGGTAACCGCGGTATTGGCCAAACCATAAAATAAGGGCTAATAATACCAACAACAGCTCAGGAAAAGCAAAAATTAAGTACTGTAGCGGCGCATAACTCATTGCCCCAAAGGCAATTACCGCGGAAATAAGACTACCTACGCCTGATTTGATTGCATCCGATGCCCCGCGTTCATCCCAGGTAATGCACATGCGCTCTATAGTCATCGTTAAAATCACCATGGGGAAAAGAGCAACTGACAGGCCAGACTCCAAACCAAGATTTTGACAAATGACGGAAATAAAAATCATCAGTAATATGACAACCGTCAGGATTGCCGCCAACCGTGGTACGAGCAATAAACGCAGTTGATCCAGATAAAAACGCGCCAGTAAGCCAAAAGAAACAATAATGGTAAATAAGGTAATGCCCCAAACCACATGCGTTTCACGAAAAGCAAGCGCAATTAAAACAGGCATAAACGTACCGAAGGTTTTTAAGCCGATAAAATTACGTAAGATGAGAATAATAAAGGCCCCCAGCGGGACGGTCAGTAAAATTTTATAGGTTTCCTGCACATTAATCGGTAATTGCAGCAAGGAAAAGCGCAAAAGTTGCGAGTCAGTTTGCAGGCCGCGTGTTTTTGCAATGGTTAGGGCATTAATGGGGGTTGGAGAAACCGTGAGGTTAAATTGCGGTTTTTTACCGCCCACTACGTCATAGATTGGCTCAAAGCCGTATTGCCAAACCAGAAAATCTTTTGGAAAGCCAGCACTTCCCGTGCGGGGATTAATATACGTCCACTCTTTGCCATTATGAACGACTAAAAACGATTTGAACTCGGCTTTATTTTGTTGGCGTAGATAAATACCCTTAACCGGCATGGCATAAATTTTAGCCTGAGTCAGGATTAGGATTGCCGCATTGATAAGGTGCTCGTCATTAAAGTCATTTTCTACCAGCAGCTTTGCATTCCCATCTTTTTTATTAAGCTCTTTTATAGTGCCCTGGGCAAACGTTTGAATATCAGCAGAAGATTGCCGCACCTGATTGGTGATGGCATCAATGGCCGCTTTTTGCGTTTCAGTTAACGACTGGGCTTTGACCATGGGTGGTTTGGTAAGGGAGGATTCATTGCTTTCTATTTCACGAAAAATGGCTCGATAATAGAGGGATTGCGCGCCGACGCTGCGGCGCTGCGACCAAACGGTTTGGCGATTATAGCCGTTTAAATTGGTGGTTACTCCGTAATTATGCGATACAAAATACTCATCCAAAATCGCAAAATAAGGCGGCATATAGGGAATAGTAAAGCTGGCTTTCACCGGGCTATTGCCATTGGCGGTGAAACGTAAATTCGCCTCAACCATCCAACTGTTGACCGTTTCCGTATCGGTTAAGGGAACGTCCAGCATGAAATGCCGGTAGAGAAAAATGCCTGTTCCAAGCAAAAACAAAATAAGTATTAAACCGTAAACATGGCGTTTATTTGACTTCATTTTCTTCTATTTTCTCGCTTTTGACTAAAAATGCATGGCCAGGATCAACTAGACCTTCAAAAGCAATGATGGCATCTCTTCCAAGCAACAACGGATAATTAAAACGCTTACGGTTTGTCAAATTAACGGGAATTTGACGAATTTTATTGCCTATTTGAATACGCATCAACACAACGGGACGTTTAATGGAGTCGATTTTCCCCTTGGTTGCCAAATGCTCTCCAGCACGTACCTTGATCCTCACTCTGCCCAAATATTCAGAGGTAAATTCTACCGTTTCCGTCTTTCCAGGAACTTTAAAACGGAGATACGTTTTACCGTTACTCTCTATTTCAGTAATATCAATCGCACTCAATGAAGCCGATTTTGCGCCGGTATCCAATTTTGCAGACAATATCATGTTCTTATCGGTAAGCGTTGCTTTTTCGACATAGCCATAAATTATTTTCGTATTGGCCGCCATGGCAAATCCTGATAACAATAATAATAAAACATGAAAAGAGAAACGACGAAGATTCATAAATAAACCTTTTCATCCATCTGGCAGATAATGCCATACTAGCAGATTTCTCAAGCTACGCCCAGCGTTAAACGCAATTATAGCGCCCCTGACAGGCGATTGTACTGCTTATAAAAACGTCTGCACTAAGTCTTTTTGCAGGAAATAGACGTGAACTGCCTGTTTTGCAAACACAGTGCGGTGAGGGCGCCGCCCCATACACAGCCTGAGTCTAGCGCGTAAATCGAGGGCAAGGGTGATTTCACCCCAAGCGCTGCCCAATGCCCAAAAAGGATGTCAGCCGGGATGGGCTTTCGATGCGGAACAGCATACCACGGGATAAGATGGGGTGGTGCATCCGCAAGCGTTCCCTTATAGGATAAATCAAGGTGTCCCTCGCTATCACAAAACCGCATACGCGTAAAATAATTGGTAATAGCCCGAAGCCTGGCAATGCCTGTTAATTCCTGTGACCAATAATTGGGTTCATTTCCGTACATGTTTTCCAGGAAAGGGAGGAAGTCATCGCCGGATAACACCGCTTCCAACTCACAGGCCAAGGCCATTGCTTCAGAAAGATCCCATCCAGGCGCAATCCCTGCATGGCACATCACCGCATTGACTTTTTTATCGTAAATTAAAATGGCTTGTTTTCGCAGCCAATGACCAAGCGCTTCTTTATCCGGAGCGGTTACGACAGAATATAAGGAATCACCCGGAGCCGGTTTGCTCTTGCGGGCAAAAATTTCGGCTAATAAATGCAAATCATGATTGCCTAAGGTAATCCGTGCGGGGTTCGGTAACTTTTTGATAAAACGAAGCACTTCGAGGGACTGTTTCCCACGATTGACCAAATCCCCGACTAACCACAAGCGATCTGCGCGTTCATTGAAATCAATGCAGTCAAGAAGGCGCATCAATTCGTCATAACAGCCCTGGATATCCCCAATAGCAAAATCACGCACCTTTATTCATTCCAGAAAGGCTTGATTTAAATTCAGCCACTGGATTTTCAGGCGTACGCCATTTCCCATCTTTGCCAAGATAAAGCATCTCAGAAGAGGGGGTTTGCGTCTTTTGTTGCAAAAAATGGCGACTGATAAGGAGTCCATCAGGACCTAAACGGTGAATGCCCAAGGTTAAAAAGCCCTTTTGGATTGCTTGCCAATTTTTATATTCAGGACGTTCTCGCACAAACAATTGAAACATTGCATCAGACATTACGAGTCCGCCAGGAACCATCAATAAAGGGGCTTTATTGATTTCAATCTTTCCTGTTTCATAAGCGTTGATAAGCCATTGGGCAAAAGCTATGCCATTTTGTTGGTCTATTTCTGCAATAGTATAGGATTTTCCGCCCGAAAAGGTTCCTGCTCGTCCATAGCGCCCGCGGCCTTCTTCTAAAGGTCTAAAAAGGAGTTGGAAACTGCGCGAAATGGCGATAGCGTCAGCGCGAATTAACAAGGCACCAAAAGTACGGACAGATTCTACGTCCTCATTCAGCAAGGCAAGCCAGACACTTAATACTTCCGAATTGGAGGCTATCCAGGCAAACCCTTTTTCGGGCATTAAAAAACGCGCTAACAACAAGTTAAGCCGGTGTCGATGCGCATCGTTTTCGGCTTTTTCCAGGGTATATTGATAGTAGTGTGCAAGGGAGCCAGGGATTTCGAGCAAAGGATTCCATTGTTTTAGGAACTTGCCCTCGTTGTCAAAGAGCGAAACGGCGTAATCGCACTGTAGTTTCCCTACCCCTTTTAAAACGGCTGCAGAAAATAGGGCATATTGCCAAAGCGTTTGTTCTTTTGATAACGGGCTTTGCCCTTCCTGCACAAGATATTGTTTAAACAGCGAGAGGGCGGCTTCCGTGCGATTTAAAGCATAATCCAACACGCCGCCTGGTTGAGCGTAAAAGCTTGTGGAGGTTTCAGGCAAATTCTGGCAGTGGTTGATCAAATTATGAATAAGACTTAAACCTAACGCATCGAAGTCAGTTGCGGTCAAATCACAGGAGGCCTTAATTTCTTTAAGAAGGGCCGCGCGCTTTTCTTCAGCCAATATGAGTGGCGCTGATACAATAGGAATTAACCCTTTTGTTGCTTTGGTTTGCGATGCTTTTTCTTTTTTTCCATAACGATGAAACACAACAATCTCCTGCCAAGTATTCTTTTTATATTAAAGTATTATCTAAAAAATGCGTGATACGCACATAATCCATTACAGTAATTTGCTCAGGTCGATGAAGTGGATCAATGCCTAACGCGCTGATTTGGTCTCGGTCAAGCAGGGGCTTTAAATTATTGGCGAGCGTTTTGCGCCGCATTCCAAAGGCTTGAGCCACTAGTTTTTCAAGCGCACCCACGTTCACCTTTGGATAAGGCGATACACGATGCGGTATTAGCCGCACCACGGCGGAGTCTACCTTGGGCTTGGGATAAAAGGCATCTGGCGACACTTCAAACAGCGACTCCACCTCACAAAAATATTGCACCATCACGGTTAAGCGGCCAAATGCCTTGGTGCCTGGAACCGCTGCCAGGCGATCCACTACTTCTTTTTGCAGCATAAAATGCATATCGCAAAACGATGGAGCGTAATCCAACAAGTGAAGCAACAAAGGCGTGGAGATATTGTAAGGCAAATTACCTACAACACGCAAATTATCGCCCCATTGTGAATAGTCAATGGTCAATGCATCTGCGTCCACCAGGGTGAGTTTTTCCTCCGCTTTAGGAAGCGAACGCAGGGGTTGATGCAAGTCCCTGTCAATTTCAATTGCCGTTAAATGATCAAGGTATCTTAATAAAGGGGCGGTTAATGCCCCCTGACCTGGGCCAATTTCAACGACTTTATCTCCTTTTTGCAAATGAAATGCATTCAGGATTTGTTCAATCACATGCCTGTTTTGTAGAAAATTTTGACCAAAACGTTTTCGCGGGCAATGCTTCACTTAAGTACTACCTGGTATTTTATAGTAAACAATAGGCTTATTATACCATAAGAAGGATTAAGGCACTGTGGCAATTGCTACAGGCCCCTCTTTACTTACCACAAATCCTGCTTTCTGCATGATTTGCAGGGGGCTGAGCCCGGAAAAATCGGCATGTTGTGCTGGCGGCAACTGATAAAAAAGAACCTCGTGATCGTCCCTGACCAGGGTGTGCTGATGCTGTAATAATTGCTCCAATTGTTCTACCACTTCTTTTCCATGGTCAGCATAGCCTCGTTTATCAATGTAAATGCCTGAAAAGCCCAGGCGTTGAATGATTTCCAATTGTTTTGCCAGCGGCTCTTGTGCCAGATAACGGTAAAATAAATCCCCCTCTCGCCCTTTGATGCCGCCGTGGCTCCAGCGCAAGGTGGTCGAGTTGATATACCCGCCAAGCAACTCGTAATCACCCAAATGCACAACGGGCGGGGATTCAGGAAATTTCATATAAGGCAGTTGATAAATTGCCGCATGCGGAGGCAAAATCGCTTCAATAGCGTGTACAAAACGGCTTTCATTTTGATAACCTGCTTTAGCAAGGGGCGGCACCCCTGCGGAAACCCCTGAGCTTTGATCAAAAAGCCCAATGCCTGTGATAAGCAAGGGAATGAGCAAAGAAAGCGCCCGGTACTCAAAACACAATGCCTTTATTTTTTTGCTGTTTTGCACGAATAAAAAGAAGGCAGCCAGCGAGGCAAAAGAAATAAAAATACTGATTCGATTCCACCCGCGAATGGATGGTGACACCAGCAAGGTAAAAAAGACATTCAACCCGCCCACCGTTGCGATAAGCACAAAAGCTAAAACAAGCACCGCAAGGAAAGCCGGCTGGGGAGCGATTTTTCGACCTAATGCCGCCGCCACCAGCGAAAACAGCAAGAGTATAAACCCGAGCGATGCAATCAATCCAAGACTGGAGGAAAGGGTTTCGTTTAAACTAAAATTTTCGGCATAGGCGCGACCCAGTGCGCCGAATTTACTAATCCGATGATTAACCGGAGGAAAGAGTAAATTCGAGAGTTTTAATCCATAGATTTCCGTTTCTACCATGTAGCGTTTAGTCGCTTCGGGATTTTTGCCTTGTTGGTGCTGGTGGAGCATGCTGGGCACAAGGTTTAATCCCACGCCTGTAGCGACCAAAGCAGAAAGAACGCCCGCCAACAGCAAAGCCCCTGCCTTGCGGTGTTTTATCACGGCGGCAAGTCCTGCTGCTGCAAAAGTGACGATGCCAAACACGGCATAATACACCCCAAAAGAGCTTGCTATGATGAGAATAATGGCCGTTTTGAGGAATTGACTGAAGCAGCTAAAGGGCTTTAACGCTTCGGTGTTAAGGATTTTCCAGCCGTAATAAAAATAAAGGGGAACCACAAAATACCAGGAATAATAAACGTGCGAATACATGCGATATAAATGAAAAGGGGCAAAGGCAAACAGAATGGCGGTGGCAAAAGCGTAAGCAGGTTTGAGCGCAAACGTCCTTAACACGAGAAAAGAGGCGATAAAAGTAAGGGGAAAACCAAGCAATAAATATAAGTTCAAGGCACCTGAAAAAGATCCGGTCAACAGGCCTAAGCCTTTTAAAACCAGTAAATTGCCGCTGTCTGAATTAGGGTAATCTGCAAAATGTGAACCAAAGGGGTAGCCGCTACGTGAACCATCAAAAATCCAGCTTTCCATTACGCGCTGAATTTGCCAGATGATAAATTTGCCATCCCCACCATAGCTATAAGGATTGTGCAAGTCAGGAAACAACATCTGCTTCCAGCCAACGATGAGAAAGCTTGCGAAATAGAAGGAAAAGAGCGCGCCTGCCAAAAGCCACTTCCATTCCGCGCGGGCAAGGTTGTAGAACGGGTTCCGTGAAGATAAATCCTTTTGTAACATGGGTATTTCCCTTTTGCATTGTAGGCAATGAATGGTGTCTGATACTACTAAATTATTTGTCCTCTTTGAAGGGATTCGAAAACATTTCTTTTTGTATTCAGATAACTTTGAACGCGGTAGAATAGGCCAATAAAAACAGAAAGGATTGTGACTTATGAAACTTAAGGCCAGCGATTTCATTGCAAAATTTTTGCGTACCCAGGACGTTAAGTATGTATTTGAAATGTCCGGCGGCATGATTACCCAATTACTAGACTCTATCTATCAGGAAGGCGGCATTCAAATCGTCAGCATGCACCATGAGCAATCAGCCTCTTTCGCGGTAGATGCGTTTGGACGGGCTACTGGCAATGTTGCGGTTGGAATGGCAACCAGCGGCCCTGGAGCCACCAACTTGATCACCGGCATCGGAAGCTGCTACTTTGATTCATCCCCCGGCCTTTTTATCACCGGACAAGTCAATACCCACGAGCAAAAGGGCGATAAAAAAATCAGGCAACTGGGCTTTCAGGAAACAGACATTGTTGCGATGACAGGGCACATCACGAAAAAAAGCTACCGCATCACTTCGGCGGAGCAAATTGTGCCGGTATTTAATGAAGCCTATGAACTGGCTATCAGCGGGCGTCCTGGCCCTGTCTTGATAGACATCCCCATGAATTTACAGCGTGCAGAAATTGAAGTGGAGGCAATTACGCCCATCGCACGAAAAACGCTCCCTTTTAACTCGGCTCCTGATGCCTTTCAGGCCGTAATTGAGGCGATTGCCCAAGCGGAAAAACCCTTGATTCTTTTGGGGGGCGGCGTGAATGCCAGCCGCAGCCAGAAGACCCTGGCGCTTTTACTGGAACAGTTGCAGGTTCCTGTGGTCACTTCCCTTTTAGGAATGGATTGCATTGCCTTTGAAAATCCCCTGCGGGTTGGGTTTATTGGCAGTTACGGGAACCGTTGGGCCAATATCGCGATAGGTCACAGTGATTTGTTGCTTGTGTTGGGCAGCCGCCTTGATATCAGGCAAACAGGGGCTGATGTGGATTCGTTTTGTCGGAATAAACAAATAATCCATGTCGACTGCGACGAAGGTGAAATCAATAACCGCGTCAAAAATTGCACCCCTTTTGTGATGGATATTGCGGATTTTATCAAAGGCATGTTAAACGCACTCAATAACCAAAGTTTGGCTCCAAAAACCGAGTGGTTTGAGGAAATCCACTGCAACAAGGAAAACTGGCCGGATACCAAAGAACTGCCAGATATCCTGGGCATTAACCCCAATCACTTCATGCATCTATTATCCCAGAATGCCAAACAGGCCAAGGGGTATGTAGTTGATGTCGGCAATCACCAAATGTGGTCTGCTCAATCGCTTGAGCTTGGCGCGTCCCAATTTTTTATGACTTCTGCCGGGATGGGGGCGATGGGATTTGCACTGCCCGCTGCCATTGGCGCATCCCTTGCGCATGGAAAAGCGCCGGTTGTGGTTATTGCAGGGGATGGTTGTTTTCAATTGAATATTCAGGAACTGCAAACGGTGGTTCGCAACGCAATTCCACTCAAAATAATCGTTGTGAATAACAACAGTCTGGGGATGATTCGCCAGTTTCAAGACTCCTACTTTAACAGCCGTTACCTGTCCACCTATTGGGGTTATAGTGCGCCTAATTTTGAAGCCATTGCCAGTGCCTATGGGCTTCAAGCCAGAACGATTTTAGTGGCTGAAGAAATTACTGCGGCAATGCATTGGCTGTGGAATAACGACAGCGCCTGTCTCTTGCAAGTGATGGTGGATTTGCGAGCCAATGCTTACCCTAAAATTGCTTTCGGACGCCCCATTACCGAAATGGAGCCTTTTACTACTCCTGTCAGCATTGAAAGCACCTAAATTCCCTCGCGGGAGAGGAAGAATCAATGCGTTGTTTCTTCCTCCTCGACACAAGCATAAGCCTTTCTAAACACAAGAAACTTATTGAGCAGAAAGCCTAGAGCTGCGGAGGGGATAATCGCAATCAGCCCGGCCAGATACAGGTTAGGAATCAAAGGGTTTAGCAGCCCAATCAGTTTCATATTAAAAAAATACAAAAAGGTATATACGCCAATAAATTTAAAAATCAGCATGTTGTTGGAGTTTTTGAAAACAAATTTGCCCATCGTTTTGAAATTAAACAGTACCCCAAGGCAAGTGGACATTAAAAGGGCAATGGGATAGGTCAGCCCACAAAAAATAAAAAGGGCATACCAGGCATAACCCACCATGGTATTGATAACACCGACTATAAAAAAAGTGATAAGCTGTTTTTTTATGCTCATGAATTGACTCCTCCTGGGGGGGTATCATAGCATTATTTCCGCTTTCGCTTTGAGTAAAATTGCATTTGCTTTAAACTATTCTTTTAATCCAACAACCGCAAATGGTGACAATTTGAACTTTCTGGAAAATGTAATTTCTGAGGTTGATAAAGCGTTACGTACCGTTTTCCCGCAAGCCCTGCGAAATCCGCATCGCCCCACTCCAGGTGCCAGCCTGCCTGCGCCTTCCCTTAGCAAAGCAGAAAGGCAAAAGACGATTGGTTTAATGCGTGTAAACCATGCCGGAGAAGTGTGTGCTCAGGCGCTTTATCAAGGTCAAGCCTTAACGGCTAAACTGGAGCATGTGAGGTTACAGATGGACCATGCCGCAAGTGAGGAGGTGGATCACTTGGCCTGGTGTGAAGCGCGCTTGCAGGAATTAGATGGCCAGTTAAGCAAATTAAATGTTTTTTGGTATGCAGGGTCTTTTATTCTTGGTGCAATGGCAGGCTTTGCCGGCGACAGAATAAGCCTTGGATTTGTAGCAGAAACCGAACGGCAGGTTGCAGCACACCTTGAGGCGCATTTAGAGAAATTACCGGCTAATGACGCCAAATCCAAAGCAATTCTTGAACAAATGCTTATTGATGAAACAGCGCATCGCGAATCGGCTTTGCAATCAGGCGGCATGCAGTTCCCTTTACCCCTTCAAAAATTAATGCAAGCCGTTTCCAAGGTAATGACGCAGTCGAGTTATTATGTATGAATAATGTGGCGTTAATTCTTTTAGGTTTTGCCTTGGTTTTACTAAACGCCTTTTTTGTGGCGGCTGAATTTGCCATGGTTAAATTGCGCCACACACGCATTGCAATTATTGAAGAAGAAAATCCCTGGCGCGGCAAAATGCTTGCCAAAGTGCATCAAAAACTGGATGCCTATCTGTCTGCCTGTCAGTTGGGGATTACGCTCGCATCGCTTGGATTAGGCTGGGTGGGCGAGCCTGCTTTTGCTCGTCTTTTTGCCCCCTTGTTTTCCTGGCTTGGCTTGGTTAATCCTTCTGTTAATGAATTCATAAGCTTTGTCGTTGCGTTTTCGCTGCTGTCGTTTTTACATATTGTAGTCGGCGAATTGATGCCTAAATCCTTAGCTATTCGCCAAAGTGAGCAAATTTCGTTATGGACCGCCTTCCCGCTTTATGCGTTTTACTGGCTTATGTATCCCTTGATTTGGCTTCTTAATTCCTGCTCCAATTTTTTATTGAAACGGTTGGGGTTGGATGTAATGCATCCCGGTGAGCAATTTCATTCCAGTGAAGAAATCAAATTGATTTTACGCTCCAGTCAATTGCACGGGGAATTAACCCAGCAAGAAGGAAATATTTTATCCCATGCCCTGGAGCTTGGCGATCTTTGCGTTATGGACATTATGCGCTCTTACGATGACATGGTGATGCTGGATAATCCTGTCTCCAGTGATAAGCTGATTGACATGTTAAGCCGCTACCGTTATAGCCGCTTTCCAGTCTTTGATAAGGCAAAAAAACAAATCATTGGTCTATTGCATGTGAAGGATTTGCAACCACTCCTCCATGAGACCAAGAGCAATACCTTACTTCAGCTTGATGCGTTAATCAGGCCTGTTCCTAAAATATCCAATCGCTTGCCTGCCCTGTCCTTGCTTCGCCAATTTCAGCAAGGCATGCCGCATTTTGCTTTGGTGTATGGGCGTCATGGTGCAATTGTGGGATATGTTACGCTGGATAATGTATTGCATTTGGTTATAGGTGTTATCCAGGACGAATTCCATAAAACACAGGATGAGTGGATAACCAATAAGGACGGCAGTTTCACGGTAAAAGGCGACTGCCCCCTGTACGCGCTGGAGCGCGCATTAGGGCAGGAAGTAACCTTTTATACGGATGAGAAAGAAGAAATAACCACCATAGCGGGGTTGATCTTGCATCATTTAGGAGCACTACCTAAAGAAGGCGAAACAGTGGGTTTTTCTGATTTTTCGGCTACCATAGAACGTATGCAGGGCGCTCGAATAAGACAAGTCAGGATAAAGGCAACACCACAACGCAGTTAACGCTCAAAAACCTAGGGACTGACATGGGATCGGATCTTTTATTTATTGTATTCGTTATTTTTATTGCTTATGTTTTTGATTTTATTAATGGCTTTCATGATGCCGCGAACTCCATTGCCACTATTGTTACAACCGGTGTGCTAACCCCTCGCCAAGCTGTTTTATGGGCCGCTTTTTTTAATTTGATTGCTTTTGTGTTTTTTAATTTAATGGTGGCCAAAACCATAGGCAGTGGCTTAATTGAAAGTGAAGCGGTCAATGCAAACCTTATTTTGTCTGCTTTGCTCGGCGCAATTTTCTGGAATTTAATCACCTGGTATCACGGCTTGCCCTCCAGTTCCTCTCATGCTTTAATTGGCGGATTAGCCGGTGCGGCTCTTGTTAAAAACGGATTCGGCGCCTTGATTGCTTCAGGATTTATTAAAGTCGCCATGGGTATTTTTATCTACCCTACCGTAGGGATATTCTTAGGTTTTTTGCTGGCTCTTGCCTGCAATGCTTTGCTTAAAAAATACAGTGAACAGCAATTAAATAAACTGTTTACCTTTTTCCAATTGCTTTCTTCGGCTTTTTTAAGCCTTACCCATGGTGGAAACGACGCCCAAAAAACAATGGGGATCATTGCCATCTTACTGTTTTCATCCCATTTATTAGGCGATACCTTTTATGTCCCTTTTTGGGTGGTTATTTCTTGCCAGCTAGTGATTAGCCTTGGCACTTTATTTGGCGGTTGGCGTATTGTGAATACCATGGGCAGGCAAATAACCGAGCTTAATCGCATGCGCGCCTGTGCGGCCGAAACGGCAGCGGCCTCCATGATTTTTGCTGCAACAGAGTACGGTATTCCTGTTTCTACAACCCATACGGTTACAGGTGCTATTGTCGGCGTTGGGTTAGCCAAAGCACGCTGGGGAATTTTACGACGCATTTTCTTTTCCTGGCTGCTCACCGTGCCTATGGCAGGACTCCTTGCCGCCACCATTCGCTTTCTCTTTCTTTAGAGGGAACTATTTAATTTGCTGTTGTTGCGGCTAAAGCAAAAATAAACGATTAACCCTATTACCATCCAAATGAGGAACCGCATAAGGGTCACCCAGGGAAGATGACAGAACAGGTACGTGCAACTTAAAATGCCTAAAAGGGGAATAACCGGCATCAAGGGGGTTTTAAAGGAGCGATGCAAATCGGGCCTTGTATAATGCAAATGAATCACCCCGGCACAAACGCTGATAAAGGCAAATAAAGTGCCAACATTGACTAATTCGGCCAGTTCATGAATCGGGAGGAAAGCCGCAAGCAAGGCCATGAGTAAACCACTTGTCACAATAATGCGCAGAGGCGTTTTAGTCGAAGGATTAAGTACGGAAAAGTAATGCGGCAATAACCCATCGCGTGCCATCGCAAAAAAGACTCGGCTTAATCCATAATAAAGCACTAACATAACGGTAGTAAGCCCTGCAATCGCACCCACACTGACCATAGCCGCGGCAGAGTGGTAACCTAATAAAAGCAAGGAATTACTAATCGGTGAGGACACATTAAGGCGATTATAAGGGACAATCCCTGTAAGCAGTCCCGAAACAATGATGTATAAAATGGTGCAAATCAGCAAGGAGCCTATGATGCCAATAGGCATTGAGCGTTGCGGATTAATTGCCTCTTCTGCGGCCGTTGAAACCGCATCAAACCCAATGTAGGCAAAGAAAATTAACGAAGCACCGTCAATCACTCCAGACCAGCCGAAAGGTAAAAAAGGCGTCCAGTTTTGCGGGTTAACTTCTTTCATAGCGATTGCAATAAAAAGAAAAATGACTAACAGTTTGATGATAACCATGGTGTTATTAAAGCGGGCACTTAATTTAACGCCATAGATAAGCAAGGTGCCTAACAGTAAAATAATCAGCACGGCAGAAAGGTTAACCATCCCACCGTCCCTTGGGGCATTAAGAAGTAAAGCGGGCATTTTAAGGTGTATTGCACTGAGAAAATCATTAAAATAGCCGCTCCAACCCACCGAAACCGCCGAGACGGAGATTGAATATTCAAGCAACAAATCCCATCCAATAATCCAGGCAAACAATTCGCCAAATCCGGCGTAGGTATAGCCGTAGGCACTTCCACAGCCGCCAATCGCACCGGCAAGTTCTGCATAGGATAAGGCGGCGAATGCGCAAGCAAAACCTGCCAGCACATAAGAAAGGACAATTGCAGGACCTGCCAGGGTCGCCGCAGCAATGCCTGTTAATACAAAAATTCCTGCGCCAATCACCGCCCCAACGCCTAAAAAAACCAGATCGATGGCAGAAAGGCAGGGTGTAAAACCGCTGTCTGTACTCGCTATGTCCTGTATCTCTTTTTTGCGAAACAAATCCATGTTTGGCAAGTCCCTAACCATTTGATATCGTACTAAACTTTAGCATTAATGCCTGACGATAGGAAATGTTGCTAAAAGTACCCCTGAGCGAGGAAAAAACCAGCTATACTGTATAAAAAGGACGGAGATTGGGTCATGAAAAAAGGAGTATTTTGCTTGTTCATGGCAATGAGTGCGTTAGGTTTTGCGGATAAAATCGTTTTAACCGGCAAACCGGTCGCGCTGATACCGAATGCCGACTATTATACTTTTCCTGCGACGTATACTCCCATGCATTCCTACCACTATGTGAGCATCGCCAGCGATAATCGGGTATGTTTTATCAATAAACAACCGGAATTAAGCTCCCTTGATTTGCTGCGCATTTGGATAGTGGCGAAGGATAAAAAGTTTTTTTGGTTTTGCTATCGCTACAGCCCTCAGTATTTTACAATTAACTTTTAATTCAACTTTCAGGATGAAAAACTATGAATTCTTTTATTGAACAAGCAAGACTCTACGCAGTGAACCACCAAAAACCCATTACCCGTTACACCCATTATGTTGGAATACCGCTTCTTTTTTTCTCTTTGATCCTTTTTTTGAGCTTCATCCACCTGGTTATTCCCGGGGTAATGGATATTACCTTAGGTTTAATAGCCACCCTGGTACTGATTGGTTATTACTTCTACCTCAACTGGCGGCTTGCTTTAGCTTTGTCGGTTATTTTGTTGTTCTCGCTGTGGATTGCCCATTTAATCAGCTTTGATGGTCCTGGCGCTGGCGCATTATGGACTTTTATTGTGACCTTCGTTTTAGGGTTATCCTCTCTTTTTGTCGGTCATTATTTTGAAAAAACCACGTTTACAAAAGCAGACAGCTTTTGGCAAGCGCTCATTGCCCCCCTCTTTTTTACGGCCGAGCTCTTTTTTTTATCAGGGTATATGAACTCCCTGAAAGGGCAGATTGAGGAAGGAAAATCCTGAAAACGGAGCTGTTTCCTGATGGTATGGCTCTTGATAGTCACCCTCCATTGATATATACTTAAATATATA
Source organism: Tatlockia sp. (assembly GCA_041659885.1). Lineage (GTDB taxonomy): Bacteria > Pseudomonadota > Gammaproteobacteria > Legionellales > Legionellaceae > Tatlockia. Next base: position 15,905 of record JBAZXN010000028.1, read on the forward strand.
TCAATGGAGGGGTTTATCATGAGTCAATCCGCCAAAATATTCATAAATGGTCGCAGCCAGGCAGTGCGCCTACCAGCCGCCTACCGTTTTAATTGCAATGAAGTTTTTATAAGAAAAGATCCAAAGACAGGGGATGTGATTTTGTCACGCAAACCTGGAACGTGGGATGATTTTTTTAATCTTTTAAAAACCGTTGAGGTTCCTAGCGATTTTATGAATGAACGGGAAGATTCTTTGCCGCAAGTTAGAGAAATTTTTAATGATTAACGGGATACTCACTCGCTATATGCTTGATACGAACATGGTTGGCTATTTTATCAAGGGGGTGCCTAATGTACGTAACAAAGTTGTTTCTGTTCCTATGTCAGAACTTGGAATTTCAGCGATAACCGAGGGAGAGTTGTTATATGGTTTAGCGAAAAAACCGGATGCAAAACAGCTAAGCCTGGTTGTTCATGAGTTTTTGATTCGTGTTGATGTGTTACCTTGGGATACTGCTATTGCAGGTTGCTATGGAACGCTTCGTGCTGACATGCAAAAAAAGGGTAAGGTATTGGGTAATTTGGATCTGCTGATCGCGGCTCATGCATTGGCGCTGGGAATAGTGCTCGTTACCAACGATCGCGCGTTTGCTCATGTTGAAGGTTTAAAAATAGAAGATTGGACGTAATAGGTCACGCCCCTATTACGCTCTTAATTGCGGGGCATTCTAATTATTTATTAGGCTACAGGTCATGTCACTTTCACGTTGCTTCACAACATTATTTTTTGAAGAAAAAATGGAATGGGTTAGTAGATGAGAGGTTTTATATTCTTGTTTTTTTGCAAGTCCTTGACCACTAGCTAAAAGATCATTTAGTGCGTCTTTAATTTCAGTAATCATTTTTATTGAGTCTGGAAGTATCGCTTGGTTATTTCGTCGATATTGATTCATATAACCATTGATAAGCAGTAAACTTTGACAAATAAAATATAAAGATTTTGCGATTACAGCAAGCGATTCTGTCCCAAAACTAATTCTAATACATATTGAAATCTCTGGCCCTGCAATTAAAGTATAATTGGATTGACTGTAGGCTATCCCATCCCGTAAATCGATGCCTGTAAATCGAATCAACACACCTACATTGTTTATAATATCAGGGTTAATATCTTCTCCATAAAAGTGTGTTTTATTGGACTTGATTGCCATTAATCCCGATGAATAATTGCAGGATGGCGCTTCAGTAAAAAAATAATTGTTTTTATCAAGTAATTCCCTCGGTACCACCCTATCAAATAATACAGCCGTTCTATTGCGAATAAGTGGTGTAAAGCGCAAAATCAATTCATGAGCCCGCTCTAGAAATGCTTTTGTCAATACTACCGTTGCTGAGTTCGGATCTAAATCACCTACTACATTATTTTGGGCGTCTTTTTGAAATATCATATCGAGTTCGGGTAAAACAAGGGGATTAAAATGACAATAAAGCAAGGCTGCCAGTTCTTTATCAGTTCCCAATTGAAGGTATTTATTGCCACTTTGACTGGCAAAAAATGCCAAATTACCCAGAGCAATTTCACTTTCAAAATGATGAATGAGTGATGCAAAGGATTTTAAATCAAAATCACACATGGTGTTATCCATAATCACCAGTAAGGGTCTATTTTTTATGTTATTTTCTTGCCTTAACCGCATTTGATTAAAGATGAAATTAAACACCTCTTCATAATGGGACTGATGATGACTGTATTCAAGCATTACATTGCTTTCAAGACCTCCTATGAATAAGTCATACATTGCATAGGGAGTGAATACAAGCGGCTTATTAGCAAAATAGTTCTTGATATCAATAGTGACACTTACAGAACCCATTTTAAACCGCGTGTGTAATAATTTCTCAAGTACAGTGAAAATTTGAAAAAAAGATTTATCAGATACCCATAAATTAATCGAAGTATTCTTTTTATTATAAAAAGCTAAGCAATTCACAAAGCAAGACCATATCGCCTGCATGCCCGAACTTCTCATTGTTGCTCGTGTAGGCGTTAAACCGGAGCTCTCTTTTATAAATTGTTGTACTGCTTGCATAATCATAGTCGAGCTAAATTCGTTTTCCTTAAAAATTAAACTTTGCAAAACCAAAATTTCATCAACCATGGCCTCGATGATACGCAAAAAAGACTTATAGTTTACGTTTTCTGAGGAATTTATTAAGTCTTCAAGTCTTAAAAGACTGAGTGCTAGCTGCACTTTGTTAGACTGATGTTGCTGTTCTTTTTCAAAAGAAATTGCGTTGAACAATACAATGATTAATTGTAAGTAAAAATACCGTTGTTCCACGACTGGATTATTGATTACGCTTGCTTGTTGTTCAGACAACGTTTTGATTATAGCTCTCTTTTTTTCTTCTAATGAGAAGGTTACGGTTACTGTTTCGGGTAATTGGATTTCACGCCATGGATAATTAGAGCATGGCTTTAGTAGGTTAAAGTAAAAAGCACGTAAACTATCCATAGAAGTATGGCACAGCAGCATTCTTCTCAGCTGCCACTCTCGATTAGGCAAAGAACCCAACATCCCTAATTCATGCAAAGAACTATCGAGTAAGCGCGTAGGTACCGAAATGGACTGATACTGAAGTGTAGTATTCCATTCTGGGCGTTCTAGTGTGTTTTTAACAAGTGAGTGTTCGTTTTTATTACTGCCTGACAAAAAACTTATATAAACTAGGTCATATACTAGTGTGGAGAAGGCGATAGCCTTAAAATTATCTTTTAAGGTATTGATACAAACCGCTTTGCATAAGCTAAATGTCTTGTTAGCATGCGTACCTGCTTCACGATGATACTCGTCCAAAAAAGAAGGAATAGCGTACTGCTGCCCAAAAATTAATGAATTTTGTCTACCCCCATCAAGCGCTAGACTCAATAATCTTAATGAAGTGTTTGAAAAATCGACAAGTGGGAATTCTAATACCTTAAGCGTCTCTCCTTCTGTTGGATTATAAGCGGAGTAATCGGAAGTAAGGGCATAGAATCGTAGAATATCTGTTTTGAATAGACACTCTAACTCCTGTTTTCTGGTCATTTTTTCATATTCTTTCTTTAATTCTATTAATAAATAGTCATTGTTATAATAAAATTTGGACGCGCCTCTAAGCGCCAAAACTGAATGATAATCTAGAGAGTTTATAATATTTAATAACGCAATGCTTGGAAGGTCTTGTAAGGAAATAGTTTTCATCTTTAGTCAACAATATAAAATACCTCGGGTACAGCATCCCTAACATAGAGAGGGACGCGCCCGGGAGGTTGCAATAAAACCGCATTGTATCATAATTTAAACCAGATTGTTGGTAATTTGACGGCAGTGTGTCTTTATGAGCCTTTGAAAAGCAATCGCCCAATGTTTTAAGCTAGAGTGCATATATGCTTCACCTTGTTCGCAATGACGGGGAATTTAGCTTTGTGAGGCTATTCGCATACCTGTTTTTCCTTAAGTTGCCGCCTTTGCGCCTGCACGGTCATGACACAACCAAACAGTCTTAAGGAGGCGAACTCTTTTACCGGTCACGGTAATGTGCATCCAAAGGCAATTATTTTCTAATCGTATAACATTGATGAATTTTGTGATTGCGTTTGAAATCCAAATCGATGGTTTCAGCGCTAATGTCTTTTACCTGGTATTGTTCACTGATTTGGGGTGATAATTTAAACTGCCGCAAATTGGTGGAAAAATACAATGTCCCCTCTGTAGTTAACAAGCGCATGGCAGCATGAATCAAACTTTCGTGATCCCGTTGCACATCCAGCGTTTGTTTCATGCGTTTGGAGTTGGAAAAACTGGGTGGATCAAGAAAAATAACATCAAAGCGATCACGGCAAATGGTTAACCATTCCAAGCAATCAAATTGAATAAATTGGTGCTTTGCCACATTCAAATCATTCAGTCTAAAATTGGTTTCTGCCCAACTCAAATAGGTTTTTGATAAATCCACATTGGTGGTAATTGCACCGGCCAATGCCGCATGGACACTGGCTGTTGCAGTATAGCAAAAACAATTTAACAAACGCGTACCCTTGGGAAGGGCTGCAAATCGATGGCGCAAAATGCGGTGGTCTAAAAACAAACCGGTATCCAGGTAATCGACTAAATTCACTTGCAGTTTCACGCCATTTTCCACAACAACCATGGATTGACCCGTTTGTTTCATTTTTTGATATTGATTGCTGCCCTTTTGCTTCTTACGCTGTTTCACAACCAATTTATCCGGTGAAATGCCCAAAGCCTTTGGCACTACCTGAATGACCTCAAGGCTTCGCATTTCCGATTTATGTGAGGCGATAGTCGCAGGCGCTGCATATTCTTGCAACACGGCGTAATCATTGTATAAATCGATAGCATAAGCGTATTCAGGTAAATCGGCATCGTACACCCGATAGCAGGTTATTTGGTTTCTTTTAGCCCATTTTTGCAAGTGGATTTGGTTTTTATGTAGCCGATTGGCAAGCATCTGTGCGCCTGAGGACAATTCACCCTGTTCGGCATTTTTTAACAGATTTTTTTCATTCAAATCAAAACAGTACAATTTACATTCCAATGCACCATTAAACAGGGTGTATTGCTTGCTAGCCCGTAAACCGATTGCTTTCGCTAACAAAGGATTTGTTGTCAAAACCGCCGCTTGCCATCCCTGATAATGGGTATGAAGCGTCGTTCCTAACTGATTGTAAAGTGGCACAAGCTGTGTTGCTTCGCCCAGGCGCTCTCCATAAGGAGGGTTACATACGACAAGCCCTTTTTCAACCGAGGGGGTACAGGCATCCACTGAGCGGGTTATAAATTCCACTAAAGGCAATACGCCCGCACGCGAAGCGTTGGCCTTTGCCAAGCCAATCTGCCTTTGGCTGTTGTCTGAGCCATAGAGTTTAACCGCCAGAGGCTTTACCACCAGCAGCGCCTCTGCACGGGATTTTTCCCATAAAGACTGTTGATGTTGCGCCCAATGGATGAGTGCTTGATCGTGCCGCAATAATCCCGGTGCAATGTGTGCTGCCATCATTGCTGCTTCAATAACCAAAGTGCCTGCGCCGCAAAAGGGATCTTCCAACCCATACCCTTGTGCTGCCAATTGCGGCCAACGCGCACGCATAAGCATTGCAGCGGCCACGTTTTCCTTAATGGGCGCTTCACCTGCCTCGGTGCGATACCCGCGTTGATGTAAACTATACCCTGTCATATCGAGGCTTACGGTAATCACCTCGTTTTTCAAATAGGCATGCAAACGGATTTTTGGATTTTCCTTATCCACAGTGGGTCGGCTTCCTTTAAATTGCCGAAAATGATCGACAATGCCATCCTTGACGACTTGTGCACCAAACATCGAGTTTCGAATGTGTGCTGATGCGCCATGAAATTCAATTGCGATGGTTTTATCCGCCGTAAAAACCGTTTGCCAGGGAAATTGATTGCACAATTGATAAAGGGTTTGTTCATTATGTGCTTCCCCACTAAACAAAATGAGCTGAACCCGATTGGCGATACGTGACCACAAACACAGGTGATAAACTACCGCCAGGGTGGCGTCCCCGTAAACGCCTTGCGGGCTTACACGGTTTACATGAAGCCCTAATGCCTTGACCTCTTCTTCAAGCAGGTACTCAAGCCCTCTTGGGCAACTGATAAAAAGCGAATACATCATATACAAGACCTTAAAAAACGGAACAGGGCTTTGGCAGCGCCCATGGGTTTATTGCTTGCCTGCTCATCGATTGCTTTTTTTACGAGCTGGCGAAGTTGTTGAATATCGTTTGGGTGGTATGTTTCAATAAAAGCGGTGAGCGCCTCTTTTCCTTCGTGGATTAACTTGTCCCGCCATTGTTCCAACTCATGAAACACCGCGGTTTGCGCCCCATCGTCTGCGGTCATTTCTTCATAGGCCGCTAAGATCGCTTCGTAATCCGAAGCGCGCATTAATTTGCCAATCAACTGGGATTGCCGTCTGATTGCCCCATGGCTTTTAATGGATTTGGCCTCGATAATCGCCTGATAAAGAGTCGTTGGCAGAGGCAATGCATTGAGCTTTTCCTTGCTTAACGCAACAAGTTTGGTCCCCAATTTTTGCAACGCATCGGCTTCACGCTTTTTTTGCGATTTACTTTTTATGTCTTCCATCAATTTACCTTACAACGTAGTGAGGCGAGAAATCACGCTCGATAAGAAAAAGATTATAAATTAAAACGGCTGTGTTAGAATACCTGACTCACAAGAATATGCTTGTTGGAGTACTTATGAAGAGCTTACACCTAATTTCTGCGCTCCTTTTCACTCTGGTGGTTCCACATTCCGGTTTTACTACCCCTGTTATCTTAAAAGATTTGACAGGCAATGCCATCCCTTTTGACAGTTTAAAGGGAAAATGGGTTTTTATTAATTATTGGGCCAGCTGGTGTCAGCCTTGCCTTGACGAAATTGCCGAGTTAAACCGATTTTATCAAAAAAGAAAAGACAAAGTTGCATTATTTGCCGTGAATTACGATGCCCTTCCCCTCGCAAGACAACTTGCTTTGATAGAAAAATACCATATCCGCTATCCCAGTTTGCAAGCCGATCCCGGTAAAGCCCTGCAATTAGGTGACATTCGCGGAGTTCCCGCAACCTTTGTCTTTAACCCCCAGGGCATATTAACAGATACCTTGTACGGCGGACAAACATTGCAGAGTTTGAATTATTCTATATCAGGGATGCCGTCCTAGACTTTTCAAGGGCTGCTACCCGGTGAAGCCAGGCTTTCGTTAAGTGAATGGCCTGCTCCAGGTTTATTCCAGGCTTTAAATGAAGCAATTCACGCGCCCTGTCTATATTGGGGACATAACGCTCAGCCTTCTCATTGCCTTTTTTATCCTGTAGGGTAGTAACGGCAATGGGTTTTTCAAAGGTGCTCGCTACGAGATGGGCAACCTCTTGAAGCGAATAAGCCTCATCCGAGCCTACATTATAAGGCAAACATTTTTCCCCACGAAAAAGAATCGTCATGAGCCAAATTGCAAGATCAGCAGCATAAAGATAGGAGCGAACCGGTGTGCCATCGCCTTTTATGGTAATAGGCCCGCCTTTGAGGGCATCCAATATAAAATTGCCAATTGCAAAGTGTCCATCCAGCGGCAGATAAGGCCCAACAAAAGCAAAACAACGTGCAATTTTAATATCCAACTGGTATTGCTCTGAATACAAATAAGCCAATTGTTCTGCGGCACTCTTACCCACGGCATAGGACGATTTAACCTGGAGTAATTCAAGCAGGGCCGGTTGATTTTCCAAAGGAAGCGGTGTTTCCACGACCTGTTTACCATAGACTGCGCCTGAACTGGTTAAAAGTATTTTTTTGGCATTACAAACCCGTGCAAACTCAAGTACACGCTGTGTCCCTTGCGTAATGCTTTCAAATACCATTAAGGGATTAGATGCTGCACTGGTGTCGGTTGCCGCATGAATCACATAGGCAAATTGGTTTTTTGGAAAAACAAAATTCCGAACATCCCCCTCGTGGCAATGAAGAGATGGCTCCCTGGCAAAATGGGGGTATTTGGCAAGAAATTTTTCACGATTACGCGTTAAAACAGTAATACTTGCATTAAGCCCGAGTTTTCGATTGACCCAAAAAAACGTTTCTAAAAACCAGCAACCAAAAAAACCGGTTCCTCCGGTAATAAAAATTCGCTCCTGACGCAACTCTTCCCAGAGTGCGTGCGTATGGTTCAAAATGTAATCCAAATCCTGCGCCAGGGGGTTCATTCGGTTACTCAAAAAAGTTTACCCGCTCTTTTTCAATGACTAAGGGGCGCTTCATCACTCGTGTGTTGATGGAGGCGATATACTCTCCCAATAAGCCGATAAAAAACAATTGCACGGAAGAGAAAAAGAACAGCCCGACTAATATAGGTGCTACGCCCAAATCAAAACTATTCCAAAACAGCAGTTTCAGAATAAAAAATAGCGAGGAAACAACAAGGCTTAAAATGGAAAGGGAAAAACCCGCCATCGTGGCCAGGCGCAAAGGCACTTTGGAATGGCTTGTTATTCCTAACATCGCCATGTCATACAAGGAATAAAAATTATTTTTAGTAACTCCCCGCACCCTTCGGGGCTGGTTATAAGGAACAGTTGCTACATCAAAGCCAATTTCAGCAATAAGCCCGCGAAAATAAGGATAAGGATCGTCCTGTTTTTTTAAAATTGCGATAATTTCTTTGTCATAAAGGCCAAAACCGGTGAAATTCTGTATAAGTTTTACGTCTGCAATTTTAGTTACAAACCGGTAATAAGCGCGCCTGATGGTAAACATGAGGCGCGACTCCTGGCTTTCCGGTTTTACACCAACCACCACTTTGTAACCCGCTTCCCACTGTTTAATAAAATCTAAAATCAGGGACGGGGGGTCTTGAAGATCGGCAACGATCAATATGGTTGCATCCCCCTGAGATTGGAGCATCGCATGGTAAGGCGAGCGAATATGTCCAAAATTCCTTGAGTTGATAATTAGTTTTACGTGCGAATCCTCGCTTGCTATTTGTTTTAATAAAGCAACCGTATTATCGTCTGAGGCATTATCGATAAAAATATGCTCATAGTGATAATGAGGAACTTGCTCAAACACTTCGCGAACCTGTTTATGAATTTCAGCGACATTGCTTTCTTCATTATAACAAGGGGTTACTACACTGATTAGTTTCATACCTATTCCAATGGGTGCAAATTAAACTCATACTGTAGGTTGGGCCTTGGCTCATAGCCGTTAGGCTAAGAAAAATTTTAGTCCCTCTCCACCGCGCGCGGCAAAGGGGTGAGGGGTAGCGTGAGGGTAAGGGGGTAAAAAATTTATCACGTTAGTGATTCCTTTTTTGTTTTGAAAATCAAAGCGATTTCCACCAAAAATAATTAATGAATCGCTACGCGACCTTATTTTTAGCCCCCTCACCCTAACCCTCTCCCCCACGCCGCGCGCGGTGGAGAGGGGATAAACTTTTTCCTTCGCCTAACGGCTATGAGCCAAGGCCCAACCTACTTCATAAAAACAAACAGCATCAAATTATTCCATATTATTTAACATGGAACATTTGTGTCGTTTTAAATCATTTGGCGCTCTAGTACTCATTCAAAAGGGGTAACGAGTGGTTCGTGTGTTGAATGCTCGAGCGGTCTGGATGATTTTTTGCTGAAATCGTATCATCTAAACCTCTCGAACAATCAGTGCAGTAGACACCCGTAATTGACCCAAGTGCCATTATCAGGTTTAAGCACTAACACTCTGGCTTGTTTGAAGCTTGGCAAATGCTTTAAACGACTGGTGGATATGATCCATCATTTCAGCCGTTAAGCCGTGATGGCAGCCCAGCAAAATACCGCCACGCATGACTTGATCAGCATGCGGGTAACCGTTTGCAGACTCACGGCGCTCAATTGCGCTAAAACCTGGTTGGCGCAAAATGTTGCCGGTAAATACCGTTCTTGTCTGAATGTTGCGTCTTTCCAGGAAGATTTGTAATTCTTTGCGGGTAAACGGCGCACTGTCTTTTACCGTTAAGGCAAAGGCCAGCCATCCGGTGTTGGAGTGAGGCAACTGCTTGGGCAGAATAAACCAGTCCTGGTATTGGCTAAAAAAGGCGGTGTGGGAGGCAAAGGCTTTGTTACGGGCAATGATGTTATTATTTAATTTATCAAGCTGAACCAAACCAAAGGCCGCTCCCATTTCAGAAGGCTCAAGATTGTAACCTAAGGCTTCGAATACAAATTTGGCATCGTAATCAATTCCATCCACTTGAATATTAAAGCGGTTTTCAATGGCTTCGGATTCCACAAACAGAGAAGAACTACGCCCCCAGCTTCTTAACAGTTTTGCCCGGTCGGTCAAACGTTGTTCATTTACACACAACATTCCGCCATTTCCGGCACAGTTGACTACGTGTGAACCATAAAAACTGGTGGTGCTGATGTCGCTATAACGGCCTACCGGCAAGTCATCGATGGTGGCGCCCAAAGTATCCGCAGAATCTTCAATAACGAGAAGATTGTATTTGTCTGCCAGCTCCCTTAGCATTTTCCAGTTGGGCAGATTACCTAACAAGTTAGGGATCATCATGGCCTTTGTTTTAGAGGTAATCATGGCCTCAACCTGATTGGCATCAATATTAAATGTGCCTGGCTCCACGTCTACAAAGGCTGGAATGAGCCCATTTTTTAATAAGGGAGCAACCGTTGTTGAAAAGGTCAGGGTGGGAGTAATCACTTCCGCGCCTTTGGGCAGGTTGAGAATTTCAATGGCTAAATAATTTGCGGAAGAGCCTGAATTCACCATAATTCCCTGTTGCTTGGCAAATAAATCGGCAACACGTCGTTCCATTTCAAACACGTTTTTACCCATTTGGGTCGAAGTGCGTAATACCGAAACCACAGCGGCAATTTCTTCTTCGCCGTGCACGGTTTTTCCATAAGGTACATGAATAAATTGCTTTGTATCCATTATTATCACTCTCCAGGTTAATGATTTAATTATTATTTTCTGTCAATTCACCAGGATTTCCAGGGTGCTTGGCCAGTTTCCCATAACTCTTCCAAATAGTTTTTATCACGCAGGGTATCCATAGGATGCCAAAACCCACGGTGCTGATAGGCTGACAACTGCCCTTCTGTTGCCAAATGTTCCAGCGGGTTTTTTTCCCAAATAGTATCATCCCCGTCAATGTAATCAATGACCTTGGGCGACAAAACAAAAAAGCCGCCGTTAATCCACCCGCCATCACCCTGTGGCTTTTCTTGAAAACCGTGAATTCGGTTTGCATCCATTTGTAAGGAACCAAATCGACCCGGTGGTTGTATCGCGGTAAGCGTTGCCAGTGTGTTTTGTCTTTTGTGAAAAGCAATAAGCCCGGTAATATCCACATCGGAGAGGCCATCGCCGTAGGTCAGGCAAAAATCTTCGTCCTGAGGTAAATGGTTGGCAACCCGTTTTAAACGGCCGCCAGTCATGGTTTTTTCGCCGGTTTCTACCAGCGTTATCAGCCAGGGCTCCGCATTATGGTGGTGAATTTCCATACTGTTATTCGAAATATCAAAGGTAACATCTGACATGTGCAGGAAATAATTGGCAAAATATTCTTTAATGACATAGCCCTTGTACCCTAAGCAAACAACAAAATTAAAGATGTTATGCGCCGAATACAGTTTCATGATGTGCCAAAGAATGGGCTTGCCACCGATTTCAATCATTGGCTTTGGACGGAGTGAGGTTTCTTCACTAATTCTTGTACCTAGACCACCAGCTAAAATAACCGCTCTCATTACTAACTCCTTTTGTGTACTCTATTTATACAATACCGGCTCGCCAAGCATCTATTTGTTGGGTGGTTAAAGCCTTCGCTGTATCGGGATTTACATAATACTCTCGATACCAGGCTGCTGTTTCTGCAATGACTTGTCGGGTATCCCATACGGGATGCCACTTTAGTTGGGATTTGGCAAGCGAGCTGTCCAATGCCAATGAATGGGCTTCGGGAAGTGGCTCTCGCATATACGTTAATTCCGGACGTTGCCAACAGGCGCTCATTAATTCCAGCACATCCCGAACGGTATAGGGGTTTGGATCTTTGGGGCCAAAATTCCAGGCACGCGCGAAAGGAAGGGGGTTTTCAGAGCCTAAGCCGGCCAGGAGCATTAAATAGCCGTGAACTAAAGCCAAAACATGCTGCCAGGGCCTGGTGGCATCCGGATAACGCAAAGTCAAGTTGGAATGATTGATAGTTGCTCTGACAAAATCAGGAATCAAGCGATCACTTGCCCAATCGCCGCCGCCAATAATATTGCCACCGCGCGCGGTAGCAATGGCAGGTCCTTTGTTTTCTTGCCAGGGGAAAGAGGTTGCATAGCTATAAATTGCCATTTCCGCTGCGGATTTGGAGGCGCTGTAAGGGTCTTTGCCGCCTAATGGCTCTTCCTCGCGGTAAGGCCATACCCACTCCTGATTTTTATAGACTTTATCGGTAGTAACACAGAGCACCCCTTTGACACTTTTTACGCAACGCGCTGCTTCAAGCACATGCACGGTACCCTGGCAATTCACCAAAAAAGTGCGAACAGGATCGTGATAGGAAAGACGCACTAACGGTTGGGCTGCAAGATGCAAAATGAGTTCAGGCTGAAAGCGGTCGATGGCGTTTAACAAGGCCGGGTAGTCGCAAATGTCGCCAAAAGTAGTCGGTACTGTTTGCTCTAAATCCAAGGCATGGAATAAAGACGGAGAAGTTTCCGGCGGCAAAGAAAAGCCTGCTATTTCTGCTCCGATGGATTGAAGCCATAAAGAAACCCAGCCCCCGGTAAACCCGGTATGCCCTGTTATTAGTATTTTTTTTCCAGACAGTGCCTGTTCAAAAGCCAGCAAGCGCATCGATAGAACTCCCTTGTATTGGAAGAGGAATAATCCTGGTAGCTCCTACCATTTTTTATTGTGAAGAATAGTACGATACTAAAAATGTTAATGCAATTCATAGTTTGCATTTTAATTCCTTGAGAAAGCATTGAAAAAAATTGCGCTGATAGCTATGCTACAGAGGTTTTTTTAGCTTTTTAAAAAAAAAAGTAAAACGGCGCATTAGAGAAGTAATCCCTATCTACCAGGCTCTGCTGAATTGCCCAAAGCAACGGCTGTTCATACCACAAAAAAGGAGAGTGCATGCTTTTAATTCCAACTGTTCTTTGTGGGGGCGCGGGCTCAAGGCTTTGGCCCGTCTCGCGTGAATCACACCCTAAACCGTTTATTCGGCTTTCCGATGGCCAAAGCCTTCTGCAAAAAGCCTTTTTACGAGGGGCAGCGCTTCCTGGAGTTAAGGAAATATTGACCGTTACTAACCGTGACCTTTTTTTTAAAATTGAGGATGAATTTCGTGCCTTGAATCAACCGGCCCTTGATACCTCGTTTATCCTGGAGCCTTTTGGCCGAAATACTGCCGCAGCTATTGCTGCAGCCAGCATACAAATGGCTGGAAAACACGGAGAGGACAGTTTACTTTTAATCCTGGCGGCCGATCACTTAATCCTTGATCAAGATGCTTTTCAACAGATGGTTTCAGAAGCCGCCCAATTGGCACTTGAAGGAAAATTGGTTACTTTTGGTATTAAACCCCATGAAGCAAATACCGGTTATGGTTACATTGAAGCGGCCGGAAATGAGGTCATTCGATTTGTCGAAAAGCCTACGC
>JBAZXN010000029.1:0-28443 GCA_041659885.1 Tatlockia sp.
TTGGAGCAAGCTCTGCGGTAACGCTTTCTAACAATGCCGGAACTGCCCTTGATTTAAATGGCTTTAATGCAATTATCGGCTCTCTTGCTGGTGGTGGGGCTACCGGTGGTAATGTCAATTTAGGCTCTGGAATCTTAACTACGGGTGGCAATAATGGCAGTACTACTTACAGCGGTGACATTGCAGGCAGTGGTGCGCTAGTTAAAACAGGCACCGGCACGATGACTTTTGATAGTGCAAACAGTTATACCGGCGGCACTACCTTAACTGACGGCGGATTAAATCTCTTAAATACGCAAGCCTTGGGCACCACGGGGGGTATTGACTTAAATGGTGGCACCTTGAGTATGAACTTTGGTGGCGGCACCTTGCAAAATCAAAGCACGATTAACCTGAATGGCGGCGCGATTACGGATAATACGGCTCCCGGTACGATGGATATTTTGCTAAATGCACTGGTGTTAAATACCACAACGACCTTTACCCCCACTCTGCCTAATGCCACCCTGGCGCTGTTTGGCACCATCAGCGGACCTGGTGGCATTGTTAAAGAAGGGGATGGCATTCTGCTTATCCCGGGAAGCAATAGTTACACTGGCGGTACGACGGTTGACAACGGTATTCTGAGCATTACCAATACACAAGCCTTGGGGCCAAGTGGCGTTATCAATCTGAATGGCGGTACCTTAAGTATGAACTTTGGCGGTGGCACCTTGCAAAATCAAAGCACTATCTATTTAAACGGTGGGGCGGTCACGGATACTACGGCACCCGGTACAACGGATATTTTACAAAATCCACTGGTATTAAATACCATCACGACCTTTACGCCCACCTTTACTGACGCGACTCTGGCACTTTATGGCAACATCAGCGGCAGTGGCAGCATTGTAAAAGCGGGCAATGGTAATTTAATCTTTACCGAGCCTACTCCACCCACCCCGCCAACGCCTACTCCTGTGGTCGTCCCAGTAGACAATAGCAATACGATTGCTTCTGAAATAACCAGTGGCTTGGGAGCCACTCAAAATGTCAATGGCTTTAATGAGGTAATCAATTCCTCATCCAGCCAAAATTCCAATGCAAGCATTACGATTGCGCCGACCAAATCGCGCAACAGCAATGCCGATGCAGTGACGGTTCGCAGCAGGGAAGTGAGTAGTTCCATGCTTGCCAAAGAGCTTAATGCTGCAGCAGTTGGCGATGCTAATATTGATACAAGCCGCCTTACCAACCGGGATACGATAGCGAATGAAGCAGGGGCTGCGTCATTGAATCCAAACAATGCCTCCAGCCTAAACCACACCGCAGCAACGATGGGTAATCAAACCACGAGTAATGTCAGCAACACCACAGGCACTAATGGCAATAGTACCAATGGTGGCACCGGTTCTGCGGGTAATGGCTCTGGCAGTGGCTCAGGTGGTGGACAGGTCAGCCCTGCAAAATACAGCGCGATGGTGTATGTTGCAGCAGGCGCCTCCCTAAGCCTTATCCTCTTGTTGCTCCTTCTCCTCTGGGCAAGGCATCTCTACAACACCCTGGTTAAATTAATCGAGGATGTAAACAATAAAAAACACCAGGTGGATACCTTGTTGAACCGCCGTTACGACGAATTTGAATCGCTTCTTGGAATGGTCAAAACACCGGTGAATGAAGCCGTGTTGTTAAAAGAAGTAGTGAACCTGCACAATGAAGCGGAAATTGCGAAACTTGCTGGCAATGAAAAAGGGCGTATTGCAGCAGAAAACGGCATCTCTCTGGTGACTACTTACCTTAATACCGTGTACGAACACCCGGATTTAAAAGCAAATACCAACGCCTTGCATTTGCAAGAAGAAATCCTTTCTACCGAAAATAGCCTCACTCAATCCGAACGCGCTTACAATCTGAGTGTTAAAAACTACGAAACCCACAAAAAAGCCTTCTTTGAAGCCATCCTTGTTAACTTATTCCCCGCTAAATTAGCCAGAACATTTGAGTATTGGACTTTGCGCGGGTAGTACGCTTTCCCTTGAGAAAGCGTACTGGTACCTGCTAGTTAAAATAGCACGGCAGAAACCTGGAAGTAGCCTAAAAATGCATGCCCACTGTGGCCAGCTAATACCTGGCTTGCATTGGGCGTTGTAATGGGCTTTCCAAAAAAGCCTTCCGCATTGATATTTTTGGAGATCATGGCTCGTAACCCGAACCCGGCGGAGGTTCCACTTATAGGGGGGATGCCATCAATTAAGCTCCATACTTTGCCGGAATCGTAAAATCCAAAGTATTGAACCTGTTTTAAGAACCGCCAATTAGGCGCGGTATTTAAACGTAGTTCGGCTTTACCCGCAACGCCTTTATCTCCGGTAAACTGAGCCCAGTCGTACCCTCGGCCAATGAACGGTCCGCCAAAGAAAAAGGTTTCCGCAGCCGGGAGAATATGGTTAGAGTGTTGTGCTGTAACCAGTGCATACACTGAAAAGTGATCGTTAATAACCTGATTTCTTGAAGCAGTAAGAACTAATTTCAAAAAACTTGGATCAGCGCCTGTGCG
This sequence comes from Tatlockia sp., assembly GCA_041659885.1. GTDB lineage: Bacteria > Pseudomonadota > Gammaproteobacteria > Legionellales > Legionellaceae > Tatlockia. The sequence continues at coordinate 2,537 of JBAZXN010000029.1, forward strand.
TGATCGGAATCCTAGCCCGCCGGCACCCAACACATTTAACCCTGCATCCAGGGTGAAGTTAAGGAAATCTTCCCCTTTCCAAAGAAAATCACTGTATTGCGCGATAAAATACACATCGCGAATTCGGTCTATGTAAAGTTGTTCGCCCAGCGCATTGGAAAAGTTGGTCATGGATTCGAACTGACCAAAGATGCGTAAATTTCTTTGCTTGGTACGAATAAGTGGGTAAGACAGTGACACGTTGGCATCACTGCTTTGGCCAAAAATTTTCAAAGGCGTTAAGACAAATTTCGGATGGGTTAGGGTCACAAAGCTATCGAGTGTCAAGATGAGGCCGTTTGTTCCTAAAACTTGATCATGACGCATTTCATAATATTGGAGGTTGCGTTGTTCATTGGCGTTCAAAAGGCGAGCATACAAGGTACCGCCCGGGATGATAGAGGAGTTTGACTGAGCAAAAAGAGTGGTTTCGTCAGGGCCAAGAAAACGAGTCTGGTAGTTATCCTGCATGAGGGTAACCTGAACCGGATCGTATTCCGTGACAAGGGTAAGGGTTGAACCAAGCGGTACTGCAGGGTCCGGTGCCAGTACAGACTTGACGCCAAAACCGGGCGTATCGTTTAGTATGAGTAATTTTTTCTCAAGGTAAGCCAGTTTGGCAGGGCGATTGGCGGTAATTGCCTTGCCGAATTTTTCAAGGAAGCGAATAAGCTCCGGTTTGGTCACACCCTGTACTTTGATTTCGCTGATAAACCCTTCAATAACGGTTACTTTAACTGCGCCATTGCTGATTTCCTGGGGTGGAAGTATTGCTTTTGAAAGAAAATAACCGGCCTTTTGGTATTTGTCGGTGATATCTTGCACTAGTTTTTGCAGTTGCGCTACCGAAATGGTGCGATGCAGCCAGGGCTTGAATAAGGCTTGCAACTCTTTGGTTGGAAAAGCAGTATTTCCTGAAATTTCTACGCGATTAAGTTCAAATGTAATTTTGGCTGCTTCAGGATTAATTGCGGGTTTTTCAACAGGAGCCTGTGTGAGTCCTGGGCCTGCGCGCGGAATGCTGGGCGCAGAAGTATTGGAGATACTTTTACCAATAAGCCCTGGTTCGAAACTAAAAGCCAGTACGGTCGGACTAAAAAAAACAACACTGAGTAAAACACAGCAAGTTAGTTCAAATAAGTGGATTATTTTTTTGAAGCCAGGTTGATTTAAAAAATGCATTTTTCTTATTATTTTAGTTAGTTAGATTCAGTTTACAGGACTAAAATCAATTTACAATCCTATTTTAACTACGAGAGGTACTACTGACAGGCAGTAAAGAGTTAGTTAAAAAACGGATCGCAAACGGTTAAAATCCAAACAATTTTCTCGGTTCCCAACGCATATGGAGTAATTCTTCGCGTGTATACTCTGTTGCACTGGTTTGCAGCATGTTGCGTGTTTTGTTTAAGTAGTACGTATTTTCAGCCACTTTGTGAATTTGGACCGGCTTGTTGTCCAAAATAATGGTGTTGTTTCTAACGGAAATGTGGTTTGCCTCAGCATGTCCCTTTGTATTGATGACATTAACCAAAATAGCATTTTTTGCGGTTTTGTCCAACAGTATTTTTTTATCTTTTGCGAATGTAAGTCTTGATTTTTTAATTGATTTTCGAGAGTTGCCGCTATGCCCGTTTAAGTGAGTAAGTACCGCTTGGGCATCCAAATAGATGAGCCCGTCCCCATCAAAGTTAATGATAGGATTTTGTGTGTTTTCTACAGTAAAATTGCCAACAAAGGTTTCTGCTGTACCCGTGGGAGTGCTATTGATAATAAATCCTGCATCGACCGTTTCAATGGCGGGGATTGCACTGGGCAAAAGTACCGTTTTTTGTTGATAGGCGGCTTCGGTAAATGCATCCAGACGTTGGTTGTCGATAAGAAGCGCCGTTTGATTGGATACAAGGTAGCGATTTAAAGGGGCAATAGCCGGTTCTTTTTTAATAAAAGGGCAGTTTTGGCTAATTTTTTGGCATTGGTTTAAGGTAATTTTAGGGATAATAACGAGGCCGCTTTCTGCACTCGGGTTTTTGGTGAGTTCATTGGAGGTTAAAAGCGAGGTCATGCCTCCTGGTGCATCCAGGTTGGTTGGTAAAAGGGCTGTTTTTTGGGAAAAGATATCGTCCATCAATTGGGGCGCGAGCGTTTCTCTTTTTAAAGGAATCAATCCTTTTTCTGCCGCAAAGACCTCGTTTTGAGAAGGCGAGTTGTCTTTTCGCGATCCACAGGGGCTATCAATGAGTTGGCACTGCTCAAGTCCTATTTTATTGATAAAAAATACATTTTCAGAGGAGGATTGGGACTTTCCCTGTAAATGATTTAAGCTAAACACCAGAAAAGTTGCATCACTTAAAGGATCTGCAAAATATTCAGGCAATATAGCGGCTTTTTGCTGGAAGGACTCGTTTGCTTTAAAATTGGTTTGTCTTTGATTATCCGCCATATCGTTTGGTTGATTGGAGAGGTGTTTCAGGCCGATTGTCAAGGATTGGTTCCCTTTGCCAAGGCAGGGTTTATCAATAAACTGGCATTGATTAAGAGTTGGATTGCTAATGTAGAGTACGGTGTTTTTTGCCGTTTCCTCAAAATGAATGCTTGGGATATACGATCCACGCTCTTCGCCAGTTTCAGCAAATACCAGCGAAGAGGTGAGCCAAAAGCCAGTAACGAGCGCGATAGGTAACATGTTATTGCTGCAAAGAAGCGGCTACATCGTTAGTGATATCTATCCAGCTGTTGTCGGTATAAAGCACCGCATTGCTATTTAAGACCGAGTTAAGCTGTTTTTGCTGGGCTATTTTTTGCACGGCATCCTGAACAAGTTTGGTGAATTTTTGCATGCCAGTGTTTTGTTCCTCCTGAATTTTTTGCTGATATTGCTGCGTTTTACTCGCTAATTCAGTTTGTGCGCTAGTAATTTGTTTGGCGAGGCTTTTCTTGTCGCCGGGGTCTGCTTTTTCGTAATTGTTAACGAGAGTTTGCAAATTATTTTTATCTTCTTGCAGTTGTGATTCCATTTTTTTTACATTCGCTTGCAACTCTTTATTTGCTTTTTGCACATAAGTGGATTTGTTGAATAAATCAGTCACATTCACAACGCCAATTTTGAGTTCTGCTGCAAGGACTGTGGGAGAGAAAAGGGCAAAAATAAGATTAAGTAGGATAAGACCTGTTATTTTTTTCATGATTATCATCCTTTGTTGATAATTGCTACTGACCTTTTAAATTAGTATAAGCAGGAATATTACACACCGCAAATTTAACCCTTAAATTTTTTTAACAAACAGGACAAGACAGACTGCTTCTATTGATTGCAAGGTAAATATTTATAATAATCAGCAATTTTTTTAAATCGGGGAAGTCCTAATGGATGAAGAGCAGGGTATTTTTGAGTATTTTGGTTTGGAGTTTCAGAGTAAGCAGGAATGGGAAGATTTGCTCGAAGGAAAAGAGGCACCAATTGAAGAACCCAATTCAAAAAAAAGGAAACGGAGTTTAACTTCAACCAGCAGGAAAAAGGTTAAAAGCACAATCAAGAATGAATATGCTTTCTTCGATTTATTCGGCTCCCACGCGTTGAAAGAATCTCTGGTTCCTGCAGGAGAAATCCCTGTAGAAAAGGGAGGATGCTTAACCGTAAACGAAAGAGTGGTGATAACGGGAAGGAAATGGTATGAATTGGCGCAAGCCAAATTTTATTATGAAGATACCGTACAACAGGTTCCGTACATTAAAATTAAAGATAGACTCTTAAATGGAGTGCCGATAGCGATGGTAGATGGGAGAAAAGTCATCACCAAGGGTGCCCTCTACAGAAGAAATTATTTATTTAGTGATAATGGGGCAGTCTTATCGTCTGAGCAAAAGTTGGCTATGGATTACGATGAACACAGGAAAAAATTGTCCTTTGCTGGCCGGGAAGTGCATTATATTGGGTCTAAACCAAAAACAGTAACAGTACTTGAGAGACCAGGTCTTCAGCTTACCATCAAGAAAGTCCTTATGACTGAGGAGGAGCGGCAACTAATTAACCAGCATCTTGACCAAATTGAAAGCCTGCTAGGCTTGCCTCAACATCCGGTTCATCAATCTCTGCCTCAAAGTAAGAAAAAATCGGCAGAAAACGCTAATCAACGCTTTTTTCAACCTGAGCAAACGGTGTTAGAGGAAATTTTTTATCCAGTAACGGCTGAAAATTCAGTTAAGACCCCTGAGAGGAAAGAGGTGATCGAAATTGATGAATCCCTCGTTGATCAGGTGTTAAATGCGTCTAATTTATAGCGTAAATCAAAGCCCAGTAAGCACTGCGCTTTGATTTAAATGGCTTAAACGGCACTGACTTCATCCATTTTTTGTTGGTTTTCTTTTAATGCACGGCGTAAAATTTTTCCGACATTGGTTTTGGGTAATTCCTCATAAAAAGCAATGATCTTGGGTATCTTGTAAGGGGTTAAATGTTTTCGACAGTGTGCAATAACCTGCTCTCCGGTAAGTTCGGGGTCGCGTTTTACAATGCAGGCTTTAACCCGTTCACCGTACTCGTCATCATTCACGCCAATTACCCCAACTTCCAAAACGCCTGGCAGCATTCCAATGACTTGCTCCACTTCGTTGGGGTAGACATTAAAGCCTGAAACAACAATCATGTCTTTTTTGCGATCGACTAAATACACAAACCCTTCTTCATCCACTTCTGCGATGTCGCCAGTTTTTAAAAAGCCGTCGTGGGTTAACACCTGCTGTGTTTCTTCAGGCCGTTGCCAATATTCGCGCATCACCTGCGGCCCTTGAATGCACAGCTCGCCCGGTTCATTAAAAGGCAGTTCAATTCCTTTTTCATCCCGAATGGAAATCGTTGTGGAAGGCAGAGGTAACCCGATGCTGCCATTGTATTTTTCGACATACAAGGGATTAATCGTTGCCGCAGGACAGGTTTCGGTTAAACCGTACGCTTCCAAAACCTTGGTTTTAGTCACCTGATTCCAGCGCAGCGCGACACTTTTTTGCAAAGCCATACCGCCTGATAAGGCGAGTTTGACTTTGGAAAAATCCACTTCCGCAAATTTCGGGTTATTCAACAGGGCATTAAATAAGGTATTAACTCCGGTGATTGCAGTAAATCCTGCGTTTTTGATTTGCTTAATAAAATCGGGAATGTCGCGTGGGTTGGTAATTAAGATGTTTTTAGCCCCGGCTTTTAGAAAAACAAGGCAATTGGCAGTGAGTGAAAAAATATGATAAAGCGGTAAGGCGGTGACGATAATGTCTTCTTCCCCCACATCCAGCGGGGAAATCCAGGCTGCTGCCTGGAGCACGTTTGCAACCATGTTGCCGTGCGTCAGCACAGCACCCTTGGCAATACCTGTTGTGCCGCCGGTGTATTGCAAAAAGGCAATGTCTTCGTGATTGAGTGCAACCGGGGTAAATCCGTGTTTCGACCCGCGAGCGAGTGCTTCATTAAAGGAGATGGCTTGCGGTAAATGGTATTCTGGTACCATTTTTTTCAGGTATTTCACCACCGAGTTAACAAGGACACGCTTAATCGTGGGGAACACATCGCCAATTTGCGTGACGATAACATGCTCTAAGGATTTGCATCGGGGCAAGCATTGTTCAATGGTGTTTGCAAAATTAGCAAGCACGATGATAACTTTTGCGCCTGAGTCATTGACCTGGTGGGTGACTTCATCGGCAGTATAAAGCGGGTTCGTATTGACGACCACGCAACCGGCTCGTAAAGTCCCGAACAAAGCAATAGGGTATTGCAGCAGGTTCGGCATCATCAAGGCAACCCGAGCGCCTCGTTCAAGCCCTAGTTGTTGTAAATAGGCGGCAAATTGGCGGCTTTTTTCGTCCAATTCTTTATACGTTATTCCGGTGCCCAGGTTGACATAAGCTATTTTGTTCGCATGTTTCTGACAGGACTCTTCAAAGAGTGCTGTCAATGACGCATATTCATTGGCATTAATTTCTGCAGGTACGTTCTTCTGGTAGTATTTTAACCACACTTTATCCACGTCAATATCCTTCTGTTATTGAGCCTCTCATGGTAGTATAAACAAAAAAAAAGGTGATGGATATCATGGTTTTGGCGGATAATTTATTGAAATCACAAGCATTTAAGCTTAAAGGCAGATTATATACCTTCACTGTACTGCAGTTGATGAGTAATGATAAAGAACAATTTGACCATCAGTTAAGCGATGTGCTGGCAAAAGCCCCTCGTTTTTTTGATAAAGCGCCTATCGTTCTGGATTGCAGTTTAATTGAAGAGCAGGAATTGGATTTGCAGGCCTTTTGCGATTGCATGCGCGCACACACGTTGCTTCCTGTCGCTATTCAGGGTGCTAATCCTTTGGTTGCTACTCTGGCGCAATGCATGGGCCTTGCGGTTTTAAATGCATCCTCGACAAACGATAAGCCTTTAATAGAACACCACAATGAAGAGCCGCAAGCTTTACCCTTTGAATCCCATAAGGCAAAAATTATTACAAGTCCTGTGCGATCAGGCCAGCAGGTTGTTTCCAAAGGCGGGGATTTGATTGTTACCGCTTCGGTCAGTCATGGGGCAGAACTGCTCGCTGACGGAAATATCCATGTGTACGGTGCATTACGCGGCAGAGCCCTGGCGGGCATCACTGGCGATGCGCAGGCGCGGATTTTTTGCCAATCGCTTGAGGCAGAGCTTGTTTCCATTGCCGGTTTTTACCGTTTAAGCGATGCCATTGAAAAGCAGGAAGGCCCTTGCCAAATCTACTTGCACGATGAGCACATTCAAATAGAATCCATAGGCTAACGATGTCTGAAAAGCGGTTTGACGCGGTATTTATTTCTGATTTGCACTTGCACCCTCAAGAACCTGCTATTTTATCCCGCTTCCATACTTTCACTGACTGGGCTGCAAAAAACACCGAATCTGTGTATATTTTGGGTGATTTTTTTCATGTTTGGCCGGGGGATGATTTGCAAGCACCCTGGAGCGATGCCATCGCTGCCCGTCTAAAGTGGTTGGCAGGAGAAGGCGTTGCGCTTTTTTTCATGCGCGGCAACCGGGATTTTCTAGTAGGCGAGCGATTTGCGCAGGCAGCGCACTTAACACTTCTTAAAGAACCGACTCAAATCAAGCTAGGCGAGGAACAAATTCTCCTGGTCCACGGAGATCGCTACTGTACAGAGGATAAAAGCCATCAGTGGTTTCGCAAGTTAACTCGTAACTGGTGGTTTCCTGCCCTTTTTTTGCGCTTGCCGCTTGGGTTTCGCATACGGTTGGTGGCTAAAGTCAGGCAACACAGTCAAATGAATCGGCGTAAAACCCCTCTGCAAATGGACGTTGTGGTAAAGCACCTGCTCACTCACCTGCAATCACAAAAGGTAACCACGGTAATCCATGGACATACCCATAAGCCTGCCTTAAGTAATCATTGGTATAATGAAGTGAATTACCGGCAGTTTGTACTAAGCGACTGGGATGACAACCCGCAGCTGCTGTGTTACAATAAAACAAATGGTCTTAAATTTTATCACAATTGTTTTTAGAGGAATGACATAATGCCAGATAATGAACGAGAGAAGGCCGTAAAAAAGAGTTTGCAAGATGAAGTCATTGCCAAGCAAAATGCTATCAAAGACGAAGTAAATCCAATAAAAGCCCAGCAAGCTGCGGTAAAAAAAGCAGAGCGCGTAAAAAATAAAGAAGGTAAAGCGTTTTGGGATATTGTGATTGAAAAAGGCGATAGCATGATAAACAAAAACGTTGCCGGTTATAATGACTGGCCCATTGTTATGATGGATTTGATGTATGCAGGCCTGGATATTGCCAGAGCAATGTGGCATGACCCTATTGGTCCTGGGGATCTCATTGATACCTTTATTAAAAGGCCGGGTGAGATCATTACAAGGCCATTGCCTTACCGCGAAGAGATTGCAGGTGGTATACAGCAATTGGGTACGGCAGCCTGGCGTCGTGTGTGCCAGCCTGTGCAACGCGCGTTTTTAGTGGGTGATGACATGCTTCCACCCGTGACCTTTGATGCGATAATGACTACTCCAGGGCAAATTAAAACGGCTGTATTTAAAGACGGTCAACCTGCACCACTGGAGATGCTGCAACATTTTGATGCGGGTGTGACTGCTTGGGCCGATAGACATGGGTATAAAGGTGTATTAGACGAAGATACGAATAGCATGATTTTAACAAAAGACGGAAACCCGATGACGCAGGATGAGTTTAGAACCCTTTCCAACCATCCGGATAAGGGACTTCAAGCTTACCTTTCGGATCGCTTCGAATTACCCCTTCAATTACAAGCAAAATTATAAAAAGCGACTAAAATGCACTCAGAGGTATTCCGCTGTGAAAGCGAAATACCTCTTCGGTTGCCCTGATCGCTTCATTTTCAATGTCCAGAAAAAAATCCACGCGTGCGTCGATGTCTTTGCCATAAGTTTTGGCAAGGCGTAAGTAATCTTGAAAATGACGTGTTTCGGATTTAACCAATGTCGCATAAAATTTACCTAGTTCTGCATCGGGCAAAACAGGAATTAATGCACCAAAGCGTTCAGACGATCGCGCTTCAATAATGGCCCCCACAATCAATTGATCACACAGCCTTTGCGTGCAACCGCCTTTGGTCGCAAAATGATGCATTTTTTGGGCGTAAGTGGCAGGAGCCAGTGGACCATAAAGGATGTTTCGAGAAGCCATCAATGCACACACTTTTTCAAAATGCAGTAATTCCTCGCGGGCAAGAGGCGACATCACCGCAACCAAATCGGATTTTTCAGGGTATTTCGAAATAAAATGGATTGCACTGGCAGCCGCTTTACGCTCACAATGGGCGTGATCAAGCAAGAGCAGGGGAATATTTTGAATGGCTTCATCCAACCAGGCTTTGGGGGTTGGCACACGAAGAAAATCAATTAAATGTTGCAAATTATCATTATCTTTGCTTGGCATGGGTTAAAGCTGCGCTATACTTCGGAGAGGGCTATAATTAGCACAGAACAATAAAAAATCATAGTGGGTAAAGCATGAAAGAAGCAGAAAAAGAAGTGTCGTTTATGACAACTACTTATGGTCTTGTTACTTCAGAGCGTATTTTGGAGAAATACCACATTACGCTCTCAAGAAAGGCGCTTACTGCAGCGCTTGAAAACCCCAATTCCTTTTACCACCATTTGCTAAGGGTGCCCTTAAAAAACGTGCTAAATGGCATAGTTCTTCAGCAGGCCAATGAATACGAAATATACGCACAAAAGCTTTTTATTGATTACCTTATGTCAGGGGAAAGTGGAAAGCCTGCCGAGTCTGTCGGTGAGGGGATTCGTGAGGAGCTTGCAGAGCAAAGAAAAATACTGGTTAATTTGTCAGAAGGGTTTCAGGAGTGTGAATACGAACACAATACCTTGATTGCCGATTCCCAAAAAAAGCAAATCCACTATGCTGCTGAGTGGCACAAATTAACCACGCACTCTGTTGCAAAAATAAAAAGAGTATCGCAAGAGCAAGATGAGGAAACCATTGCATTTACGCTCCACTCCCTCCTTGCCGAATGGGATGTGAAAAATCCCGGCAACCTGGCATTTGACAAAAGTCGCCAGGCTCAAGCGGAAAAACTGCTTGGACAACCCCTTTCTTCCGAGATGCAAACGCTCTTGATTGAGGAAGTCGCCCATTTGATGCAGTTTTTTAAAACCTTTAACCAGGAAGAAATTACGGTAATGGCCAAGGTTGAAGAAATGGGGATAAGGCTGCGTCAATGGCGCAGCGATTTCAGCCGCTTCATTCAACGGGTTAATGAATTGTTGCTGATGCTTCCTGAATATAAAATCAACCACGCGCGAACCGAAATAAATAAGGAATCGCTTTATTTTGATGCTAACATTGGTAAAGAGAAGGGCAGTTAAACGACTTTTTTCTGTCTATTTTCTCGAAAAATTACCTATAGATCGTAACTTCAGGTATAATATCGCGCTTTATATCTTATAAACTTGGAGTTACCCATGGCTATAGAACATACTCTTTCTATTATTAAACCCGATGCGGTTGCAAAATCCGTAATTGGCCAAATTTCTGCCCGTTTTGAACAAGCCGGTTTACACATTGTTGCTGCAAGAATGGCTCAACTGACACGTGAGCAGGCTGAAGGATTTTATGCAGTGCATAAAGCCCGTCCTTTTTTCAATGATCTTGTGACTTTCATGATTTCAGGTCCTGTTATGATTCAAGTCTTGAAAGGCGAAAACGCCATTACTAAAAACCGGGATTTAATGGGCGCTACCAACCCGAAAGAAGCTGCCGCAGGCACTATTCGTGCAGATTTTGCAGACAGCATTGATGCCAATGCCGTTCACGGTTCAGACAGTGCAGAAACTGCTGCACAAGAAATTCGCTTTTTCTTCGAGCCGCATGAAATCTGCGAACGGTAATCTGGCGTTAAACTGTGCTAAAGGAGGGCCGCCTTTAGCACAGTGTGGAGTAAATAATGCAGCAGAAAGTTAATCTTTTAAACTACAATACCCAGCAAATGCGTGATTTTTTTAAGGATTTAGGCGAAAAGCCGTATCGCGCACAACAAGTGATGCAATGGATTCATCAGGCGGGTTTTCATGATTTTGTCCCAATGACCAATTTGGGGAAAGTGTTACGTGAACGACTCAGTGCGGTGGCCGAAATTCGGCTTCCCGAAATAGTAACCTGTCAGAAATCAAACGATGGCACCCACAAGTGGTTATTAAAACTTGACTGCGGCAACTGCATCGAGACGGTCTACATCCCCGAAGCCAATCGCGGTACTTTGTGCGTTTCTTCTCAGGTGGGTTGTGCACTGAATTGCAGTTTTTGTTCCACGGCCAAACAGGGATTTAATCGCAATTTATCCACGGCAGAAATTATTGGTCAAGTTTATCTGGCTGTACGGGCTTTATCGCAACAACAAGGCACCCACGATAAAAAAGTCACCAATGTGGTGATGATGGGCATGGGTGAGCCGCTCCTTAATTTCGATAATGTCGTGAGTGCAATGGACATTATGATGGATGATTTTGCCTACGGATTGTCCAAACGCCGTGTTACCTTAAGTACATCCGGTGTGTTACCTGAGCTTGCGCGTTTAAAAGAGGTGAGTCCTGTAGCGCTTGCAGTTTCGCTGCACGCTCCAAACGATGCCTTGCGCAATCAATTGGTGCCCATCAATAAAAAATATCCGCTCGCGGAATTAATGGAATTGTGCAAAAACTATTTTAAAAATGAACCCAAGCGCAAGGTAACTTTTGAATACGTGATGCTGCAAGGGGTAAATGATCAACCTGAGCATGCAGCCCAGTTGATTAAACTATTGAAAGATGTCCCTTCAAAAGTCAATTTAATACCCTTTAACCCCTTTCCATTAACGGAGTATAAGCGCTCTTCGCAAGAAGCTATTGATGCGTTTCGCGATAAATTAATTGCCAAGGGCATTAATACCATTACGCGCAAAACCCGAGGCGATGACATTGATGCCGCGTGCGGCCAGTTAGCAGGGAATGTAAAAGACCGCACAAGCCGTTCACAACGGTGGCAAAAATTGCATTTTGTCGAAACGGTAAACGCAGCAGATTCCAGATGAACCAAGGTCAGCCTGAACGCAGAGATCGCCTAAAGGATAGGTTGAGATCCTTCACTACGTTCAGGATGACGTCCCTCTGGAGTGGCATTTGCGTTAAACCTGACCAGTTTGTTGTTTTCTCCGCGCAGGTGGAGTTTTCGCTTTAAGTTTCAGTTGCCTTGATAAAAGAATAGCGATAAAACCTACCGTTCGGGCTGGGGAGGCGCAAGGCGCCGTCTCGAAGCCTTAGTTCTGGTATTGAAAAAAAATCGAGCACATGCCCGGCATAGCCGTCAAGCTAAGAAAAATTTTATCCCCTCTCCCTCGCGCGCAGCGCGGTGGAGAGGGGATTCTTTTTCCTTAGCTTGACGGCTATGCCATGCCCGGTTGCAAATTGCAATTTATATATTCAGGAAAAGAGTGCGTAACTTTTTTTAAATGCGTATAATGGCAATCTTTTAAGTCCTGTGTGAAACTGTGTGTAAATTAATTCAATTTTTTTGGTTAGCAGGTTTTTTGCTGTTGCAATCCTGCCAACAAAATACTGCGTTAAAGTCGAGTCAATCCCGCAAAGACAAGCAACAGGAAGCGGCTACGTATAATGTGCAACTCGGCATGGCCTATTTACAGCAGGAAGACAGAAAAAGGGCAAAGCGTAAGTTATTAACGGCTTTGGAGCAGGCGCCTGACTCGCCAGACACTCATGCTGCAATGGCTTATTACCTTGAAAAAACAGGCGATTTAAAACAGGCGCGTAGTTATTACAAAAAGGCGCTGTTATTCGCGCCGAACAGTGGATCTCAGCTGAATAATTATGGTACTTTTTTATGTCGCATTGGCAACAATAAAGAGGCAGAGGGTTATTTTTTAAAAGCAGTGCAAGATATGCATTATATAAATAGTGCGGCAGCCTATGAAAATGCGGGATTATGTGCCGCGGCGGTGCCAGAGTATGAGAAAGCGAAAGTCTACTTTACTAAAGCCCTTAAACAGGATCCACAACGTGTACAATCGCTGTATCAATTAGTGCTCATCGAGTTAAAGCAAAACAATCCAGCGGAGGCCTTAAGCGATTTGCAAAAGTATCCTCACACTGTCTATCACGAAGCCCGTTTACTGGCCGTAGGCATAAAAGCCGCACACCAGAAAGGTGACACCAGGCTTGAAGCATCTTACCGCTTAGGGTTGACCAAGCTAAACAAACCCAGGAATACCGGAGTAAAAAATGAATACAACAACAATAGCGAATGAAATTCATCCCATACCGGAAATCAAACCGGGTATGCAATTGGCGCAACATCGAGAAAAAAAAGGGTACAGTCGGGAGTACGTAGCAGGTAAACTGCATCTTCGTGTACAACTTATTGAACACCTTGAAGCAGATGATTATTCACAAATGCCAGAACCCGTTTTTATTAAGGGCTATTTGCGTGCCTACGCCAAATTGGTGGATGAGCCGGTAGAGCCTTTGATGGAAATTTTCAATAAAATTTACTGTCCTGAACGTAAATTGGAAAAAACCCTTTGGCAGAGTAAACGCGAATCCAATCGATGGGAGCGCTTTGTACGGTTGTCAACGGGGGTTATTGCGGTAGGCGCACTCGTTGCAGTAGGACTTTTATGGCATAAAAATAAAGATCAGTCCCTTTTTGCCAACAAAAGTACGCCGGCTCTCGCCCTGGAAAAACCCGTGAAATCGGATACCGAATTAAAACTTACGGATCTTTCCAAAATGCATTCCGTTCTTTTGCCCGCGAATGAGGCTGATTCTGAGGAGAGTCAAGGTGGCTGAAAAAATTCAGGCAATTCGTGGCATGAATGATATTTTACCGCTGCACACAGAGGCATGGCGTGCGCTTGAAAAAACCTTTGCGGAATGCCTTTTGCAGTACGGTTATCAGGAAATTCGTTTTCCTGTACTGGAATCCACCCAGCTGTTTAAGCGAACGATTGGCGATGTGACCGACATTGTTGAAAAAGAAATGTATACCTTTAACGATTTAAACGGCGACAGCCTGACGCTTCGTCCTGAAGGCACCGCAGGCTGCCTGCGCGCGTGCCTTGAGCATGGGTTATTACATAACCAACAGCAAAAACTGTGGTACATGGGGCCTATGTTTCGTCATGAAAAACCCCAAAAAGGCCGTTATCGCCAGTTTCACCAGCTTGGGGTTGAAGCCTTTGGGATGGCAGGGTGTGCAATTGAATTGGAACTTTTGGCAATTTGCCAGCGTTTATGGGTTCGCTTGGGGCTTGAGAAATCAGTCCAATTACAAATCAATACCTTGGGCGAATTGGCCGAGCGGCAAGCGTACAAAACGCAACTAGTCGATTATTTTCAGACGCATTTTAGCGAACTGGATGAAGACAGCCAGCGCCGGCTGCATAAAAATCCCTTGCGCATCCTGGATAGTAAAAACCCACAGATGCAAGCGCTTATCGGTAACGCACCGCAATTAATCGATGCATTGGGAAGTGAGAGTCGAAAGCGCTTTACCGACTTATGCGAAGGCTTAACGCATTTAGGAATTTCCTATACGATTAATCCCTTTTTAGTTCGTGGCCTTGATTACTATGGCCATACGGTTTTTGAGTGGGTAACGGATAAATTAGGAAGCCAGGCTACAGTTTGCGCTGGCGGTCGATTTGATGCCCTGGTTGAGCACTTGGGTGGCAATCCTACGCCCGCCATTGGATTTGCCCTTGGTGTGGAGCGTTTACTGCTGTTGCTTGAAACGTTGAGCCTTGCAACGCCCGAAGCAAAACCCTTTTCGCTTTTTCTTATCGCAACCGGTGAAGAGGCTACACGTGCATCGCTCTTGCTTGCTGAAAAACTGCGAGATTTTAATTCGGATTGGCAAATTATCACCAACACATTGGGTGGAAGTTTTAAAAGCCAGTTTAAAAAAGCGGATAAAAGCAGTGCGGATTTCGCCTTGATATTGGGGGATGATGAAATAGCGGCAGGGCAAGTCAGTATTAAGAATTTAAGGGAGCGTGAAGAGCAAATAACCCTTTCAGAGCAAGATATGTTTCAATTTTTTAGCGATCGTCTGAAGGTTGCCCAATAAAGAAGTAGGCTTAAGGAGAGTGTAATGTCTGTTTATATGACTGAAGAAGAGCAATTAGTGGCAATAAAAAAGTGGTGGATTAAGTACAGTAATATCATTACCCTTATTTTAGCCCTTTTGTTGATTGGTGTTGCAGGTTACCGTTATTGGAACTGGCACCACGATAAAGTGGCCATGCAGGCATCAACTACTTACGAAAAGCTGATGTTAGCCTTTTCTAACCAGGATAATACCAGCATCCAATCTTACGCGAACCAGTTAACCACTGATTACAATAATACCGTTTACGCGGACGCAGCCCGTTTAGTGCTTGCCCGGGTTTTTGTAATGGAAGAGCAATATAAAAACGCAGAAGAAGCGCTTGGTTATGTAGCAACGCACACCAAACTGCTGGCCTTAAAACAGGTCGCAAAAATTCGCCTGGCGCGTCTTTTAGCGGCTGAAAAATCCTATGATAAGGCTTTGGCAGAATTAGACAAGGTGGATGATACCGTCTATTTACCGGTGATTAATGAATTGAAAGGGGATATTTTTGCTGCAACGGGACAATACCAGAAAGCGATGACTGCGTATAAAGAAGCAATAAATCAAGTACGTTCTGGCGGTATCGGTAATCCCTTTCTGGAAATGAAAACCAATGAATTAGCGGCCCTGAATCAATCAATGAATACGAATGATTCGGCGTTGCAATCCGTTTAAAATAATGAGGTTTAGTTGTTTATGAATAAAAAACTAGTGGCTTTAGTGCTGGGTATTTTGCTGCAAGGGTGCACGCAAGTGGATGATTATTTGCTAGGCAAAGACAACACGCCGACACCGAGCAATCTTAAACCGATAAAATCCAAAGCGCACCTTGTCGAAAAATGGTCCGTACCGGTGGCAAGCTCACATGCCAGCAATGCGAATTTAAAATTAAAGCCTGAAATTATCGGGAACATCATTTATACCGCAGACAGTTCAGGCTTGATTCAAGCGGTAGACCGGACAACAGGCAAAATGCAGTGGTCTAAAAAATTGGCAGAGGGCATTGTAAGCGGCCCCACTATTGCTTCAGGAGTCATTGCGGTCGGGACAGACGCGTCAAGCCTTATTCTTTTAAAGCAAGCCGATGGCTCACTTCTTTGGCAGGCCAAAGTTTCCGGTGAAATATTATCCAAACCGGTGATTGCTCAAAATAAAGTCATCACCAAAACCATTGACGGCAATTTATATGCCTTTAAGCTAAGCAACGGTGAGAAGTTATGGCTCTCTGATCATGGGGCGCCCAGCCTTATTTTAAAAGCAAGCTCGTCCCCCGTAGTACGCGATAATTTGGCTTTGGTTGGCTACTCCGATGGAAAAATGGATGCCGTGGATATGGAAACAGGCCGATTGGTTTGGCAACGCAGCATTGCCTATGCACGCGGTGCCAGTGATGTAGAGCGTCTGGTTGATATTGATGCAGATCCCATTGTAAGAGGGGATATCGCCTATCTTGCCAGTTATCAGGGTTACATTGGGGCGCTTTCGTTAACCAATGGCCAATTTGTTTGGCGCAAACCGGCTTCAGTGTACAAAAACATGGTAATGGACAGCAATACCATTTATTTAACCGACAGCGATGACATTGTTTGGGCGATTAACCGCCAAAACGGTCAAGTCAATTGGAAACAAACTGCACTCAAAGCACGGGGTTTGACAGAGCCTGTTTTGATGGGCGACAGGTTGCTTGCTGCGGATAAAACAGGCTTTTTGCATGTTCTGTCCACGCAAAATGGGGAATTAATGGGCCGTACACAGGTTGGTAGTGCTGTTAGCATTGCACCTGCTGTTGCTGGTAATAACATCTATGTCATGTCTACAAATGGCAAGTTGAGTCGTTTTTCAGTGAGCTAAATCATGATACCTGTTATTGCATTAGTGGGGCGCCCCAATGTGGGCAAATCCACACTTTTTAATCGTTTAACCCGAACACAAGATGCGCTAGTTGCCGATTTTCCAGGCTTAACCCGGGACAGGCAATACGGTCAGGCAAATTACAATGAAATGCCTTTTATTGTAATTGACACAGGTGGTGTGGGTGTAGATGACTTGGCGGTTGATGCCTTGATGTCAAAGCAATCCTTAATTGCCATGGATGAAGCCGATGTAATTTTGTTTTTAGTCGATGGCCGTTCAGGGTTAACGGGAATTGATGAGAACATCGCCCAAAATTTGCGTAAGCTGAGTAAGCCCGTCATTTTAGTGGTGAATAAAACCGATGGACTGGACGAAGAAATTGCCTGTGCTGAGTTTCAATCCTTAGGATTTAGTCAGGTAAGTGCTATTTCCGCATCGCATGGCCGTGGTATGCATGATTTGTTGCAATCTTTGCCTTTAAGTCCTGAGCCTGATGTGTTGGAGCAGCTAGATAGCAAAGCCATTCGCATTGCTTTTGCGGGCAGACCCAATGTGGGGAAATCGACGTTAGTCAACCGCATTCTGGGTGAAGAGCGGGTTTTGGTATACGATATGCCAGGAACTACTCGTGACAGTATTGCCATCCCTTTTGAGCGTGATGACAAATCCTATGTATTGATTGATACGGCAGGGGTACGCAGGCGTTCACGGATTGATGAGAAAATTGAAAAATTTTCGGTTATCAAAACCTTGCAATCCATTAAGGCGGCACAAGTGTGCATGCTGTTGCTTGACGCCCGGGAAGGCTTAACTGATCAAGACATGCATTTACTCAGCTTCATTATTGAAGCGGGTAAGGCATTGGTTGTTGCAGTAAACAAATGGGACGGGCTAGAGGATGACCACAAAGAACGAGTGCGCTCAGAACTGACCAGACGGTTACAGTTTGCCAAGTTCGCTAAAATACGGTTTATTTCTGCTTTATACGGCAGCGGAGTCGGTTTGCTATTCAAAGACATTGAAGAAGCATACGCGTCTGCCATGCAGGTTTTATCTACTCCCAAATTAACCCGCTTATTGCAAGACATCGTACTAAAAACCCCTCCACCCATGGTGCATGGACGAAGAATCAAGCTCCGTTACGCGCACGCGGGCGGCCATAACCCACCCATTATTGTCATCCACGGCAATCAATTGGATGCCATGCCAGAAAGTTATAGGCGCTACCTAACCAAAGAATTAGTCGCTCACTTAGGCTTAGTCGGCACTCCATTACGCCTGGAATTCAAAGGCTCGGTAAACCCCTTTAAAGACAAGAAAAACAAACTAACCGAACGCCAGGTGAAAAAGAAAAAAAGATTAATCAGACGGGTTAAAAAGAAATAAAATGCTACTGTTGCTCCTTCCACAGAAATGTGGAAGGGTAAAATTAGGGCGCCAAGCCAGGTTTTTAAGAGGATCATCGATTAGTTCACATATTGTGGATACCTATGGAGGAACTTCTCATGAGTGATGTAGGAAAAAGTTTAATTCAAGGAGCAATGGAAGCCCTGGAGTATGCAAAAGGTCAAACAAAGGGTCATAAAGCTCATAAAGTTAGTGTGCCCGCTCAGGTTGATGTTGCCGAAATTAGAAAAAACTACATATGAGCCGCTAGCAATTTTCAGAAGAGTTTGGTTTCAGTGTTCGCATTCTCGAAAAATGGGAAAGAGGGGAGCGGCTGCCAGAAGCGCCTGCACGAGCTTATTTAACGGTAATTTCTCAAAATCCTGTTGCTGTTGTTGATGCATTGAAGAGAGCGGGCTAAAGCGTTATAGAATCCAGTTTAGGCGTGCAATAAATTACTAACACAAACAAGCTGCTACACACTTTAATATCAATCGATGTGTCGATAAACGCGTGCTCGTTTATCCATTACCCGTCGCCAAAGTGGGGGCATTAATGCCAGTATAATCATGCCAAGATAGCCTGAAGGAAGTTGCGGGCTTTCTTCGACATGGCGAAGAATTTGGTAAGGACGTGCGCCAAAAGCATGGTGATCCGAATGCCTTTGGAGATGGAAAAGTAACTGGTTGCTTAGCCAGTGACTGGCATTCCAGGAGTGTTGAATAGTCACGCGCTCGTACTCTCCATTCGCAAGTTTTTTGCGTTCCAAACCATAATGTTCAATGTAATTAACTACTTCTAGCATGAGGATGGCAGTGAAGGATTGCAGGATAAAAAAGAGCAGGGCAGACCATCCTGCATATTGAAAAATGGCAGTTGCAAGGAGCACAGGGACAATGATTATCCACCAAAATTGATTGCGGTAGCTAACCACCGAAAGTCCTTTTTGTTTTAATCGCTTGGATTCCAGTAAAAAGGCCGATTTAAGCGAGCCAGAGATGGTGCGCGGGATAAATTGATAGACTGTTTCCCCAAATCGTGCCGTGGCAGGATCTTCAAAGGTTGCTACATGCACGTGGTGGCCGCGCACGTGCTCAATGAAAAAATGCCCATAACACACCATGCACAAGAGCGCCTTGCTGAGCAAACGCTCCAATCGCGAATTTTTATGCATGAGTTCATGCGAAAGAGTAATTCCAATGCCTCCGGTCAATATTCCAATGGAAATCGTAAAGCCAAGCCATTCATACCAGCGCAAGGGAGTGTTTTTGAGGAGAGTGATTGCAAGGAATAACATACCACATTGCAAGGGAACGTAGAGCCAGGTCAGCCATTTGAAATAGGGGTTTGCCAGCAGTTTTTTTTCCTGCGTTTCATCCGGGTTACTTTTATCAATAAAACACCAATCGATAAGAGGAATAATACTGAACAAAGCAGCCAAAGTAACAAAATTACCCAAGCCACCCCAATAAAATCCAATAAACGGGAGTAGTGTAAGTAAGTAAGCCAGCATAAAACAAAGTTGTTTTGCCAAGGTCATAATCATTGCAGGGTAAATTGCTCAATTCACTATAACAAAAATTAAAAAGAATTGCTTTGTTCTTTTTTCATTATTATCAAGGCGTTTCCTTCACTGAATGAAACCATCTTGCTTTACAAAACTATTTTCATTACCATTTCCGCAAAAAAACAGTGAGACAAGGATTTACTCATGTTACCTATTCCTTTTTCAGAAATGGTAAAACAGCTTTCAATGCTTTTATCGGAAAAGGCGCGCCATCAGGCATTGTTTAATACGATTACTCACCATAAAGATCATTTGATAATTGATTCTCCCTATTTAAAACCAGCTAATTTGGGAGCTATTGAAAAGAACCCCCATTCCTCCTCTTTTTCTCACAGCCAATTGACACTGTTTGGTAACCATAAAGGAGTTACTCTATTGCTCGCTGCCTGGCGAACACCGGATATTTTAATGGACATACTGACATTCAGAATGACTGTCGGTGAAGTAGCAATCAATCCCTTTGTTTTTTCTATTAATGAAGTGGATGGTAAAGGAAACACGCTGCTGCATTATCTCACCTTAACGGTGCTATCAAATCAATTGCCTGACAAGTTCCTTGATGCGGTAAATTATTTGCTCGACTCTATTCAAGAGGTCAATCCCTTTGTCCGTAATCGCGAAGGGCTTACCCTGGGAGATTTTTATTTGAAAAATCTTCCCTCTATCCGCACTGAGGCATCAGCGGCACTTCTTGATACCTTTGCCAGACATTATTGCTTTCTTGGAGCAAAAGGGGAGCTTGGGGAGGCGCATGCTAGCCATCCGAACAAAATTGTTGCGTTAACACAGGATTTATATATTGCACCGGGTGGTCATACCGCTAAAAACGCCAGCTACTTTTTTAAAAAGAAAAATCTATCTTTTCTAAAAAAAGAGCAGTCAGAAAAAAACGGGGAGTGGGATGACTTCGATGAACAGAAAGTTGCTTTATTCCAACACCGTTTGTATCAAAGTATTCAACATATCGATTTTGATAAGGGGGTATGGCTGCAAAAGATTCAATTCTACTTTGAAGTGGTTGCCATGGATGATTTTGTTACCGCAACAACGCATTCCAGGCATGATGCGCTGAACAAGAGGGAGCTGACTTGGCCTGTCCATATGACCTGGTTAGGAATAGAGTCATCGATTACACGCTTGTATGAAGCCCTTGAGGCGATTGAAAATTGCAAGGCCCTGTTGTGCGAGCAATATCCTCCCTACCAGAAGTTAAATTATGCGCTTGTCGGTCATACCTTATGCTTAGCCAGTCAGGCAGCCCTTTGTCTGATTAGCCTTATCCTGTTTGCAGGTAGTTTATTGTATATGGGAGAATCGGTTTCACATTCACAAAATGCATCAAATGTCAGCTTGATTTGTATAAATTTAGCGCTTGCTACAGGAATAATCATGGTGATTTATCTAACGATCTTTCAAGCGTCCGAAGCGAATTCACAAGGTTTATTTATTACCGTGAGTAATCCGCAATTAAATGAGTGCGATACGGCAGCAATCCGCGCATTCATTGACTGGATTAAAAGCAATCCTCACTATTTCAACAAGACTATCTTGCCCGACTACCGCGAACTTCCCATTGCCAGCCCCTTGCGGCGGGATGAGGCGTTTGATTTATTAAATGTAATGACAAGCTGGTGTAACAGCATAGAGCAATCGCTTCAGGTATTGCCAGAGAAAGTTCAATGTGTTCCTTCATTGTCTCAATATACAGGTTCTTTTTTCAAAGCCCCTGAGGATGAATCAGTCGATGCGGTTTCGAATGGGATCAATCTGGTTTAGGACGTTGGCGATTTAGCGGTTAAACCCCCTTGATGGGTAGGATTTTGAATGATCATGGGTTTATGAACGCTTTTTTACAAAGATTGCTTGTAAGGGCATGCCATTGCATCCTATCCTTTTCGTACATGAGCAAAAAATAGAACAAGGAATTGTGTATGGATAAATTAGCAGGGCTTGCGGATTCACTTTTTGCTATAGCACAAAATGGGTTGCTCTTTACAAAAGATCCCTTTGACAAGGAGCGCTACCAGCAAATTCAAAAAATTGCCGCCTCGATTCTGGCTGACAAATCCGCCTGGAGTACCGATAAAATTCTGAATCTTTTTTGCAATGAAAAGGGATATGCCACTCCAAAACTCGATGTCCGCGGAGCGGTTTTTCAAGGCGATCGCATTTTGCTGGTAAAAGAGCGCTCGGATAATTTATGGACTTTGCCAGGCGGCTGGGTTGATATGAACGAGTCACCGAGTGAGGCAATCTGCAAAGAAATAGTGGAAGAGTCAGGGTTTATAACGCGCGCAATCAAATTAATGGCCGTATGGGATATGCACAAACACGCGCATCCTTCCCAATTACCGCATACCTACAAACTGTTTTTTATCTGTGCGCTTTTAGGCGGTGAGAAAAGAACGAGCATCGAAACCTCGGAGATAGATTTTTTTGAAAAAGACAATTTACCGGAATTATCCTTAAGGCGTGTGATTAAACCTCAAATTGAAAGAGCATTTGAACACAAACAGAATATGCAGTTGCCGACTGATTTTGATTAGTGAAAAGCAAAGTGGGTAGTGAAGGAGTTTTGATAATTAATCAACCTGATCTTTAACCCACCGACTACACATCGTTACAGGAGGTTCTTTATGTCATCAAATACGAATAGTCAAAAATGGTGGGTGTTTTTGGCAACCGCTTTGGCCATAGTTATGGTTGATATTGATATTACTGCCGTGAACTTGGCACTTACTACTATTGAACAAGATCTTGATATTAGTATGTCCACGGTTCAGTGGATTGTTGATGGATATATGATTGCAGCCGCATCGCTAATGGCGTTTAGTGGCAAGTTAAGTGATCTTGTTGGATATAAAGAGGTATTTCTTTTTGGACTGGCTTTTTTTATGCTGGCTTCATTGATGGTGGGTATAGCATATGCTCCCTGGACGCTCATTATAGGCCGTATTCTTCAGGGAAGTTGCATTGCCTTTACGTTTCCCATCTCTATGGTGATATTGCGTTCTGTTTTCCCAAAAAATCAACAAGGATTTGTTGTGGGGTTGATGGTAGCTATTGCTGGGTTGGCTCAGGCATTAGGTCCGACGTTTGGGGGTATTGTCATTCAGTTTTTAAATTGGCGTTATATTTTTTATATTAATATCCCCTTAAGTCTGCTGGCTTTGGTAATTTCCTATTTTGCCATACCGAAAAGCACTGTAATTGCCCAAAAAATACCAAAAAAAATGTGGGCTGTTACCCTTTTTATTAGTGGCTTATTGATGGTCATGACAGCCTTGAATGAAATAAGTCGCTGGGGAGTAGGGTCTTTTACTTTCTTAAGTATGCTTCTCATCGGAATGATTTTAATCGGTATATTTTCTGCTCTGGAGCTTCAGGAGGCTCGTCCTCTTTTGGATTTGCATTTATTATTTCAGCGTAATTTCGGCTTTCTAAATGTATTGCGTATTACTCTTAATTTTGTTTATTTTACGTTGTTATTTACACTAAGTTTATTATTGCAGAATATTATGGGATATTCCGCTCTGCAAGCGGGATTTATCCTACTCTGTTTAACGTTAGTGTTTGGTGTTATCTCGATTCCAGCGGGAAAGCTGGTCGATAAAATAGGGGTAAAAAAACCATTAGAATGGGGAATGTTATTGTTGGCGTTAAGTTGTTTCCTGTTTGCTTCGGTTTCGATTAGCTTATCATTTACCCTGATTGTTATTGCGTTAATTTTGGCAGGAATTGCTGTCGGACTGTCTATCCCCGCTTCAGGAACAGCGGTGCTATTTACTGCTCCACACGATAAATTAGGCGCGGCTATGGGGCTATTTTTTACCACCAGTTTTATCGGAAGTAGTTTGGGCGTTGCGATTTCAGGCCTTATGCTGCAAATTTTGTCAAAAAACAAATTACACCTTTTATTGGAAAAAAATCAGATTGTCTTGTCTTCTATTCCGCTGGAAAAACTTCAGGCCATGGCTTCTGGTCTGAGCCCAATGAATAGCAGCAGTTTATCCAATTTAAATGTTGTGGATCAATTGCATCACATGGCAAAAGACGCATTTACTTTTTCGTTCACCATCATCATGATTTTTTGTGCCCTATTATCTCTGATGTCGATTTTTTTTATGAGGAAAATTGAGATAAACTAGTAACAATTTTTATCAGAATCAACTTATGAAACAAATTTTGCAACGATTACTTATTTTGATATTTTGATGCTTTGATTCGTAATATTCCCAAAGAAAGAATCACTAATAAAATAATTAATAGCGAGTAGCCTGGTTTGCTTGCAACCAGGATTCCAGATCTAAGCCTGGCAATACAATCCCGTTTTCGATTTGGGAGTTGGTAAACCCTGGTTGCAAGCAAGCCAGGCTACTTGCTCAGTTTGCATAAATAAAACAAAATTAGTAATAATTTTTATCTGTATTTTTGCATCACAGCGCAAGTTCCCGAGCGCTAGGCCTAGAAAGCTCCCCAAAAATTTAATTTCGTCTTTTCTAAAGCTTAAGGGAAAGGCTTTACTCAGAGTATCAAGGCATGAGAGATTGACTTACTCCGAGCCCCTGTCTATTACGATCGAGTAAATTATTAATATCCTCTTTTAGTTTTTGATATTCATCCCAAGTCTTCGAATATTTACCATTTTTTCCACGCGGCCAACTGAATGGTTCTACAAGCCTTAAATATGTTAACGTTTTATTCTCGTTCAATGCATCATGTAATATTTTCAATTCTGACACATTATGGGAGACCCTTATTGAAAGACCTTGAAGAGAAGCGTCTATTTTTAAAAAATTTGCTAAAGGAATTATGCCATTATCAGTAAATGAGCATGCAAGTTCTAGAAATTTCAGTTGTTTATTATCAGATAATGCGGTAAGTAACTCAGCTAAGCCATTATCCCCAATAGGGTTAGAGTTTAATATTAACTCCTCGACATTCTGATATTTCAGCCATTCTATTAAAATTTTCATCCCTTCTATTGTAATTTTATTTCCGGATAAGTTTAGTGCAGGGATTTTATGTGGACTCAAAAGATCCAGCAAAAAATTTAATTCCCGGTCGCTCACGTACTCAGAGAAATCCAAAGGGTATTCTTCGACAATATCATTATAATCATTCAAAAGTTTATGAAATGAATCCGTATCAAAATCGGATAGATCATCCTGTAATAATAGTCTAAAACGAAATAACTTTTCATTGAATGATTTATTTTTTATTTCCATACTTTCTTTAAAAAACGCGTACATTAGATTCCTAGGAGTCGGATAATAATTAATAATTAATAATTAATAATTATAAATTATGTCGATTTAATCGACAACCAAAACCAAGGCATATCAATCCCATAAAACCGTTAAAAAAAGGGGGGTTTTCGTTATTCCTACACTCTATTCTTTTAAACAAGCAAAAATTTTTTTCGAAAATGTACCTTAATTCGGAATTTTATAGATTAGTTTTCTTGCATTACCCGATCAATGAAACGAAAACGTTCGGTTGCATATGGGTTGGCCATTAAGTAATTTTCTTACTCACTCCTCAGCAACTTAATGAAGTTATTGAGGATTAGCCGAAGGTTAAGGGCATAGTGGCGCGAGCCAATTAATTTAGGCAGAAAAATACAACATTAAACTTAGCAAGGAACAGCGAGTAGCCTGGGTTGCTTGCAACCAGGCAATGAAATCCCGCTTCTGTTTTGGGAGTTGGTAAACCCTGGTTGCAAGCAAGCCAGGCTACTCGCCAAACCCATTTATGTTGCAACATTAACCATGTAGGCGTATAATTTGGCATTCTTTTTACTGAAATAGGCGATATGTATGGGTCACACTATAAATATATATGACTTGCAAGTGGGGCAGTGGGTTAAATTTTTCACAAAGAAAAGCTTGAATTCTCTTTCAGAAAAGCAGCAAAAGCTATATCAGGCAGAGTTAATCTTCTTGGTTGTAACGCGTGAGGATGTGATGTATGACTCGTGTCGCTGCAATCTTGTTGACAATAACGGGCAATTGTATGACTACTGCCCAAGAACAAAATCCTTAAACTCTGTTGATTTTAGTGGAGATAATGTTATAGAAGCCTTTTCCCATGAAGAAATTGAATCGGTCTATGGAAAAGACAATATGCTCATGATCGCTGAAATGGCGCAAAAGCATTTGGAAGGATTAAGCGAATATTCTAAAAAATATGCAGGAAAAATTCTTGATGTAGATTCTATTCTGCAGAACCAGGCATTCCCCAAGGGAATTATATGGTAATCCCCCCTTTTTTAACTGACATTAAAAGTAGAGGTTTAGGCAACTAGTGCCAATTTTTGCCTTGGAGGAATTCCTCCAATAGCAGTATGTGGTCGTTCATTGTTGTACGTCCATAGCCATT
>JBAZXN010000030.1:0-21797 GCA_041659885.1 Tatlockia sp.
GGGTAAATTTAGTAGATAATACCTAAGTAATGCGTAGCCTGGGTTGCTTGCAACCAGGGTTTACTATTTACCTCAGAGGATATTAGATAATTTTATTTCTAGTGTGTATTGCAATGAGAAAACAGAATCCTGGTTGCAAGCAACCCAGGCTACGCCTGCTATAAAATTTCCTTTTTGTTCATTTTTTTAGCCATTATTTTTCTCATGGAAGACCCATGCACTTCAATCCGGTGTGCATTGTGTATCAGGCGATCCAGAATGGCATCTCCCAAAGTGGCATCCCCCACACTGTCATGCCAGGCTTGAACAGGCAGCTGGCTTGTGATGAGAGTGGATGAACGTTGATAGCGATCGTCAGTAGTTGGACGCTCCAAGAACTGCCACAAAAATCTGAGCACGATGAACTTCTCCCGTATCTTTATCTATCCAGGGAACACTGAGGCCAGAATAATCAACGAACATTTTTTCACCTGCCCGGTGAGTCAGTCGCGTACTGGGATTTAACTTGCTGGTGAACTCCTGGTACAGCTCGCAATACCGGCTGTAGCTATAACCTCCGGGATTCTTGCTTTGATACTCATACCAAAGTAGCATCAGGGTCACGCCTTTGCGTTTAAGCTCTTTATGTACCCTTCCAAAATCAGGTAATGGATAAAACGTATTTTTCTTCGTAACCGGAAAAAGCACACCGTATATTTTGTCTTCTGACCACTCACCGCTTAAGGGCCCTATTAATCCGGCAGATTTAGCGCGTGTGAGATAATTGCTTACACTGCCCGCACTGATATTAAGCCTTCGGGCGATCTCTCTGTTACCCACCTTCTCATGGTTTAATCTTAAAATTTCTTTTATCTTACGCATAGATACTTTCTCCGTTGACATCTTCTCTCCTTTTGATAAATCAGACCAAAAGGATAAAACGGTTATCGCTGCGTCGTTTCAATGTAATTTATTTGAACTACAGTGATCACGATGAATCGGAATCACTGATCAACATCGTTCGGAATGAGTGATCACGGTACGTCGGAATCACTGATCAAGATGGGTCGGAATATGCAACTGTGCAATAAATCAAGAACGTATTGCTTTTCATGGCTGTTAAGGGCGTTAACAGGGGTGTTTCCTACTAAAATATCCTGTACACGACCCAATTTAAACGTGATTATAAGCGTGAGATAAAAGGTGCCTTTCTACTACATTTTAAAATTCATCATAAAACCATAAGGTAGCAGGTTGCCCAAACGTCATAAAATATAACTGAAAAAATTTTTCTGCATGCTTTTTTTCTTTGCTTAAATCTATCTTAGGATCATTTTCAGGCAAGTTTGGTGAATGATGAATAAATTTCCCAAAGTAGCAATTGCAAAAATCCTGATACTCTCTGGTAAATAAGATGAATTGGTGCCAAAGAGAATCAATTTGTTTATTGACCATAGAAAACTGCTCATCAACATATAAGTAGTTTAAAGATAAAAATTTTTTTAATTCACAAAAATAGAGATTATAGTCAGCCAAACCACTAAATAGCTGGGAAGAAATGACCGATTTTTCTAAAAAGGGAGCACTGTAGGCATCTAAATTGAGTGCCATATATTTATCATTCATCTTTTGGTTTAAAGAAGGGATTAAAATACTAATACTTATAATTGACATGAGGGCTACCCTAATAGTTAAAGTGAGAGTGTATCCAAGTTAGTCTAAGTTTCTGCTCATATGATTACCGCAATTTATCCAAACCCTTTTTAGCATTCTTAGTGAACTTTTTTCGATTTTTGCTCTTCCATGCAAGATACGCTTGTTATCAATAAATAGCATTTCTCCCCTACGTAGCCTTATCCTCACTAATTGCTTGATTAACTCCTCACTAACTGCATATTTAAATGCGTTATAAATAGCTTTTTGGGATGAACTCAGATTTAAAACTGAATTTGACCATGGCAAATAACAGATAGTATGGTGTGTGGCTATAGTTTTTTGTATAAGAGGTACTTCTTTATTTCCATTGCCTATTGGATAAGATATATTAATGGTCCCTAATAAAGACAATTCCTCACAAGAAAAGTGTTCCAAGATTTTTCGACTATCTAGCAAAGCGCTATGTCCCTCATGCGCATCTTGTTTTATGCAAAACCATCCTACAATATCAGCATCAGGACCATCAGTATGAAAATCTATTTTTTGAGGTTGTTTATAAAGACGATCTGAACCTAATTGAATATTAATATCACTTTTATTAATAATTTCCCCAAGAGTATTGGCTAGCTCATAGAAATTTTCCAGAGTAGAATTCGTGGCAACATGCACATAACCATATTTATTGAGCATATTTCTTATGTAATTAGTACTAATATATGCCTTACAATCTAAATATTGACTCATAATATTGCTCAATTTGAATTAGTTATTATCTTAATAGGAGCAAGCAATTAAGTGGCTATAGTGCTTGAAGTTCGGAAATTATAACATTGGCCATAGTCTGCCTGTGTAAGAGACAATGTTTGGTTTCTGTACTCTCAAAGGATTTATTTTCATACATTTTAACTGAGGGTGAGCGTCCTCCGCATAATTTAAAATAATCACATGTTTGCTTACAGTTTGTAATGCCGCTCTCAATTTCTGTTTTCATTTTTCTAAAGTTTACGTTTGTTTTTATTTCATTTAGTTCATTTAGTTGTAATATATTCCCTATGACAAACTTATTAGGATCGCCCTCCATTCCACTCGCTAACTCAGGACAATATGTTGAAATATTGCCATTTCGTTGTATTGTAATTACATTTAATTCCATTATTTCTTGCGGAACAGGATTGAAATCAGCATTCTCTAAATTACTTGTAATATTCCTACACATTTCAACAAAATCACGAATATAAAGTTGATCTCTAATTGGTAGCCAATTTTTAAATAATGCACGAATAAATTGAGCGTATTTATGCTTTATTTCTTCGGAAACAAATTGATTTTCATCATCATTAATACTTGATAACGTATTTGCGCCCACTGTTTCTTCAAGAGAAAATGATAAATGTGTAAATCCGTGGCCTACAAAAAAACTTAATAGTTCATTTGGATAATCTAAAGTTTTTCTTGTAATAACACAAATTGCAGCAAGTGGAATTTGGTGTTTCTTAAGTAGCTCAACACCTTTCATTACTTGAGCAAACGTGCCTTTACCATTCCAACCAATGCGGTTTGCATCATGAAGAAATGATGGACCATCTAAACTTATCCCAACTCTAAAAGAATGCTTTTTAAAAAACTCGCACCATGCATCTGTTATTAATATCGCATTGGTTTGCACCGCATTAGAGATTTTTTTGGCATCCAGGTTATGTTGTTTTATCAAATTGATTACCCGTTCATAGAAAGGAATACCGACTGCTAAAGGTTCCCCTGAATGCCATAGGAACATAACCTTATTTGCTAGAAGGTCACTTCGCAATATTTTTTTTAAAGCTATCTCTAATATTTCATCGGACATTCGCTCTGTATTTTTTCTTTCAGGAAGGTAGCAATATTTACAATTTATATTACAAAATGCAGATGCTTGTAAAACAACTAGTTCAGTTTTTTTAAACATAATTCATTACCTAACGTAAGAAAAAAAACACTACGTTCCTCTAAATTTAATATCCTTAATACCTAAAAATTAAGGATGAAAGAGCAACAACTATTAGTTAGTACATTGTGACCAGATTACTTTTGACCAAGAGTCCGACATAGTGTTTTTACAAGATTCGTTGAATGGTAATAATTCTTTTACTCGTGTCACATCGATATTTTGTAATAAATT
This sequence comes from Tatlockia sp., assembly GCA_041659885.1. Lineage (GTDB taxonomy): Bacteria > Pseudomonadota > Gammaproteobacteria > Legionellales > Legionellaceae > Tatlockia. The sequence continues at coordinate 3,794 of JBAZXN010000030.1, forward strand.
CTTAGTAACTTGTTGTAATGTGTGACTAGAGAGTTGTATAGGTTGATTAGACATCTCAAATTTTCCTTTTTAATTGAATATTCAAACAATTATGAATAACATAAGTTTATACGTAAATGTTGATCTCCCTAACAAATCGAAAGATCAACATAACAATTAATGACTATAATTTTCAAAAGAGATACAAGTGACAATTGTTAGTTAATTTCTTTTGAACAGGAAATAAATGCTTTATTGTTTTTAGTTTTCGCAACATAGGTAAGTGTTAACGTAGCAGTAGACTTATTATCATCAAACATGATGGCACAAGTGTCTTCTGCTCTAAAATTACCATTCATTGGGATCAAATGTCCATTGACTGAAACAGGAACTATGCCTATAGAAGAATGGTTTCCTGGCGTAAGATTTACGGCAGTTCCTCCAGGTACATTCAATAGGTTATCCTGTATTAAAATTTTTCCATCATCCTCCACAATAGTCTTATATGCTACATTTATATTCATAGGAGTTGATGAGCCATTAATAAAAGTTACTTGATTGGAAAATGAGGCACTTGCAAGGCTTAGAAGTATTGCAGTGAGGGAGGATTTAGAAAAATTAATATTCATAGTAAAGCTCCTTTTAGTATAGATTAAATCGCATCAAAATCATCTTTTGATTAAGGTGGCGATTTTACTGACATACTTTGTCGCTGGCAAATCTTTTTTAAGTATTTATTAAGGGTCTATAAAATTAACTCCTTAGAATAAACAATCTTTTCAAGAAGACGACAAAGAGCAAATAACTATTCATTATTTTGGATGTATATAAATTTATTATTAAAATCAAAAAATAAGACATTTTTTTCATAATAATTAGAACCCACAAAGCCGTCAAATGGCATCGATTTGTCTAGGGAACTTAGCATAAACCAGTTGTTAGGAATATTTTTTTTATTTATAGAAAACTGGTGTGTTTTGATAAAAGTACAGCCTGATTCATTGTAGTAAGCATCTTGAGAGCAAGGCATACTGACCTTACTCATCACATCTGTTGCGCGAATAATTGAAGGAGTTGCTCCTGTATCCCAGATCAATTTTTTAATCTCTCCATTTATTTTTGCCGTCGTTGATATCCCTCCTTGAAAACTAAATGGAATCTTTGTCCAAGACGTTATGTCATAATTTTGAGGCGGTATGTTAGCTTTTGTTAAAATTGCTCGAGAGTTAGCATAATCAAGCAATAAGCCATAATGCGAAAGTAATCGAAGACCTATTACCCCATTTTTTGACGCTTCAGTATGTTTAAAATTAGCATCGTTCCCTCCCCACAGTTTAGGCATTATTATACCCTTGACGTTATATAAGAAAAATGGGCCAATTTTTAATTCAGGGACGATAAAAGTTTCAGCACAGAATTCGGCTGAAATAGTTTTGCTGCATTCTTTTTTAGAATGATAAACCGCTTTAATATTTTTTAAAGCATATCGGCTCAACGCGATCGCATACTTTGATGCTCCTGTATCTAAGATAAGCGGTATATTTTTTCCCTGTATTTCTATATTACATGAAGGCAATCCATGTACTTCATTACCTGTGTTAAACTTTAATGGTAATACAGCTTCTTGAACTTCCGCATGTATTGCACCATGAAAAATAATATATATTAGGCAAATAGCTATAATACTTCTTAGAAAACCTTGCATTTATTACTCCATGTTATTACTTCTCTATCAATGAATTTTATTGCGTTCGCTCGGAAACAAAACCACCTACTTGCGCATTCCAAAGAGATTGATACTTTTCTGATTTAATTAACAAATCTTGATGGGTGCCATCACTAATAATTTTTCCTTTATCAAATACAATAATACGATCCATTTCTAATAAAGTAGATAAACGATGAGCAATAACAAGTGTTGTCTTTCCTTGCATTAAGTTCCATAACGAGCTTTGTATGTCTTTTTCAGTAATAGAATCTAGCTGTGAGGTCGCCTCGTCTAATATAAGAATCGATGCATTTTTAAGAATACATCTTGCTATAGCTATGCGCTGACGTTGTCCACCAGAGAGTTTAGCTCCTCTCTCACCAACTATTGTGTTATACCCTAAAGGAAGTGTAGAAATAAATTCATGAATATGTGCTTGCTTGCATGCATCAATAACTTCTTCATCACTTGCATCAATTTTTCCATAACGTACATTTTCCATTACTGTACGATGAAACAATGAGGGTTCTTGCGGAATAACACTTATAGCAGAGTGCAGCGAGGCTTGGGTAACATTCCGAATATCGTGCCCATCGATAAAAATACTCCCCTCATTGACATCATATAATCGAAGAATTAAATTAACAAACGTCGATTTTCCTCCCCCAGAATGACCAACCAAACCTATTTTTTCTCCAGCGTCAATAGTGATTGTTTTATTTTGGAAAAGAGGTGTCGATTCGTGATACTGAAAACTCACTTTATCGAACTGAATTTCGCCTTTGCTTACAGAAAAATTTACAGCATCAACTTTATCTAAAATTTCAGGCGTTGTGTTTAATGTTTTTAATGCTTGGTCTACAGTACTCCAACTCGTTGTAAAATCACGAAGATGATTAGAAAGTTCAAATATCGTATCTGACATCTTAAAGTTAAGCATAAAAACTAAAGCAAAATCCCCGGGAGAAATTAGACTTTTATGCTGTAAATAAATAAGCCCCATTAAAAATGATATGGTATAAACTGAAATTATAGCTCCTTGGATCATATAAAACCGCATCAAAAAATAACCTTGATCGCGCCCTTCTTTTCTAAAGTTTTCTACTATAGCGCCAAGTTTTATCCTTTCCGTAGACACATTTGTAAACAATTTTACACTCACCATGTTCACTAAATAGTCTGTTAAATACCCCCAAAGCTTAGCTCGAGATTCAGCATAACTTTTTGAAATGGGTGTAACTTTTTGCAAACCTATAAAGGTCATTAAAGAAAAAAATAAAATCCATATAAATAACCCTACTGCAAATAATGAATGGATCTTGGTTAGCAATAATAGGGTTAGAAAAAATGTGACTCCAAATTGAATAAATTGATAACTTATAGTAGTAATAAGCATAGGAGTAAGGCTGAAAGCATCGCTAATTTTGGCTAAGATGCTTCCACTTAAATTGTTTTGAAAAAAAGCATAAGAATAATAACTCGATTTATCAGCCAATATTGATGCTATATGCGCTCTATACGAAGGTACAAAATTAGCATGCAACCAATCACTAAAGATCCAAGCTAACGTTGTAAGAATTTGAAATCCGGCGTATATATAAACTAAACTCCAAATATTAAATTTGCTATATCCGGAGGCCGTATCTACTAACAGCTTAATAAGGTAGGGCTTAACGTTATTGTCTAAGGAAATGACACATACAATTAAAAACATACCTAATAAATATTTTCTATACGGTTTAGTAGAAACAAAAATGAATTTTAATACATCCATAGCACTTCACTCTCTGAGATAAATATTAAGTGTTGCTGTAGCAATTAGTTGCTCAGCATATACTTATACGAATTGCTTCTATAAATCGAGAGAGGTTTGTTATCAAGGGTTGTTGCGATTGATGGGGATGATTTATTTTCAAGTGCCCCTTGGAAACAATTTAAAGTTTTGCTCGTAACCTATTGATGTAATTGGTGCCCAGGGCCGGAATCGAACCGGCATGGTGTTACCACCGAGGGATTTTAAGTCCCTTGCGTCTACCTGTTTCGCCACCTGGGCATTTTCTTGGAGGCTGAGGCCGGAATCGAACCGGCGTACACGGCTTTGCAGGCCGCTGCATAACCACTCTGCCACACAGCCGTATTTGCGTAAAAAAAAAGCGACCTACGTCGCCTATTTTTTTGGAGCGGGAAACGAGACTCGAACTCGCGACCCCAACCTTGGCAAGGTTGTGCTCTACCAACTGAGCTATTCCCGCGTCTCTACGGGGAGCAATTCTACCGAAATTTACGGTAGTGTCAACAAAATAAAGTGTTTTTTTTTAAATTTGACGCTCTATTTCACTGTCCTGACTCATGAGCTTGGGCCATGCAAGCTTTAAATAAATAACCATTGACCATATCGTTAAAATTGCGGCCAAATACAGCATCACGAAACCTAATACACCCCACCAGGAGTCGGTTGGCGAAAACGCAATTAATAAGAACAGAGCAGACATTTGCAGGCTCGTTTTAATTTTTCCAATATAACTTACCGTAACCGAGGCACGGTTTCCCACTTCGGCCATCCATTCCCTCAGGGCTGAAATAACAATTTCACGGCCCACAATGACAATGGCGGGGATGGTGATGTATTCCATATGCTTTGCTCCAACCAATAAGAGCAAGCAGGAGGCGACCAGTAATTTATCGGCTACGGGATCAAGGAATGCACCAAAGGGAGACATTTGCTTTAACCTGCGTGCCAAATAGCCATCTAGCCAATCCGTAAAACTGGCCAAGGCGAAAAGACCCGCGGCAACGCCCTCGGCAAAGGAAAAAGGCAAGTAAAAGACAATAATAAAAATGGGAATCAATATGATTCGCATTAAGGTCAATAAGTTGGGCAAACTGGTTAAACGGCTCACTAAGTCCCCCTTTAAGGCAAATGCAAATAATTTGCTAGTTGTTGGTAATCATCAAATACTTCCAAAGCACCGGCTAAACGTAAGGCATTCTCTTGCTGATGATAAAAATCGACCCCAATGGCATCCACTTTGCAATTATTAGCCATTTCGATGTCGTTTACGGAATCCCCTACCATTAAGGTTTCATCAGAGCTTACTCCAAACACCTCCATAATTTCCAAAAGCATTTGCGGGCTGGGCTTCGCCTCCGATTGGCTGGCTGTGCGGGTCACGGTAAACAGTTTATCAAACCCGGTTACATGCAACACCCTTTGCAAGGATTGCTGGCCTTTATTACTGGCAATGGCTAAATCAATACCCGCCTCTTTAAGCCTTGCAACCATTTCACGTGCACCGGGTATTAAAAACACTTGCGCACTGCGTGAGGCGAGCGATTGGTGCACGCCGAGTAACAGTTGTTCCTGCTGCATGTGGTTTAACTGAGGAAACGCACGCTGGATGGCTTTTTCCAGGCCAAGCTCAACTGATTGGCGTGCAAGCGCATCATCTAACGCACCAAAGCCTAAAAGCTCCGCTTGTGCTGCAACACCATGAATGATTTGTCCCAATGTATCTCCCAGGGTCCCTTCCCAATCAAAAACAACCAGGCGGTATGATTTACTCATAAGTCAACGAGCTCCTCGCACGTAATATATTTAAAGTCTCTGCAAACGGGTTATCCAACTTTGCTTCAAACCGATGTATTTTTCCGTTCAGGTTAAATTGAATCGCTCTTGCATGCAAATAAAGCCGTAATTTAATTGCTTCCAAACCGTCAAGCGAAACGGGTTTACCGTATTTGTCATCTCCTGCGACAGGATGGCCCAAATACGCCGCATGAACCCTTATTTGATGGGTACGCCCTGTTTTAGGGGAAGCCTCAACAAGACAGGCCTGCTGGTAGTTTTCAAGCAGTTTAAAGCCGGTTTCAGAAGGCTTTCCTGCCTGACTCACCGTCACTATGCGCTCTCCTGACTTGAGGGTGTTTTTTTCAAGAGGCGCTTCAACGGTAACGGTCTTTTTACCTTGCCAGGGATTTACCACCAAAGCCCAGTAAGTCTTATTCACCTCGCGGGCAGCAAGCAAGGCCTGAATCGCCCGAAGTTGACTGCGTTTTTTGGCAAGTAACAGGCAACCTGAGGTTTCTTTATCCAGGCGGTGCACCAATTCCAGGTATTTTAAATCGCCACGCATTTTGCGAAAGGCTTCAATGACCCCTAAACTTAACCCGCTGCCGCCGTGCACCGCAATGCCTGCTGGCTTGTTAATTACCAACAAGTCCTCGTCTTCAAAAAGAATGCAATCGGTTAGCACGCCAGACAGCCTGTCGCTGACGTGTACGGTTTTTGCCTCTGCAGTGCGCACAGGCGGAATACGCAGGCTATCGCCCAAAACCAGCTTTGCAGAAGGTTGGGCTCTTTTTTTGTTGATTCGCACCTCGCCTGAACGAATAATGCGGTAAATATGGCTCCTGGGGACGCCTTTTAAAATCCGCATTAAATAATTATCAAGGCGTTGGCCTACGTCATTTGCTTTTATTTCTGTGTAAAATACATCACTCATTATGAATAAACCTATTTGCTGTGGCGCTTTTTTTTGATACTATTGAAGTTCACGTGAATGTTCGCGTGACCGGATTATAACGCATAAACAATTAAAAGTTTATCGGCCGATAGTAACTCGGCTTTATTAGGGGTAAAAAGCAAACCGAACGCGCTTCCCTTAAGTAGATGATATAGCTCCCGGAGTGAATAAGCTGGTTTTTTTAAGCACCTGTTTTTTCATTTTCCAGGGGTATTTAAGGAAGCAACCCAAGTACCAGAGCCAAATTGAAAACGAACTTACCAGATACCCGCGCATGTCAGACATGCTATACATCAGTCACCACTCATTTTGCAGATTTAGGCAAAGGATCGTTTCATTTCCATGAAATCACCATAAACACCTATTCAACACAAAATCAGTCCCTCTCTGATGCGATAATTTGTATGCACCGCAATAATTGCCGGTCGCATGCGTGAGGTCTGTCCTTATGGTCTTGGAGCTGCTTAAAAAATCAGATTTTTTGTTTCCTTATGGAGTACGCCATGAAACAAAAAATACGTGTCCTTACACTGTCATCCCTTAAGTGTGCAGCGCCCTTTTATGGGGTATATAATGGAACGAATGTTAATTAATGCAACACAAACTGAAGAGATACGTGTTGCACTTGTTAAAAACAATGATTTGTATGATTTGGACATTGAATGTCCTTCAGAAATTAAGAAAAAAGGGAATATTTACAAAGCGGTCGTTACGCGACGTGAACCCAGTCTTGATGCAGTATTTGTCGAATACGGCGCTAAACGACAAGGGTTTTTGCCGCTTAAGGAAATTGCACCGGAATATTTAAGTAAACATCCCGATGAGTTCGGTGAAGACAGACCACCTATTACCAGCCTTATTCGCGAAGGCCAGGAATTGTTGATTCAGGTCGATAAAGAAGAACGCGGTAACAAGGGTGCTGCCTTAACAACGTATATCACTCTGGCGGGTTGTTATCTGGTGCTTATGCCCAATAATCCCAATTCCGGCGGTATTTCGCGTCGCATTGAAGGCGATGACAGGGATGAATTAAAAGAAACCTTAAACGCCCTCAATCTTACCGATGAAATGGGTTTAATCATCCGCACCGCAGGTGTCGGCAAAAACATTGATGAATTGCAAGCCGACCTCGACATGTTATGCAATCAGTGGCAAGCCATTCGTCAGGCTTATCATACGCAACTTGCACCCTGCCTTATTCATCAGGAAGGCGATGTTATTATTCGCTCCATTCGTGATAATTTGCGCAAATCCATCGGCGAAATTATTATCGATGATCAAATTTCCTATGTGAAAGCCAAGCAATACATTGAACAGGTAAAGCCTGATTTTCTACCGAATTTAAAGCTCTATAATAACGCGATTCCTTTGTTTAATTTTTATCAAATCGAAAGCCAGATAGAAACCGCCTACCAGCGTGAAGTGTTATTGCCTTCTGGTGGTGCTTTGGTTATTGACCGCACCGAAGCGTTGATTTCCATTGATATTAACTCCGCTAAAGCCACGGGTGGCGCAGATATTGAAACCACCGCGTTAAACACCAACCTTGAAGCAGCCGATGAAATTGCCCGCCAGTTAAGGCTACGTGATTTAGGTGGCCTGGTTGTGATTGACTTTATCGACATGAGCTCAAGTAAAAACCAGCGTGACGTGGAAAACCGCTTAAAAGAAGCGCTGAAAGCCGATAGAGCACGCATTCAGGTAGGGCGCATTTCCCGCTTTGGCTTGCTTGAAATGTCGCGCCAGCGTCTGCGTCTTTCCTTAGGCGAGACTGCACAAGAAGTCTGCCCGCGCTGTGAGGGCCGCGGAACGGTCAGAAACATCCAATCGCATGGCTTATCCATCACGCGATTAATTGAAGAGGAAGCGCTGAAAGAAAAAACAGCGGAAGTGCAGGTGCAATTGCCGGTTGAGTTAGCGACCTTTATCATCAATGAAAAGCGCGAATTCATTTTAAACATTGAAAAACGGCACAACGTGCATGTTTTAATCATAGCCAACCCTTACATGCACACGCCGCAATACCATATTTTGCGCTTGAAAGAAGACAATGTAGGCAAGAATAAAAAGCCAAGCTACACGTTGATTCAACAGCCTGAATTGGTTGTTCCTGCTTCCTTAAAAGATCTTGCTAAAATTGATGAACCGGCAGTAAAAGGCTACGCAACGTACCAACCGGCAAAATCACAGGGCAATAATTTTATTAAGCGGTTATGGTCCAGTTTGTTTGGCGATGCGTCTCAATCGACTACGCAAGCCGCATCTCCTGCTGTGCGTGAAGAAAAAACCGTGCGTAAAAGCGCCCCGCAAATGAGGCAATCCCAATCTGCTCCGGGCGCCAATCCTGAAAAGCGTCCGCAAAATCAGCAAAACCGCAGACGCCGCCCGAATAACAACCAACAACAACGCAATGTTACCGGTAATCAGCCTCGCCGAAAACCGCAGCCAGGGCAACAGCAAAATCCCCAGCAACAAGGCGCCAGGGTTATTCCTATAAAAAATGAAGGCAACAGGAAAAAAGAACCGGTCAATAAAGATACCGGCGATCGCAGTTAATAAAGAGTAATTCAAGCCCAGGAACCGTAAAATCGGGTTCTGGGCTTGAACTGTTTATACCGGTTTAGGCCCACGCGTTTATTGAGGAGATGATTTTCTTCCCTGGAACGAAGCGCCCCCCGGAATAGCACCTCGTTAGAAATCCATGCTGGTTTACTTCACTTCGTTCGCAATGACGGCATTTTTTAGTTTACTCTTTATAAAACAATATCCTTCACGTTCAGCAGCCGTCTATTTATCGACTATACTCACTCTGTCCATGGATGCAGACAAGCTGGGGTGGCTGACGTTGCAGACTCATTAACCTGGTCCTGATAGTTTGTTCTTGTTTTCCTTCTCCACCTTTACTGGTTCTTTATGATCTGCAAGCAACCCTTTATATTCAGCCACTTTGCCTTTAATACTCAAATTATCCATTTCCACCTTAGGACTCTCTTTTTTATTAATCAGGCACGAAACAAACGATTTGATTGCTGCGGTAATCGATTGGATAAAAGAAGAAAAAGTAGAGGATTTTGCCCCTTTGTTTTCAAATTCCTCGATATGTCGGTCACAATTCGCTTTAAAGCTACTCTCCTTTTTGGTGAGTCCTACTGCCGCTTTCAACATTTCTCTTTTAATACTTTCAAATAAATCCTTTTCTTCAGGCGCGACCTGAATCGCTTTTAAATCAACAGAAAGCCCTTTGTCCTTTAAAAAGTCGTCTAACTTGTCGGTATCGATTGGAAGATAGGGATCAATTTCTAGCAGGCTCTTAATCGACTGGGTACTTCCTTTCTCCATGGCCCTATTCAAATAAGCGATTTTCGTAGACGGATGTTCTGAGCTCACTTTGAATGTTTTTGTTTCCTTTTGAAACTCTTTATCAAGAAGATAGCTTTCCTTGTTATTCCTGTTTTGAATTTCTGTATACTCAGTGTAGGGGTACTCTTTCTTTATTGCATTGCCTTCATCTATCGCGCTGTGAATAGCTCCCCTCATCTTGGCTCTGCCTTCTTGCTCTAATAAGAGGTTCATAGTTTCCATATCACGGATATTTTTTTTAATAATCATAATTCCTCCAGCGTTTAAGCTACTGAATTAAGTATAGGCAAAAAATCGGTGGGTGAATACATTATAAGCATGCAAGTTATTAGACCAAAATCCAATAATGAGCGCCTTGGCCCAACTATTGCGCAAGGCACCTCATTAAATAAAGGCTTAAATACTAGGGTCTGTTGACATTTGGGGAGGATCGCAGGGAGGTGTCGCGCTTTGCGAGGAAAGAGTATTACCTCCAGAGCGAGAGTTAGCAAAAAAATAGATCTTTAACAATAGGGTTTGATCGACATGAGCATATTTCATCGTTGTTTGATATAAATTCGTGTTGGGAATCGTTTGACCCCTTGCCCTTACCTTATTGTATTTTTCTATTATATCGGTCTGAATTGTTTTTGCATCGGTCATAGCATCCTGGAATTCTTGCATTTTTACATTGGATTTTTCCTTGCAAATGCTCGATAGGTGTCCATACGCCCCATCCAACACGTCTTTTAATTCACCTGCCTGCTTTATCATTTTAGAATTGGGTTTGAATTCTCTAAATCCAGAGAACAAAGTTCTCATCCCACGAAAAGGCATACGAAGAACCCAGGTTAAGGGAGTAGTTAAAATACGCGTTACCCCTCTCAGGATATTGGTTAGTCCGTAAGCCACGCGACCAGTGCCCGTAGCAAACTCACCTTTGGCAAAACAGATTATCCCTGAACCGATGTTTTTTAACCCGTTAGACAGATTAGCAACGCCATGAAAAGGCTGAAAGAGATCGCGCTTGATATAATAAGGCGATTTGTAGGGTTTAAAGGTATCTATGCCGTCTTTTACCATGTAAGCCAGGGGCTGCAAAAAGTGGTACCGGCCTTTGCTAAATAATTTCATTTATGTTTCTCTATAAAATAGAATGCATCACAATAAAACAATTAGGCGCAAAAATCAACTTATTTTGCACCTGGATTCAAACGCATTAACTTATTTAGAAAAAAGAGGGCAAACTAGGGTCTTGTTGAAGAAAACTATTCAACGCTTTTTCCCCGGTCTTTTAATCCTGTAGCAATCGGTGTTTTTCCAATACCTGGGTTCACGCCGCAATCGTCCAGGAGCTTCAGCAAATTATTCCCTTTTCGGGTGAAATGTTTAACACAATAGACGTCCAGATAACTTTGCAGTACATAATAATATTCAGGCAAGGTAAGTATGGTTAATATTTTTTCCGCACGCAGCGCATGGTGCGCATTCGCGTAATCGCAGGATTGAAAAAGGACTGCACCTAGCATCGCTGCAATGCTTGCCTTGCGAAGAGGGGAGGCAATGTAAAATCGGTGAATGCATTCATCCAGAGCGCGGTCCTTATCCCATTCCACCCAGGTTTCGTAAAGATCAATGGCGGTTTTAGAATCCAGTTCATCCGCTTGCATTGCATAAGCCACAGGAACAATGGCCTGAATATTGGCCCAGGAGCAATTGCCGGTAATTTGCGAGCTAATGGGCATTTTCGCCACGGGCACTAAACCCAATGTTTTATTGATTCCCTGATGAAAATAGCGTCGGCTTTGTTTTCTATATAAAAATGCCTGAATAAAATCCGCATCGATTGCTTCAGGATGGGTGATTCGGTAAATGTTGACCGAACCCTCCGTAAGGCTGTTTTCGCCTCGGTCTATTTTTGCCCACCATTGCTTGTAACGCACAAAGCCTAAGGCATGGCCCCGGCTTGCTGCAGGTAAAATCAACAAAGGCGTTTGGATTAATCGCGCAATAAAGGCTTTATTGTTTTGAGTCAATACGGCATTGTGCTGTAATTTTAATAGTTCTGCTGCAACCACAAAGCCATCCATTACCGTATGCAAAAAAGGAAAATGGGCTCGTAAATGGCGTGTTGAATAACTGCTGGTAAACCGGCGCAAGGAATCTTTTACCACCGCCACAGTAAATTCCAGCATAAAGCCTTCGTAATCAAGCTCTACAAACTCACCCTGGCCATTGATAATGTCAACATAGCCCTTTAACTCGTAACGATGCCCTAATAATTTGCCGTTGATAAAATCAAGCGCAAAATCAAGCTTGGCACCGTATTGGTATAACAAGTGTTTTAAATTATCCTGCCCGCGCAAAAGCGGGTATACCAAAACAGAAAATCCTGTGAAGGTATAAGCATTGGGATTGGCATGGTACTTTAGAAAAAGCTTCGACAGCTCCATATTGTTGTTATCTACGGCCCAATGAAGCGGTGTGCGTCCTGTGACATCGGCTATATTAATGTCCGCTCCACGCACTAAAAGCTGCTCCGCAATGTCGGTATGGCCTGCAATAGCACATTCAATCAGCGGCGTAAAACCGTACTCATCAATATCATCCAGGGATTCGCCCTGTCGTAAATAATGATCGAACTCAGGCATTCGACCGTTTATGATGTCATCAGCAATAGTCATTTAACTATCCTAAGGTTTGAATTCCGGAGCAGTTCTGGGCGCAAGTCCTAAGCGTTGTTGCATTTTCAATTGTTGCTGGTGCTGGGCATTGTCATACTCTCGGCGTGCCTCCGTATTTTGTGCGGGCACTGGGGTTTCATTATTGGAAATTCCATCAAACACTTGCCTGTCCAATAAAGGATGCTGCTTAATGTCATTTTGCAGCTCGCCTTCCTGTGAGGCCGCCCTATTCTCTTCAGAATGCTCCCGCACATGCACAACGCCAATCAAGCGTTGACCTTCTTGCTCTCTTGCGCGGCGCATTTGCTCCATAGTGAAGGTTTCATCGACCAAATAGGAACCCTCACGACCGCTTGTAACCAGTCGTGTGGTGGCACCTTCTCCTGTTCGTTTCAATTTTCTGCTCATACTCTCATTATATACCCAAGAAACTACAAATACTCACGTTGCAGGATTTCTGCAATTTGCACCGCATTGGTTGCAGCACCCTTGCGAATGTTATCGGCAACAACCCATAAATTCAAACCGCAGGGGTGGGAAATATCTTCCCTTATGCGCCCAACAAACACCTCATCCCGACCAATGGCATGGGTTATGGGGGTTGGGTATTCCAGTTTGGATAAGTTATCGACCACTTTGACACCCGGCGCTTTAGACAAAATTTTACGTGCTTTTTCCGCACTCAAAGGGGATTTTAACTCCAAATGAATCGCTTCGGAATGGCCGTACAGTACGGGAACACGCACCGCCGTAGGGTTAACTAAAATGCTGTCGTCTTCGAGAATTTTTTGTGTTTCCCAGACCATTTTCATTTCTTCCCGGGTGTAGCCATTTTCTTGAAATGCATCAATATGCGGCAAGACATTAAAAGCAATTTGTTTAGGATACACTGAAGGTTTGGCAGGCCTGCCGTTTAAAAGCTCCCCTACCTGCAAAATGAGTTCGGAGACCGCTTGTTTACCCGTGCCGGAAACCGCTTGGTAGGTAACCACATTAATACGGCTTATTCCTACTGCATCGTGCAAAGGCTTTAATGCGACAACCATTTGAATGGTAGAGCAATTAGGATTAGCGATAATATTGCGGTTTTTGTACTCGGCAATGCGCGCTTTGTTGACCTCAGGCACAACCAGGGGAATGTCTTTTTCGTAGCGAAAACAGGAGGTATTATCGACAACGATACATCCGGCTTTTGCCGCAATAGGAGCAAATTCTTCAGAAACCGTGCCACCTGCTGAAAATAAGGCGATGTCAACCTTGCTAAAATCAAACTCAGCCAAGTCTAAAACCTGCACTTGGCGTTTATTAAAATATACGGTCTTTCCTACTGAACGGTGGCTCGCTAAAGGATAAAGGGTATCTATTGGGAAGTCCCTTTCTTGTAAAACTGTCAGTAATGCCTCGCCCACCGCACCGGTTGCGCCGACAATTGCCAGGTTAAGTCGTCTACTCATAGTTTCCTCAAATGTTGTTTTTCTTTACAAATTTTGTGCTTTATGGCGCATATAATGATCCATTAAGACCAGAGCCATCATTGCTTCTGCAATGGGAACGGCACGAATGCCAACGCAAGGATCGTGGCGCCCTTTGGTGACCACAGTGGTTTCTTCGCCTTTGGTGGTAATGGTTTTACCCGGTTTGGTAATGCTTGAGGTAGGTTTTAAGGCCATACTCACCACCAAGGGTTGACCGGTTGAAATCCCGCCAAGCACCCCGCCGGCCTGATTGGACAAAAAACCTTCTTTGGACATTTCATCGCGGTGCTCACTGCCGAATTGACTGACTGCGTTAAAGCCTGCTCCAATTTCCACCGCTTTGACTGCATTAATGGACATCATAGCATAAGCAAGCGTTGCATCCAGCTTGTCAAACACCGGGTCGCCAAGCCCCACAGGTACGCCACGTGCCATTACCGTAACCCGAGCCCCCACTGAATCCCCCTGGCGGCGCAGTTCAAAAATCATGTCGGCCAAGGTCCTGACCTGGTGCTGGTTTGGACAAAAAAAGGCATTTTTATCTATTTCGTTTTCATCTACAAATTCCAATACCTGCGAGCCCATTTGCTGAAGGTAGCCAATGATCTCGATACCGAGAGTGCGCTGTAAATAAAGGCGCGCAATAGCGCCTGCTGCAACCCGGGCGGCGGTTTCCCGTGCCGAGGAGCGCCCACCCCCGCGGTAATCGCGGATACCGTATTTGTGGTGATAGGTAAAATCGGCATGGCCAGGACGAAAAACGTCTTTAATGGCTTCGTAATCACTGGAACGTTGGTCGCTGTTTCGAATCAGCAAGGCAATGGGTGCACCGGTCGTAACCCCCTCGAATACACCGGACAAAATTTCAACGGCATCGTCTTCACGCCGCTGGGTTGTGTATTTGGATTGGCCCGGTTTTCGTTTGTCTAAAAAGGGTTGTATGGCTTGTTCCGACAAGGCCAAACCCGGCGGGCAACCGTCTACAATACAGCCCAAAGCAACCCCATGGCTTTCACCAAAGGTAGTTACTGTAAACAATTTGCCAAATGTGTTCCCACTCATTTACTCGCCTTCCGATGCAAAATGCGCCTTTAGTTGGTCATGGGTTAATAAAAATACGCCTTGTCCGCCGTACTCAAAATCAAGCCAGGTAAAGGGCAGGTTTGGAAAAGCCTCTCCAATCGCTTCTTCGCTGTTTCCTACTTCCACCACGAGGATACCTTGTTCTGATAAGTAATGATGGGCGTGATTCAGGATTTTTTCAACTATTTCCAGGCCATTATTGCCCGTTTCCAGAGCAAGCTTTGGCTCATGGCGGTATTCTTCGGGCAAAGTTTGCATTTCATCAAACCCCACATAAGGGGGATTGGATACAATTAAATCGTAACGTATTTTGGGCACATTGGCCCAGCAGTCGGACTCAATCAAACGCAAAACGTCTTGTAAACCGTGCTGCTCACGATTAATTGCGGCAACTTCTAACGCATCCTTAGAAATATCGACCGCATCAACCAGCGCCTCGGGAAAAGCATAGGCACAGGCAATGGCAATACAGGCACTGCCGGTGCATAAATCCAGAATGTGCTCAACTGGCGTTTCATTTAACCAGGGTGAAAAATGCTGTTGGATGAGTTCTGCAAACGGCGAGCGGGGAATTAAAACCCGTTCGTCCACATAAAAAGGCAACTCACAAAAAGTGGATTTTTTGGTTAAATAGGGAACGGGAACGCGCTTGACAATACGAAGCCAAAGCCGTTCGTTGAGTAATTGCTTTTCGGAGTCTGTCAGACGTGCTTGAAAAAAAAGGGGATCGGTGTCTTCTGGCAGGGATAAACTGCCCAGAATTAAACGCAGCATCTCATCCCAGGCATTGTCGGTTCCATGCCCGTAATAAAGCGTGCTTGCATTGGCCTGAGTGACCCCAAAGCGTAAGAAGTCAATTATTGTTTCAAAGTCAGCCGTTTGGGCTTGATAAGTGTCCATCGTAAAACCACCGAGATAAAATTTAACGCAGAGCGCATAATTATCACAAATTGTACGCTATTATTCGCGCTTTGTCCTTAATTCTTCATTAACTTAGGTTATACTTTTCATATCCTGTTATTCGTTAAGTGTTGTATGTCAGACAAACCCTTGTCCCCGGAAGAAAAACGCCTGTTTCGCCAAATGATGCAAGGGGTAAAGCCCCTGGCACCAGACAATAAAGTGCCCGTAACCCCTGCAAAACCTGCACCGGTAAAAAAACGCGCAAGTCTTTTTCCTCCTAAAAAAGAAGCCGAATCCCTTTATTTATCCGATTATTATGCAAATCCGGTGGAATCTGACACTATTTTATCCTACACCACCCCCAACCTTCCCAAAAAACTGTTCCTTGATTTACGACGCGGCAAGTTGCAGTGGCAGGCAAAACTTGACTTGCACGGCTTAAAACCTGAGCAAGCCAAGGAAGCACTAGTGCAATTCATTGCCAAACAATGGAATTTATCCCACCGCTGTCTTTTAGTAATTCATGGCAAAGGGGGGCATAAGGGCGAGCAACCCGTGCTTAAAAACCTGATTAATCATTGGCTTTCCCAATTTCCGGAAGTACTGGCTTTTCACAGCGCACTGCCCAAAGAGGGAGGCGCTGGCGCATTATATCTCTTACTTAAAAGAAACAAATTGAATTTTTCGCCATAAAGGCTTACTATTTGCGCAAAAATTTGAATAGTATCTACGTATGACAAAACAAGCAATTATCATTGGAATTTCAGGCCCCTCCGCTTCAGGAAAAAGCCTACTGGCGAACACCATTGTAACTGAACTAGGCTCTGATCAAGTCGTTGTAATCTCGGAAGACGCCTACTATAAAGACAATAGCCACATGCCCTTTTCCGAGCGCGAGCAGATCAACTACGATCACCCCGAAGCCTTTGACCATGCTCTTCTTTGCGAGCATTTGCTCAAATTGCAGCAAGGTGAGCCCGTTGATATTCCCATTTATTCGCACTCAAAACACCTTCGCTTACCCGAAACACGCCACATTGGCCGACACACGATCATTGTTTTGGAAGGCATTTTGTTATTTAGCGATAAATTATTACGCGAAATCATGGACATTCGCATTTTTATGTCCACTCCTTTGGATATTTGTTTAACGCGCCGTTTGAAACGGGATGTGGTCGAGCGCCATCGCTCCTTTGAGTCGGTAGTGCATCAATACGAAACGACCGTTCGCCCCATGTATTTTCAATTCATTGAGCCTTCCAGCCGTTATGCAGATATTATTGTTCCCAGAGGGGGAGAAAATCGGATAGCTATCGATATGATCCAGGCAAAAATGCGTGAATTAATTGCCACGCACACTAATGTAAGAGGAGACTAGGATGGGATTTTTACAGGGCAAAAAAGCATTAATTGTAGGGCTTGCGAGCAACCGCTCCATTGCCTTTGGTATTGCAAAAGCGTTGCATGAGCAAGGTGCAGAATTAGCGTTTACCTACCAAAATGAAAAACTGAAAAGCCGTGTAGAAACCATGGCGGCTGCGTTTAATTCCACTTTAACCTTTCCTTGCGATGTAGCAAGTGATAGCGAAATTCAGAACGTCTTTGTTGAACTGAACAAACACTGGAGTCAACTGGATGTGCTGATTCATTCCGTAGCCTTTGCGCCTGCTGACCAAATCAGTGGGGATTTTGTCGATTCAGCCACACGCACAGGGTTTCAGATAGCTCACGATATCAGTGCCTACAGCCTCGTAGGGCTCTCCAAAGCCGCACTTCCCATGATGCAGGATACTCAGGGCGCCATTCTTACCTTAAGCTATTATGGCGCTGAAAAAGCCGTTCCCAATTACAATGTGATGGGTATTGCCAAAGCAAGCCTTGAAGCCTCCGTGCGCTACCTTGCCGCAAGTTTAGGGCCACGCGGAATTCGGGTGAATGCCATTTCGGCAGGTCCTATTAAAACGCTAGCGGCAGCAGGCATTAAAGATTTTCGTAAAATGCAAAACGCCTATGCCAATACCACGCCATTAAAACGCAATGTCAGTGCCGAAGAAGTGGGCAATACTGCTGCCTTTTTATGCTCCTCTCTTGCTTCAGGAATAACCGGTGAAGTCGTTCATGTGGATGCAGGGTACCATGCGGTGGCAATGTCTGATTTGGTTTAAGTTAAACCAATTCTGTAGGTTGGGCCAAGGCCTAATGGCGCTTCCAATAAGCGCCTATTTTTTTAGCAATTCATAAGCAACAACTTTTTTTGTTCAATTTTTCTGCTTTGTTTTAAAACAGGAAAAGACTTGGGTCTTTGCCTGA
>JBAZXN010000031.1:0-21246 GCA_041659885.1 Tatlockia sp.
GAAAACTAAAGCGCAAAAATTGAACAAAAAAGTTGTTGCTTATGAATTGTTAAAAAAATAGGCGCTTATTGGAAGCGCCATTAGGCCAAGGCCCAACCTACAATATGGGTTTAATTTAAACCCATTGGCGTGTATTTATTCGGCGTGGTGTGTGTTGTTTTAACGCATTCGTTGTACAATTAAAATCTGCAACCGCTCACCTTTATGTATGAGGCACACGATCACCGAAGCTGTGCTGACTCATAGGGCATGAGGCTATCCGCCGCCTCAACGGTTCTGGCTCCATTGCATCGTGAAAAGAAACCGGGGCGATAGGTTGGAAACGTTCTTTCACCGTTTTGAATGAAGGCATCCAATTCATGCAATTGAAGCACATGGTTATCCCATAAAACACCAAAATATTTCGCGATTAGGGTCTTCTTTTCATCGTATGAAACCTGCTGCAGGGCTGCTTTTTTTCCACAGGGTTTAAGTACAATAACTGGCGTTCTGGCAAATTCTGAGTCTTCACTGCGGACTATTTGCAACAGAAAGTGATTTGCTCGAGTAATCATCGTTGCAACTAGCGCAGGGGAAACCTGGTTTTCAACGAAATACAGAAGGGCTGCAAGATCTACTTTTTGATTTAAGCCTGAGTCTCTGGAATGAATGGAAGCGTTTATCGCATCGTCATCAAGGTATTGACGGTGTGACCAGGGCATTATTTTTTTAAATAAAGCCAACAGTTTTCGCTGTGCTGTGATAGCTATGCCATCTATCGGGTAATTTAATAGGCCTTGCCAATCGATACTTACTTCCATGGAATTGATTATAAGTTTCGGTAGATTATACAGTGGAATATTTTCTTTTAAAGCGGCCGCTCTCAACACGCCATTGGCAAAGCGCACAAGACTCCTATAATTCTCTTCGTAAGCACGTATATTAGGGGGCAGGTATTTTTCTAATAGAGCGACTTCTTGATCTAAAAATTGAAGAAACTCAGAGGTTGTACTCACTTTGCTCACAAGACGCAGTGGTGAATTAAAATTGTAATGACCGATAGAATATAAAAGAATACTATGGAGATTATTTTTGACCAGAGGGGTTAGCATTGTCTTGGCCACGTTGCGTCGTGGGGCATAATGGTGCAGATTGGTGAGGTTGAAAAGCGTAATTACTGCGTTATGGCTGTTCAGAATATCCTGTAAAATTTGACTGCCAGTGGCGTCAAAAAAATTAATAGACGCCCAGGAAAAAGCCAATTGATTTAAGGCCTGGCGCGCAGAATCAAACCGTTCACCCGATCGTAAAATATGTTTATTTCCTGTATCAGTGAAAGTCAGGTTAGACCACAACTTATTGATGGTAAGGTTCACATTATCGGTTACTTTACCTACTAAAGGATTGCAATAATACGCTCCTTTTTTTTCCATATAATGCTGCTTAAATTCCCCCTTTGAAGACGATTTTGACAGGCAATCGAGCAGAAATTGGGTGTGCAAGTGCATGCTGGTATTCACGTCGTTGAGTAATACCAAATCCGCATGCAACCTAATTTCGGGTAGAATCGATAAAATATTGGATTCACCAGTTAAGAGGGCTATGCGAATTTTATCGGTTGGATAAGGGGTAATGGCGGCTAATTTATTGATGGTAATGTAGAAATCCGATTCGTTTGCAAAGGGAAATAATCGAAAAGGATCGCGAGAGGTGGATTGATTAAAACGTTGTTTAATTGCATCACAGAGATTGTTTATTCGTTCGTCAGAGCAGAGGCTTAATTCCAGTTTAGCTTTCATAATGCGTAAGGAAAAAAGGCGATTCTAGCACAAGTTATCGGTAAGGAGGAGTCTTTCTCGTAGCGTCACGTCCTTTCCCTGGTCGGAAAAAAACATGAATTGTCAATGAATCAATGGGCTACTTCTTAGCAAATTAAGAAGCCCCCGTCTTGCTTACTTCAAATGTATTTACGGATAATTTCCTCATAAAGATAATAAACTTGTAATTTATACTGGAACGGATATAATTATATCAAAATGGATATAAAAATAATATATGAAACCAATATGCTTTTTAGGTGATTCGTTAATCCGTTTAAGAGAATTTGGCTCTGATGCAAAACAAGATGCTGGTTATCAATTGGATAAAATACAACGGGGTGAGCAACCTGATGACTTTAAACCTATGCCTTCAATTGGGAAGGGAGTAGAGGAAATCAGACTTTGGGATGAAGCGGGAACATATCGTGTAATTTATACAGCAAGAGTTGCTGATGCAGTTTATGTTTTACATGCTTTTCAAAAGAAAACTCAAACGACATCAAAACGCGATATTGACCTTGCAAAAACAAGATTTGCTGAATTAAAAAGGAGCTAATAGAAATGAATAAAATAGAAAAGTATGAAAATGTTTGGGATGCAATTTCTGATACACCAGGAGAAGCCGCTAACTTACAAGCAAAAGCAGAGTTAATGCGTCAAATTGTAGTCATTATAAAAAAACAGGATTGGACGCAGGGTGAAGCTGCTAAACGCTGTGGGGTAACTCAACCGCGTATGAATGATATGTTACGGGGTCGTATATCTCGATTTTCATTAGATGCTTTAGTAAATATCGCAGCAGCGATAGGCCAACGAGTACATATTGAATTAGAGGCTGCATAAAAACAAATTGTATGTCGGGCGCGGAGTCTCATTTAGCATCTGTTTTTCAGAAAAGTTTAGCGTCAATTCCTATTCTTTCACCAATCTATTCGCTTGAAAACGCAAACAAGGAAATTAGGGGATGGTTTTCACCACCCCAGCGTACTAAATCTCGCTTATTTCAAGAATGACCACTGTTTCCAGCGGAACGTCAGCATGCCCTGCGTTGTTGCCGGTTTTTACCTTGGCAATGGCATCTACCACGTCCATTCCTTCAACCACTTCACCGAATACACAATAGCCATACCCTTGCGCGTGTTCACCGCTGAAGTTTAAAAACGCGTTGTCTGCGAGATTAATAAAGAACTGCGCGGTTGCGGAGTGAGGATCCATCGTTCTTGCCATTGCAATAGTGCCACGCTTGTTTGCTTTCGCACTTTTTGCTTCGTTTTTAACGGGACTTTCCGTAGTTTTCTGACTCATGTCAGCAACCATTCCGCCACCTTGAATCATAAATCCATCAATAACCCGGTGGAAAATGGTGTCATTATAAAAACCGCTGCGAACATAATTGATAAAGTTCGTTGCGGTTAAAGGGGTATTTTCGGTATCCAGAGAGAGTTTAATGTCTCCTTTGGATGTTTTAATCAAAATCATTGCCTTCTCCTGTAAATTAAGACTGGATAATCAGTTCACGCATTTTAGCACAGACGTCATGCATGACATGGATATTATGGATACTGGCCAAGGCGGTAAAGCCATTGGATTTTTGTTTAAACGCGTGATGCAAAAAGGCACGCGAATGGGTTTTGCAGGTGTAACAGGTGCAGCTTTTCATGATGGGGTTCTCATCGTTGGCAAAGCATGCCTTTTTAATTTGAATACGCGCATTGTCATGCTCGCTTGCAAAATGCAGCCAATCGCCTTTTGCTACAACTTCCCCGCAATATAGCGCGCCGTGGCGCGCATTGCGCGTGGGAGCCACGCAATCGAACATATCAACCCCTTCGGCAACGACATCGAGCAAGTCTTGCGGCGACATGCCTACTCCCATGGTGTAGCGGGGTTTGTTTTCCGGTAATAAGTCATTAATCCACCGAAGAATTTCCACCGTTTTGGGCATGTCAAACCCCACGGTTTCGCCACCGATAGCAATGCCGTCGGTGTTCATGGCAGCAATAAATGCAGCGCTTTCACGGCGTAAGTCCTGATATATTCCCCCCTGAATAATACCAAACAAGGCTTGTTGTGCACCATAACGGGAGGTAGGATGGGTGCGATGATAGGTTATGGATTGGTTAAGCCAACGGTGGGTGCGGGTCATAATGGTTTGCACTTCTTCGTGCGTGCAACTGTCAGGCGTGCATTGATCAAAGGCCATGATAATGTCCGCGCCAATTATTTTTTGCGTTTCCAACGACATTTCAGGCGTCATGTGAATAAGGCGCTCAGTGCCTGGTAATTTAAAATGCGCGCCTATTTCATCAATGGAGCAAATTTCTTTGTTCTTTGACAAGCTAAATACTTGAAACCCGCCACTATCCGTTAACATGGGGCCATGCCAGCCCATAAAAGGATGCATGCCACCGGCTTCTTCGATAACCGCCATGCCTGGTGCACACAGCATATGGTAAGTGTTTCCGCCCAGAATAATTTGTGAGCCAGCGGCAGTCAATTCGCCAGGCATCATATTATTGACCCCGGCACGCGTGCCAACCGGCATAAAAACAGGCGTTAAAAAATCGCCGTGCGGCGTACTTACTCGTGTCACACGCGCTTTGGTCGGGCCGTGTTTTTTGATAAGCTCTGAGCGAAAGGAATTGTTAAAAGCCATTTATTGTTTTCTTAGATAATGTATTTTTTGATAAAGAAGCAGGCCAATCCAAAAGGCTGTCAGGAGAAAAGCAGCAAAGAAAAGGGCTGACCAGGCGGGCATGGATAAACCAAGCCAATGCCATGCTACCTCACCGCACTCCCCTGTACCCCAAAGCAAGGCACGCAGGACATCTTGTAAAGGGAAATAACGAATTAGCACATCCAGCCCCGGCATGCAGGCAGGGACTTGTTCAGAAGGAAGTGATTGAATCCAAAGCTGGCGGCCGGCAAAAAAAAGCCCCAATCCTGCCAGCAACCCCTGCAAAAAGGCCAGACGGCGTGCTGTCGTTAAGGTGCGAATAAAAGCCCCGATGAAGCACAGCATAAACAGCAGCATTACGCACAGGCGTTGCATTAAACACAAGGGGCAGGGCTGCAATCCTTTGACATATTGAAAGTAAAAGGAGGAAGCTAGCAGGAGAAGGCATAGAAAAGTAAGGAGCAGTTGGCTGCGTTTATAAAGAAGGTTTGTCATGATTTAGGTAACATATATTGAATTGCGTTTTTCATATCGTCCTCGCTGCACTCGGTGCAGGTTCCGTTCGCGGGCATTGCATTAAGTCCCTTAGTGGCTGATTCAACCAGTTCGTCCATCGTTTTCTTGTCGGTTCGGGGTTTCCAATCGCTTTCTGAACGAAATTTGGGCGCACCGACCAAACCGTCCCGATGGCACACAGAACAAAAGCGCTCGTAGGTCGATTGACCCGGAGACTCGTCTGCCCACCCGGAAAACGACCATACCAACAAAGACATCAGAAAACAAAAACGCATCATCAAACCTTCCTACTTCTTGAAGTTGCAATAATACCGGCAAGTCAAGAGTATTTCCAGTTTAAAGCTTGTGGTAAAATCAATTAATCGCTCTTTTCTTAATCATTTATGACTACAATCCGTATTGCTACCAGAAAAAGTCCTCTTGCACTCTGGCAAGCATCGCACATTGGCGAACAAATTAAACAGCATTGGCCGCAAATCCAAATCGAACTGGTGCCCATGCTGACCTCCGGTGATCAATTTTTAAAAGATAAGTTAGCGGCAGAGGGCGGGGGAAAGGGCTTGTTTGTCAAAGAGCTTGAAGAAGCACTGCTTGCCAACAAGGCCGATTTAGCGGTGCATTCCATGAAAGATGTGCCGGCTTTTTTTCCAGAAGGCTTATCCCTGGCAGCAATTTGCAAAAGGCATACTCCCTTCGATGCATTGGTTGCCCTGAATCAGACAAAATGGCAAGACTTACCCAAGGGAGCGGTTATCGGAACAACCAGCTTACGGAGGCAATCGCAACTTTTGGCCTTGCGGCCTGATGTAATTATCAAAGGATTACGCGGGAATATTCATACGCGCCTTAAGAAATTGCAGGCCGGCGAGTTTGACGCCATTATTCTTGCCGCAGCCGGTCTAAAACGCATGGGGTTAGAGGCTTTTATTAGTGACATATTGAATGAAGATCGCATGTTGCCAGCCTGTGGACAAGGTGCACTGGGCATTGAATGCCGCACGGAGGATAGCCGAATTCAGGCCCTAATCGCTCCCTTAAATCATCAGGAAACGGCACTTTGCGTGCAAACCGAGCGGCAAGTGAGCGCTTTGCTTGGTGGCAATTGCCATGTTCCACTGGCGGTGTATTGCAAGATTGACGCGGATAACCGCCTGGATTTACGTGCTAAAGTGCTTTCATTAGACGGGAAGACGGTGTTGTGCGATAGCCAATCCGGCGTGCAAGCTGAAAGGGATTTGTTAGCAAGGCGTTGTGCGCAATCGCTGCTTGGCAAGGGGGCTGAAAAACTCCTTTCCTTGTCTTCATGAGCAGTCTTAATGGCTTAACAGTGTTAAATACCCGCCCGCTTGCACAGGCCAAAGCCTTAAGCGAGGCAATCAGAGCGGCAGGTGGCTGGGTAGTGGAGTGTCCTGCCTTAACGATTGTTCCTGCCCCCGGCGATTGGGTGCAAAGCCTTCCATCCCTGAAACGTGTGGATAAAGCGGTTTTTATTAGTGCGAATGCAGTGCATTGCTGTTTTAATGGAATTAAAAGGGCAGGGCTTGATTGGCCCGGTTCTATTGAAGTCATTGCTATTGGGGATGCGACAGCCCATGCTTTAGCACAACAGGGCGTTTTGGTGCACTTCACTCCCCATGTCGCGGACAGTGAGCATGTGCTTGGACTTAACGCCTTGCAAACGGTGAGGGATAAACGCATTCTTGTATTTAAAGGGGTCGGAGGGCGCACGCTTATTCCAGACCATCTCACCGCAGCCGGTGCAAGATTACAGGTTTTTGACGTGTACCAGCGCGAATTGCCATCGCTTAACAAGGAACAAATGGATTCCCTGTGGCGCAATGATGCAGTCGATATTATACTGTTTACAAGCGAGCAGGCAATGCGCAATCTTTTTACCCTGTTTGGCCAAGAGGCGCAGGCCTGGTTATGCAGCAAACCCTGCATTGTGTTGAGCGAGCGATTAGCTAAAGCCGCCGCAGCATGGGGGATTTGCACCATTTTAACCAGTGCGCCTGATAAAATAATACAAACATTGCAGCAATTTAACCAAGGATAACTCCATGGCAAACCCGGATGATGCGCCTCTCAATACCCAGCCAAAGGTTTTGGAGCCCCCCCCTTTAACGAAGCAACCTCTGGAAAAAGAAAAAAAACGGTGCGGATTGCCTGCGTTGGCCTTTCTTTTTTCAGTACTTGCCATAGCCTTTGCGGGTTATGTGTTGTTAAGCCTCCAAAGTGCTACCAAAAAAACGGGTGATTTTTATCTTCAAACGGAGAAACAGCAGGACGCTATGCAAGTGCGCTTAAGCCATTTAAATCAACGGCTGGATCAATCGCAATCCGAAGTGCAATCTGCACGGGACGCACTGCAATCGGCGATGACCCAAAACCAGTACCATGAGGTGGATTGGCTTCTCTTGCGGGCTCGCTACTATTTGGAATTAGCAGGAATCAATGCGCATTGGAGTGAAAACCAGCAAATAACCGTTGAGTTATTGCAGCAAGCAGATAACACCTTAAGCTCGCTAAAATTTCCACCGGTTTATCCCATAAGGCAGGCTATTGCTGAAGAGATGGCAGAAATTAAGGCTTTGCCTTCGCTGGATACTGCGGGCATTTTAAGCCAATTGAATGCGATAGAAAGTGACGTGTTAAATGCGCCGGTGGCAGATGCTTTTAAGGGAAAACCCGGTTTAAGTGCAACAAAACAGGAAACAAGTGCACAGTCCTTTCGTGAAAAGCTTGGTGCCTCGCTTAAATCCCTTTCTTCTCTTGTTGTTGTTCGCTATCACGATAAAGACACCGAGCCGTTTATTTCGCCGCAATACCAAATGCTCTTGCGTGAGAGTATTTACTTGAATTTACAGAAAGCAGAGTGGGCCGTTCTTGCTCGCAATGCTTTGATTTATCAACAGGCATTACAGCAGGCTATGGACAATATTACGCGCAGTTTCAATCCAGCGGAAGAAAGTACGAACGCTTTGCTCACAGGTTTGCAGGCTTTGCAAAAAGTAGAACTAACCGCAAAAAAACCACGTATCGAGCAGTCGCTGCAACTTCTTAATCAATGGATTGACTCTAAAAAAACGGAAACTAAAGAAGGGGATAATTCGCAATGACGCGCTTGCTCTTTATTTTTATCCTTTTGCTGGCCTCCGTTTTTTTAGGCATTCAATTAAGGCATGATCCAGGGTATTTACTGGTTACGTTTAATACGATGAGCATTGAAACCACGGTATGGGTTGCGGCAGTTGCATTGGTGTTGCTCTTTTTTTTACTGCATACCCTGCTTATTCTAGTCAGTAAACTGGGAAATAGTCCTGCAACCTTTAAGCAGTGGCAAGCAAAGCGGCGCATACAAAAAGCGCATGACAAAACGCAAAAAGGATTAATTGAGTTCAGTGAGGGGCATTGGTCGGAAGCGAAAGAAAACCTGATAGATGCCCTGCCAGATACCGACAGCCCGCTATTGAATTATTTAACGGCTGCACGTGCGGCACAAGAGCTGGGAGATAACCAGCTACGGGATGACTACTTAAGGGAAGCGCAGCAATCCATGCCCGATGCTAAAATTGCGGTAGAGCTTACCCAGGCCCAATTGCAATTGGCAAATAAGCAATGGGAACAAGCGCTTGCCACCTTAAGGCATTTGCAAAGTTTGGCGCCGAAACACCCCTATGTTTTAAAATTGCTGATGCAGCTTTATAAAGAAGTAAAAGATTGGCCCCAATTAATTGCCTTGCTGCCTGATCTCAAAAAAAACAAAGTAGTAACCCGAAATGGTTTTGAAAGGTTACAACACCAAACCTATTTGCAGGCGATGTCTGATATCGCAAAACAGGGGCATGCACAGGCATTGAGCCAGATGGTTGCACGATTACCTAAAAATCTGGCCCAGGATCCTGCGCTTGTGGCAGTCCATTGCCAGTTTTTAATTGCAACCGATCAAAGCATGCAAGCCGAAACCCTCTTGCGCCATTGTTTAAAAAAACAGTTTAACGAGGAGTTGATTCATTTATACGGGCAAGTTAAAAGCGATGAACAGCAATTGGTTTTTGCCGAATCGCTAGTAAAAAAACAGCCGCATTCGGCGGCGCTGTGCTTGTGTATCGCTCGGCTAAGCCTTCAGCACCACTTGTGGGGCAAGGCAAGAAATTACCTTGATAAAAGCATTCATTTGGGACCTATGCCAGAAACCTATGAAGAATTGGGTGGATTACTGGAACGTTTGCATGATGAGACGGGCGCTTGCATAGCGTACCGCAAGGGACTCGCTCTCGCGACGCGGGGCGAGTAGGATTGTTTTTAATTTGCACCTAAACGTCTTAAGTAAGCGCCATGCGGTTTTGTCCCTTAGCCTGACGGCTATGGGACAAGGCTCAACCTGCTTTTTTATACCGTAGCCGTTTCTTGATGGTATTCCGGCAAATTGTTGAGGGATTCGCTGTGGTTTTCGAGTATATGGCAAGCATTTTGTCGTTTGACCGGGTCGTGCTCTTTCGCGCATTGCTCAATAAATAAATCGTTATTCGTATAAGCGGTATTAGCAAGTGAAAAGACTGGAAGCAGGCAAGTGATTGCGATGACTAATTTTTTCATAAAACCCCTTTCGTTGTTAGTTAGGACTTCAAACCATTGCGCTGTCAAACAGCTCAATTTCCATTTCCATTACGGTTGGTAAGCAGCGAAGGCTCAATTACCAAGCCTTTTATCGAATCCTTTCCTCTGCAACTGGCACATTATAACACAGTTTTATCTTCAAAGGTAAAATTAATGCGTCTTCATGGGAAAACGCACTGCAACACGAAGCCCGCCTTCAAGCCGGTTGGTGAGCGTAATGGCGCCTTTATGGTGCTTGATAATTTCTTTGGCGATAGTAAGTCCTAAGCCTGTTCCACCGGTTTCACGCGAACGCGAGGTTTCTGCCCGGTAAAAGGGTAAAAAAGCCTTTTCAAGTTCGGTTTCAGGCAAGCCTAACCCGTTGTCATCGACCGTGATATCAATAGATTGGGCGCTTTGTTCAAGCGTAACCCGCGCTTGATTACCGTAATGGATTGCATTATTGATTACGTTGCAAAAAGCCCGTTTTAATAAATTTAAGGCACCAAAATAAATAAGTTTATCGGTGTTTGAGTTAAATTGTACATTGAATTGTAAATCAGCCGCGTCCTCGCAGAGGCTCTGCAACATGGCAACCAAATCAAAGCGCTGCATGGTTTCTTCGTGATGCGCTTCCTTAAAATAGTCGAGCGTTTCCTGAATCATCATTTCCATGTCATGGATGTCTTGCCTCATTTTTTCACAATGCGGATTGTCCGTTTGGTATTCCAGGCGCAATTTCAAACGGGTTAAGGGGGTGCGTAAATCGTGTGAAATGGCGGTTACCACGTGGGTACGGGTTTGCAGTAAGTTACTCGTTTTGGCTTGCAAGGCATTAATTTGCTGAAAAAGCTGAATTTGATCGGTATTGCCAGTCAGCGGAATAGGCAGCCAATGATCCTGACTCTCACTGTATTTAAGGCTTTGCAGGATGGTTTGAATCGGCTGATTCAAATTTTTGACTACCCAATAGTTGATAAATAATAAAGCCAAAAGAAAGGTCATAATGCAGGAAATTAAAGCAGAAAAAACACTTAACCGGTTGCTTTGGGGCGGCGAATAGTTAAAATTCAACCAGGCCTTTTCCTTGATAAAAACAGAAAATTGCACCGGGTTATTTTGTTGCAGCCAATCGTAAATAAGTGGCGAGCGCAAATTCAATAAGGCATTGTCCTGATAAAGCGGATTGTGTGACAGGGTCAGGGTAGAACCTTGCATGCGTTTGTGCAGTAATTGCGGCCAACGGGATTCGGGCTGCGTTTTCAGTTGATGCACCGTTTTAATAAGCGAGTGCACCATTCCGGTGGGGAAGTTGGGTTTTAAGGCTGTGAAGAAAAAATATTGTACCAGGATAATACAAGCAATCAGAATAAACAGATTTCCTGCCAAAAGCCAGGCGAAATTTTTTTTTGCAGAGGGGGTTAATTTACTCATCCAAAACTCACGGTTGTTTTCAATTGATAGCCCCCGCCTCGAATGGTCATTAATAAAGTGGGAGTGCGCGGGTCGCGCTCTATTTTTTTGCGTAGTCGTCCAATCAGGACATCAATGGTTCTATCCATGGTTTCACAATGTTTATCGTATAACAGATCCATTAATTGATCGCGGCTCAAAATGCGCCCCGGGTGTTCCAAAAAAATGAGCAGTAAATCGTATTCGCGTTGGCTCAACGAGAGGGCTATGTCCTCTTTATCAATAAGGGCATGGGTTTCTCTATCCAGTTGCCAGTCGGCAAAACGAATACGGCGCAGGGGGCTTAATCGTTGATGGCTTAATTGCAATTCCCCCTGGGTTCGTCTCAGTTGCGCTTTGATGCGGGCTAACAGCTCGCGCGCACTAAACGGTTTGGTGATGTAATCGTCAGCTCCCAACTCCAACCCTGCCACACGATCGGCGGTGCTATTGGCCGCACTGAGCATAAAAACCGGTACATCGTGGGTTTTGCGAATGCTTTGGCATAAACTTAACCCATCCATCCCGGGGAGCATGACATCCAGAGTAATCAAATCAAAATTATTTTCCCGCAGCAGTTGCGGTAATTGATTGCCGTGGTGGGCACTGGTTGTTTTGTATCCGTGCTTTGTTAAATAATCACTTAATAACGCCGTGATTTCCTTGTCGTCATCAATAATTAAGATATGATTTTTTTTTGTATTCATTTACGCTCTCGTCTACGCCATTTGATTTTCTCTGCCCTTTCAAGCTATAACTAAAGGAGGAAAACTAGCAGGAGCAAGTAATGGGAACCGTTCTCATTGTCATTTTAATTGGTGCGCTATTAATCGTTTTTTGGTCTATTGGTGTGTTCAATCACTTGATTGGTCTTATTGAAGCCATTAACAATAACAAAAGACAGATAGATATTCAACTTGACAGGCGTTTTAAGGTATTTGAATCCCTTATTGAAACGGTAAAAAAATACATGGATTACGAGCAAACCACCTTAAAAGATGTGGTTGCCTTGCGTAATCGCGCACAGGTTGCCAAAGCGGCCGGCGATGAAAAAGAGCGGATTAACGCAGAGAATGAAATCTCGCGCATTGCATCCAGCCTCAATGTGGTTTTTGAACAATACCCGGATTTAAAGGCGAATCAAAACGTCTTGCAACTGCAAGAAGAAGTCGTTAACACCGAGAACAAGCTTGCCTATGCCAAACAGGCTTATAACGACAGCGTTGAGCGCTATGAAGCCAAGAAAAAATCCTTTTTTGAATCCATGATTGTTGATTTGTTCCCTGAAAAATTAAATAAAACCTTTGAATATTGGTCCATACCAGAGGAGCAAATCAAAGCGCAAGAAAATTATACGGTTAAATTTTAATGGCCCTTACCGATTACCAGGCCAGTGTTGGCAATTGGCGAGAACAATTGCAACGCAATGAGCGAAGAACCCGCTGGGTCATTGTTTTTTTTATTGGGATTTATGTAAGCCTTGGGGTCCTGGTCGATACCATTGTGGTTGATGAAATGCATTATCCGCAGCTTTCTCTGGAAGAAAGCTGGCTTGCGGTGATTCGGCTGCAAGTCATTCCCTATGCAACCCTGGTGATGTTTGGCCTGGCAGTCTTTTCGTTGCTTATTATGTATGCAATGTATGACAAAATCATGTTGCTTGGTACCGATTCGCATGAAATAACCCCGGAAACTGCAAAAACCATAGAAGAAAAACAATTGTACAATGTGGTTGAGGAAATGAAAGTTGCCGCCGGCTTAAAATTTATGCCGAAAGTCTATCTTATCGAGGCCGATTACATGAATGCGTTCGCCAGCGGGTTCAGTGAAAAATCGGCCATGGTAGCAATTACGCGCGGTTTGATGGAAAAGCTTGATCGCGCCGAAATGCAAGCGGTAATGGCGCACGAGTTAAGCCATATCAGGCATCATGACATGAAGCTGACATTAACCGTGGCAATTCTTTCTAACCTGATGCTAATCGTAGTAGATGCCTTGTTTTATTCTCTGGTTTTTCGACGGGATAATCGACGCAATGACAACCAAATTGTACTGGTTATTGTTTTATTGCGCTATCTTCTCCCATTGCTCACGGTCGTGTTAATGCTTTTTTTAAGCCGCACTAGAGAATACATGGCCGATTCAGGCGCGGTTGAGTTGATGCGTGACAATGAGCCGATGGCAAACGCATTGCTAAAAATCAGTCAAGATCACCAAAATCATGCCGCCCAATACACCAAAGAATACGGTGATACTGCGCACGAGCAGGTCAGGCAAGCCTCCTATCTATTTGACCCATCCAGCATTGATCCTGTAAAATCCTTCAACAATGCGTTTTCCACACACCCCGGCATCGATGAACGATTACGTGCTTTGGGTTTTAAGCGTAAAACACCAGGCAAAAACCAAAAAACAGACTAAAATTTAATTAGGTGAACAAGACGGTAAACTGTCATGCAAAAAACTCTGGATTTACTACAGCATTTAGACCTGACTAATCCTAAAAAAACAGCCGCTTTTTTGCAGCAATTAGAAGTGGATTTTAATAGCAAAGTGGCCGCAGGCTACGATCCGCTGGTGCAAGCAGATAACTTTCTAACCGAAATCAGGAAATTAGCAAAGCATCCAGCACTTTGTGCGGAATCACTGGACAAAATGGATAAATTAGATCAGCGCATTAATCAGCAGGAACGTAATGACACGAATGCTAACAATCTTTATCGTCTAACAGAAACGTATCAGGCTTTAGCCACCGTCATTAATGAGAACAACAACAAGCAAAAATTAAAGGACTTAAAACAGATTACCGGCGATTACAAACACCACCTCGACCAAAAATTCAAAGAGAATGGCTTTATCCGTACTGAAACGGGAATCCAACGGAATGACAACAAGCCCTTAACGTCTAAACAGGAAAAAATGATTAACCGCTATACTGCAGTTGTTAATCTGGAAGAAACATTAAAAAATAAAAAAACAATGCGCGATGAGGATGTTGTGGCGGCCAAAGAAACGCTGACGACTTGTCTGAACAATAAACCCGATTGGAGTGAGCGCCCTTTTTTGCAACGATTTACCGATCTATTAAGTGCAGGGTTAAAGCCTCTATACCGCTCTTTTTTTTCAAAAGAATCGCAGTTTCAAAAAGAGATAGACGAGACGCTTCCCAAGCCAAAACCCTAACACAGAGTTATCTTATAACCATTTTTTCCGCTTGAACAAGCGATAGGGGATTAGAGCGGATAAAAACATCAGCACAATAGCGACATAATACCCACCTCTGAAATGAAGCTCTGGCATATAAGTAAAGTTCATGCCGTAAATGCTGGCAATTAAAGTAGGGGGTAAGAAAATTACCGCCGCCACGGAAAAAATCTTAATCGTTGCATTTTGCTCAATGTTAATAAATCCCAAGGTCGCATCCAGCAGGAAATTGACTTTATTGGAAATAAAGGTTGCATGATCGCTTAAAGAGCTCACGTCTTTGCTTAGGGTGCCAAGCCGGGTCTGCCCTTCGTTTTCTAACTCCATGGATTGGCCAAAAAAAGGAATTAACCGGCTAAAGGTCATTAAACACTCGCGTGCCATCGTGTTTAAATCGGCGTTTGCCCCAATTTGTTGGATGAACTCTTCATAATTCGGTTTTTCCTCTACCCCTGCTTTAATGCCTGGTCTAAAAATCAATTTGGAAAATTCATCCAGATGGTGGCTTATGAGCTGCAAAATATCAGCTAATCGATCAACCGTTGCCTCTAATAACTCAATCAAAATCGTTGCCGCATGGTTATGGACAAAATCGTAGTTATACAATTGGGCAATAAACAGCTTGAACGCTTGCGGTTCGATGTAGCGAATGGTTACCAGTTGATGTTTAGTCAGTATAAACGTCACTGCATCGGTGACTGGCTCAGGGGACTCCGATTGGGCAATCATGGCGGCTGTCATGAAAAGCGCCTCTTTGTGTTTATACAATCGACTGGATAATTCAATTTCCTGCATTTTTTCGCGCGTTGGCGTATCTAAGCCAAGCTGCAATTTTAAAAGCAACTCTTCTTCCCGGGTTGGATAGATTAGGTCAATCCATACCGCCTCTGACAATAAGGCAATATTTTCCTGGGTAATCTCATGCGACAGTAACCGCTCTTTGCTTAAATAAGCAATAATCATAGAACTCTCAGTGTAACCGGTATGTTAGTAACTTAACCCAATTCTTCTAAAGAAGTCAAAACACCAGCTAGGGCGCTCCTTTTTCTTTGATAAGGGCAAGGAATGCATCAACTACTTCGGCATCGTATTGAATCCCACGGCCACGCGAAAGCTCCTTGATTGTCGCCTCTAACCCCAAGGTCGGTCGATAGGGCCTGTGTGCTGACATTGCATCGAAGACATCGGCAACCGCGATAACGCGTGCTTCGGGTAAAATAGCTTCCCCTTTCAAACCCTGAGGATAACCACTGCCATCCATTCGTTCGTGATGTTGCAAGATAGCTTCTGCAATGGGTGCATTAAATTCAATGTCTTTTAAAATCATATAGCCAGCATGGGGGTGTTCTTTTATCAGTTCCATCTCAAGGGGCGTTAATTGGGTCGGTTTGGAAAGAATTTCAGCCGGTATGGAAATTTTGCCGATATCATGAACAAAGCCCATTAACTCAAGGGTTTCACAGCGCTCTTTCGTCCAACCCATTTTTGTGGCAATTTTTTTGGCTATCATACCAACCCGGTGCTCATGCCCTGCAGTGTAAGGGTCGCGCAGTTCAACCATTTTGGAAACCGCCAAAAAAATGCCTTTGATTGCGTTTTCCAACTGCTTCACGTACTTTTCGATTTGCTCTTGCGCCTTCAAAATGGCTGTGTCATCTTGTGCCAGGCCAAGAAACTCCGAACGACCCTTCCAAAAAATATGGGTGGAATCAATTCGTAACATGATAGAGTTGCCGTCCTTTTTCTTGATAGGAAGGTGAGCTGTAATGCTTGCCCGCCCCTTCTCCAATTGCTTCCATTTTTTAAGGATATATTGTTTTGCCTTGTCATCAGGGAGTAACTCGAATAACCCAATGGCTAATAATTCTTCCCTGCTTCTACCCACGATTTCACAAAACCTTGGATTAACATATAAAAAACGCTCTTTATTTCGTACATAAACGCCAACCCCGGTTTGCTCAATAATCGCTCGAAAGTGTAGTTCACTTTCCTTGAAGCGGCTTTCAGCAAGGGTGGCTTTTTCCTCAAACTGAATTTCTTTTAAAGCCGACTGAAGCAGGGTGGCAACCGATTCCAAAAGGGCTGACTCCTCTGGCAAAAAAAGAGCCGATTGTGTGGAAGGCAGGGCGGTATAATAAACCTTCATTTGTATTGGAGTATGGTTTTCGATAAAAAGGGTTCTTTCTAATAGATGGTTTGTTTTTTCTGCCTGCGGGTTAGAGTAAAAATCGCCCAGTTTACTTTCAATTGTTGCCGCCATTAGCTCTGGAAATTGAAATGCCTGGGGAAGTGCCTTAACGGTTGCATTAAAGATGTCTTCTATTGTAATGTTTCGGTACGCTATCACATTGGAAATAGTATAAAGGCATTTTAATTCTTTCACGCGCACACTGAGATTAAACAGCAATCGATTGCGCTCTACCTCCAATGCTTTGCGAGCGCTAATATCGCGGACTACCTGAACCCAGGAATGGGGGAATTGAACTGAATTAATTGGAGATAAACTACATTCAAGCCAAACCCCTGGCTCGTGTTCTACTTCTTCAACGAACTCTTTTTTACTGAGGAGTCGCGAACAAACAGGGCATTCGGTTTGCGTGAGCCGCTTATCATGAAAAAGGGTATGGGAAGATAACCCCACCAATAACTCAGGCGAGGTGTGGCTAAACACTCCGGTGGCTTTATTCACCTGACGGATGGTGCTTTGGCGTTGAATTATCATGGTTGGGTCAGGAATATTATCGTAGGTACTTGCCGAGCGTGCCAGTGCACTAAAAGGACGGCGCAGGGTTTCCATCACTAACGCCACATAAATAAACCAAAAGGAAAATATCTTAAGCACATGTCCTGCATAGTTTTCAATGCCGTACAAATTGGCATAGTAAGAGAGTAGCAATTCAGAACCAATCATGGTCACAAGTGCCATGCTTAAATAATGAAGTATGCGCTTGCTAAACATGTTTTTTTGATACCAAAACAAGGCCAAGGCACTGCTTAATATCAAAGCAACACTCCATTCACCTACCATTTTTAACCGCGTAACCCCGTAATGTTCGATATAGGTTTGCGGAAAATGTCCGGTAAACACGGCATAAAGGAGGCTTATTGTCAGTATAGAAAAACAGAGGTTAATCACCCAAAGCCTAATGCTGTGTTTGAAAAAAAAAGTGGAACCCAGAAAAGACAGTGCCAGCATCAGGCGCGCGGCCATCCATAATTGCGTGCTTTCATTCCCTCCGGTATGCGGTATGAGGGACATCCCTTCATAAACAAACAGGTGGGCTACATCAATGCAGGCAACCCATCCCACGGCCATTGAAATAAATACAATAAACTGATTTTTGGTGAACTCCGTGGTAGTGCCCGCTACTGTCAGAGCGGTCAACCCGATAAAGATGGAAATTAATTCAGCCAGGGCGTGGAAAACAAGGAAGTTAGTAAGGTAACCCAAGAAAAGACTAAGCAAGGCGAGTGCTGTGGGAACCAGAAAAACACGCCAAAAAAGGGGGGCTTCCTTGATTTGAGGGAGTAAATTTTCCTTGTTATGTGCCATGTGCGTCCTTATTACCGAGCTCCCAGGGTTAATGCCGGGAGAGTTACCTTATTACTCTTTTTAGTCGAGGAGGCCGTTGTACACTAATAAAAGTATAGTCTCGAAACAGACGCTTTACTCGCGCAACCCAGTCCCTTTTTTCAAAAGCACCATATTTAAGGCAACAAAACCGACAAACAAGGCAAAAACAATCGCGATAGCCATTAGAAAACTCACTTCTTCTTGCCCTATCATGGCGTATCGCAAGGCATTAACCATATATAAAATGGGATTTAAATGGGAAACATAGGACCAAAAAGGCGAAAGCATCTTCGTCGTGTAAAATACTCCGCCAAGGTAGGTGAGCGGCGTTAAAATAAAGGTAGGGACAATCATCACATCATCAAAGTCGCGCGCCAACATCCCGTTGGTAAAACCCGCCAGAGAGAACACGGCAGAAACCAATAAAATCACCAGTAAGGTTAATCCAGGGTGTATCGGAAACGCATCCAGGAAAAAAAACGAGACGATAAAGACCAGTATGGCAACCACCATGCCACGCAGCACTCCGCCCAATACATAGCCTAGCAGCAACAAGCCATCGTGCATGGGGCTTACCAGAATCTCCTCTACGCTTTGCTGAAAACGCACACTAAATAAAGAGGTCGACACATTGGAGTAGGCATTGGTGATGACAGACATCATAATTAACCCAGGTGCTATAAAAAGCGGGTAACTTACCCCATCCAGCAAGCCAATACGGCTACCGATTAAATTGCCAAAAATAAGAAAATAGAGCGACATGGTGATAACCGGTGGCAAAAACACCTGACTCGAAATGCGAAACATCCGGGATATTTCGCGCCGTACAAGGGTATAAAGGGCTATGGATTGGCGTTTAATGTCCATTTTTAATAACATCCAGAAACAGTTCTTCCAAACGATTGGTTTTGTTGCGCATACTGTGCACGCTGATGCCTTTTTCAGTTAAAACCGTAAAGACCTCATTCAGTGAGTATTTATTATCCACGCGTAACTCGAAGGTATTCCTATCCACCCAAATAGCGGTAAAGGGTGTCATATCCGGTAAGGTGTCAAGTGGTTTGGTGGTATTGAACAGAAAGGTTTGGTGCCTAAGCGTGGTTAAGAGCTTTTTCATGGACGTATTTTCCACCAGAACCCCTTTATCAATAATGGCAATGCGTTTACACAATTGCTCTGCCTCTTCCAGATAATGGGTTGTTAATATAATGGTAGTTCCCTGGTTATTGGTGTCGGTTAAAAATTTCCACATGCTGTGGCGAATTTCAATATCAACGCCTGCGGTAGGCTCGTCAAGAATCAATATTTTGGGATTGTGAACCAGTGCTCTGGCAATCATAAGGCGGCGCTTCATCCCTCCGGATAAATGACGTGCCATGTCGTTTCTTTTTTCCCACATCCCTAATTGCTGCAATAAAGCATCCGCTTTGGGGATTGCCTCTTTACGGGGTATTCCATAAAAGCCTGCCTGATTAACCAAAATTTGTTGGCAGGTTTCAAAGATATTCAGGTTAAATTCCTGCGGAACCAAGCCGATGAGGGATTTGGCCAATTCCGGTTGCTTGCCTAAGTCATGCCCAAAAATGGCAATGGAGCCTGAGGTTTTAGTGAGCAAGGTGGTAATTAAACCAATGGTTGTGGATTTGCCCGCCCCATTAGCTCCTAAAAGAGCAAAAAAATCGCCTCTTTTCACATTGAGATCGATTCCTTTTAAGGCTTCAACCCCGTTGGCATACACTTTTTTGAGTTGACGAATTTCTAATGCGTACATTGAAGTATTGGCAAGTGAAAAAAATTAGTATACACGAAAAAGCGTAAAGAAGAATAAGTTGAAGAAGAAACCTTAAGTTGACAAAGCCCTGGTAAACGCGAGCGCGTCAGAGCCCGTTTTCATCCAGCCTGCGATGCTGTATCGTGTTACGTTGGTTTCACAGACTTCATGCGGCAAATCACTGCGAAAACAAATAAAACGATTCCCTTCAGGTGCTACTTCGGCAATCAATTGTTGCTGTTTATTGTACAATTTAAGCTCGCCTGAAAACGATTTTTGCCAATCTTCGTTTAAATAATAGACACAGGAAATTTGCCTGTCTTGGGTATTGGCAAATTGATCCACGTGTTTTCGGTAAAAAGTGCCGGGCTGGTAAATGGCAAAGTGCGCCTCAAACTGTGAAAGGCTTAAAAAGAGCGACTGGTTTAGCGTGTTAGCAAGGGCTTGCATTTTACTAAAATAAGCATTAATTGCTGCATCAGTAGAGGTGTCTTCAAGCCAGCAAATGCGGTCAGTGCGTACTGCATCCTGATGAGAGGCATTCAAGTCACGCCCTATCTTCGCTTTTTTATACAACCCCGCCGCATCCATTTTTTTTGCAGCAGCCAGCAAACTGCGGTAAGCGCTGTCTTCAAGGAAATTATCGACAATAAAAAAACCCTGTTCAGCCAGTGCCGAATCAATATGAGAATAAAACATGCGTACCAAGGGGTTAAAAGAAAGGGCAAGTCTACCTTATTTTAACGCATTTAAAAACGCTCATCAGGCACACAGGGGCTATCAATGTATTCGCCGTTAATTTTTAACACCATGTTGATACTCGCATGCCGGTAATGGGATAAAATTTCGTATTCCTTAGCCGACACATAGCCGTAGGAATTGCCGCAATAAACAAGCGAGTGCGCTTTTGCACTACTTTTTGCCTTGATAGGCAGGTCGCATTCCCAGCGAAAACGCGTGATATCACAATTTGCCGAAGCATATAATGGCAAAAGAAGTAAAATAAGGCCCATTTTATTTTTCATCGCATCGTTTTCCAAGGGGTTTTTATTCTTATCGGATGGTTTGGCAAATGCTTTAGAGCAATTGACAGGCTCTATAGTGCCGAATGATTCAAAGTAACGCGAACTGACTTGAATAAATGCATTTTAATGGTTTTAATTAAGCTACATGAAGTAGGTTGGCCTTGGCCTAATCATATCGTTCCCCATAAGTGTGGTTAAAAATTAGCCTGAGTAATAAAAAGAAGATTAGTTGTAACTACTCAGGTTCCCTTCTCCCGCTGGCGAGAGAAGGGAACCTGAAGGGCGGATGAGGGTAGTTTAAAAAAAGGTTTATTTCCTTACCACAGTCCGGGTAATGAGTAATAGAAGGTGTGATAACAGCGTCCGGGAAAGCAACTTGCTTTAGTGTTTCCCTTTTGTGACCTAATTGCCCGCCGTCTTTATTCCGACTTTTTTCGAGATCAGCTATCTTTGCTTGTAGCTGTTTTATCGTTTCAGCTTGAGCTTCAATGATTGCCAATAAATATTCAAGTGTGGGAGTCGTCGATTTCATTCGACTATTTGATCCTATCCATCTGTTTTTGCAAGTGTTTTTTCTTATATTTTAAACTACCCTCATCCGCCCTTCGGGCACCTTCTCCCGCTGGCGG
>JBAZXN010000032.1:0-20950 GCA_041659885.1 Tatlockia sp.
CTCTCAAATAGTTCGCATGAAACGCCAAGTGCGAATCAATAAAACTGGCAATAAAATAATAACTGTGATCATATCCTTTATGCATTCGCAGGGTGAGGTTCACCGATGCGTTCAGACAGGCTTCCTGTAATAATTCGGGCTTTAATTGCTCTTTTAAATAGGGATCGTCCTCCCCTTGATCAATTAAAATGCGACCGTTTGCCCATCCCCTGGTTTTAATCCATACTGCATATTCCGACCCATCTTGATTACCCTGATGCTGAAAAAATTGTTTTAGTAATGGATAAGTTAGACATTCATTATACTCCAAAGCATGGCAGCTGGTTAAATATAGCCGAATTGGAATTAAGTCATTTAAGCTGCCAATGTCTGAACCGTCGCATGGAAGATCAAGAAAAATTAACAAGGGAAGTTGCTGCATGGGAACGCAGAAGAAACCAAAAAGAAGTTACAGTGAACTGGCCGTTCACAACAGAAAATGCTCGGATAAAATTGAAAAAACTTTATCCGATTATTGAGGAATCAACAGGCCCTATTGCAAAACAAGAAGACACTGCTACTAAAAGACTTGTTAACCGCTACACAAACTTTGTTCGCTCGTGTAAGCTCTCTCCAGTGATCTTTTGATACTGATTTTTACAGAGAATGTGAACCATGATTTCAACACGTTGCGCATGGGTAAACGATAATCCACTCTACATTGATTATCATGACAAGGAATGGGGTGTTCCGGTTTACGATGAGCGTTTATTATTTGAATTTTTAATTTTAGAAGGCATGCAAGCCGGATTAAATTGGCTGACTATTTTAAAAAAACGCGATCATTTCCGTAAGGATTTTGCTAATTTTGAGGCTGAACGCATTGCGCTTTTCGACCAAAATACCCTTACCCAATTGATGAGTAATGCGGGCATTATTCGTAATCGTTTAAAAATTCAGGCAGCTATTGGGAATGCACAGGCTTTTTTAAGAATTAGAAAAAATCAGGGGGATTTCTCGCACTATATTTGGAGTTTTGTGCAAGGAGAACCAGTGCAAAACCATTGGAACCAAGCCAATCAAGTTCCCACTACCACATTTATTTCAGATGCCATGGCAAAGGATTTAAAGAAACGAGGGTTTAAATTCACAGGAAGTACGATTTGTTATGCTTTTATGCAAGCCACTGGGATGGTGAACGATCATACTGTGAATTGTTTTCGCTATAACAAAGCAAAATAAGGCGAATGGAGCGTACACCATTGGCCCAAAGATTTCTCACGAGGTGTGACACGATATGCTCTTTTTTCAGAAGATAGCCGTTATTTTTGGTTTAGCCAGGGCGTGAGTTCTTTGTGTACAGTGAAACAGCCTTTTATCCTTCGCCTGTGAAATTACTTCTTTTATTGACCTGTTGCCTTAAATATTTACATGGTTTAAATTCTATGTGATAATGGTCAAACATTAATCTTTATGAGAAAATTATGACTACTGGAGCTACAACGTTTGAAGAAGTCCGCGCACTTGCTTGGGAGGCTCGTCAAGCGCAAATGGATTTTGACAATGCATCCCGTGAGCTTAGCAATTTAAACCGGAAATTTAACGAGGCCAACCCCACCTATATTGGATGTTTACAAAAAATTAGGATCTGCGATAACCAAATTCAAAGTTATAATGACCTTGTTACTGAA
Source organism: Tatlockia sp. (assembly GCA_041659885.1). Taxonomy (GTDB): domain Bacteria; phylum Pseudomonadota; class Gammaproteobacteria; order Legionellales; family Legionellaceae; genus Tatlockia. The sequence goes on from JBAZXN010000032.1 coordinate 1,671, forward strand.
CTAAAAGCAAGGCAGGCAACAATTGAGAATCTGAAAATTGAGTATAAACCGCAAGTTGCAGATCAGATTTTAACAGAAGAACGTAGCCAAATGGATGCCGTCCTGGGAGAAGTTGGTTTGCTAGCAAATTTCACGACTTCCCCAAATCGTGACGTCATTATCCAAGGTAAAGGCTTAATTCAATTAACAGATAAAATTGTTACATCGAAAGCAATATTAGAGCGTTTAAGTAAGGATCAAGCATCTGAGTTAAGTAAGATCTTACGGGCATTAGCTGACGCATTTCCTGTAGCCCTCCTGTTAATTAACGCAGCCATTGACTTATTTAAATCAGATAAGGATAGTATTGAAAAAAACCAAGGGTTTTTAAGCATGAAAAGTATTGCGGAGAGCAAAAAAATAAAAGAGGATGAATGGAATAATGGCCTGAAAACGAAGCTAACAACAGACAAAGAAACTAAATATAGAACCTATCAATATGAGATGGTAAACCTTTTAACAGGTAAATTGAATGAACAAAATGCCATCATGGTTGCAGGCTTTGCATACCCAGAGCAAGCTTGCACAAATGTTAAAACGTTCAATGCAAATTTTGGACAAAACTGTCTCCGAGCTTATTTTCCAGAAAAATTTCCACAGGAAAACAATGCGAATAGCCCAGTTAACTCTTATTCATTCAATGCGAATAAAGAGGAAGAAAAAAAGTCAAATAACAGTCATTTCCACAAGCAAGAGCCGGCCTCAAGTAACAACGAAAGCCCTGAGCTTGGCAAATTGAGAACAGTGCTCGGTATGCTTCAACAGCATACCTACATCTTACATCATGGTGGTGAAACCATTAAAGAGAAAACCTATTCAAAAACAGCCGGACTCTATGTGAAAAAAATTAAAGCTTTTTTGAAACCTATTGAAACTGAAAAAGATATTGACGATGCATCAATATTAATTAAAGAAGCTCAGATTGCATTTGAAAAGAACAGAAAACCCACAACTGGATGCTGCTTTTTTAATCTTGGCGCAAGGGATAAAACCACTGCTGATTTATATAAAAAATGCTCTAAAGTGCTCAGCGAGAATCCAGTGTCTGCTACACTAACCAGAGTATAATTCAAAAAAATTCCCCATAAATTTTCCTGGAATTTATGGGGGTTTGCCTTAAATAATCTCACCCTGTTTAGAGTTTCCAAATAGCCGACATTCGAGCGATCTTTTATAAATTTTTTTGATTAAAAGGAATTAAGATCAAATAGAATTATTTTAAATCAAAACAGATTGCCTTTTCCGCGCAGGCGGAGATCCATCTTTACTATTCGCATCATGCCATTTTTGTGCATAGATTCCCGTCTGCACGGGAACGACATAACCTGGTTCGATTGAGTCAAAATATAATCACATTGAATTGGATTGTACTAATTCGACATTTCACAAAAAAGATCGCTCGAATGTCGGAATTCGCATCGCACAAAAAAACATCCAGAGGCTTACCTGGCACAAACCTCTCTCAAATAGTTCGCATGAAACGCCAAGTGCGAATCAATAAAACTGGCAATAAAATAATAACTGTGATCATATCCTTTATGCATTCGCAGGGTGAGGTTCACCGATGCGTTCAGACAGGCTTCCTGGAATAATTCGGGCTTTAATTGCTCTTTTAAATAGGGATCGTCCTCCCCTTGATCAATTAAAATGCGAGCATTTGCCCATCCCCTTGTTTTAATCAATGCACAGGCATCGTATGCTTGCCAAGCGGTTTTATCTTTACCTAAGTAGTGTGTAAAGGCATTCTGTCCCCAGGAACAGTGCGTAGGCGCACAAATCGGAGAAAAAGCTGAGACAGAACGAAATTGTTTAGGCTTTTTTAGGGCCAGTGTGAGTGCTCCATGCCCTCCCATGGAATGGCCGAATAGCCCCACGGCCTCCTTATCCAGCGGAAACGCCTGTGCGAGCAGAGGCGGCAGCTCTTCACTTACATAACTTGCCATTTGGTAGTGGGTAGACCAGGGGAGTTCGGTTGCATCCACATAAAAGCCAGCCCCCAGACCTAAATCGTAACTGGCATTATCACCCGGCACATCCACACCCCGAGGGCTTGTGTCTGGCGTAACCAGGGCTAAACCTAATTCGGCCGCGGTGCGTTGCGCACCGGCTTTTGTAATAAAATTTTGCTCATTGCAGGTCAAGCCTGAAAGCCAATAGACCACCGGCACCTTGTGTTTTTGTGCCTGGGGCGGCAAAAAAAGGCCAAAGCGCATCGTACATTTCGTCGTAGGTGAGTAATGTGCATAAACACTTTGAATACCGCCAAAACAACCATGCGTTTCAATAAGCTCAATGGACATAAGCGGCCCCTGTATCGAATTAAAAGGTAATTACGGAGCGAATGGACTCCCCTTGATGCATTAAATCAAAGGCATGATTAATTTCCTCCAAAGGCAAAACGTGGGTAATTAAATCATCAATATTAATTTTTCCCTCCATATACCAATCGACAATTTTCGGAACATCGGTTCTGCCACGCGCTCCTCCAAAAGCCGATCCCTTCCACACCCTGCCGGTAACCAATTGAAACGGCTTTGTCGAAATTTCCTGCCCCGTTCCCGCAACGCCAATAATGGTGCAAACTCCCCATCCTTTATGGCAGCACTCAAGAGCCTGGCGCATCAGGTTTACATCACCCACGCACTCAAAGCTGTAATCCGCCCCGCCTTGCGTCAATTCAACAAGAAAAGCCACCAAATCCTTGCCAACTTCCTTCGGGTTCACAAAGTCCGTCATCCCCATTTTTTCTGCTAATTTACGCCGATTAGGATTAATATCCACTCCAATAATCCTGTCCGCTCCTACCAATCGTGCGCCTTGAATTACATTAAGCCCTATTCCGCCTAATCCAAAAACAACCACGGTAGAACCCGGGGTCACTTTGGCGGTATAAATCACCGCACCAAGTCCTGTCGTTACACCGCAGCCGATATAACAGACCTTTTCAAAGGGAGCATCTTTTCGAATTTTTGCGAGCGCAATTTCAGGTAACACCGTGTAATTTGCAAAGGTTGAAGTACCCATATAATGAAATATTTTTTGGCCATTAAGACTGAATCGGCTTGTTCCATCTGGCATCAACCCCTTGCTCTGGGTTACTCGAATAGCCTGACAAAGATTGGTTTTTTGGGAAAGGCAATATTCGCACTGGCGGCATTCAGGCGTGTAGAGAGGAATGACATGATCCCCTGGTTTCAGCGTAGTCACCGAGGCGCCTACCTCAACAACAACACCGGCTCCTTCGTGGCCTAAGATGGATGGAAAAAGGCTTTCCGGATCATCGCCAGACAAGGAAAGGGCATCAGTATGGCATACGCCAGTGGCTTTAATTTCAACAAGCACCTCGTCCTTTTCAGGTCCTGCTAAATCAACCCGTTCAATAGTTAATGGCGCTCCTGCCTTATGCGCTACTGCGGCTCTTACTTGCATAGTAACTGACTCCGAGTCATTATCCTCAGGGTATGTCCACCCTAAGTAAAAAGTATTCCCATTACAGCATTATTTAGTTCGCCAAAACAGGCCTCGATGCCAAATAGTTTTGAAAAAAAAGGCATTAAACATGCCGGGCTGTATGCGGGTTCTTCATAAGGAAACAAATTGAAGACAAGATTTAATTGCGCGCAGTAGTGCTCCTCTCTCACAAAGCGCTACACTTTGTTAATTGGATTCTTAAAAAAGTGTAAGGCTATTCGAGAGTAGAACATTTAATTGAATCTCAACGAGCAGCAATTATATCGTTTGCTGTGGTAAAACTAACTCGTTTGGAAGGTGTTTCCAAATATTGAGGAGTTCTTCTAGCGTTTTAGGTATCTGTACGATAACTTGATGACTTTTATTTTGTAAAAAACCGTAATTTGAGTGAGCAACATACACCTCAGCAAATCCAATATTTTTTAATAAATCGGTAACCTGCATTGCAATATTTACAGTTGAGCAATCAATAACGCATTCATATTTAACAAACGCATTGCGTTGCGCATCAATGACAAGTGAGGATTGATAATCCACCACCGCACTTTTTATAATTGATAGGAAAAGGGGATGAATTGCATCCAGGCTAACACTAGGCTGAGGCTTTGGTGGCACAGTTATTAAACCCATTTGTTCCAGAATAGTATGCGCTTGATTGGTACCGTAAGTACCATCAAAGCCTTGAACATTCATTGCATTGTTCATATTAGCGCCGTAGAAACTAATTTTAATTGGAATGTGTTTAATAATGCCCATTGAATTATTGGTTGATACAAGCACTTCAGCCTCGTCTAAACTCAAAACATCATTGTACAGTTGGCGCGTAATTGGGTGTTTATGAACCGTAACTGCATAATCAAACAACGCTTTCAAGGCTTTTCCCCTATTCGCGGGGCTAACCAGTAATTTCGTCCTATCTATTGTTCCTTTTGTCATCATTTTTTGTTCCTTTTTAAAGCGTAGCTGCCTGTAACGGCGGGTGCTACGTTACTATCATTATTTTGTACAAATCATTGCCATCTCTGTGCTATTAATCCCAAGAAGGATTGCATAAATTATACGATATGAATATATTCTGTGATATGGAAAAAAATTGCCTATTGACAAAACATGGAGTTTCCTAGTTTGGTGGCTCCAGCAGTGCGTAGCGAGGTTGTATCGTCAAGAGCTTTGGTAATACGCAATGGAGCGGGTGATGGGAATCGAACCCACGCTATCAGCTTGGGAAGCTGAAGTTCTACCATTGAACTACACCCGCATACCTGAAGAAAAAATGGTCAAACGCATTACAGAAAAAATCCAGCACCCAATTCATCATACAATGTATTGCCAGGGCTGTTGATAATTCATTTTGCAACCGCTCTAAAAGGTCTACGTGTGCGTAGGGTTTTTAGAGCGGTTATCAACAGACTCTAATGAATCGTATTACGAAAAAAGCCAGTTAGCATCACTAACTGGCTTTTATTCGAAGCAATCCATTCAGAATTATTCTTCAGAATTGTCTTCAGCAACCGGTCTATCAACTAACTCAACAATAGCCATTGGCGCGTTATCGCCTGCACGGTAACCGCATTTTAAAACTCGAACATAACCACCAGGACGCTCAACATAACGTGGGCCAAGTGTTGTGAACAATTTACCTACCGCTGTTTTTGAACGCAATCTATCAAAAACATAACGACGTGAGGCAACAGAATCAGCTTTACTGACGGTGATTAATGGCTCAATGTATCGGCGCAGTTCTTTCGCCTTGGGCAGAGTTGTTTTAATTAACTCGTGCTCAATTAAGGAAGTACACATGTTAGAAAACATGGCCTTACGGTGGCTACTTGTACGGCTCAATTTACGGCCAGTATTACGGTGACGCATAACTCAAACTCCTAATATTACTCGCCAAGATTAGCTGGCGGCCAATTCTCAAGTTTCATCCCAAGTGATAAAGAGCGTGATGCTAACACGTCTTTAATTTCTGTCAGGGATTTCTTGCCTAAATTTGGTGTCTTTAATAATTCATTTTCAGATTTCTGAACTAAATCACCGATGTAGTAAATGTTTTCCGCTTTCAAGCAATTTGCAGAACGAACTGTAAGCTCTAAATCATCAACAGGTCGTAACAGAACCGGATCAAAATCGTTGCGCTCTTTGTTATCAGCACGGGATTCTTCAAATTTCATATCAACAAAAGCATGTAATTGTCTTTGCAGAATGGACGCGGCAATACGAATAGCGTCTTCAGGATCCAATGTTCCGTTTGTTTGTAAATCAATAGTTAGCTTATCTAAATCGGTACGATTTTCAACCCGTGCATTGTCAACAGAATAAGCAACTTTCTTGACCGGAGAAAATGTGTTGTCAATTTTTAATTTGCCAACGGATTTTTTCTCTAATTCATCATCAAAATCGCGCATGAACGTATCGGTAGAATGAAAACCAACGCCTTTTTCTACTTTAAGCGTCATATTCAATTTGCCATTTTCATTCAAGGTTGCAATGACTAGCTCTGGATTAACAATTTCCTGACCATGTGTTAACTGAATGTCACCAGCAGTCACCTGGCATGGGCCTTCCATGCTGAGCGATAAAAGCGCTTCTTCACCAGCAGTAATTCTAATCGCAACTTGCTTCAGGTTTAAAAGGATATCGACCACATCTTCCTGCACACCTTCGAGAGTGCTGTATTCGTGTAATACACCATCAATAGCGACTTCAGTTATTGCAGCCCCAGGCATTGACGATAACAGAATACGTCTTAATGCATTACCCAAGGTATGACCAAAGCCACGCTCTAAAGGCTCTAACACGATTCTGGATTGATAAGGTGTTTCAGATTGCACCTTTAAAACAGAGGGTGTCAGCATTTCATTTAGTTCAGTATACATTCGGCTTTCTCCGAGCTTACTTGGAATAAAGTTCTACAACTAAATTGACATTATACAGTGAAGATAAGTCATTTAGTGTAGGTACGCTTGTAAAGGTACCTTTTAAAGCAGTTGAATCGACTGATAACCAGTCACAAGCCGCGCGTTGCTCAGAAAGTGCGATAGCTGCCTGGACTCTACCTTGAGCCTTTGCTCTCTGGCGAATGGATACCACATCACCAGGATTAACCAGATAGGATGCAATATTCACCACTTGCTCATTCACGAGAATGGCTTTGTGCGCAACTAACTGTCTCGCTTCAGCACGTGTGCTGGCAAATCCCATGCGATAAACCACATTATCAAGACGCTTTTCTAACAAGACCATCAGGTTTTCACCTGTAGAGCCCTTTTGTCTGGCGGCTTTCTTGTAATAGTTACTAAATTGCTTTTCCAACACGCCATACAAGCGTCTTATTTTTTGCTTTTCACGTAACTGCACACCATAATCACTCAAGCGTGGTTTTTTATCGCCATGCTGGCCAGGAAGCTTTTCTGCCTTGCACTTTGATTTATGATCTCGTACACCACTTTTTAAATACAGGTCTGTACCTTCTCTACGAGATAGTTTGCATTTAGGACCTAGATATCTAGCCATTAATTAACTCCTGAATTTTTATACACGACGTTTCTTCGGTGGCTTACATCCATTATGGGGTATGCCAGTTACATCAGTAATTGCTTCAATTTTGAAGTGTGTAATAAGTTCCCGAACGGTAGACTCGCGCCCAGGACCGGGACCGTGAACGAACACAGTCACAGACTTCATACCGTACTCTTTTGCCACAGCAGCAGCTCTTTCGGTAGCAATCTGCGCAGCAAAGGGCGTACTTTTTCTGGAACCACGGAAACCAGAACCACCGGCAGTTGCCCAACTTAAGGTATTGCCCTGTCTATCGGTAATCGTCACAATGGTATTGTTAAAAGAAGCATGTATGTGCGCTATTCCATCCAGAACGACGCGTTTAATTTTCTTCTTTGTTTTTTGTTGCTTTGACTTTATGTTTGCCATCTTTTTTCCTACATAAAATTAGTTACTGCTGCCTTTACGTCGACCTTTACGTGTGCGCGCATTTGTCTTGGTACGCTGGCCTCTTAGCGGTAAACCGCGTCGATGTCTAAGACCGCGATAACAACCCAAGTCCATCAATCGCTTAATACTCATTGTTACAGCGCGACGTAAATCACCCTCAACGGTTATTTTTGCAATTTCAGTACGCAAAGCTTCCAGTTTCTCTTCAGATAACTGAGACACTTTGGTTGACGGTTCAATATCAACCGCTTTACATAAATTAATTGATGTAGTTTTGCCAATTCCATAAATCGACGTCAATGCTATCACGATATGTTTGTGATCTGGTATATTAACACCTGCAATACGAGCCATTAATCTCTCCGAACGTTATTTTGCTCTGCCAGAAAGGGACAGAAGAATACTATTATACTGAATCAAAATCAAGCAAGGATTTTAACCTTGCCGTTGTTTATGCCTTGCATCTTTACATATGACACGTATAGTCCCATTGCGTTTAATAATTTTGCAGTTACGACAGAGTCGTTTTACTGATGCTCTAACTTTCATTAATAACTCCAATAATAATCATAAAAGACCAGGCAATTTAGTGCCTTTAAAGTTGGCTTTTTTCATCAATGAATCATATTGTTGCGTCATTAAATGGGCTTGTACTTGCGCTACAAAATCCATAATCACAACTACTATGATTAACAAAGAAGTTCCACCAAAATAAAAAGGAACGTGCCAGGTATACATCAAAATCTGAGGTAACAAGCAAACCAAAACCAGGTATAAAGCCCCAACTAAGGTTAAGCGTGTCATAACCATATCTATATACTTCGTTGTTTGCTCGCCAGGTCTAATTCCTGGAATATATGCGCCTGATTTCTTCAAGTTATCAGCAGTGTCTTTGGGGTTAAACACCAAGGCTGCATAGAAGAAAGCAAAAAACAAAATGGCTACAGCATAAACGATCAGATAAAGCGGTTGTCCTGGCGATAGTGCCATACCAATATCAGAAAGCCACCCCATCCCTTTTCCCTTTGCAAAAAACTGTGCCAAGGTAGCAGGTAAGAGAATAATGCTGGATGCAAATATCGGTGGGATTACTCCCGACATATTTATTTTCAAGGGCAAATGGCTGGTTTGTGCCGCATACACTTTTCTGCCATGTGTTCGTTGAGCATAATTAACTCGAATACGCCTTTGCGCCCTTTCCATAAATACAACAAAACCGGTAACAACAACCACTATAAAAGCAACAAGGATAAGTGTCAGGGCCTGCATTTGGCCTTCTCTAACTTGCTGAAAGACCGATGCGATGGCGCCAGGCATACTGGATACTATCCCTGAGAAAATAATCAGAGAGATCCCATTCCCTACTCCTTTCTCCGTTATCTGTTCCCCAAGCCACATTAAAAACATAGTACCTGTAACCAGTGTGATAACCGCTGTAAAATAGAAGAAAATATCCGGGTGCAATGCAATATGTTGCCCTGCTAACCATCGTGCCATGCCTAAAGACTGAAAAATTCCAAGTATCAAAGTTAAGTACCTTGTATATTGGTTAATTTTCCTTCTGCCTGACTCCCCTTCTTTTTTAAGTTGTTCCAGTTTAGGTGAAACCACAGTAAAAAGCTGGATGATAATGGAAGCCGATATGTAGGGCATAATACCAATTGCAAATACAGTAACCCTGGATAAGGCACCCCCGGAGAACATATTGAATAGTCCAAAAATGGTATTCTGCTGTTCACCAAAGAAATTGGCTAATTTTTGTGGATCCAACCCGGGAACAGGGATATGTGCTCCCAAACGGTAGATTAAAATCCCTATGACTACAAAAATAAGTCTAGATTTAAGCTCCGCCAACCCACCTTTGGATTGGCTACTCGCATGCCTTTGGTTATTCTTATTCACTCAATGGCACCACCAGCTTGTTCTATTGCTGCTCTAGCACCTTTAGAAACACGTAAACCCTTCAATTTGACAGGTTTAGTAATCTCGCCAGAAAGTATTACTTTGACATCTCGAATCGAACGGTTAATTAAACCAGTCGATTTTAATACTTCCAAATCAATCACTTCAGCATCAATAGCTGCCAGCTCACTTAACGTGACCTGATCGATAGTTTTACCTACACGGGAATTAAAACCCATCTTAGGTAATCGACGCTGGATTGGCATCTGGCCGCCTTCGAAGTTAATCTTATGGTATCCACCAGCGCGTGCTTTTTGACCTTTATGGCCTTTACCGCTGGTTTTACCCAGTCCAGAGCCTATACCTCTTCCAAGACGTTTTTTGCTTGGTCTTGAACCAGGATCAGGAGATAGTGTATTTAAATTCATTATGCACCTTCCTCAACTTTAACAAGGTAATAGATTACATTAATCAACCCGCGAATTGCAGGATTATCTTGTTGAACAACACTGGTATTTAATTTTCCTAAACCCAATTGCTTAGCAACTTGAATATGTTTTGGTTTACGTCCAATTGTACTTTTCACCAAAGTGATTTTTAATTTTTTGCTCATAGTTATTCTGCCATTACTTCTGCAACTGACTTACCACGTTTTGCAGCCACATAATCAGGAGTTCCAATGTTTGTAAGTGCGCCAATTGTTGCTCTTACAATGTTGCTTGGATTGGTAGAACCAATGCTTTTAGCAAGGATATTCTGGACACCCAGTACTTCAAGCACTGCTCGCATAGCACCACCCGCAATAATCCCGGTACCTTCACTCGCTGGCTTCATAAACACTTTTGAAGCACCATAATTCCAGGTGATTTCGTGGTGAATTGTGGTTCCTGCCAAGGGAATATAGGTCATATTTTTTCGGGCTTGCTCCATTGCTTTTTGAATTGCAATTGGAACTTCGCGTGCTTTACCACGTCCAAATCCAACTTTGCCTTTACCATCGCCAATAACAACCAAAACTGCGAAGCCAAAAACACGACCACCTTTTACTACTTTGGCTGTACGCGTAACGGATACTAACTTTTCTTGGTATCCATCAGATTTTGTAGATTCATCAAATGCCATAACCGTTCCTTAAAAAATCAACCCAGCTTCACGTGCACCATCAGCCAAAGCTTTAACGCGGCCATGGTATTTGTGTCCTGCACGATCGAATGAGACCTTTGTAATATTACCAGCCTTTGCTCTTTCAGCCAAAAGTTCACCCACTTGAGTTGCCTGTTCTACTTTTGTTCCTTTCAGCTTAGCTTTCAGATCTTTGTCTAAGGTAGAACAACATACAAGAACTGTGTCTCCATTCGTGCCGCGTACAACTATTTGGCCCTGAATATTTGCATTGCTTCTATGGACTACTAATCTTGGTCTATCAGAATGGCGCAAAACCGCCTTGGCTTTTAAACCGCGTCGAGTACGTGCTTTGTATTTATTCATGATTTACACCTTATTTCTTTTTGGCTTCTTTGCGCATAATAATTTCCCCTGCGTATTTGATCCCTTTCCCTTTGTAAGGTTCTGGTGGTCTAAACGCACGAATCTCAGAAGCAACCTGGCCTAAAAGCTGTTTATCAATACCCCGAATAATAATAGTTGTATTATTAGGAGTTTCAACTGTAACACCTGCCGGCAATTGATACTCAATAGGATGGGAAAAACCTAAAGACAGGTTGACAGATTTACTGCTGGCCTGTGCTCTATAACCTACACCAACTAGTTCAAGGGTAATATCGAAACCATTAGTCACACCCTTAACCATATTATTAACTAAAGCGCGAACAGTTCCTGCATGAGCCCAAGCATTGGGATCATTTGATGCTGGAGCAAATAATACCTTGGCATTATCTTCTTTGCATTTAGTTACACTAACATTTTTATTATAATGTTGAATTAAAGATCCTTTTGGTCCTTTCACCGTTAAAGTATCTTTTTCCACAGTCAGTTCAACATTCGCTGGTAACTGTACTGGGGCTTTTGCTACTCTAGACATTTTATTCCTCTCAAGTATTAGGCCACTTCACAGATAATTTCACCACCAACTCCGTTCTTTCTAGCGGCTAAATGTGTCATCACTCCTCTGGAGGTTGACAAAATAGCAACACCAAAACCCGGTATTGAAGGTAAATCTTTAGAAGATTTATAGACTCTTAAACCAGGACGACTGATACGCTTAATACGCTCAATTACAGGTTTGTCATGGTAATACTTTAATTGTATTGTAATGGACTTAAGATTGTTTTCTAATGATTCAACCTCATATCCCAATATATAACCTTCTTCTTTTAATACCCTTGCAATTTCTTCTTTCAATTTAGAGGAATTCAGGGTAACGCTCTGATGTTTAGCTTGCTGACCATTTCGTATTCTTGTCAGCATGTCAGCTACAGGATCATGCATACTCACGGTTGTTCTCCATAGAATAAATATTACCAGCTGGATTTACGACCACCTGTGACATTACCTGTCATCAGTTGTTGTCTTAAGCAAATCCTACATAGTCCGAACTTGCGATAAACTGCATGTGGACGACCACATTGTTGGCACCGAGTGCTATTCCTAACTGGATTTGAATTTAAAGGAAGCTTTGCAAGTTTAGCTTGAGCGTCCATAATAGTGTCAAAATCTTGAGAGGACTTAATTAAAGTTTTTAATTCATTTCTTCGCTCTTGGTATTTCGCTACAAGGTTAGAACGTTTCTTTTCGCGAGCGAGCATCGATTTCTTAGCCACAGTATATTACCCTTCTTAGTGTTTATCTCTATCTTTCAAAGGCAGATTAAATGCTTCTAGTAATGCCTTAGCTTCTGCATTTGTTTTAGCACTTGTGGTTATGCAAATGTCCAAACCACGAATACCATCTGTTTTATCGAAGTCAATTTCAGGAAAAACAATTTGCTCATGAATTCCGAGACTGTAATTTCCAGTTCCGTCGAATGATTTTGGGTTTAAACCACGGAAATCACGCACACGAGGCAAAGTGATGGTAATTAACCTGTCTAAAAATTCATACATTATCTTATTTCGTAAAGTAACTTTACAACCAATTGGCCATCCTTCACGAATTTTGAATCCTGCAATTGAATTTTTAGCTTTAGTTACAACAGGCTTTTGTCCTGCAATTCGAGTCATGTCTTCTACAGCATGGTTCATAATTTTTTTATCACCAACTGCTTCACCAACACCCATGTTTAATGTAATTTTTAGGATTTTGGGTACTTGCATAACACTCTTATAGCCGAATTTTTTCATCATCATGTCGACTATTTCATTTCTATAAACTTCTTTAAGTCTAGCCATTTCCATCACCTAATTAGACAAGATCCAATACTTCATTTGTTGATTTGAAGTATCTAACTTTGCATTTTTTACCGTTTACATCCAGGAATTTAAACCCTATTTTATCTGCTTTTTTGGATACTGGATTGTACATAGCAACTTTAGATGATTTTAATGGTGCCTCGCGTGTAATAATCCCACCCTTTTGTTCTAATTGCGGGTTTGGCTTTACACACTTCTTGATGAGATTAACACCTTCTACAATCACGTCATCACCGATGACTTTTGTTACTTTTCCAATCTGCCGCTTGCATTTGCCGGCAATTACAATTACTTCATCACCTAGTTTTATGCGCTTCATAACTAATCCTTCTCACAATACTTCAGCTGCAAGAGAAATGATTTTCATAAACCGCTCTCTTAGCTCTCTTGTTACAGGTCCAAAAATACGTGTACCTATAGGCTCATTTTGGTTGTTTAAAAGTACCGCAGCATTACCATCAAAGCGAATTAAGGAACCATCGTCTCTTCGAACGCCTTGACAGGTTCTTACGACGACTGCTTTCATTACAGCGCCCTTTTTAACCTTGCTTCGCGGTATTGCATCTTTAATGCTTACTTTAATAACATCTCCAACACGGGCATAACGTCTATGTGACCCGCCAAGCACTTTGATACACATTACCCTGCGTGCTCCACTATTATCTGCTACCTCGAGCACTGTTTGCATTTGTATCATTCTATTCTCCAGCTCTAATTTCGACCAGAAAAAGGCTGCTGATTATATCAGCCCTCTCAGTGTTTTAAAAGTAAATCAAATGAATATTAGGAAATAACTTCTACAAGCACCCAACTTTTCATTTTAGAGAGGGGTCGTGATTCACGAATTTTCACTGTATTTCCAATTTTGCAAATTTGATTTTCATCGTGAGCATGGAGCTTAGTTCTACGTTTCATTATTTTCCCGTATTTGGGATGCTTAACGGTTCTCTCCACCATCACAACAATAGTTTTTTGCATTTTATCACTAATGACTTTACCTACTATCGTTCTGCCATTCGTTTCACTATTTGTCATGGCTCTTTCCCACCTTTTCAGTCATGATTGTTTTAATACGAGCAATGTTCTTTCTGACTTTCGTAATAAGATGCGTTTTTTCCAAAGAGTCACTGGCTTTTTTTAAACGTAAATTAAATTGATCTTTTCGTAACGAAAGCAATTCAGTTTTTAACTCATCAGGTGTCAGGTTTCTTAATTCTTTAATATCTTTCATCACATCACCTTACGCTCTTCAAATATAACTTTGAAAGGTAGTTTTGCTTTGGCAAGATTAAATGCTTCTATAGCCAATTCTTTACTAACGCCTTCCATTTCAAACAGAACCTTTCCAGGCTGAATTTGAGCAACCCAATATTCAACGCTACCTTTACCTTTACCTTGTCGTACTTCTAAAGGCTTTTGCGTAATAGGCTTGTCAGGGAATACCCTAATCCAAATTTTTCCACCCCGTTTAATATGACGGGTCATTGCTCGACGCGCAGCTTCTATTTGCCTTGCAGTTAAACGGCCTCGCTCAAGTGCTTTGAGACCAAACTCACCAAAGCTTACACTGGAACCTCTTTGAGCTAAACCACGGTTGCGGCCTTTCATCTGCTTCCGATATTTTGTTCGTTTAGGCTGTAACATGTTTGTAATTCCTCACTTACTTACCGCTTTCATCTTTACGATTTTTTTGAGGAAGCACTTCCCCTTTGAAAATCCAGACTTTAACCCCGATGATCCCGTAGGTAGTTTTTGCTTCAGCGGTACCATAATCCACATCTGCACGAAATGTATGTAATGGTACGCGGCCTTCACGATACCACTCACTTCTTGCAATTTCAGCTCCACCTAACCTGCCGCTGACGCATATTTTAATTCCTTTTGCGCCAGATTTTAATGCAGTGGTTACAGCACGCTTCATGGCTCTTCTGAACATGACTCGTTGCTCTAATTGCTGTGCAATACTTTCAGCAACTAAAGTTGAATCCAATTCAGGTTTGCGTACTTCTTCGATATTGAGATGAACAGGAACGCCGAGTTTTTTGGCAATTTCGCCTCTTAACGATTCGATTCCGCCACCTTTTTTACCAATGATAACACCAGGTCTAGCGGTGTATATGGTAACTACTGCATTATTGGCAGGTCGCTCTATACGAATTTTGCTGACTGCTGCTGCCATTAATTTCTTTTTAAGATCTTTACGAAGATTAATGTCTTGGTTCAAAAGTTGCGCATAGTTTTTGCTTGCATACCATTTTGAATTCCAATCCTGGGTTATACCTAGACGTATACCTATAGGGTTTACTTTTTGTCCCATTCTATTCCCCGTCAGACACTGTAATTGTAATGTGGCAGGTGCGTTTGCAGATACGATTCGCACGACCTTTAGCACGCGGGCTAATTCTTTTTAAGGTTGTGGCCTCATCAACACAAATCACACCGACTGATAATTCGTCGATATCTGCACCATTGTTATTTTCTGCATTAGCAATTGCAGAGTCCAATAATTTTAATATCAATTGAGCACCCTTTTTCGGGGTGAACTTAAGAACGTCTCTCGCTTTAGAAACGTTCATTCTACGAATCATATCGGCAACCAACCTACCTTTTTGGGCAGAGAGTGGTGCATTTTTTAATTTTGCTATAACTTCCATCTTTGCCTCTTACTTTTTGCCTTTTTTATCAGCAGCGTGACCTTTATATGTACGAGTCATGGCAAACTCACCCAGTTTATGTCCTACCATATCTTCGGAGATAAATACTGGGACATGAACTTTACCATTATGCACTGCAATTGTAAGACTAATCATCTCAGGTAAAATTGTGGAGCGTCGTGACCAGGTCTTAATTGGTTTTTTAGATCCAGATTCTCTCACCAGTTCAACTTTAGTTAATAAATGGTGATCAATAAAAGGACCTTTTCTAATAGAACGTGACACTTTGATATCCTCTTAGCTAATTATTTCTTTTTGCGTCTTCTGACTATAAAGCTATCAGTACGTTTATTACTTCTAGTTTTGTAGCCTTTAGTCGGAACGCCCCATGGAGTTACTGGATGACGGCCACCTGAAGTACGACCCTCACCACCACCATGAGGATGGTCTACCGGGTTCATTGCCACACCTCGAACAGTTGGTCTAACACCGCGCCATCTTTTTGCCCCTGCTTTTCCAAGAGCTCTTAAACTGTGTTCGCTGTTGCTCACTTCGCCAATTACAGCTCGGCATGCAGCTAATACTTTACGCATCTCACCGGATCGTAACTTTAGTGTTGCATAGATGCCTTCTTTAGCAACGATTTGTCCGCTGCAGCCAGCACTACGTAACATTTGAGCGCCTTTTCCAGGTTTTAACTCAACACAATGTATTGTTGTACCTACAGGTATATTTCTAAGGGGCAAGCAATTTCCACTAGCAATGGGCGAATCTTCACCACTTACTATGACCTGACCTGCTTCTAACCCTGAAGGGGCAATAATATAACGTCGTTCACCATCTTTGTAAACAATTAATGCAATTAATGCTGAACGATTTGGATCGTATTCCAGTCGCTCTACTTTTGCTTCAATGCCGTCTTTGTTGCGTTTGAAGTCAATCAGACGATATTTAGAACGCGCACCACCACCAATATGTCGTACAGTAATACGACCCTGATTGTTTCGTCCACCTGTCTTATTCAGTTTCTCAACAAGTGCAGCATGAGGCTGACCCTTGTGAAGGTTGTGGTGAACTACACGTATTTCACCGCGCTTACCTGGAGAGGTGGGTTTAGATTTTAATAATGCCATCTTAATCTGCCTTATTCTGTCACGGTAAAGTCGATGTCGTAATTCTCATGCAAGGAGACAAATGCTTTCTTCCAATCTGAACGTTTTCCGTTCATTTGTTTAAAGCGTTTCTTTTTGCCTTGTACATTGAGAACAGACACTTTTTTGACTTTGACATTAAACATATTTTCAACAGCTAATTTAATTTCAACTTTGGTAGCTGTCTTTAACACTTTAAACGTAAACTGCTTAAACTTGTCAGCCATAACCGTAGCTTTTTCAGAGGTATGCGGCTCCCGCAATATCATTAACAAACGTTCAGCATTCATTGTAACTGCTCCTCTAAACTCTTAATTGCTTGCTCGGTTATCAACACTTTGTCGAATCGCAACAGACTTACTGGATCCAGACAGGTAACATCGCTCACATCGTATTGAATTAAGTTTCGGCAGGCTAAGTATTCGTTTTCACCTACTTCGTTTAAAACCAATAATGCATTTGGTAATTCAAGCGCATTCATTTTTACTATAAAATCTTTTGTTCGATGTGAATCACATTGGAAATCACTAACAACAATAAGATTACCTGTACGATGAAGTTCGGAGATTATACTACGCAATGCACGTTTGTACATTTTTTTATTTAATTTTTGACTATAATCTCGTTTTTTGGATGCAAAAGTCACCCCACCGGAGCGCCAAATCGGGCTGCGGATGGTTCCGGCTCTTGCTCTTCCTGTTCCTTTTTGATTCCAGGGCTTCTTTCCACCGCCGCGAACTTCGGAGCGTGTTTTTTGCGCACTGTTACCACTCCGGGCTTTATTCATAAAAGCCACTACGGTTTGGTGGATTAGGCCTTCATTGTAGTTGTAGCCAAACACCGCTTCACTCACGTTGATTAGTGAATTAGTATCTTTAGTTTTAAGTTCCATCACGCGCCTCTTACCTTTGTCTTAACAGCGGGTTTTACTTCAACTCTCGCACCAGGGCAACCAGGAATAGCGCCTTTAATTAAAAGTAAATTTCGCTCTTTATCAATACGAACTAACTCCAGGTTCTGCGTGGTGCAACGGACATGACCTAAGTGGCCTGCCATTTTTTTACCTTTAAATACGCGTCCTGGGGTCTGATTTTGTCCAATGGAACCAAGAACACGATGCGATCTTGAGTTTCCATGGGTTGCATCTTGTGTGCGAAAATTCCATCGCTTCACGCCGCCTGCAAAACCTTTACCTTTGCTAGTAGCAGAAACATCAACATATTGACCTTCATCAAATACATCGCTTACTGACAGCAATTGGCCTGCATTAAAAGCGTCTTCAGAATCCACTCTGAATTCACAGAACATGTCTCCGGCATCAATTTGAGCCTTTGCAAAATGCCCTGTTTGCGCTTTGTTAACGTGGCTTGATTTTTTCTTACCACCAACAAGTTGAACGGCAAGGTAACCATCGTTTTCCAATGTTTTAACTTGCGCGACACGGTTAGGTAATACCTCAACAACAGAAACTGGAATGGAAACACCATCTTCTGTGAATACCCGTGTCATACCGATTTTACGGCCTAATAACCCTATCGTCATTGTAACACCTCGTTTATCGCTGCCTTGAGTGGATTACTCGTCGTCAAGGCTAATCTGTACGTCTACCCCTGCGGCCAAATCAAGTTTCATCAGTGCGTCTACAGTTTTTTCGGTAGGGTGCACAATTACGACCAGGCGTTTGTGAGTACGTAATTCGTATTGATCTCGCGCATCTTTATTAACATGCGGCGATGTCAACACAGTAAATTTCTCTTTCCGGATAGGCAAAGGGATAGGGCCGCGAATTTGCGCCCCTGTACGTTTAGCTGTATCTACAATCTCCCGAGTTGACAGATCAATTAGTCGGTGATCGAAAGATTTAAGACGTATTTTAATATTTTGATTGTTGCTCATTTTATTTACTCAATGATTTTTGCTACAACGCCAGCACCAACTGTGCGACCACCTTCACGAATTGCAAAACGCAATCCCTCATCCATCGCAATGGGTGAGTGCAGGTTAACTATCATCTGTACGTTATCGCCTGGCATAACCATTTCTATGCCTTCGGGCAGATCGCAAGATCCGGTTACGTCGGTAGTTCTGAAATAAAACTGTGGACGGTACCCGTTAAAGAATGGCGTATGACGGCCACCTTCATCTTTTGATAAAACGTAGACTTCTGCTTCAAATTTGGTATGTGGCTTAATAGAACCTGGCTTAGCCAATACTTGACCTCGCTCTACCTCATCCCGTTTCGTACCCCGCAGTAACACACCAACGTTGTCGCCTGCACGGCCTTCATCTAACAGCTTACGGAACATTTCAACACCTGTGCAGGTTGTTTTCAATGTATCGCGTATTCCAACAATCTCTACTTCTTCGCCTACTTTTACAATTCCGCTTTCAATACGGCCTGTTACTACTGTTCCACGACCTGATATGGAGAACACATCTTCGATCGGCAACAGGAAGCTTTTGTCGATGTTACGTACTGGCTCAGGAATGTAAGAGTCCATTGTCTCAACCAATTTCTTGATTGCAGGAATGCCTATGTCACTCTCGTCACCTTCCAATGCTTTTAAGGCAGAGCCGGTAATAATCGGAATGTCATCGCCAGGGAAATCGTAACTACTTAATAAGTCACGCACTTCCATCTCGACTAACTCAAGCAACTCGGCATCATCAACCATGTCTGCTTTGTTTAAGAATACGACAATGTAAGGCACGCCAACTTGACGAGACAACAGGATGTGCTCTCT
>JBAZXN010000033.1:0-19599 GCA_041659885.1 Tatlockia sp.
CGCTGGCGAAAGAAGGGGGAAGTAAGGCTCTAGTGTTGTTAATGCAACTGGAGCGAACTAGCAGCTCCCTTCTCTCGCTGGCGAAAGAAGGGGGAAGTAAGGCTCTAGTGTTGTTAATGCAACTGAGGCGAACCACCGGCGCCCTTCTCTCGCTGGCGAAAGAAGGGGGAAGTAAGGCTCTAGTGTTGTTAATGCAACTGGAGCGAACTAGCAGCTCCCTTCTCTCGCTGGCGGGAGAAGGTGCCCGAAGGGCGGATGAGGGTGGTTTTAATTTTAGTGCGATAACCGTTAGTTATAGCCAAGTTAAAACAACGTCCCTAACGTTTTTGTACTTATCGCTTCGTTTTGGATTTCCTCTTTTCGTCGTCCTACAGGGCTTGTATACACTGTATTCGGTGGGGTCGTACTGGCAAGTTCTATTACATTTACCCCTCCTAACCCGCAAAGTGGATTGATCATATAGGCACTAGCCATTTCAGAATGCTCAGAATGAGCCTCTCTGGCTACCGCATTTGCAAGGTATGCACCGAGGCTAAAAATGGCAAGCAAACTAATTGCTAACGCGGGAATAAGAGTGCCCACGAGGGATGCTCCGGCGATACTCACCGCTAAAACGGCTGGAGGACAAATAAAGCTTAATACCGTACTCGCAATAAGCAGCAGGGTTAAAACGATTAATGCCCCATAAAAAACCAGTGGGTTTTTTTCAAAAAATGAATTGATCCTTTTTAGTGTAGCGATCATATATCAACTCCTAATTCATTAAAAAAACATATTGTTCGCATTGCACCCAAGATGAGCAGTGTAATCAAATAAGGGCATTTCGACAGTTAATGGCCTCATGGAATACTTGTAATAATTTGGCTCCAGAAAGCGTCCAGTTAAAACGTGCTGCGGATGGCTTGGCTTCAGAGGCGAGTTGCTTTCGTAGTACGTCATTTTCAATAAGTTGCCTTAATCCATCCTGAATCGATTGGGTGTCCAGTGGGTTAACGAGCAATCCTGCGCTTCCACTTACCTCAGGCATGGACGAAGTATTTGAAGTGAGAACCGGAGTGCCAAAGCGCATTGCCTCCACCAGTGGCAAGCCAAAGCCTTCATAGAGAGAGGGCATCGCTAAAAATAAGGCGTTCGCGTATAAAGTAGCTAAAATCGATTCGTTGATATAACCAATTAAGCGGACGTGCTGCTTTATATTAAGTTGTTCTATGCGCTTTTCAAGGGCTAAATTGCCCCAGCCTTGTCCGCCTGCGATGAGGAGCATTGCCTGATTTTTTGTTTCTTGCGGCAATGCGGCGTAAGCGGTTAAAAGCCTATCCAAATTTTTTCGCGGTTCCAGCGTGCCGACAAACAAAAAATAGTTTTTTCCCAGATTAAATTGCGCAAGTAATGCATCGTTTCTTAGCGATTCAAGGGAAGTTGCGCCCAAGGTGACCACTTCAACCCGGCTTTCTTCTATGCCAAACTCGGTTTTCACGGCATTGGCTGTGGCCGTTGAATCAGCAACAATTTTGTCTGCTGTAGTTACCGCAAAAGGCATATGAAATTTTTCTAACCAGCGCGTTACTGGCCGCATGGTGTCGGCTGCATATTTCCAAACCAAATCATGAATGGTTACCACGCGTGCGACGTCTTTAGGCAGATAACGCGGCAAGCAATGGGCCGGCCCCCAAAACACATCGGGCTTATCCTGTTTTACCCAAGCAGGCAAAACCGTTTCTGACCAGAGTTGCCTTGCCAGGGAGGAATGACAGGCTGATGCCTTCTTGCGAATACCGTTTTGATCCTTAAAATGGGCATGAATGGGAGAAGGGCTGTATAAATGAAGCTCTACATCGGGCAAGGTAGAAAGCACCTTACACATTTCCAGTGTATAGCGGCCAATTCCTGTCAGTGAGCGGGTTAATGCGCGAGCATCCACGCCAATTTTCATGCTAACATCCAGGCAAGTGTTTCTTTAAAAGGCTTGGGCGTCCAAGTTGGAACAAGGGCTTTTAATTGGCTGTTGTCCCCTTTTAAAACACGCACCTCTCCTTCACGGACAAAAGCTTTGTTTACCTCGATGTGGAGCGGATGACAGGTTAACTCACTTGCCATGGCGATAACTTCCCTAAGCGAATGCGCCTCTCCGGTGCATACGTTCAGAGTCTTTCCGACAGGGGCTAGCGCAAGAAGCTTGCCATAGATTTCGGCCACCATACGTACATCGCCGAATTCACGCCATACATCCAGGTTGCCAAGCTCGATGGTGGAAGCCCTTTTTTTAAAATGCGACACAATCTTGGGGATTAGAAAGTTTTCTCTTTGTCCAACGCCTGTGTAATTAAAAGGACGGACGATAAATAGAGGCAGCCTGTCTATCCACAATTTGGCCATATGCTCCATTGCCAGTTTACTGACGGCATAGTCATTCGTTGGATTAGGGGTTGCCTCTTCCGACAAAATGGTTTCATCGCCATTTCCATACACATTGGCGCTGCTAACGAGCATAACGCTTTGGATATTGGGGCAATATTGGTGCAAAATTTCTAAAAGATGGTATGTGCCGAGCAAATTGACCCGATAAAAATCCAGTGCGTTGGCATGCGCTACAAAGGTAACTGCCGCCAAATGCAAAAAGGCGTCGGGTTTAACATCCAACACCTCCGACTTGACTCCCTCGTAGTCCAGTAAATCGCTCGATAACGCCACGACTTCATGGTTATTTTTTTCAAGCTCTTCTTTTACATAGTGTCCTGTAAAGCCCAAAGCGCCACTCATTAAAACACGCATGTTAATAGGAGCTCCCCTGGGTTACGCGTTTTAAATCGGCCTCCACCATCATTTGGCACAATTGCTCAAGGCTTGTTTTGGGCTGCCAATTTAATTCATTGCGTGCCTTTTCAGAAGAGCCAATTAATAAATCCACTTCGGCAGGACGGTAAAATTTTGGATTGATTTGGGCAATGACTTTATTGGTGCGGGTATCAATACCGCGCTCCATTTCCCCCGCCCCTTCCCAGGCAATGGCAATATCCAGTGCCTTGAATGCCATGGTGACAAAATCACGCACGGTTTCTGTTCGTCCCGTTGCCAGGACATAGGTGTCTGGTGCTTTTGCCTGTAACATCGCCCACATGCCTTCTACGTAATCTTTCGCATAACCCCAGTCCCTTTTTACATCCATATTCCCTAATTCCAACACAGGTTGCTTGCCTAAGGAAATGCGAGCGACTGCATCGGTGATTTTACGGGTAACAAACTCAAGACCGCGCAAGGGCGATTCGTGATTAAATAAAATACCACTTGATGCAAAAATATCATAGGATTCGCGGTAATTAATGGTCATCCAATGGGCATAGAGTTTAGCTACGCCGTAGGGGCTGCGTGGGTAAAACGGGGTTGTTTCCGTTTGCGGAATCGCTTGCACCTTGCCAAACATTTCAGAGGTACTGGCTTGGTAAAAACGAATTTTAGGGTTCACAATGCGAATGGCTTCCAATAAATTCAGTGCACCAATTCCGGTGATTTCCGCAGTGGTTCTGGGTTGATCAAAGGAAACCCCCACAAAACTTTGCGCCGCAAGATTGTAGACTTCATCCGGCATGGCTTTTTGTAGCAAGCGAATGGAGGCGCCAAGATCCGTTAAATCATGCTCTACGAGATGTAAATTCGGATGATTGGCAACGCCAAGTTCACTAATCCGCCAAAAATTGACCGATGCAGTACGGCGATAGGTTCCGTACACTAGGTAGCCTTTTTGTAACAAAAGTTCCGCTAAATAAGCACCATCCTGGCCGGTAATTCCCGTAATAACTGCAGTTTTCAATTGATCATCTCCTGATATTCCACTTGTTGTGGCGCAAGCGCCATGGATAATTGTTGTGCGCTTTGCTCCCATGTCAACCAAGGCATGGCATGCGATTGCGCAACCTCCCCTTTTTCGTACAGGGAGAGCCATTCATTAATTGCTTCGGCAAGGCCTTCTGCGGACGTTGCGTCAAAATACGCGGCATGCTGCCCTGCGACTTCACGAAACACGGGAATATCACGCGCCAGAATGGGAAGCATGTGTTGCGCTGCTTCAATTAAAGGCAAGCCAAACCCCTCGCCTTCGGATGCTGCAATAAGGCAGGTCGAAGACGCGTAAATTTTTTCCATGTATTCGTCGCTAATTCCTTCAAGCCAAATCAAGCGCTTGTTAAATTCTGGATGATTGCCGACCTGTTCAATAAAGGTATCCATCATCCAGCCTTTTTTACCAATAATAACCAGCAATAAAGAGTTGTCTTTTTGCCACAATTGTTCAAAGGCTGCAAGTACTTGCCGATACCCTTTGCGTGGCTCAATCGTGCCAACCATCAAAAAAGCCTGGCTTTCTTTAAGTCTTGCAAGAAGCGCATTAGCCTCTTCAGGCATACCTAGCGTAGGAACGGAGTTCTTGATGTCAGCGCCTAAATGGAACCAGGACAATTGAAACGGCCGAAGTCGATTGGGGCGATGCGTGTTCCACCAGGTTTTAAAATCGTCCGCGACGGTTTTGGAGATGCAGATAGCTGCGTCATTTTGCGCCACGACTTCAAGCCATCGCTGATGCCATTCGTCCATGGCCTGGTAAAAGGATTGTGGAAACTGCAAGGGTAAGAGATCATAGATTAAAAACATCACTTTTACCCCTTGCCGGCGCAAGGCTTGATAAAAATTCGCCTGCTCCACCACAATGTAATGGGCTAAATCTATCCCTAAATAGACATCCCCTGCGCGATATTCTATCGGCTCGTCTTCTAAAAAGTCACTGGGACAGCCCAGGAAATTTAAAGTGAATTGCCGCGCATAGCGGTATTGATCTTTATTGAGGCAATAAATCGGTTCAAGACGGTAGCCTGCAGGAGGGTTATTAATCCATTCGGTAAGAATAGAACGCACTACGCGCTGAATTCCCGTTTTAAGATCCGTTTCAACCAGCGCTGAAATGTCTAAAAACAATTGCGGCTGATAAAGCGAGGGCGCGATTGATTTTTCAAGCGCCTGTGCCAGCTCAATCCGTTGTTGCGGCTCAAGAATTTCTGTATGCAGGGTCGCAAAGGTTTTTGCCAGGGAAGGAAAACTGGCTGATTTGCGCTTATAACAGGCTTCAATCGCTGCAAAGTATTGTTCGGCACAGGCCTGCGGGGCATGGTGGTCTTTAATAAATTCGCAGGCTAACCGGCTCAGTTTTTGTCGAAAGGCCGAATCGTCTTTTAATTTTTCAAGCGCGCTAATGAGGGCTTTGTCGGTGAACTCATCGGGTAATTTGTAAACCGCATGGTCGGGTAAATCAGCCATACTGCCATTCGCGTTAACAAGGGTTGGAATGCCATAGTTCATGCAGTCCAGTACGGCGGCAGAAGTTTCACCACGCGATTTTGCACGGAATTGAACGGCGAGATCACTGGCTGCCAGATAATGCCTGAACGTATTGGTATCGACCCAACCTGTAATGCGAATTTGCCCCTTTATGGGCGCTTTGGCTATCAGTTGTTGCAGCTTTTGTTCGTAATCAATCGCGGTTAATTCACCAACAAAAACCAGTACACACTGTTTATTCTGCCTTAGACTGGATGAAAGCCATGCTTCAATCAAACGGTGATTTAGTTTTGTTGCATTCAGCATTCCAAAGCTGCAAACGACAAAAGCCCCTTTGTCGAGTTTTAATGCTTTTCGCGCAGCCTCCCGGTCAACAGGGGGAAGGGTACGTTGTAATAAGGGGATAACCGCCCAATCGTTTGCATTGCGCTCACCATAATATTGCTTTGCTAACTGCTTTGAATGCTCTGAGTGAACAATCACTCCCTCGGCCTGTTGCAACATGCTCAGATTACAGGGGTATTTTGCGATCACCTGGGTGCTGGTTTCTGCGGTAAATCGTTCTTGCACCGCTTTATAGCCGTGCGCGCAATACAGTTCAAGCGCCCATTGATTGGTTTCTCCAGCATACACATCCCGATGCGTGCCGATGAGGTCGGAGAGGAAAAAATCATGCAAAACCACAACGCCTGGAATGTCTTCAAGTAGCTCATACATATGAATATGAAACGGTGAGTTGCCAAAATGATACAATACGCGATCGTAATAGCGATTGCCGTGCGAGCTAAACCAGGCCAGATTGCGGATTGCGCAGTTCGCTTTAATCCAGGTGTCAGTGACCTCTTCCTCTTGCGAGACAATCACTTCCAAATCATAAAATCGATTTAAAGCCGGTAACAATTCGGCACTGTAATAACTAATGCCACTGCGTGCAGGAGGAAGGGGTGAAACATAAGCCAATTTGGGTCTTTTTATCGAGCCGCTTAATGTCGTTGTCCGATGGGTGCCATGCCAATCTTCCATGGCTCGTATTGCCCGTTCAGCACAGGTATCAATCGAAAACGCTTTTGCACGCTCAAGGGCAAAAAGACCTGCTTTTTCAGCATAATCCGCATCCGAGAGTACTTTAACTAATTTATTCCGCAATGCTTCAGGGGATGTACCCTCAAAGAGTGCCTTATCGCTCTCGATGATAGCCCGCAAACTCGGCGTGTTGGCCGCAAGGACTGGTTTGCCGCAGTGCATTGCTTCCAGCAAGGGTAAATGAAAACTTTCCGCCACGCCTGGAAAGACAAATACAGTACACAGATTATAAAGCAGGGATAGTATTTTGTCGGGTACAGAGCCTGCAAGCACAAATTCCTTGCGCGAGAGCCCCTGTTTGAGCGCCAGGGCTTCAATGCTTTTACGCGATTCCTCTTGCTCTGCCGGACAAACGAGGAGTAGCTGATGGGATGCCCGCAATTTTTTAGGCAGTTTTGCATAGGATTGGATAAGGTATTCCCGATTTGCCTGATTATTCACTCCGCCGCAATACATTACGAAGGGCTTGGACAGCTTATAACTTGCTCTTACTTCGTCTTCCAGCGCAGGGCTTATAGGCAAGGGTTTAAACGCCTCACAGGCGGCGGCACTGATATTAACCAGATTTTTTGCCGGCAAACAAAGGTGCTCTGCTGCAACTTGCGCCATCTGTTCTGACAAGGTAAAAACGAGATTGGCACGACCCAAATGACTGAATTTGTTAACATACCAGGCTTCAAGCTCGGTGGTGGGTAAATAGCGTGCCTTATCGAGAAGAGGGAGTAAATCATAAAGGATAACTGCGGTCGGAATAACCTGATTTAATAAGCCGATGCTGGAAATGCCGTCCTCGGTAAACAGGTTGGTATTGATGAGCATATCCGGCTTTAAATGGGTAAGAAAGGCTTCGCGCAGGATTTCAGCATGGCGGCGGCTTGCCTGATTTTTGGGATCAGGGGCATGCCATAACCTGATGTTCTCTTGAGGTAATAAGGGCGCCAGTTGGGCGCGAATACGCTCAATCGACTCGTGGAAAAGACCGTTTAATGCAATAATAATTTCATGATTGCGGCGGTTGCGGATAAGCGCTTTGGCAAGACTCATGGAAAACCGACAGATTTCATTGTTGTCTGATTGTGCGCCCTGAAGATCGATAACTATACGCATTTACTGTAAGTCCTTTTGGCAGTGTTCGGCAGCAACTTTAAGCTGATAATGGATTTTTTTGGCACGATGGTTCAGGTAATCGATAGGATCTAACCGGGGGGTTCGCTTTATTTCACTCCCTCCGGTAACCCGTTTTGCATCCGCAATAACTCCGGCAGAGTGCTCCTTCAGTTTAGGATAACGGTTCATCACCAGGAGCAACATGCGTCGAAGCTTGGGACGCTTTTTAATGTAGAGCATGCTGTGGGCTGCGAACAGTTTTAAGCCATGCGCTATTTTTTTCGGCGAAGACTTTACGAATTCAAAGAGGGATTTGCTGTTATTCCCCAGAAGGCGAAGGGGAGCTGTGAATCGCCAGGAAGGGCTTTGCAGCAACTGGCCAAGCTGCTCTTCCGCTGTGAAGGCGCGCTGCTCTACTTGCTGCGACTTCCATTGCTGCTCCTGAATGACATTTTGCAGCCAATCGCTGTGCGCATGCAACTCCGCTATTTTGCTTTGAATACTATTTAATTCATGGCTTTTTTGATGTACCAGCGAATCCAACTCCTGGTTGCGTGCTTTCGTCGCCTCCAGAGAATTCGAGAGAGAAATAAGTTGCTCCATTTTGTATTCCATTCCCTTTATTTTTATTTCCGATTGCAGTTCCCTCGCTTTCGCTTCCTGTATCTGAAGCTCTGCGTGTTCCGCCAATAAGGCGGCCTCGCTCGCCTTTAACTCGGCGTGACGCGCTGTGAATTCCAGTTCTTTTAGTCTGTTCTCTATTTGCTCCTCTCTGGATTGCGTTTCCTGTGCCTGAAGATTCGCGCCTTCTGCGATTAACTCTGCTTCATTCGCCTTAATTTCAGCGTGGCGGGCTGTGAATTCAACTGCTTTCAGCATGTTTTCCAGTTGGTGTTCTCTGGATTGCGTTTCCTGAGCCTGAAGTTTCGCGCTTTCTGCGATTAACTCGACTTCGTTTGCTTTGGTTTCAGCGTGGCGGGCTGTGAATTCAACTGCTTTCAGCATGTTTTCCAGTTGGTGTTCTCTGGATTGCGTTTCTTGTGCCTGAAGTTTGGCGTTGTCTGCCTTTTGTTCTGCTTCACTCGCTTTGCTCTCGGCCTGGCACGCCCTGCTTTCAACGTCCTTTAGCCGGTGTTCTATGTGTTGTTCTCTGAATTCTGCTTCCTGTGCCTGGTTTTTTGCACCTTCTGCCATCAGCTCGGCCTCGCTCGCCTTCATTTCGGCGTGGCGTGCTGTGAGCTCAATTTCCTTTAACTTGCTCTCGATGTGTTGTTCTCGAGAGTGCGTTTCCTGTGCCTGCGTTTTGGCACCCTCTGCCATTAGCTCGGCCTCGTTTGCCTTAATTTCGGCGTGACGTGCCGTGAATTCAATTTCTTTTAACCTACTTTCGATGTGCTGTTCTCGAGAGTGCGTTTCCTGTGCCTGAAGTTTTGCGCCTTCTGCCACTAGCTCCGCATCAACTGCCTTGCGTTCCGCACGGTTGGCTGTTGATTCTATCTCTTTCACTTTGTTTTCAACTTGCAAAACGGTGTGTTCCGCCTTCACTACCTGCGCTTCCAATTGCTGGTTGTAAGTCTTCGCCAAATATTCCAGAGAAATCCCGTATTCAGTGGAAAAAGCACCCTCATCCGGGCAGTCCATTGGCAAGGCGGTTGCTTTTTGCGCGACAACCGCGTAATCAGGGCTTACCCCCTGCAAGACATCCATGAGTACCAATTTTTTATCAAGCAGCCCAGGGGCTTCTTGCAATCGTAAGATTTTGACTTTTTCAAAGCCATAGTACTCAGGTAAAAACGCCAACAACTCCGGTGGCAGGGGGCGAAGGTGGGTTGGATCCAGATAAAACGTATACCCTGCCACATGAATGTTTTCAGGGTTTGGGGTTTCGAGAATTAAAAGCCCTGCAGGACGTAACACACGAAGCGATTCTTCAACCAGGGTTTGTAAATCATCAAAGGACAGATGCTCTGCCAAATGAAACGCAGTAATAATGATTTGACTTTGCGAAGGCAGGCTTTGTAAATAGCTGACGGCATTTGCATAGGTGACAGCAAGATTACTCTCCCGGCAGGTCGCAATCATGTCCTCATCCAACTCAACGCCCTGGGCGTTAAATCCCTGCTCTCGAAGCAATTGAAGCCATTCCCCTCGCCCACAGCCTAAATCAATAATACTGCCATTAGGATAAAGCGATTTCATTGGACGAATGAAGGGCAAATAACAGTGCAGGCGTTGTTTAATGGTTGCCTGATTACCGCGAAATTTTTCTTCAAATGCTTTGTAAAAATCTTTTTTCATACGGTTTCAATCTTTATCCGGGGTTCCAGCCAGTTACAACCGATAAATTGCTTTCTGTCAAGATTAACAACATGAAATAAAAGCGCCAAGTCCCGCCATTCGTAATTCGCAGCGAGGTGATTTTCGTTAGCATGCAAGGCGATGCTTACTGAATAACTTCCAATCCCAAGGTTGGAAGGAAACTCTACGAAAAAGACATATTCATTACCCACCACGGGATTATGCACTATCTGTTTGGTGTGCCAGGTGTTGGTTCCATACATTATCTGACCCAAACGGTCTTTAATGGAATAGCCCATTACCAACGATTCAATGGGTTGATTGACCTTGACCTTGACCCGCATCTCCAACGGCTCGCCCACATTGGCAAACTCGATGCAATTGCCTGCTGCATTATGTATGGAAATTTCTTTTAAACCGACTTCCCCGGTGCCGGACACCGTTTGCATTTTCCCGGATTCATGCTGCGTGACCACTACGGAGGCATTGTTTTGTACGGAAATAATGGCATTGTAGAAATCCATTACTTCTTCAGGATTTCCGTCTTTGATAATGTTTCCCTTCTCCAGCAAGATAGCGCGCTCACAAAGGCTTTGAATTGCATTGCGATCGTGGGAAACAATCAGCAAGGTGGTGCCTTGTTCCCGAAATTCCCGGATTCGATTAAAACTTTTATGTTGAAAATAGGTGTCTCCAACCGATAACGCCTCATCAACAATTAAAATTTCAGGGCGTCTTGCGGTGGCCACCGCAAAGGCCAGGCGCACTTGCATACCGCTGGAGTATGTGCGAACGGGCTGATCAAAATACTCCCCAATTTCAGCAAACTCTTCGATAAGCGGCATGAGGGCATGAATTTCGGTACTATTAAAACCCATTAAACCGGCCGCATGGTAGGCATTTTGCCTTCCGGTGTATTCAAAATTAAAGCCCATGCCAAGCTCAAGAATTGCAGCAATCCGTCCGTTGACGGTAATTTGCCCTTCCGTAGGATGCAAGGTACCCGTTATCATCTTTAGCAAGGTGCTTTTGCCGGCCCCATTTTGTCCCACAATTCCAATGGCTTCACCAGGCGCTACAGAAAAGCTTACTCCGCGCATAACCCAGTTTTCTTCAAAGGGCTTAATCGGTAAATTAAGCCAGGTGGCAAAACGCAACCACTCAGACCGATAGGTTCGGTACGATTTACCTAAATTACTCACTGTTAAGCAACTCATAATACATCCACCATTTCTTTGCTCGCTTTACGAAACATCACAAGACTCATAAAAAGCATTCCTATCGCCAGGATAACTATCGATCCCATCTGTTCAAAATTAGGCATTTTGCCGTATACCAGTACGTCTTGATACCCTTGAGTAAGGGTATACAAAGGGTTTAATTTCAGGAGTGGACGGTAGTTTTCAGGAATAATTGTCTCAGGATAAATAATGGGTGTAAACCAAAACATGATTTGCAGCCCTAAAGGAATCAGCTGACCAATATCGCGCACAAAAACATTTAAAATCCCTAAAATAAGTCCAATACCGAGCGAAAGAATTACCACTAAGGCCATAACAGGCACAAGCCAGAAAATTGCAAATCCTGGCCAATGCCCCAAAGTCAGGAAAACCACCAGCATGGCCAATAATAGCAAGGCATTGTTTACCACTGCCGTTCCCACCAGAATACAAGGTAAAGTAACGCGGGGAAAGTTCATTTTTTTCATCAGGTTGCCCTGATCAATAAATAATCTGGAGCATCCCGAAATAATGTCGGAAAAAAGATTCCAGGCCAATAACCCCGACATCAGATAAATGGCATAGGCGTATTGGAATTCTACACCTGGCAGCTTTGCCGCTAAAATATGGGACAGCACCAGGGTATAGAGTAACACTTGAGTGAGGGGATTTATTATCATCCATAGTGCGCCCAATTTGTTGCGCACAAAACGGAGTCTCAATTCATTGTGAATAGAGCTTAAAAGAAAATGGCGGTATTGCCATAAACTACGGAGCATTGCTTGCATTTTGTTTATCCTTTGTTCAATAAAGTTGTTACGCCAGAAGCAGAGGCCACCAACACTTTATCCGCTAATCGTTTGGCAAACAGTCCATTTTCTACCACGCCAGGGATTAATTTGATTGCTTCCTCCAAAGAGAGTGCGTCAATCAGTTCAAGATTAAATACATCAAGGATAACATTTCCGTTATCGGTGATGAAACCCTCCCGGTACTCAGGGTCCCCCCCTAATTTAACCAACTCTCTTGCCACATAACTGCGTGCAATGGGGAGCACTTCCACCGCAAGGGGGAATGCACCAAGACGCGTTACTACCTTGGACTCATCCACAATGCAAATAAATTCGCGTGCCACCTGTGCTATGATTTTTTCACGTGTCATTGCACCGCCGCCGCCCTTAATGAGCTGATGATTCGAGGTCACCTCATCCGCACCATCGATATAAAGCGGTAAATCAGACACGGCATTTAAATCGATAACCGCAATTCCCGCTGCACGTAAACGCGCCTCTGTTGCCTTGGAGCTTGCGACACAAGCATCAATGCGGTGTTTGATTTTTGCCAGTTCGTCAATGAAATAATTAACCGTGGAACCCGTCCCGATGCCAATAACCGTATCGTCTTCCAGATAGGCCAAAGCCGCTTGTGCTGCTTGTTGCTTTAAATTACTCATTCAATTAATCCAGCTTATTTTACTGCTAACACTATACCTTAATGCGGCAAAGTTAAGTTAAAAATTCGTTATTCTGAACCCCTCTTTTGCAGAGTTAATCCCGACAACGCTTGATTATTATACAGGATGGTTTTAATAGGTAAATCAATAAAAGCAATAGAGGTTATTCTGCCTTGCTTTGGCTTTAAAAGGCAATAACGAGCCGCGGTTAGCGGCCCTTATTCAGCAGAAATTATTCAACAGTCGGTGCAACCATGGTGGGTGCGGCTGTCGGTGCAATGGTTGTTGCAGCAGGAGCAACCGCAGTGACATCGCTTGGGGTGTTGGATTCAACTGCTTGATTTTGCACCGCATTGCTATCAGCGGCTGTGGCTGCATTATTTCCCATCCCTTTGTTGGCATTGCCTGCGGTGTTGACTGATTTTATTTGGTTGTGGGATGCGCTGTAAACTGCTCTATCCCTGTCCGCTGCAGATTGTCCCAATAGTCCATCCGTAGCGCTACAGGCGGTTAAAAGAAAAGGCGATAATAAGAGCGCCGTACATCCTAAAAACGAGAGCGAATAGTTTTGTTTCATGTTGTCATCCTTGAAAAAATTGATTAGTTGCTCTTCTATTTTATCTTCTGTTGCCTCACTTGTAAAACAGGATGACAATTCGCTACCTTTTATTATTTGACCAGGCGCTGGTATACTGGCTTAAAAAATAAAGCCCAAAGGACTCCCATGATTCTCGACACAATCCTATCCGCAATCGGCAATACGCCTGTAGTTAAAATTAACCGTTTGGCACAACATCTTCCCTGTACTGTGTATGCAAAATGTGAGTTTTTAAATCCGGGCGGCTCTGTGAAAGACCGAATTGGCTATGAGATGGTAAAAAATGCCGAGCAAAGTGGGCGTATTAAACCGGGCGACACCTTAATTGAGCCCACGTCAGGTAACACCGGAATTGGGATTGCCCTGGCTGGTGCTGTCATGGGTTATAAAGTAATTATCACCATGCCTGAAAAAATGAGTCAGGAAAAGCAGTCTGTGCTTGAGCGTTTAGGGGCTGTTATTTACCGAACGCCCACCGAGGCAGCCTGGAACGCCCCCGAAAGCCATATCTCGCTTGCTAAAAAACTGCAGCAAGAAATTCCTGACTCCCATATCCTTGACCAATACGCAAATCCAGATAACCCCAATGCGCATTATTATGGAACGGCACAGGAAATCATTGATGATTTTGGCAAGGATTTACACATGGTGGTTGCGGGAGTGGGCACAGGCGGAACGATTACCGGTATCGCAAAACGATTAAAGGAATATAATCCTGCTATACAAATTGTGGGTGTTGACCCCATTGGCTCCATTCTTGGGGGAGGAAATGAAATAGCCCCCTACCAGGTCGAAGGAATTGGTTACGACTTCTTCCCCGAAGTGCTTAATAATAAGCTGGTAGATGCCTACATTAAAACCAATGATGCCGATTCATTCAAGACGGCCAGAGAGCTCATTCGGCAAGAGGGATTGTTGGTCGGCGGCTCTTCAGGGGCTGCTATGTGGGGGGCTTTAAAAATAGCAGCCTCTTTGCAGGAAGGACAAAAATGCTTGGTTATCCTGCCCGATTCCATACGCAATTATATGTCAAAGTACGCAAACGATGCCTGGATGAAGGAGCAGGGCTTTTTAAATTAGGGCCTGTTGCCCGGTGGGCGTTTGCTTTCTTGTGTCTCGTAGACAAAAAGCGGATCCATTTGCCCAATGCTCACCGCGCGCGCGAGAGCATGGCATAGCTCCTGAATGACTAACTCGTCATGGTTTTCTTTGGGGAAAGCAAGTGCCTCTTCGTTATGGCCAGCGCGCGCTTTTTCTATTGCAGCAAAAAACGCCTGATGTCCGTATTGGATGCGGCCTTGCAGGTAATCGCTGCGATTCATCCCTTTAATATAAATGCTTATGAGTTGATCTTTGGATAACTCACCGGCACTAACCATGGCGTGCAGGCGTTTTTTTGTTTGGGTAAACTCTTCCAGCAGTGCTTTATCTACCCGCTCAACCTCTGCAAAAATAGCAGCCGATTCGGGATCATTTTTTGCGACATCGAGTTGAGGGGTTGGCAGTTCCGTTTTTATTGTGCGCAGGGGAGAAAAAAACGCTTTATTCTGCTTATTGACTGCTGCACAGTAGTGGTTTCCTTGCAACTGGATTGCGACAGGACTTCCACTGGGCGTTTTGATTGTTGTATTATAGTGCAAGATCAAGGGCAGTTCTTTTCCTTTCTCAATAACCTGCACGCTAACCGATACGTTCATAACCTTCGCTAAAGCCGCGATCGCACTTTCATCAATCCAGGTTGTTGCCAATCGCATTGTAGCCGGCGATGTCCCCTCGTGTTCCGTTACGAAGGCACTCCGGTACGTGGCAGGATGCGCGCACAGTTCATCCACAGCGACCTGACGCAAGGCGTAGGAGAGTTCGTGAATAAATTGGGCACGGGATGCAGGGGTTTTAGTCCGTTCTTTAAGTTGTTCGACTGCTGTCAGCAAGCGTCCTGCGCTTTTGAAGCCGTAATAATGCGTATGAAGTGCTAAAAGCGTTTTCGCAAGCTCCTGATTTACGCGTGGGTTGGTGAACACGTTGTCCATCATGGAGACTGCAATTGCCCGAAAACCACAATCGCCATTGCCGCCTACATCGATAAAAACCCGTGAATTGCTTGCATGCCTGTCCGAATGCGCTGTTTTGCGCTCATTAAAAAATCCGGGGTTATTTCCCATGCTTAATGCATGCGGCATGGCAATCTCCTGCTTGTCTTAATCTCATGATTCATTGTAAGTAATTAAGATTAAGGAAATATTAACTTTGAATTAAAGTATAGCGGATAACGCATTAAAGCGCATTTTTAACTCAAAATGAAACGCTGTTGCTCTTCGCACTCCTCAATGAGTGTGAGATGATCCTTTCGTATGGCTTTGTCCAAATTCAAAAGCGAGCTGCTTTTTATTTCAACCCGTTTGGAGGTGAAAGCATACCATAGGCTGTCAACAAGGAATGGGCCACTGGAAACCGCATCAAGGCAGGCTCTATCCTCCTGCTCCGAAGGAAAAAATAACCCGTTGGGCGGTATGATGGCTCCCAGTGTCAGCAACAGGTGATAGAGCACAGGATTCGCTTTCAATGGACTATAACAGGTAACTCGGGAAACCTTTTGTTCAACCACAGTAAAAATTACCGCCACCCATATTTGATTCATACAAACAGGCACAATCAGATGGCTTTCTCCGTTTCGCGCCTTCAATTCCTCTAACTCAGCAGTTACAATCGCTGTTACATGCTGCGTTTTTTCGTATTCAAACGCCATCACCTTAACAAAAGCAGGATCGTCTGGAAGCGTTGCGAGAAGCCGTTGCATGTCCAGTGCGGTATAATGGTAGTCTGGTTTGAGGATTTCCTTTCGGAAGGATTGCAAGGCAAAAAAACCAAATGCGTTTTCGGTTTGCGAGAAAAACGGTGTAGCGTGTTCATTGTCTGCGAGAAGAGTGTCCGAGTTGGAACCTGCCAACGCATCCCGTTCGGCGTGTTTTATTTTTTTTGCCGGGGCAGAATCAATGGGTTCTGGCGCCCGCTTTTTGGCCAGATTCTCCTCAAAAGAAGCACTCCGATACGCTGTCGCTTGTTGTATTTTTGCATGTATCTTATTTTTTTTCACAACCTTTGTTTCAGGGTTTGCTTGAAGGTAATTTATGAAAAACTGGAGCGGAGAAACAGGTTTTTTATCTTGTTCCAGGTGAAAAGAATTGAACAGCCTGGCTTTGCGCTGATATTTCTCAGCAGAGAGAATGGCATTGATAGCGCTAGCGGTTTCCTTTTGCCCCTCCTGGTCTTCAATTCCAGAATGCGTAACCAGCCAAATCAGTGGTAATTTGCCCTCAATGGTGAATTGATTAAGGCGATCTATAACCTTTTTTACGCGTGAAGCCAGGATTAATTTAATGCGTTTTGTTATTTCCGCTCGAGTCAGGTCTGGTTGCTTTATAAACCCCTGAAGGGCGTTTTGTGAAATAAGGTCTTTTATGATTGCGTTGTTTCGGATTGCAAGTAGTGCCCAAATAACCTTGCTGGCTAACTCTTGCGAATAAGGCTCTGGCAGGAAGAGCGCCAGGTACTCCTGAATACCAGGGTCGTTGTTGCATTCAGGCGTTTGGCCATCGGTTGCATGGTGAGCTAAACCCATGTCCGCTGCCATGATTTCAGTCAAAAAAATGGAGTCAACCGACTCAAGGGTTATGCCCATAGCAGGGTCTGGAGTTAGTCTTTGAGGAAGCGTATTGTTAAAATGGGCATGAAGTTCTGTACTTGTCAGCCTCCAAAATTCGGCAAAATCTGTTTTGGGGACGCATTGCTTATCCCTCTCCCTGATAAAGCAAAAGAAAAGGGTTAGCAGCTTGATGCGGTAATCGTTTTCATTGCATGTTCCCTGGTCTTTGGCGTCTTTTGACTGGGAAAGGTAATTTTTCCATGTTCCTTCGCTAATATGTTTCAAAGCCGATTGAAACTCCTCCCTGCCGTGTTTTTCCAAGAGTGAGAATAATTTTTTCATAGTGTTTCGCAAAATATCAAAAAGTATATTTTAGCAGTGCAACATTAAGGGGGGATTAAGCCCTGCGCGTTAAGGGCTGCTGACATGCGGCTCATTGGCACCATTTTCGCTTCAAAAAATTAATTGATGACCTAGTTATAATTTGATAAAACGCAGTAAACTATAAACAACCCTCAGTTGGAATTGAACGATGATGTGGATAGTTGGGTTGCTACTTATTTTTTGTCTCGTAATGCTCTTTAAAACAAGGGTTCGTGAGGCGTTAACTATTCGACGCTGGGAACAAAGTCTTTCAATAGCCCGCTCTTTTCAGCAATTTCAGGCCTTGTACGCCGATGTGGATGGCTTTGCTTTATCCCGTAAGGACAGGACGGGGCGGGACGCCATGGAATATGTTTATGGTGAAATTCAGTTTAAACCGTTTATTGCTTTATTGTCTTTGTGTAATCCCGATTCCAGGACCGTATTCTACGATTTGGGCAGTGGCACGGGAAAAGCGGTACTTGCCGCAGCAATGGTTTTTCCTATCAAAAAAAGCTGTGGCATTGAACTCTTCCCCTCGCTTTATCAGGCGGCCGAACGGCAAAAACACAACTTAAAAATCCTGCCTGAATTTGCAGAAAAAGCGTCTACGATTGTGTTTCGAAATGAAAATTTTTTAGACGCCGATTTGCATGATGCAACGCTGCTTTTTATCAATGCAACGGCATTTTTTGGTGAAACCTGGCGTGCTTTAAACAAGCACCTATTGCACCTGCCCGCAGACGCTCTTCTTATTAGCACCTCGAAACCGCTTTGTGAGGAACATTTTGTTATTTTAAAGCAAACCAAAGTCGCTATGAGTTGGGGAATTGTAGATGCTTTTATTCAGCAATCGCGTAAGATACCCGCAATGGATTCTCCTGCAAAATAAAATGCAGAACCAGTTGTTTGATAAGATTGAATAATTTCATTAGCTGTCTATACTAAAATAAAGTACTAATAAAAGTCAGCACCACAACCGGGTGTTGATACCCGAAAACGCGGCCAACCGAGGTGGGTATGATAAAATCGGAACTCATTGAAACCCTTGCTGCACAAATGATGCATTTACCTGAAAAACAGGTTGCAGATGGTATTAACCGAATTTTAAGCCTGATGAGTGAAGCACTCGTAGCGAATCAGCGCATTGAAATTCGTGGCTTTGGAAGCTTTTCCCTGCATTATCGCCCACCTCGTAATGCGCACAATCCCAAAACAGGGGAAAAAGTGGTTACGGAAGCCAAATACAGCCCGCATTTTAAACCGGGAAAAGAATTGCGAGAAAGGGTTGATGCCTCGCGTGAAAAATTTCCCTTGCAGAGTGAAGATTAGCGAAGGGGCGTTTGTCAGGCTGACTTTCCCTCTTCTTTTTGCCAGGTATACCCTGTTAGCGAGCGGGGTATACCTATTAAACAACGTGAAGCAATCGCGTTTGCATTCAGGATGAAGTACGTTTGCCCGGCTGCAACCCTAAACCCGCCCATAAATGTCTTGAAAGCGTATAATATCGTCCTCTCCCAGATAAGCACCGCTTTGCACTTCAATCATAACCAGATCCAATACTCCCGGGTTTTCAACACGGTGTTTATGACCTGCCGGAATATAGGTTGATTCATTGGTGGGGATGAAAAAAACGTGCTCCCCATTGGTTACTTTAGCCATGCCACTTACGACAATCCAATGTTCACTGCGGTGGTGGTGCATTTGCAAACTTAAACTGGCGCCTGCTTTTACTTCAATGCGCTTTATTTTAAACCCGGCACTTTCTTCCAGCACGGTATAGCTGCCCCAGGGACGGTGAACGGTGCGGTGCAATTTATGGGCATCGTGCCCCTTGCCTTTGAGTTGGGCGTAGATATGCTTCACATCCTGGGTGCGCGATTTGTCTGCCACTAACAAGGCATCAGGGGTATCAATAATGACCAGATTCTCAACGCCCACAGCCCCAACCAGGCGGTGATTACTTTGAATGTAGCAATTGGTCACATCGTGTAAAAATGCCTCTCCTTCGATGCGATTTCCATTCGCATCGGGCGGTGCCAATTCGCCTAATACACTCCAGGAGCCTACGTCTGTCCAGTTGATGTCGCAGGGAACGACCGCAATGCGTTTCGATTTTTCCATCA
Organism: Tatlockia sp.; assembly: GCA_041659885.1. Lineage (GTDB taxonomy): Bacteria > Pseudomonadota > Gammaproteobacteria > Legionellales > Legionellaceae > Tatlockia. The sequence continues at coordinate 19,217 of JBAZXN010000033.1, forward strand.
CCGCAAAATCTATCGAGTCTTCAGGAACCGATTGGAACGCGTCCGCGTCAAGTTCTAGCTGGCTAAAATGATTGCCTTCAGCGGTACGTGATTGTTCAATACAGGCTTTTACTGAAGCGAGAATGTCAGGGCAGTGCGCGTTCATTTCTTGCAATAAGGTTTTACAGGAAAAAAGAAACATGCCTGAATTCCAGAGAAAACGATTGCTTGCCACATAGTCTTCTGCTTTTTCCCGCGTAGGCTTTTCGACAAATCGAATGACCTCATTTCCGGCCGCTTCAATGTAACCATAACCGGTATTTGCTTCATGGGGTTTAATACCAAAAGTAACCAATTTTCCTTCAAGTGCCAATTGGGCGGTTTCTGAAACCATCTGTTGAAAA
>JBAZXN010000034.1:0-18313 GCA_041659885.1 Tatlockia sp.
CTCAAATTCTCTCAAGCGCCCACACAGTTTGTCTTCCAACTTCTTAATGAATCTGCCCTGTCGGCGTGCTGCGTATTCTACTCAAACCAGCTGCTATGTCAATCACTTTTTGCGTTTTTTTTAAAATATTTCAAGCACCCTGTTCTTTTTGTAACAAAACTTTAGCAATTCGTCTTTTTCCTACTTGGATTATATAAGAATGGCCCAAAGGGATCTCCAGGGATGTATCAGAAAGCCTCTCGCTATTCAGTTTAACAGCGCCCTGATTTATCAGTCGCATCGCTTCGGAGGTGCTTTTTGTTAAATCCAGTTGCTTGAGAAGCTGCGCAATATTTAGAGGATGATTACTATGGATTATCGTTTCCGGTAAGTCTTCTGGTATAGCGCCTTTTTGAAAACGGGCGAGGAAGTCTTCCTCGGCGGCTTGCGCCTGTTGTTTATCGTGAAAGCGAATGATTAATTCCTTGGCAAACTCAATCTTCACATCGCGTGGGTTTAACCCCTCACTGACTGCTTTCTTTATTAATGCAATATCGCTTGCCGATTTAAAACTGAGTAAGTCAATGTATCGCCACATCAGATCATCCGAGGTAGACATTATTTTTCCAAACATGGAATCGGCTGATTCATTTATGCCTACGTAATTATTAAGTGATTTGGACATTTTCTTAATACCGTCTAATCCTTCTATTAATGGAGTCATCATAATGACCTGCTGTTCCTGTCCAAAATGCCTTTGCAACTCGCGTCCCATTAAAAGGTTAAATTTCTGATCCGTGCCACCTAACTCGATGTCCGCCTTTAATGCAACGGAATCGTAACCTTGTACCAAAGGATAGAGGAACTCGTGGATAGCAATGGGCTGGCCGCCATGATACCGTTTATTAAAATCGTCCCTTTCGAGCATTCTTGCAACGGTATGGGTTGCTGCAAGCCGAATTAAATCGGCCGCATTCATTTGTCCCATCCATTCTGAATTGAAGGTAACCGTTGTTTGTTCGGGATTAAGAATTTTAAAAACTTGCTCTTGATAGGTTTTAGCGTTTTCTTTTACCTCTTCCGGGCTAAGGGGTAACCGGGTGACGTTTTTTCCAGTAGGATCCCCAATCATGGCAGTGAAATCACCAATCAGGAAAACCACCTGATGACCAAATTGCTGAAATTGACGCAACTTGTTAAGTAACACCGTATGCCCCAAATGCAGATCGGGTGCAGTAGGATCAAAACCTGCCTTGATTACCAAGGGCTTATTTTTTTGTAACTTTTTTTCTAATTCCTGCGCCGGAAGAATTTCTTCGCAACCTCTTTTTAATTCGTTCAATACTGATTCTTCAATTATCATGACAACAAAACCTTTCTTTAAATGATTGACCTAACCACTTTCAGCGAGTATCTTAGCCCGGTTATTCTATTCTAGCTAGAGCCAGTTTTCATTTTCTGGCTAGAGTCGAAGGAACAACTTGGGGTTGTTGTAACTCTTGGTCTGAGGAACACAAAAAAAAATAATTTCTGGAGCAAATGCAAATTGAGTAAAATTGACGAATGGTCCAAACACATTGCATTCATGTAGCATAGGCAAAACATGGATCAACGACCCAATGTCTCAATAAAACATCCCACCAGGCCATCGAAAGTAATGGCTCTTGTGGCTTTAATGATAGCATTCGCCCTGCCTTTTATATTGGTGAAATCGTTTCCCAATAAACACAAGGCCAATTACGATGTGGGATCCCTTGCGGCCATTATCCCCTCAGAAATACCTGCTGTCCCCCCTCTTGAGTCTCTGCATGCGCAAGCGTTTACTTTGCCTTCGAATAAAAGAGCACATGCGATTCCTTCTTCTGTACCTCTTCACTCGAAAACGGCTCCTGTCGCAGCAATAAAAAAACCGGCGCCCGCGCCTAAAGAAGAATTAATCACGGTAAAAACCCGCAGCGGCGATTCGCTTGCTACGGTATTTAACCGTCTGCGCTTTAGCCCCCAAACCCTTCAGACGATTCTTCGTGATAATCCCCGTACCAAAGCGTTTTCAAAATTAAAAACCAATGAACAGCTGCAATTTGTGATTAAAAACCATGTGCTTGAAAAATTAACTCTTCCGATTTCACCCACCCAATATATGGTTATCACACGGAATGGAACCCATTATAAAAGCACCATTAACAGCTATAAAACCACAACCCACAACCATTACATCACGGCCACCGTGCGAGGGTCGCTCTATAACACAGCCAAACGCAGCAATGTGCCGTACAAATTAATTCAACAAATGACAGAAATCTTTGCCTGGGATATCAATTTTGCCAAAGAAGTACGCGATGGTGATCAGTTCACGATTATTTATAAAGCGTTTTTTATTGAAGACCGAGTGGTCGGAACTGGCGAAATTGTCGCTTTAAGCTACCGAAACCGAGGTAAAACCTATCAGGCGGTGCTGCACACCAATCGAGCAGGGCATTCAAATTACTACAACCCGCAAGGGGTAAGCCTGAAAAATGCCTTCAACCGGTATCCGGTGCGTTTTAGCCACATCAGTTCTACTTTTAGCCTGTCGCGTTATCACCCTATTCTTCACTATAAAAGGGCTCATCGCGGGGTCGATCTCGCAGCGCCGATTGGAACACCTATTTTTGCTACAGGCGATGGAGCGATTGAACTGATTGGCCGTCAAAGCGGATATGGCAACATGATTAAAATAAAGCATAGCCAAAACTACAGTTCCATTTATGGCCATATGTTGCGATTCCAGAAAGGATTATCCAGAGGCTCGTTTGTTAAACGCGGGCAAGTTATCGGTTATGTTGGGCAAACAGGCCTTGCTTCTGGCCCGCATTGCCATTATGAGTTCCATATTAATCATCAGCCTAAAAACCCCACTACAGTTGCTCTGCCACGGGGAGAGGCAATCCCCGCAAGGGAGATGGCAAGCTTTAGAGCAAATGCCAGCACCCTGCTTGCGCAACTCAAGTTATATGAAAAAGGGGATAAAACCCGCGTGGGTTAGGGCGCACTTCAGGTAAAAAGGTAACGGCACACTGCAACGCTTGCAATAACTCCGGCCGCATCTGCCAGCAATCCCGCTGGAATGGCATGTCTTGTTCGCTTTATCCCTATCGCTCCAAAATAGACTGCGATGACGTAAAAGGTCGTTTCCGTGCTTCCCATCATGGTTGCTGCTGTTTTGCCAATAAAGGAATTACCCCCGTACTCATGAATCAACTCGGCCATAATGCCTGTTGAAGCACTGCCTGAAAAAGGCCTGATTAGTGCGAGCGGCAATAATTCGGAGGGCATTCCAAAAGCGGATAACAAGGGGGAAAGCATCGCTTGCATCAGCTCAAAAAAACCGGAGGCGCGCAACATACCAATGGCTACCATCATCGCGATGAAGTAGGGAATGATGCTCAAAACCGTTTCAAAACCCTGCTTGGCACCGGTTACAAAGGCATCAAACACATTGATTTTTTTTAACGCCCCGTACAAAGGAATTCCGGCGATAAAGGACAGGAAAAGCCAATTTGAAAAGTGATCAGCAAAATTACTCATTGATTGCCACCCCTTTAATGCGAAACAGCGAAAGTTTAGCCAATTGTTTTACTGCAATAATGGCGACCAGGGTGGAAATGCTCGTGGCCACCAGGGAGCTAAAAATAACGCTGCTGGGATGTATATTGCCGTTTGCCGCAAGAAAGGCAATGGCTGTTGCAGGAATCAATTGAACACTTGAAGTATTAATAGCCAAAAAAGCACACATGGAATTGCTGGCTTCTTCCATATGGGTGTTTAGGCGTTGCAACTCTTTCATAGCTTGCAAACCAAAGGGCGTAGCTGCATTGGTAAGACCTAACATATTTGCCGCAATATTAAGAACAATGGCGCCCATTGCAGGGTGATCGGCTGGCACATCAGGAAACAAAGGACGTAAAACAGGGGTTAGGGCACGTGCAAGGCGCTTGATAAGACCCGCTTGCCTGGCAACTTCCATAATTCCCAGCCAAAAAGCCATAATTCCGGCCAGGCCTAATGCAACCTCAAAGCCTAATTTGGCCGATTGAGACACCGCCTGGACTACCTGATCAAGCCGTCCCTGAACAAAACCGACAATCACTGCCAGAAAAATCATACCAAGCCATATCGCATTCAGCATTCTGTACCTCAATTCTAAAATCGAGTAAAATATGCAGCAAAGCTTACACAAAGGATTTTGAATGCGCCCAATCTCTCGAAGCAATCCCTTTAAATGGATTGTATTTATCAGCTTTTTCTCGTTTCAGACAATGGCTGCAGTTCATCCCAAGCAACAGCAAGCTGAGGAAATAATTACTAAACTATACCACAGTCTTTCTTACAAACCGAGTAGCACCATGGCTGAACGGCTTGAAATAATTAGCGCCCAATTTTTAGGAGCTCACTATGAATTAGGTGCATTAGGAGAAGGCGATACAGGGCGCTTTGACGCAGCCCCGCTTTACCGCACCGATTCCTTTGATTGCGATACCTATGTAACCACTGTGCTTTCACTTGCCTTGAGTACCAACCCGCAATCCTTTACCCAATGCCTCGCCAAGGTGCGCTATAAAGGCGGCAAAGTGGATTTTATCACAAGAAACCATTTTACCTCCCTCGATTGGAATCCCAATAACCAACAGCAGGGTTTTATTAAAGACATCACGGCAACGATTAAAGACAAGAATCAAAAACCCTTAGTTGAAGTGGCTACCGCCCGAATTGATAAATCCTCCTGGTATCAGCATTTGTCACCCAAAGCCATTCGCCTCCTCAAAGCCAATGAAACCATTCAAAAACAGCGGCTCGCTGAATTACAAGCCCTGGGTAGTGCATTCTCCCCACAAAATGCATCGCTCCCCTACTTGCCTTTGGAAAAGTTGTTTGATGCGAAAGGGAATCCTGAAACCTATCTGTTTGTACAAATTCCGCATGGCGCAATCATTGAAATTGTACGTCCTAACTGGAATATCCACGAAAAAATTGGGACTAATTTGAATGTTTCCCATTTGGGATTTGCGTTCTGGAAGCAAGGAGTCCTTTATTTCAGGCAGGCCTCCTCGCAATATGGACACGTTGTCGATGTCCCCCTTATCGATTACCTGCGCGATAAACTAACGAGCCCTACCATTAAAGGGATTAATCTCGAAGTGGTTGTGCCTGAAAAACCAATATGTCAGATAACGCAATAAGAACCGATAGCAATCGTTCGGTTATAAGGCAGTTTATAAAATTCTATGTTTAAATTAGCGGAATAATTGCGCATTAAAAAGGTGAACAATTTTTCCTGCCAGTAAAAGGCTAATGTTTTCTTTTGCTTTGATGCAACCACATGAGGCACCTCAACCAGGTAGGTTGCGGACTCAATTTTGAACTCGAAGGACAAAAGCCCGCGTTGTACTGCTTTAGACAAGGCTCTGGGCACTGAAATCGCATCCATAAAACCATAATGCAAAGTCAACTCGCTAACTCTTTTGTCAATCGGGTTAATCTCAAATCGCCTGGATATATCCACATAAGGTGTATTCTCTACCTTAAAATTTACAATAAGAATTTTTTCAGGCACTGCATGACTTAATTTTAAAAAATGAAGAAACCCGCCACCGCTCCTGTCATAAGTATCGGTAATAAAAATGGCGGTCACATGAGGTAACTGATTTAAGGATTTATAATTTAATTGTTTGAGGATTTTGGAAATGTCTTCTTTTTGCATATAAAAATTCTTTTTAAGGTACTGCATCCCTTTGTTCCAGGTGAACATAATGAAACTAATGACCAGAGCAAAACAAACAGGAACCCACCCGCCGGTTAAAAACTTATGCGAATTGGCGATCAAGAAAATCAAATCAACACAAATAAACGGACTAAAAATCAGGATAACCCGCCATCTTGGCCACAGCCACACTTCTTTTGCCGCATAAGCAACCATGGTAGTAACCAGCAACATGACAAGATTCACCGCAATCCCGTAAGCATGCGCTAACCCTTCTGAACTTTTAAATGTAAAAATAAGTAGTAACGTCCCGACCAGCAATAAGGCATTCATTTGGGGAATATAAATTTGTCCAATGTATTTTTTGGACGTTTGCGTGATAGGGATTCGTGGGCAAAGGCCGAGTAAAACAGCCTGTCTTGTCAAAGAAAAGGTCGCTGAAATAACCGCTTGGGAGGCCGTGACCGTCGCTAAAGTGGACAGAATAACCAAAGGGATATTAAACCAGTCCGGAGCAATCATAAAAAAGGGATTCCCTATTGCTTCGGGGTGACGAAGCAAATGAGCCCCTTGACCAAAATAATTGATTACAAGGCTTGGAAGCGCTACCAAAAACCAACTGTAACGAATCGGGTTTTTACCAAAGTGGCCGATATCGGCATACAACGCCTCGCCCCCCGTCACCACAAGAAAAACCCCGCCTAAAAGAAAAAAGCCTTTCATGCCATTGGTATAGAAGAATTTAAGCGCATAATAAGGGTTAACAGCCCAGAGAATTTGCGGGTTTTTTATAATTTCTGCGAGACCAAGGGCTGCAATCGTAATAAACCAGACCAACAGCACCGGACCAAAAGCCCCCCCAATTTTGGTTGTACCATAAGATTGCATCAGAAATAACAAGAGCAAAATCACACAAGCCATGGGTAAAATATAGTCATTTAATTGCGGAGAGATGACGCCAAGCCCTTCCATAGCACTCATTACCGAAATCGCCGGGGTCAGCATTCCGTCCCCGATAATAAGCCCTGTGCCAAAAATGGCTATCAAATAAAAGAACGATTCGTATTTGGTTTTTTTTTGTTTAAGCAGTGCTAACAAAGCAAGGCTTCCCCCTTCCCCGTCGTTGTCTGCTCTGAATATTACCATCAAGTATTTTATGGAAATGGTAATAATTAACGACCAGAAAATAAGGGATAAAACACCCAGGATATCGTTATAATTAATAGGCAAATTATCAAGCGTGACACGTAAGGCGTAGAGTGGACTAGTTCCGATATCTCCAAAAACAACGCCCAAAGCACCTAACGATAACATCCAGGGAATTTTTTTCTTGCTCATTTAATAATTGATATCCTTTTCAGTCAATACCCTTACTATACCAAAGAATGAGGGCTTTCGTTTATATTCCTGGATTATTTTTGCGAAATACGAGGGGGTTGATTGCGAAATCCTGATGGATGCTTAATAATGGAAAATTCAGAACGAAGAGGAGCGGGGATGTCGCGAAAAGGCTTTATTGGACAATTAGTCATGATTTGTCTATTGTCTGTCGCTTTAAGCGGTTGTTTTCATCCGCCCTATAATCGTTTTAAACCCTACCGTCGTGTTTACACTACTACAGGACCTGGTGCAGCTATTGGTACCGTGGCGGTGGCCGTGGCAGGAGGCGCTCCCATCCTTGCCGGTGCCGTGCTGGGAGGCGCTGTGGGAGCCGCTGTGGGAGCCTATAAAGACAGCAAACCGGCATTAATCAAAGTGCTCAAAAAACGTTTTCAAATTGATTACATTGAATACGGGGAAACGGTCACTATTATTGTTCCTACAGACAGGTACTACCTGTTTAACTCCGCCAAATTGAATGAAATCTGTTTTGCAGGATTAGCAGAACTCATCAAACTCATCAAATTATTTCCCCGATGCTGCCCGATTTATGTAGCAGGCTTTACCGACAATGTCGGTTCACGCTTCAGTAAAAAATTGATGTCGCAGGCAAAAGCCGAAACCATGGTATCCTTCCTTTGGGCCCATGGCATTCCCTCTCGGCGTCTTGTTGCTGAAGGATACGGTGAAAAAAATCCAGTGGGCGACAACCAGTTAATGCACGGCAGTGCATACAATCGGCGCATTGAAATTCAAATTCTCTTGAGTTGTTCAAACGCTCGAGCAGAACCTGTTCTTTTTTCAGGAATGAATAAATAGTCTCTGTGCCTTTTCTTGTTTTTAACCAGGTATTACTATGAAATCCCGATTTATTGGCGGCATTCTTCTTATTGTAGGCACTTCGATTGGCGGTGGGATGCTTGCACTGCCTGTTGCCAATGCAGCCACGGGGTTTTGGCAATCGTCCTTTTTTTTATTCATTTGCTGGGCGCTAATGACCTTGGGCGCCTTATTTATCCTGGAAGCCAACTTGTATCTTCCCTCAGGAAAACACATCGTTTCCATGGCCTATGCAACCTTGGGCGTTCCTGGTCTTTTTGTCGCCTGGCTTAGCACCCTTTTTTTGCTCTACACGCTGCTTTCGGCCTACATTTCCGGTGGAGCCGATGTGTTTGGGAGTTTATTTGCCCGCATGGGATTTCCTTTGGCAGAATGGCACGCCAGCCTTTTGTTTACCCTTCTTTTCGGAATCCTTGTTTATGGCGGAATTCGCCGGGTCGACCTACTCAATCGCGGACTGATGTTTGGTAAGTTAGCGATTTATGTACTGCTTGTTCTATTCATAGCGCCTCACGTGCAACTGCATTATTTAACGGGAGGCAATTACCGTTTTATCACCAACACGGTTATGATTTTAATTACTTCGTTTGGTTTTGCGATAATAGTGCCTAATTTGCGCGAATATTTTAATGATGATCTTAAAACGCTGCGCAAGGTGGTGCTTATTGGCTCTTTTATTCCCTTGTTGTGCTACCTTGCATGGGATGCGGTAATCATTGGCGCCCTACCTGCTTCAGGTGAGGACGGTTTAACGCAACTGATGCAGGATGAACATACCACCTCCGCTTTAGCCACAACCCTTTCCAACACCGTCCACAGCACGTTAATCAGTTCTTTATTTAATTTTTTCACTTCCATCTGCATGTTAACGGCCTTTCTTGGCGTGTCGTTGTGCCTTATCAGCTTTTTAGCCGATGGACTTAACATGGAGCAAAAAGGCCGTCAGGGACTGGGGCTTTTTTTACTTACTTTTTTACCTCCGTTTTTAGTGGTGATTTATTATCCGGGAGCCTATGTGCATGCCCTAAATTATGCTGGAATTTTCTGTGTAATTTTATTATTGTTATTGCCTGCTTTAATGACACTTTATGGTAGGAAACGATATAAATCCCCCTACACGGTGCCTGGCGGCCGGATTTCGCAGTGGATTGTGATTCTTTTTTCGATCGCCTTGCTCCTTCTTTCACTTTGGGAATTGCAATAAAGTGTATTGACAGGGATAGGGTTCTGACTTATCATAATATCTGTTTTAATTTTGAACTAATTGGAAATAATAGTGGCTGACTCCAGGTTTGTCGGTGGGCTTTTGCTCATTGTGGGTACGTCTATTGGCGGTGGTATGCTTGCACTGCCGGTATCAACTGCCGAGGTGGGATTTACCAATTCCATTGGCTTTCTTATTTTTTGCTGGCTTATTATGACCTTGGGCGCCTTGCTTATCTTAGAGGTTAACTTAAGGCTGCCGGCAGGAAGCAACATGATTTCCATGGCCAAATCCACTTTGGGGTTTCCTGGCCAATGCATTGCCTGGGTAACCTATTTGTTACTCCTTTATACTTTATTGGCAGGTTATATTTCCGGAGGCTCGGATGTGCTACAGGGCTTACTCCAGCAGGCGAATGTCGCGTTACCCAACTGGACAACCTCGCTTCTTTTCACGCTGTTATTCAGTTTGGTCGTGTATGGCGGGATTCGTTCGGTAGATTATGTCAATCGTGGTCTCATGTTTGGCAAGCTAGGGGTTTATTTGCTGTTAATTTTAATCATTAGCCCCCATCTTGAGCTAAACACCCTGAGACAGGGAGGAAATGCTTCAGCTATTACAGGCAGCCTTATGGTGTTAATTGCCTCGTTTGGATTCGCCTCCATTGTACCCAGTTTGCGGGAGTATTTTCACGATGACACTCACAGCTTACGCAAGGTAATTCTTTTAGGCTCCCTAATCCCTCTGGCTTGTTATATCGTTTGGGATGCCGTAATTATGGGGGTTGTGCAACGGGAAGGCCGTGATGGGCTTTTGGCCTTAATGAACAATGGACACTCCATTACCGGCTTGACCAGCGCCTTATCAAGCGCCACAGAAAGCCAATGGATAACCGGGTTTTTTAGCTTTTTCACCTCTATTTGCATGATAACTGCCTTTTTAGGCGTGTCTATCGGATTGTTTGATTTTTTGGCAGATGGGTTAACATTGAAGAAAACCGGTTTGCAAGGTAAATCAACGCTTGCGCTTACCTTTACACCTCCTCTGCTGGTGGTTCTTGTAAATCCTGGCATTTATTTGCACGCGATGAATTACGCAGGAATATGTTGCGTTATCCTATTGCTTTTTCTTCCTGCATTAATGGCCTGGCGTGGGCGAAAAATAGATGCAGAAAAAGCCATCTGCCTTGTTCCGGGTGGAACGGTTTCCCTGGCTTTTATCGCATTAATCGCTTTATTTTTACTGACCTTAGCCTGATTCCTGCATCCAGTTTTTATTAAATTGAACCACCTGATTGCGCCCCGCTTGCTTGGCCTTGTATAAGGCCAAATCGGCTTCTTTTACCATTTTGTTTACATCCTTTTCCGGACTAAAACTCGAAACTCCGGCACTAAAGGTTACAGAGTAATGCATTTTATTGGTGGTAAAACATTGCTGAGAAAAAAGGACTCGCAGCGAATCAAAAATTTTAGCGCTTTGCTCCGGTTCCGAATCAGGCAAGATAATTGCAAACTCTTCCCCGCCATAGCGCCCTATGATGTCTTGACTTCGTAATCGCCCCAGCATGAGGGTCGCAAGTTGCTTTAGCACCAGATCGCCCGCGGGATGTCCGTAAGTATCATTAATTCGTTTGAAAAGATCGATATCTACCATGATAAAAGACAAAGGACATTCTTTTTGTTTGGCGTGGCGAATTTCAATCTCTAAGCGTTTTAAAATACTTGCATGATTTAATAAGCCCGTGAGGCTGTCGGTTGTCGTGTAATAATTTAAAATACTAGCCCGGCTTGAGCGCGATCGCACCGCTGAAATTAAATGCTGTGGTGAAACCGGCTTGGTAAGGAATTCTTCCACGCCCAAACTGATTGCGGCTAATTTTTTGTGCTCGTCCACTTCGGTTGAAAGGAAAATAATCGGGATAGTTGTGTATTTGTACTCTTGACGCAGCACGGCAGCAAGCTCTAATCCCGAACAATCGGGCATATAGATATCCATTAATAGTAAATTGGGCTGAAAGGTTTCCAATTCTTTTAACAGATTAAGAGGGTTCGAAATGGCGTGCGCCACCATACCCGCCTGATTTAGAATAATAGAATAATACTGCGCTAAGGATTCTGAATCGTCCAGTACCAGGATGCGGTAGGGATTTTCAGCACTCGTTCCACATTTCTGGTTAATGACCTGCGTTAAATAAAAGACGTCCACCGGCTTTTGAAAAAAAGCGATGCATCCTACTCGAACCGCCTCAATTCGCGGTTGTAACTCGGCATTAGGCACTATGCAGAAAAGTTGAATAGGAACTGGGAGTTTCGCTTGAAGATCAAGAATTAATTCGATGGACTTTTTATCCAGAAACGCTGTATCAATAATGAGAGCAATGGGCGGTTTTTTTTCAATCGTTTGGTGAAGGGATTTCATGTCATGAAAACAACGGATATTATATCCTACGTTCTTAAGACTCTGACTAACATTATTCTGTAACGCTTCGTCTTGCTCCAGGAGATAGATTCGTTTATTTTCAATCGGTCGTAAGGCTTTTCCAAAAATGGGGAAATTTTCTGGCACTCCAGCTTCCAATGCTGCGCGTAATTGAGACACCAAATCCGAAGTTATTTCTTTTTGCTCGTGGGTGATGGTTTGACTACCCAACAGGTTTTTAATGTAGACTTCCAATTGCCTTGCCGCTTTATTCAGCGCAATATAGCCATAGGTTCCGGCTGATCCACATACATTGTGCACATTACGGTGGAATTGCTGAAATTGTTCTGGTTCCCAATGATTGAGCAGTTCTTGCCATTCATTCCGGATAGCCTGAATTTTATCAGGCAAACTTTTAGTGTACAGTATAAATAATTCTTGCAGTTTCTTTTCTACCTTATCATCCATGGTGTTTTTTCCAGGCATTTTTAATGAGATCGGCTAAATGCATTGGGTCAAAGGGTTTGGCAATTACCTCAATTGCTCCCATTGCTTTGTACTCATCCCGCTCTTTATCCTGTATTTTTGCAGTCATAAAGATAGCCGGCACGTTTGCAAATTGAGGAATTTTTCGCAATTCACTTAATGCCGTTGGTCCATCCATTTTGGGCATCATGACATCAAAAAGAAATAAATCGGGAGGAAAAGCTTCTGCCTTTTCCCTCACTTCAGCCCCGTTAGTGCAATACTGGACTGTAAAGCCACCAATATCTTCCAAGGCAATTTGCGCGATTGCCCTGATGTCTTCTTCATCTTCTGCATATAAAATTGTTCTTAGCTCTTTATGCGCCATAATTAATCCTTAAAGAAGTGCCATAATCGACTGAAGTAACATTTCATTAGACGAGCTTGATTTTAGCAATGCATGACTAACGTATTGAGAATATTCCTTGTTTAATTCGGTATTGGAAAAAACCAAAACAGGTAATTTGTATTTTGCTAAAAAAGGTAAAATTTCTATTCCATTTCCATCCGGCAGCAATAAATCCAAAATAATCAAATCGTAGGCTCCGTGTTCGAGCATGCTTTTTGCCTTTTCCAGACTCGATGCAGACTCTACCTCTGCATATTTTTCAAGTAATGTACCGACAATATGTTGCGTATCGACATTGTCCTCAATGTGCAAAATGCGCGGAATGTTTTTTGTTTTAATTTTATTAATCGACAGCAATAATTTATTAAAATCAATGGGTTTATCAAGCCAATCCACTACTGCAAACGCTTCCCCATTTAATATGGCACGTCCGGTATCCGCCATCACCGAAAGCACAATAATCTGGAGCCCACTTGTTTTTTCATCAGCACGTAATTCCCTTATAAAGCTGATTCCGTCTTGATCCGGTAAAATGAGATCGAGCAATAAGGCATCGTATTGATTAACCGCCACCAATTTTTTTGCCTCTTTTACCGTAGTCGCTATGTCAACCGTAAATCCTGCACTTTCAAGAAGCACCTTAAAATAATCAGAGAGATCTTGATCGTCATCGCAAAAAAGAATTCTTCTTTCTTTTTTAGGCTGCTTAAGACTTGTTTTGGCCGGCTCTGACTTTTCTGTGTACAGAGGAAGGTCAAAATAAAAGGTAGTACCTGCATTGACCTTGCTGTTGAAATGTAACGTTCCACCCAATTTTTCAATGATCATTTTACTAATACTTAACCCTAAACCCGTGCCTCCCTTGCCACGCGTGCTTGAGGAGTCTGCTTGCGAAAATTTGCTAAAAACCATCGGTTGGAATTCCTCAGGGATTCCAGCTCCTTTGTCCGATACCGTCACACGCACCATGCCCTGCATTTTTTTTATGCCCAGTGTGACTTGCTCGTTGGGAGGAGAAAATTTACAGGCGTTTGAAATCAGGTTATCCATAACCTGCATTAATCGATCAGGATCACCCTTGACAGTTACCGAAGAAGGCGGCTTTATCAATTGAATGGAAAGTCCGAATTTATCAGCATACATTTTGTTTGCATCAATGGAATCCATCACAAGCTCTGCCAGATTAATCGGCTTCAATTGAAAGTCCATTTTCCCGGCTTCAATTTTTTCCACATCCAAAATATCGTTTATTAACAAGAGCAATCGTTCGCAATTGCTATTGGCAATTTTTAGAAGTTTTCCTGCTTTCTCAGGGAACTCCCCCATCATTCCGCTGACGAGTAACCCAATGGAGCCACGAATAGAGGTAAGCGGCGTTCTTAATTCATGACTCACAATGGAAACAAATTCTTTTTTAAATTTTTCAGTCTTTTTTAATTCAGTCACATCATGAAACACAGTAACTGCACCGAGCGTTTTTTTATCTGAATTTACGATTTGTTGCCCATCAACCACAACGTCCCTGGAAACCTCGTTTTTAAAGCGCATGATTAACTCATGGCCATGGATTCGCTCGCCTTGTAAGGCCAACTGCAAGGGGGAATCTTGTGCACTCACTAAGGTGTCATTCATCGTATACAACTGAAAGTAATCGAATAATTGATTGATGTGTTTATTCTCTTTCTTAAGGTGCATGTGCTTTTGCAGCGCCTGATTTACTACGGTAATTTTACCTTCTGCATCGCAAGCGATAATGCCGTCTTCCAGGTTATCCAACATGGCATTTAAAAATTCCTTTTCGTTTTGTACCGCATTGACCATTTTTTTATAATAACTGGAAGCAAGCAATGCCATACCGATAATTAACAGGGTGACTCCCGCAACAAAAAAGGCCAGGTAATCCGGATTAATCTCTTCGTAGTTTGGAGCAGAGAGCTTAGGTGTAAAAACTGCAGCCTCCATGCCGGTATAATGCATTGCACAAATTGCGGCTCCCATGACCAGAGCACTGACTATTTTAAGATTAAATTGCCTTTTCAATGAGCCCTTATTGCTTTGCAATGCCAGCCAAAGAGCGGCCTCTGCAGCCCCAATTGCAATAATGATAGATAGAAAAAATAACCCTGGGAGGTAATGGATTGTGACCTGGGTTTTCATGCCTTGCATGCCCATATAGTGCATAGTAGCAATTCCCAGTCCAATGAATATGCCGCTTAATGCCAAATGGGTAAGCGTATAATTATTTTTCCTTAACATTAATAACGCAGAACCTGAAGCTAACATAGCAGTGAGTAATGACACACTGGTCCAGCCAAAGTCATAGGTCATAGGCATCGGCATAATAAAGGCCAGCATGCCAATAAAATGCATCGACCAAATACCTGCCCCCATGGTAAACGCACCGCCTGCAACCCAGTAAAGGCTGTTACGGCTCGTCTTTTCAGCTCGAATACGCCCAACAAAATTTAATGCAACGAAGGAGGCAAAAACCGCAATGACATAAGACAAAACAACGAGTCCAACGCTGTAATGGCCAGTCATGGCATCCGCTGGAATGGGTCCTGATTGAAACCAGGTGGAAAAAATAGTCATATTACATCCTGTAATAAGTGAAGTGGATCAAATCCCTGCTACTATTTTAGCATATAGCGCAGCGAAGGCACCGCTTCGATACGCTAAAATTGTTTTAGGTAGACGAAGCACCTGTTAATAATTGCGAAGGAGCCTCTTTTTTTATCCAGTTCATAATATTTAACAACTCGTCTAAAGAAAGAAAATCAGGCCAATAGGTCTGCAACATCAATAAAGACTTGTAGCCCAACTCCAGGTTGTTGGTCAGCAACTGTTCAAACATTTTAATAAATGCCTGCGACTGTACAACAGGAGAAGGCGTTTGTGGCTCTGTTAAGTCTTTTGTCAATTTTGCAAAAATCCGTTCAAAATACTGCACAAACAATTTGGGCATAGGAATATTCCCATCAAACACACGGTGATCCGCACTCATTGAAACCGGTAAAATATCCTGCGGTTCAAAGGCTTGCGTTTCTTTATTCCACACAAGCTTTTTTTCCACTTCAAATAAGGTAAATTTGACTGACTCATTAGGGCGAAGAGGCGACTTTCCTTGTGAATAACCGCAACTACCTATGTTACTAAGCGTTGCAACCGAGCTTCCAAAGAGAGGACTACCGTAGAATTCGTTAACATGCTCATAGAGCGTATCTTGCATGATAGCGGCCAAATGAGGAAAGGATTTCTCCAATTGCTCGCGTTTCTTATAACAATAAACCATCATCATCAAGGTGTTTCTCACTTTGGATGATAAGGCTTGTGCGGTTAAATTGTGGCAATTTTCGTAGACAATGGTCCCGATATGATCGTTGCAATCCGGTAATTTAACGGCAAGTCCTATGTAACTTTCCTTCGTTTGGTACATTTTGGAATTACTGAGAAAATACCGGAGCGGGGAGTTCTCGTACAGACACAAACTGATTGTTTGTAAAACCAGCGTGGTCAGCGTTTCAGGAGGGTATTTTTTATTAAAGAAGTCAATGCAACTGACATTGACATTAAAATCACCAATCATGGTGGGATCAAGCGGATTGCCCCACTGGGTTAAAAAGATTTGGCGCAGTGGAGTGAGCTCAATTTCTTTGATTGATTGCGCATAAAGCAAAATTTTAGGGAAAACTTTTTCAGCAATTTTCATCAAAAATTGCCAGTTTTGGCTAGGCTTGAGCGCTATTTTTTGCAATTGTTCGCTGTGTTTTTTATTGAGCGTTCGAATAAAGCCAATAGCCCCTTCAACCCCTAATAAGGTGCCCATGGAGGCCATGTATTTATATTGCAACAGGATGTTGGTGAGTAAATGCTTTTCCAGGTAATCGATTTTACTGCGCACAATCGCACTGTCTGGCAATCCTATCTCGCGGTATAAATCGGCTTCGGAAACGTGGCGGTGCTCGTCTTTCAAGATGGTTTCAAACACTTTGGGGGCTATTTCATGCTGCTCAAGCGTTGCAAAAATTTCTTCAATCCAGCCTTCAGCTATCAAATTTAATAAGACCACCGCAATTTTAGGGCACTCTTCCTGACGAATAAAATCGCACAAGCGTTCAATGTTTTCACAATACTTAGGCGGCAAGGCATGAGGGGATGCCAGTTGGTAGACAATTTTTGTGAATACCAAGCCATGGAATATTTCATCCAGCAACTGAATATGCATGCTTTTTCGGTGCGCTTTTGAAGTCATTCTTGATTCAAATTTAAGCGGTACTTGAATAGCGAGCACTTCGAGCTGGGCTAATAAAGAAAAAGTATAGATATAAAAGAGTTTATCGTGCTTTAATTTGAGCGGTAAGCCATCCTTAAAAAGCGCATCGAGTCGGCCCTTTATGAGGGTTTTTTCCTCGGTGGTAATGCAATTCCACCCTTCCAGTATCCATTGTTCCGATCCCCATGATGGCTTAAGCAACGCATTGAGCTCATCCACACTTTCCATCCAGTTTTAAAATCAAAGTGCCAAATCATAACTACTTAGACCAGAGAGCGTCAACCATAATACCCGTGATCTTTCAAAATGCTATTGTTGGTCTATCGTTTTTCACGCCTCCTGTTGAGAAAATACGACTATTTAAGCTATTGCATTTAATATACAATGTTTTGCAATCTGTTATTGTTTGAGTAGGGCGTGTCATTAGTTAATTTTTTGAAGCGAGTGTGGATTATTGAGCGCCATTTGCAGCCAAAAAACTTAATTAACGACAGACCCTAATATTCAACCCTGTTAATTTGCTAATTTTTTATGAATAAAACAAAGCCTTTTTTGAAGTGGGCTGGCAATAAGTTTCGCTGCATTGAAACTATTTTACATACTTTCCCGTCCGCAAACCGCTTGGTCGAGCCTTTTACCGGATCTGGAGCTATCTTTCTTAACTCCAACTATCCTCAATACCTTTTGGCTGAAACCAACGGCGACCTGGTGAATTTGTTTCGCTATGTACAACGTGAGGGGGAGGAATTCATTGAGTATTGCGCGCAATTTTTCACTAAAGAAAAAAATTGTCCCGAAGTTTACTATGCACTTCGAGAACAATTCAATCAAAGCACTAATCGCCGACGTAAATCCGCACTTTTTCTTTATTTAAACAAGCACGGTTACAATGGGTTATGCCGCTATAATTTAAGCGGTGGATATAATGTGCCCTTTGGCCAGTACGTAAAACCGTATTTTCCACGTAATGAAATGCGCTTATTTCATGAGAAAAGCAATTATGCCTTGTTTGTCAAAAACGATTTTCGCAAAACCTTTGCGCAGGCCATGCCAGGGGATTTGATTTACTGCGATCCACCTTATGTTGCGCTCACAAAAAGCGCCAATTTTTCATCCTACACCCATAAAAAATTCACAGAGCGAGATCAGATTGAACTGGCGCAATTAGCCTTTGAGGCCGCGGGCAAAGGGATCCCTGTCATCATTTCTAACCACGATACGGAGTCTACACGCCACTATTATCGTCAAAGTAGCCGTATTGTTTCTTTTCCCGTTAAACGCTCTATCAGTTGCCTGGCGCTGAAACGGGAACCGGTGCAGGAATTGGTTGCCGTGTTTAACGCACGGTAAAGGCGAGGACCCTTTCAAAGGGGGGGAGAATACCCCCTAGAGCGCCGAATGAATTAAAACAACACAATTGTTCCATGCCAAATAATATATGGAAAAATTTGATGCTGTTTGTGTTAATTATGAAGTAGGTTGGGCCAAGGCCTAATGGCGCTTCCAATAAGCGCCTATTTTTTTAGCAATTCATAAGCAACAACTTTTTTGTTCAATTTTTGCGTTTTAGTTTTCGGTATTTTATTTTAACACGATGATTTCATG
>JBAZXN010000035.1:0-16043 GCA_041659885.1 Tatlockia sp.
CAGGCAAAGACCCAAGTCTTTTCCTGTTTTAAAACAAAGCAGAAAAATTGAACAAAAAAAGTTGTTGCTTATGAATTGCTAAAAAAATAGGCGCTTATTGGAAGCGCCATTAGGCCTTGGCCCAACATAGTTTTTTCCCTTGCTCTGCCATGTTGGGCCAAGGCCCAACCTAATTCATAAGTAACACAAACAGCATCAAATTTTTCCATATATTATTTGGCATGGAACAATTGTGTTTTTTTAAATCATTCGGCGCTCTAGAGCCTGTTGACCATGCATTTTCAGAACAGACTCTACTCGTTGGTTCATCTTTAGCCCCTTTTGAAGGGGCTTTTTATCGATAGGGCTTAACGCTTGTCTCCTGCAATGTTCCCCGCAAAAAAGCGCCTCCTCTTTCTGGCTATGTGGCAGTTAATCATGGTAAATTAATAAAAAGCATTTAAAATCAGGGATTGAGGCTACGTGACCTTTCTAGTTAAAACTACAGTGATGAGTTTACTCTGTTGCTTTATGCTGATAGCGTGCAAGGTTGGCCCCAATTTTCGTTCCCCACCCCTTCCAATAATTAGACAATATGCTGAAAATAAAATCCCTGTAAAAACGGAAAGCAGCCCAGGGCTTGGAGGCGATGCGCAAACCTTTGTGACCTTTGAAGACATTCCTATTTTATGGTGGGAATTGTTTCACTCCAAAGCAATTAACCAGCTTATACGACGCGGATTTGCCAATAGTCCTAATGTTGCAGCAGCAGCCGCAGCACTGCGAGTGGCTCGGGAAAACGTGAATGTGCAAATCGGGAATTCCTTATGGCCTGCGGTGGATGGCAATTCCAGTGCCCAAAGACAGCGGTTTGCGAGCAGTACGGTGGGGAATGCCTCTGGTGAGCCAGTTACTTTTAATCTATTTAGCGCAACCGTTTCCGTGTCCTACACTCCCGATCTTTTTGGCGGCGAAAGGCGGCAAATTGAATCGTTAATCGCACAAGTGGATTCCCAGCAGTTTCAAGTCATAGCCGCCTATCTTACCCTTGCTTCCAATATCGTTACTACCGCGATAACATTGGCCTCTTACGAAGCGCAGATTGAGGCAACCCTGTCCTTAATTAAATCGCAAGATAATTTATATGTTATTTTGCAAAAACAGTTTTTCTTAGGAGCTGTTTCCAAAGCCAGCGTATTGACGCAAAAAACCCTGCTGGAACAAACAAGGGCTACCCTTCCGCCTTTGCAGAAAAACTTATCCATAACGCGGCATGCCTTAACTACGCTAATTGGCACCTTTCCTGATGATGCACTGCCTGTTATAAAGCTGGATGAAATTAAACTACCGGTAAGGTTACCGATTAGTCTGCCTTCGCTGTTAGTGCGTCAAAGGCCGGATGTACGCGCGGCAGAGGCGCTAATGCACGCGGCTTGTGCGCAAATTGGGGTTGCAACGGCCAATTTATTTCCCTCGTTAACCCTGACTGGCAACTACGGTTGGCTAAGTAGCAGTTTATCCAATCTGTTTTCTCCTCAATCCAATATCTGGAGTATTGCAGGGCAATTGACCCAACCGCTTTTTCGTGGCGGGGCATTATTAGCTCAACGGCGTGCAAACATTGCAGCCTACCAGCAAGCTGAGGCACAATATAGACAGACGGTATTAACTGCATTTCAAAATGTCGCGGATGTGTTACGTGCTTTGGAAACGGATGCCAGCGCACTCAAGGCACAGACTGCCGCCGAAAGAGCGGCTTCGGAAGGCTTGCAATTAACCCTTAATCAATACCGTTTGGGGGGGGCCAGTTATATTGACTTATTAAATTCGCAACAGCTTTACGAACAAACGCGAATTAGCCAAATTCAGGCGCAAGCGGCGCGCTTTGCTGACACGGCCGCACTGTTTCAAGCCTTAGGTGGTGGATGGTGGCACAAACCCTGGTGTACGCAGCAATGTTTATGATGTTATGGAGGTAATTCATTGCGTTGGAATTACCTGATAATTTACTTTGTCTTTTAAGCGAGATGTTTCGTGAAAAAACAAATGATTACTATGCTAGTCCTGGTGGGCATTTTATTTGGCTTGATATTCGGCTGGAAAATTTTTGTGGTTTACCAGACTAAAAAAGCCTTTGCCAAAATGGGATCTTCTGCGGTTACCGTATCGACTATGAAAGTTGAGACCTCCCTTTGGCAGCCTAATTTGCGTGCAGTGGGCAGTTTAAGGGCATTAATCGGGGTTGAGGTTACCACGGAATTACCGGGTATGGTTGAGGGCATTTATTTCGCACCGGGCAGTGAAGTTGAAAAAGGCAAGGTGTTGGTGCAGTTAAATGCGGCTACCGAAATTGGCCAGTTGCATTCATTGGAAGCGCAAGTGGAACTTGCAAAAATAACCTTTGAACGCGATAAAGCCCAGTTTGCAGCGCATGCCGTTGCAAAGCAAGTGGTTGACGCGGATGAATGGACCTTAAAGAATTTACAAGCACAGGTTGAGCGTGAGAGTGCAACGCTTTTGAAAAAGACAATCAGTGCACCTTTCACAGGCAGAGTGGGTATTAACAAAGTGAACCCGGGCCAATATTTGAATGTGGGCGACACAGTGACTACGTTGCAAGCACTCGATCCCATCTATGTGGATTTCTTTTTGCCCCAACAAACCTTATCCCGACTTAAAGTTGGAGACCCGCTTACTGTCATCAGTGATGCCTACCCGGGCAAACAATTTATTGGAAAAATAAGCACGGTGCAGCCAAAAATAGAAGTCGATACGCGCAACGTTGAGGTGGAGGGACTCATTTCCAATCCTGACAGGAAATTAACCCCAGGCATGTTCGTTAATGTGGAAATTGAAACCGGAGAGCCAACAACTTATCTTACTTTGCCGCAAACGGCAATTAGCTTTAACCCGTATGGGGATCTGGTTTATCGCGTGGAAGACAGTGGTAAAAAAGACGATAAAAATCAACCCATTTTGATTGTAAAACAGGTCTTTGTTACGATTGGGGATACCAGGGGCGACCAAATCGCAATTTTATCGGGCTTAAAGCCAGGGGATATCGTCGTAACCAGCGGTCAACTTAAACTTAAGAACGGCAGTCGGGTGGTGGTAAATAATTCAGTAAAATTCAGTGACGAGGCAGCACCAAAAATAATCGAAAGATAGGGATCTGACATATGTCGTTCACGGATATTTTTATTAAGCGATGGGTACTGGCTGTTGTAATAAGCTTGCTTATTTTGGTTTTTGGACTGCGATCCATTGGCATGTTGCCGGTCATGCAATATCCCTTTACCCAAAACGCAATTGTCACGATAACTACAACTTATACGGGAGCAGATCCGGATACGATAGCAGGATTTATCACCACACCGCTTGAAAACTCCATTGCGCAGGCCAATGGCATTGACTACATGACGTCCAGCAGTACGCAAAATACCAGCACGATTATTGTCAACTTATTGCTTAACTACGATCCATTAAAAGCGTTGTCCGATATCACGACAAAAGTCAATGCAGTGATAAATCAGTTGCCAAAAAGTTCGCAATTACCGGTTATTACCGTTTCCGTTGGGCAAACAATTAGCTCAATGTACATCGGTTTTTACAGTGAAGTGTTGCCACTTAATAAAATAACGGACTACTTGATTCGCGTAGTGCAACCCAAATTGCAAGCCGTAAATGGCGTGCAAAATGCGCAAATTCTTGGCAATCAAACCTTTGCGTTACGTGCCTGGCTTGATCCTGATAAGCTGGCAGGGCATGGATTATCTGCAACCAACATTTCCGAAGCGCTGGCCAATAACGATTTTATTTCAGCAGTGGGACGTACCGATGGCCAAATGTTTGTGGAAAACTTGACAGTGAGCACTAATTTAAAAAATGTTGAACAATTCAAAGAATTGATCATTAAAGCGCAAAACGGGGCTTTGGTGCGTTTAAAAGATGTAGCAACAGTTGATATTGGGGCACAAAACTATGATTCCTCGGTCAGTTTTGATGGGCGAAAAGCCGTCTATATTGGAATTACGGTTGCCCCTTCAGCGAACCTCTTAACCGTGATTAAAGACATTCGAAAAATATTTCCGGTCATTGAAGAGCAATTACCAGAGGGACTCAAAGCCAATATTACCTACGATGCAAGCCTTTTCGTGAACTCCTCTATCCAGGAAGTGATAAGCTCCTTGATAGAGGCGATTTTAATTGTGGCGCTCGTGGTTTTTGTTTTTTTAGGTTCAATTCGTTCCGTTATTATTCCACTGGTAGCCATTCCTTTATCCATTATCGGCGGATTTTTTGTGATGTACCTTTTAGGCTACTCCATCAATTTGTTAACCCTTCTTGCGTTAGTGCTTGCCATTGGACTGGTGGTGGATGATGCGATTATTGTTGTAGAAAACGTGCAACGCCATCTTGATGAGGGAAAAAGCCAGTTTCAGGCGGCAATATTGGGTGCGCGGGAGCTAGCTTCCCCCATCGTTGCGATAACAGTCGTATTAATAGCCGTTTATTTGCCTATTGGTTTTATGGGCGGATTAACCGGCGCTTTATTTACCGAATTTGCTTTTTCACTCGCTGGGGCTGTGACTATTTCAGCCGTTATTGCATTAACTCTGTCACCGATGATGAGTTCGAAGTTTCTTAGACCTCAAACGAATGGAAAGAATAATACCTTCATGCATTGGGTCGATACCCACATTCTTTCGCGCATGGAACGAGGCTATAGCCGGTATTTGGCGCGTTCACTGCATTATTTGCCGGTTATTATCGTGTTTGCCCTGATTATTTTAGTGAGCAATTATTTTTTATTCATTACCTCCAGTACGGAATTGGCACCACAGGAAGATCAAGGCATTATTATTGCGCAAGTCCTTACCGAGGCCAATGCCTCCCTTGATCAAACCAAGCTGGTTGCCAATGAGGTCCTGGATATTTTTAATAAATACCCTGAGACCGACCATGTTTTTCAGGTGATTGGTTCAGGCGGTCTTAATCAGGCAATCATCGGTATGGTTTTGAAACCATGGGATAAACGACACCGTACTTCCAATGAATTGCAACCGCTGGTTCAAGAAGACTTAAATACGATTGCAGGAGGCAAAATCGCCGCGTTTCAATTGCCTTCCTTACCTGGAGGGGGAAGTGGCTTACCTATTCAATTTGTACTCACTACCAGTGACACCTTTGATAAACTCAATGAAGTCCTACAGGAAGTATTAGCGAGAGCACGGGCTACGGGAATTTTTGCTTATATTGATCCTGATCTTAAAATCGATAAGCTGCAAACCGAAATTGAAATAAATAGGGAAAAAGTAGCGGAGTTTGGGTTAAATATGGCCGATATTGGTTTCTTGTTTAGGGCCTCTTTAAGTCAAAACTACATCAATTATTTTGATTATGCCGGACGCTCTTATCAAGTGATACCCCAGGTGAAACGGGAAGAAAGGATTAATCCTGAAGATGTGTTGCATTATTACCTTAGAACACCGACTGACTCACTAATGGCTCTTGCAACGGTCGCCAGTTTAAAAAAACAGGTTGTGCCTGAGTCATTAAATCATTTTCAGCAGCTCAACTCAGCAACAATTTCAGCAGTGGCTTTTCCAGGCATTTCCATGGAGCAAGCATTAACCACCCTGGCTGGCATTGCGAAGGAAGTGCTCCCACAAGGGTATTATATTGATTACGGATCACAATCAAGGCAATACATCCAGGAAGGCTCAAGTCTTATTGTGACCTTTTTCTTTGCTCTTATTATTATCTTTTTAGCCTTGGCGGCTTTGTTTGAGAGCTTTCGTGATCCCCTTATTGTGTTAATCAGCGTGCCCATGTCAATTTGCGGAGCAATGATTTTTGTAAGCTTGGGGATTGGCCATGCAACCGTTAATATCTATACCGAAGTGGGATTGGTAACCTTGATTGGTTTAATCTCCAAACACGGTATTTTGCTCGTAGAATTTGCGAATGAAGCGCAACTAGCGGGAAAAAATAAAGTGGAAGCC
This sequence comes from Tatlockia sp., assembly GCA_041659885.1. Lineage (GTDB taxonomy): Bacteria > Pseudomonadota > Gammaproteobacteria > Legionellales > Legionellaceae > Tatlockia. Next base: position 5,985 of record JBAZXN010000035.1, read on the forward strand.
ATTTTAGCTGCTGCCCGCATCCGTTTACGCCCCATCTTAATGACTACGGCTGCGATGGTATTAGGAGTTATTCCCTTAATTATTGCAACCGGTGCTGGTGCTGAAAGCCGGTTTAATATTGGCTTGGTTATTGCAACAGGGCTTTCCATTGGTACGTTATTTACCTTGTTTGTGGTTCCGGCAATGTACGTGTTATTAGCGGAGGATCACAAAAAGAAAGCAGCGGATGCGAAACGTGCAAATGATACGCTGTTAACGCTATAAATGAATTGGCGCATATCGGAGAAAACCCATGTTAGATTTTCACCGTATTGTAATTCAATTGAAAGAAGCACTGGGTTATAACCTAACGGAAAAAGAAAGGCAGGAAACTGCAAAAGGGGTGTGTGCTTCCTATGCGGACAAGGGAGCAGAGGCTTTTCTCCTTAAAGAGTATGGCAATTTTTTGCAACGCAATCACTACATTATGGATAATTACCAGGATATTCCCTCTCGTTTAAAGCAGACAAAATTAAAAGTTAAAAAAAATGCAGCGAAAAGAGGACGTTTCTTTTATAAGGAAAAGCCGTTATCAGATGAAGAGAACATGCTGCTTGATATCTGGGGTTTTTTTGATCAGAGCGATGTGTACCAAAACCCATCGAAATACAGTGCCCTGTTTGCCCGAATAATTCCTCCGCAAGACATCCAGGACGTTGCCACTTTTGCTCAGTCAATCAAAGCAGAAGAGGCGGGAGGACGAGTGGATTTGGCCTCTTTTTCAGGGAGCTACAATTTAAATGAGCTCACTGAATTTTTTAAGATAATTAATAGCAAGGTTAAGCCTTTAAACACGGATTTTTGTTTTCAATTTTTTGGTGATCATAAACTCAGTCTAGGGTACTCCCACAGTGAAAAAAGCTGGACTTTTATCGATATTGGTGAGCCATTTCTTGAGCCGGTTTCCATCAAGGCATCTTCTGAAAGAGAGTTAGCTGAAATTTTTTTTCGTTTATATCATGAGGGAGAGTATGTTGCGTTTACTACACGCATTGTAACTTTTGAGGGTATGCAGAAAGAAGTGCGGCGCTTTGCAAAAAGTTTATTAAAGAACAATGCGTTCCAACAGCTGCATACGATAACTCCTGAGAAAATTCAAAGAGAAACTGCAAAGGGAGAGAGACTGTCCAAATTAATTCTTTATGACAATGATGCCGAGGCCCTTCAATCCATTGTAAATTGCTTGCAACAAGATATTTCTTTAATGACCGCTGATCTGGAAATAGCTGTCCTAATCGCTGCAAGTAGAAATTGCATTGAAAGTATGCGTGTTATTCTCGATGCAGATATTAAACCAAACATTCCGCTTTTTGATGCAAATATCAAAGACAAAGCAGGCGATGCGGCTATTCTTGTCGCTTCCCAACTCGGTTTTATCGACATTGTTAAGCAATTGATTGAAGCGAAAACGGCAGAAGGCAATCCAGGGGTGGATGCCAATGCCACTTTATCTACAGGAGAGACAGCGGCCTTGCTTGCTGCAAAACAAGGGCACTTTGAAGTGGTTGAAGCGTTAGCCAATGCCTCTTTAGCCAATGGGTTTTATTATGTTGATCTAAATAAACCCAATGAAAATGGGATTAATCCCTTGCTGGTTGCGGTTCAAAAGGGGCATGCAGACCTTGTCGATTTATTAGTGAATGCAAAGACCGCGGAGGGCAACGTTAGAGTGGATTTAAATTCAGCGGATAGAGAAGGGGAGACCGCAGTATTGAAGGCGGTTAAGCAGAATCGAGTGGACGTGTTAAAAAGCTTGCTTCAGGCTAAAAACCCGGATGGTACACAACGAGTCAAAGTAGATAAACCAAATAAATCCAACCTTACTCCACTTTGTTTGGCAGCGTTTAATGGAAACATTGAGATGGTTAAATTGCTGGTTAATGCGGGTGCTAATATACATCACAAGTATCAAAAACACACGGTAATAAAAATAGCACAGCAGAAAGGACACCTTGAGATTGCCTCCTGGTTAAAAAAACAAACCAAAGAAAAATCGTCAAAAACACCGAGTAATGGGCGTTCTCCAAGCCCTTAAACTAAACCTGTCCTGCTCGCGCAGACGCGTAGGCGTTAATTTAAGGACCGAAGACAGAATCTAATCGTCATTTATGCGTCGTTGCCAGCCTTGGCGAAGCAATCTGGTCCATTACCTTAGTAGAGCTTCGAGGCTTAATCAACCAGGTCTAAAACGGCTATGAGGCACGCGTTCATGGGGTTTATCTAGCCTCGAAGCTCGACTAATGTCGGTATTTGCTAACACTCGGGGTGATTCACAGCGAGTCCTCCCAAAGAGGTCTCTTTATAGATGCTTTGCATGTCTTCCCCGGTTTTTTTCATGGTTCTAATGACTTTATCCAGGGAAATTTGATGTTGTCCATCACCAATTAAGGCCATGCGAGAGGCATTCACGGCTTTAACAGCCCCCATGGCATTGCGTTCAATACAGGGGATTTGCACCAATCCCATGACAGGATCGCAGGTCATGCCCAAGTGGTGTTCCATTGCAATTTCAGCCGCATTCTCAATTTGCGCAACCGTGCCGCCCAAAACCGCCGTTAAGCCGGCAGCTGCCATGGAGGAGGCAACGCCTACCTCGCCCTGGCAGCCTACTTCAGCGCCTGAAATCGATGCGCCTTCCTTATAAAGAATGCCAATGGCCGCAGCGGTCAGGAAATAGGTATAGATATCTTCATTGCTTAGCCTGTCATGCGCTTCCTGACAGTATCGAAGGACAGCAGGGATAATGCCTGCTGCACCATTGGTGGGGGCTGTAACGATGCGCCCGCCGGCGGCGTTTTCTTCATTAACGGCCATCGCATACAAATTAAGCCGATTCATGATATCTGATTGTTCAAAAATACTCATGACCCCCTTGTGTTCAATCAGTTTTTTATACAAATCCGGTGCACGGCGTTTTACGTTTAAACCACCGGGTAAAATTCCCTCGTTTTTACAGCCAGTATCAATACAGGTATTCATTACCTCGGCAATTGCGAGGATACCTTGATGAATGGTCGCTTCATCGCGCCAGGTTAGCTCGTTTAATCGCATTAGCTCGGCAATGGTTAACTGATTTTCGGTGCATAACTGCAATAATTTGCGTGCGGTTGTAAAGGGGTAGGGCGGGGTTTCGATTGTGCTGGTATTTTTTTCAAAATCGTCTTCTGTGCAGATAAATCCACCGCCAATGGAATAATAAACTTGAGTTAACAAAACTTGCTTATCCGCGCCAAAGGCCGTAAAACGCATGCCATTGCTGTGTTTGGGTAACAGTTCTTTTTGTAAAAATAAAAAGTCATGGTGTTCATGAAAGGGGATGGTCCTATGGCCTGCAAGGCAGATTTGTTCTGTAGCAAGGATTTCTCGCATACGAGGAATCATCGTTTCAGGAATCACTGTTTCGGGTGATTTGCCCTCTAACCCGTTTAAAATGGCTTTGTCTGTACCATGTCCTTTACCGGTAAGGGCGAGCGAGCCATACAATTCAATTTTGACACGTTCGGTTTTATCCAAAGAATGATTGTCTGTTAATAACTGCAAAAAAGCATTGGCTGCAAGCATTGGACCTACGGTATGCGAGCTTGAGGGGCCGATGCCAATGGAAAATAAATCGAAAACACTAATGCTCATGGATAAAACTCAAAAGGAGGGGTAAATAATATCAAGTTTAGAAGGAAAACACCCTATTAACAATAGCAATAGTGGTAATGTGCATCTGAATAATATTTATTAGATGACTCTGAATTCTTTAAGCATATACTGGTATTTTCCTTTAAAATTAGGCAGAATACTCTGGAATTTTTTTCAAAGTTCTATTCTGACGACAGACAAAAGGGGATTGTTTATGAAGATGAGATTAGTTGCTCTGGCTGCCATGGGTTTGGCAATGTCGACGACAATAGCTGCAACAGGCGCGGTAGCTCCAGCGTCATCATTGACTACTGATACGGATAAGCTGTCATACAGTATCGGTGCCGATTTAGGTAAGAACTTCAAAAAGCAAGGAATTGACATCAGCCCTGCTGCAATGGCCAAAGGCTTGCAAGACGGTATGGCAGGTGGGCAATTGCTGTTAACAGACGAGCAAATGATGGATGTGCTTAATAAATTCCAGAAAGAATTAATGGCTAAGCGCAGCACCGATTTTAATAAAAAGGCTGTGGAAAACAAGCAAAAAGGCGAAACATTCCTGAACCAAAATAAAACCAAAGAAGGCGTTGTTACATTGCCGAGTGGTTTACAGTATAAAATCCTTGCGAAAGGGGAAGGAGCAAAACCCACTAAAGACGATATGGTCACTGTAGAGTATACAGGCACCCTGATTAACGGACAGGTTTTTGATAGCACGCAATCCAGCGGCAAGCCAGCTACGTTCAAGGTAACTCAGGTTATTCCTGGCTGGACTGAAATCCTCCAACTCATGCCTTCTGGTTCCACCTGGGAAGTTTATGTACCGTCTAACATGGCCTACGGCGCACGCAACATGGGCGGCCCAATTGGACCGAATGAAACCCTGGTTTTCAAAATCCATTTGATTTCCATTAAAAAAGCAGACGCTTAAGTTTGTAGAGTAATGCGTTGTAACTCCTCAGAAATGCCCTGGATACCGCGGACAAGCCGCGGTACGTAGACACTTAAGGCGGGATTGAACCCTAGCCTTCTCCCGTATCGGGAGGAGGCTAGATTAAGAATTATCCCCTCTCCCGTTTCGGGAGGAGGCTAGATTAAGAATGATCCACTCTCCCGTATCGGGAGGAGGCTAGATTAAGAATGATCCACTCTCCCGTATCGGGAGGAGGCTAGATTAAGAATGATCCACTCTCCCGTATCGGGAGGAGGCTAGATTAAGAATGATCCCCTCTCCCGTATCAGGAGGAGGCTAGATTAAGAATTATCCCCTCTCCCGTATCGGGAGGAGGCTAGATTAAGAATGATCCACTCTCCCGTATCGGGAGGAGGCTAGATTAAGAATGATCCACTCTCCCGTATCGGGAGGAGGCTAGATTAAGAATGATCCCCTCTTCCGTTTCGGGAGGAGGCTAGATTAAGAATGATCCCCTCTCCCGTATCGGGAGGAGGCTAGATTAAGAATGATCCCCTCTCCCGTTTCGGGAGGAGGCTAGATTAAGAATGATCCCCTCTCCCGTATCGGGAGGAGGCTAGATTAAGAATGATCCCCTCTTCCGTTTCGGGAGGAGGCTAGATTAAGAATGATCCCCTCTCCCGTATCGGGAGAGGGCTAGGGTGAGGGAAAAAATAACCTGCTTCCTCCTCTCCTCAACACAACGCGCGGGAGAAGAAGGTCTATTCCCAATCCCTACCCAAAGTGAGCCCTGGTTTTTAAACTAATCGTGTTTATACCTTATCATCGGAGTAGAGCGAGTGACTAACTTGTTGAGCCAACAAAGGGTTTTTCCCTCTGTTAATCTGTTGCCTTGTCAACAGCCTTTAAACTGAGTCAATGCATGAACAAACGCTTATTCATTGTTTTTCTCCTCGGTTTCTCCTCGGGTTTGCCTTTGGCTTTAACCAGTAGCACCTTGCAAGCTTGGTACTCCGAAGCGGGATTATCTATTTTGGCGACAGGCATGCTCAGCCTGGTTGGCTTGCCTTATGTGTATCGGATTATCTGGGGGCCTGTGCTTGACCGATATTCCCTTTCACCGCTTGGTAAGCGAAGGAGCTGGATTTTAATCATGCAGGTTGCCTTATTGCTGGGATTTAATCTGATGGCCTGGTTTTCTCCAGGCCAATCCCCAGAATTAATGGCGTTTCTCGCTTTTGTCTGTGCCTTATTTTCTGCAACACAGGATGTAGCAGTTGATGCACAACGGGCTGAATATTTACTTCCCAAAGAGCACGGCATTGGCGCCTCGCTTTCGGTTTTGGGCTATCGGTTGGCGCTCTTGATTAGCGGCGGGTTTGCACTGATTTTGGCCAAGCACCTCGGTTGGGCTTACACTTACCGCTTGATGGGCTTATTGATGCTCGTAGGCGTTTTTGCCACCTTATGGAGTGAGGAGCCTTCAAAGCCGATGGAAACGAAGTTAGGTTTTACTGCATCCTTCACAGCCCCAATAAAAGAACTGTTTGCTCGACCCGGTATGGTTACTGTTTTGTTATTTATTTTATTTTACAAGACCGGGGAAGCCTTTACCGCAACCACCAGCGGCATTGTGATGCCTTTTTTGATCCAGGGGTTGGGTTTTTCCATCGATACCATTGGGTATGTCAACAAAATGATGGGGATTGGCGCTATTTTATTAGGAGGTTTAGCGGCAGGGGTGTTGCTTCTGCGCTTTTCGCTTTTTCGCGCCTTGTGGGTGTTTGGTTTACTGCAAGCGCTCACAACGCTTTTATTTATAGCGCTTGCCATCACAGGCAAAAATCTCCCTTTGTTTGCCACAGCGGTTGTTTGCGATAATTTTGCAGCGGGCATGAGTGCAACTGCTTTAGTCGCTTTGTTTATGCGTCTGGTCAAACCTCCTTTTACCGCAACCCAGTTTTCTTTTCTGGTGGCCGTCAGTGCGCTGCCGCGTATTTTTTCAGGCCCAATGGCGGCCCTCATCCAAATGAAATTAGGATGGGTTGGCCTGTATCAATTGGCTTTTGTTCTTGCGCTGGGATTTATTCCTTTTCTGCTCAAAATACGAGAATATACCGAATACCAACACGCTTTGGATTTCGCTGGCAGCACAGCGAAGAGTACGGAGGGAAGTGCGGTAAAAACCCCCGTTTGAGTCGATTGAAAACTCCGAGTCAACCCGCCCCGGGGTTTCATTAGAGAACAAAGACTATCTATTTGAGTCCAGGTGTGCTTGATTTCACTAAGGAATCGAGCAGGTATTTGCTGCGACTAAAAAATCCCGAGTCAATTTGTGGATGGTTAGCTCGTATTGCTTTGACGGCCGTTACTACGTCTTGTTTCTCAAGCTTCTCTTGCATAGCAATTCCTCAAAACCGTTTGTAGCATTGTAAGATAAAACCTTAAGTTAATATTAAATCCAAAAATTATCATATATTGATCACACTGTCTTTTAGGGGTACAATTGCCCGCTTTTGTGCTGAATCTCTATCACCTCATGACTTCTAATCCTCATTTTTATGTATCCGAAAAAAAAGCGGATTGCATTTACACCCGTAAGCCGCAGGGGCGGTTAAATGGGAATCGACTGGTTCAAAACTTGCCTGCCTGGCAGATTGAAGGCGTTAAGTCCATTGCCAAACCGAAGACACTTATTCTTGCCGATTGGACTGCCTGGGACTGGTCTTTTGAGAAAATGGCTGCGATTTTTAACGTGCTTGGTCGTTTAATGGATGAAGGATTTACGCTCTATGTAAAAAATGGCAGTTTACAGCGTTTGGAAAAGGCCGATCTGACCCTGGCCAATTCCAGATTATTCAAGTCACACCCCAGTGAAATTTATCCGGACTTTCTGACGCGCTTTGCCAAAAAGCTACTGGACGTCCCTTCGTCTGAACTGCTTTTCCTGGATGACTATTGGATGGACATCCTGCTTGGCGTGAACAAGGAACATCCCGGGCGAAAATTATCCATCGAAGCCTTGTTTTCCAATAAGAGCAACCTCAAGGATATTTTCGAATTAGTGAGGCAAGCCAGTTTTCCCTTTGATGAAATTGTGCTTGATAGTTTTACGGCAGAGGGATTTGCTATATTGCAAGAGGTGAAGGATGCTTTTCCTCACATGCCAATAGCAACGGATTTTAAGCAGATTGTACTTACTCAGGAAGATGTATCCCAGCTTCTTGCGAATCAGGCGGTAGTGCACGGTGAATGGCGATTTGATCCTGCTTGCCTGAATCACCTTACTGCTTTGCAAATTATTGGCGATATCCCTGCAATCGATTTAGTGCAATTGCTAAACAAGCTTCCGAAGCTTAAGACACTAAGGCTGGAAAAGGTAACAATAGACGCTCCACTCCTTACCGAAATGCAGCTGGACCATCTTGAGGTGCTTGATATTTCAGGCGGTAGTATTGAGGCTGCTTCACTGCAATCGATCTTTAGCAGAGCGCCTGGCTTGCAATCGCTCAATTTTGCTAATAGTACCTTATCAGGTACGTTCTCTGAATCGTTTGAATTACCGCATTTAAACTATTTTCAAATTGTTTTGACCGAGTGTAGTACCCAAAATTTTTCGCAAATTGTAAATAATGCTCCAAGGCTACGCATTCTAACGCTTGATTCTCCTTTTTGGGAAGGCGAGTTCACTGAGATCCATTTCCCCTGTCTGGAACTTCTGGAAACGAGTGACACCGGTTGTGAGCTGGAGCATTTTATCCTCAATTCGCCCCAATTAAAGCACCTTAATTTATCTGGTTTTCAACCGGATTTTTTAGAGTCTCCCAATTGTTCTGATCTGAGTAATTTAGTTTCTTTGGATGCCTCTCGTAGCATTATGAGTGCCGTGGATCTTGAAGCGTTCTTAAGAAAAACACGTCACCTTGAGCAGCTCTCTGTGGAGGGTTGTACAACTCTCGAGGAGCCTTTTACGGCTGACTTGAATTTAACGCATCTAAAGCAACTGTATGCTGCCAGGAGTAATATCCCGCACGCTAACTTGTTGCAGTTACTCTCTACAAACCGCATGTTACAGGATTTGTCCTTGCAGGGATTATCCGAGGAGTTAATTAAGGGCATTCATTGGTCCAAACTTCACAAATTACATCTTTCAGGCAATATTAACACGCGCTCTTTTCAAAACCTGTTAACCCAGACGCGAACGCTTACCGAGCTGACACTCGAGTGTTTTTTTAACGAGGAAATACAAAACAAACTGCCTCTTCAGGCGCTTAAGGCGCTTCATCTCACCGGCAGTAACCTCAGTACTGAATCCTTGAAATGGCTATTAAAATCCGCTCCACAGCTTAAACGGGTTACCTTCGCTTCCTGTAATAATGTGATCATGGATGAAGAGCTAGAGGATTTACTGCAAGGGATTGAATCCAATATTGTCTTCTCTGGCAGCAATATTGAGCCTGCTGAAATGGACTTATGCTATTCCTCTCCAACGTTTATCAGTTCGCACCTTCTTGTCGATGCGGATACGGTTTTCGATCCGGAGCAATCGACACTTGTGGCAGAGCTTTTTGTTCCATTGAATGCACCCACGGTAGAAGTGAACGATTACCGCTTGTCGGTATTTGATACAGCAGAAATTGAAGTGAATCCCTGTGCCATCACGCATGCATTTAGTTTGAAAAATAGAAACTTGCCGTATTTGATCCCCGCTGATTGCAAGCCCACTGAAAACCTTGCTGAACGGGCCAAAACCCTTGCCAATCAATCGAAAGAAGTAACCGGCTATTTGGGTAGGCAGCGTTTGAAATTAACGGAAGAATGGCAAGCGATTGCGTCACTGTCAGCGAGTGAGGGACTGACCCATTACGAGATCAGTCCTAAAGAGACCGCCATTGAAATTCAGTATTCACAGCGCGATAACTTGTATTACATTCGAAGCAAAAAAGGATCTGCTGACATTGGCTTTGATTTTTTAGTGCAGTTAAGTCCGGCAAAACCGCCCGAATTGCCAAAGCAAATTGCTGTGGCAGTAAACTATTTTTCTTCTTTTGGCGAAGGCGTTCTGAAACTTGCGGGAATAGATAACCCTACTGGTGGAGATTACCTGAAAGCCATTTTAAAGCAGAAAAAAGGCTCTTGCCGACACCGCGCATTGGCGTTTAAAGCCTATATGCAACTCTGGCACCCGAAGATAGCGGTGCGGGTTATTACCAATGCCTGTCATGCCTTTGTTGAGGTGCTTATTGAGCAACATTGGTTGACTTGTGATCTAGGCGGCTATGACGCCAAATTGGTGGTCGATAAAAGCCTGCATTCCCCTCAAAATAACATACCTTTTGCACCAAAGACCCCGCTAGAAGCCTGGTATGAAAAAGCGCTGGAAACCTGGGTTCGCCCCAAAGCGGATAGTACGGGAGTGCATCCTTACTGCGAGCACGTGCTATCTTCGAAGGTTTATCAAAAAAAGCTGATTGAAT
>JBAZXN010000036.1:0-15827 GCA_041659885.1 Tatlockia sp.
CTATTAGAGACGGCATTTTACACGAAACTGAGGCAGGATTTCATTGGCAGGCTTATAGGCGGTGATTGAGGAAACCTATCCTGGTTGCACGCAACCAGGCTACCTTGTCACTTGATTAAGTAAATGCCGCAGGCTAAGCCCCGGCTAGCGTGTAGTCTGGTTGCTCGCAACCAGGTTTACCAATCTCCCATGGAGGGAATATTCATTGCACTATTAGAGTGCGGTATTTTACACGAAACTGAGGCAGGATTTCATTGGCAGGCTTATAGGCGGTGATTGAGGAAACCTATCCTGGTTGCTCGCAACCAGGCTGCCATGCTTAGTAGGTAAGTGCCGCAGGCAAAGCTCCGGCACGCAAATCTTTAGTAGGAATGTATAACAACCGTACTTCCTACGCCTAAGAAATTATAATTTAACCACTTTGCATCGCTTGGGCTTACCCGAATACAACCGTGGCTTGCATTGTAATTGGGTAATTCATACGATCCATGGATTGCGTAATTTGTAGTAAAAAACATACAATAAGGCATTTTTGCCCCGCCCTTTCCCACGGGATAACGGCTTGACTTACAACCTGGTCCGCCTTTACTCAGCACACTATAGGTTCCTGTGGGTGTGCGGCAGGAGCGATGGATATCACGGCAGTATTTATTGCCGCCTATGGCTTTCCCGGAGCGCACGACTTTGCCGTTTTGAACAGCCTTCCAGGTCAGGGTACGTGGATTAAAGACGAAGGAATTGGCATGGCTGCTACTGGTAACACCAGCAAAGGCTACCCCAAAACCAAAAAGCAAAACAGGGAACAGCTTGCGAGATCGTATTTCTTCCATGATAATTCCCAGAAATTGAGTTTCTTGATCCTAAATATAGGTCAATATTTGCACATTTCCAGTTTTATTCAACAGTCCACAGGTTAGTGGCTGATTTTTTTACTAAAAATTCTAAAAACGCTTCATGTTCTGCGATTTCTTCCGCAGTGGCGGCAATCACAGGGGTTGTGCTTTTAAGTAATTCGGGAGACCTCTGCACTGCCGGCAGGGCTTGCGAACCAGTTTCTGCCTGTTCTTCGAATAAGTTTGCTTGCCCGCCGCTCATCGCGAGATAAACTTTGGCTAAAATTTCCGCATCAAGTAAGGCTCCATGCAAGACACGGCTGGTGTTGTCAATGTCATACCGCTTACAAAGCGCGTCCAGGTTATTGCGCTGGCCGGGATGCTTTTCACGGGCAAGTACCAGCGTATCGCAAACAGAGCAAAGATCATGAATGAATTTTTTATATTGGATACGTTTTAATTCGGCATTTAAAAAACCGACGTCAAATGCCGCATTATGAATAATTAATTCAGCCCCATCGATAAACGCAAGAAACGCTTGCGCTACATCTTTGAAGAGGGGTTTATCCTGTAAGAACTCCGTACCAAGACCGTGTACGCGAAAAGCCCCCTCGTCAACCGAGCGCTCAGGATTTAAATAGGTGTGAAAACGGTTGTTGGTTATTCTGCGGTTCACCAATTCAATGCAACCGATTTCAATGATACGATGGCCTGTTTCATGACCAATACCGGTTGTTTCGGTATCTAAAACGATTTGCCGCATGCTACACCCCGTCTCTAATCTGTAAAAGCTCAGTAATTGCCTGATTTGCCAGCGCATCGGCCATTTCGTTTTCAGGATGTCCTGAATGCCCTTTTACCCAATGCCATTGAATGGTGTGGAGATTAGCCAATTCATCGAGCAATTGCCACAAATCGGCATTTTTAACCGTTTCTTTTTTAGAGTTGCGCCAGCCTTTGGTTTTCCATTGCGCTAACCAGGTCGTCATGCCTAAACGCAGGTATTGCGAATCGGTGTATAAATTCACAACACAGGGACGTTTTAAAGCGGACAGTGCCTTAATTGCCGCCGTCAATTCCATGCGGTTATTGGTAGTGTGCTCTTCACTCCCGTTTAAGAGTTTTTCATTGCCATTACACCGCAAAATAGCACCCCACCCACCAGGCCCAGGATTGCCTTTGCAGGCTCCATCAGTGAAGATTTCAATACTCATGGTCATTTGTCTTTGAAAAAGTGGCATGCATTATAATAGGTTCCTGAAGTTTGTGCACGATAAATTAGGATAACACTGGGTTTGCTTTCCTTGGCCAAGGTGCATAGTTTCTTATACGTTCGCTTTCACAACCCGGTCTATTGCAACCAAACTTTCCAATAAGGACTCCATTTGATGCAGAGGCCAACTGTTTGGGCCATCGCTGAGTGCTTTATCGGGGTTCGGGTGCGTTTCCATAAAAAGCCCTGAAATACCTGCCGCAACTGCCGCTCGGGCTAAGGTCGGGATAAATTCACGCTGTCCGCCCGATGTGCCGTCTTGCCCGCCAGGTAGCTGAACTGAGTGCGTTGCATCATAGACTACAGGGCATTGAGTTTCGCGCATAATGTGCAAGGAACGCATGTCGGAAACCAGGTTGTTATACCCAAAGGTCACACCGCGTTCGCATACCATAATTTGTTCATTTCCGCAGGCTTTTGCTTTGGCAACCACATGCTTCATTTCCCATGGCGCCAAAAATTGCCCTTTTTTAATGTTTATCGGCTTATTCATCGCCGCAACTTTTTGAATAAAATTGGTCTGGCGGCATAAAAAAGCAGGGGTTTGCAACACATCAACGACGGAAGCCACTTCAAACAAAGGCGTATCTTCGTGCACATCGGTTAGAATGGGTACGCCTACCTGTGCTTTTACTTTTTCTAAAATCTGAAGCCCCTTCTCAAAACCAGGTCCTCGGTAGCTGTGAATTGAGGAGCGATTTGCTTTATCAAATGAGGATTTGTAAATAAAATTCAGCTTGAGTTTTGCACAAATCTCTTTAAGATAGCCAGCCGTTTCCAATGCCATTTCCTCACTTTCAATCACGCAAGGACCTGCAATCAAAAACAAGGGAGACTCAATTCCTGCTTCAAACCCACATAATTTCATGCTGTTTCCTTCGTTTGATGGTATTCACGGGCAGCCAATACAAAACTTGTAAATAGCGGATGGCCGTCGCGTGGTGTGGAAGTAAATTCGGGATGAAACTGACATGCTAAAAACCAGGGGTGATTCGGTAGCTCAATCATTTCAACCAGCATTTTATCCGCAGAGCGACCCGAAATAACCAGACCGTGTTGCACCAAATTTTCTACAAACTGGTTATTGACTTCGTAACGGTGGCGATGACGCTCAGTAATCATCGGCTGTTGGTAAATACTAAAAGCCAATGAATCCTCATCCACATAGCAACGCTGTGCGCCTAATCGCATCGTGCCGCCCAAATCACCCTCTTCATCCCGTACATTGATTTGGCCGTCTGCCTCCATCCATTCACTAATTAAAGCAACTACTGGATAAGGGGTCTTTTTATCAAACTCGGTTGAGTTGGCTTCTTTAAGCCCTGCCACATTGCGTGCAAACTCAATAACCGCCGTTTGCATCCCCAGACAAATACCAAGGAAGGGGATGTTGTTTTCCCGTGCAAATTGAATCGACTGAATTTTACCCTCTACCCCGCGCTCGCCAAAGCCACCAGGAATTAACAAGGCATCGATGTTGGATAATAGTTCAACGCCATGCTGCTCGATTAATTCGGCATCGTAGTACACAATTTCAATTTTGGTTTGGGTATGAATGCCTGCGTGAATCAAGGCTTCATTGATGGATTTGTAGGCATCATTTAATTCAGTGTATTTACCAACCATGGCAACTTTTACTTTCATCGTTTGAATCGCTTGGGCCGCTACTACTTTTTGCCATTCGCTTAAATCAGCAGGCTTTAAGGTTAAACCCAACTTTTTAACGACAATTTCATCCAACCCTTGATCATGTAAAATCATTGGAATTTGATAAATGCTTTTCGCATCCTCCAATGAGATGACCCCTTCTTTCTCCACATTGGTGAAGAGCGCAATTTTTGCCCTGTCGCTCGCCGACAAGGGTTTTTCCGAACGGCAAATCAAAATATCCGGCTGAATCCCGATGGAGCGCAATTCCTTCACTGAATGTTGTGTGGGTTTTGTTTTGGTTTCACCGGAGGTCGCAATATAGGGAACCAGTGTTAAATGAATAAACAGGGAGCGATGTGCACCCAGCTCAATGCGCATTTGACGAATCGCTTCCAAAAAAGGCAGGGATTCAATATCCCCTACGGTTCCGCCAATTTCTATCATGGCAACGTCATAGTTTTCAGCACCCTGCTTAATAGAGCGCTTAATTTCATTGGTGATATGCGGAATAACCTGTACCGTTCCCCCCAAATAATCGCCGCGCCGTTCTTTTTTAATGACCGTTTCATAAATTTTACCGGAGGTAAAATTATTCCGTTTGGTCATGGTGGTGCGGACAAAACGCTCGTAATGGCCCAAGTCCAGGTCGGTCTCAGCCCCATCATGCGTCACAAACACTTCGCCATGCTGAAAGGGGCTCATGGTGCCTGGATCTACATTAATGTAAGGATCCAGTTTGATAAGGGTAACTTTTAACCCGCGCGCTTCAAGAATAGCCGCTAAGGATGCAGAAGCGATGCCTTTCCCTAAAGAAGAAACCACCCCGCCGGTAATAAAAATATAGTTTGTCATAAATGTTCCCGTTTAAATGCTAAAACCGCCCCACAGGCAGCAAAAAAGCGACTATGTAAACGGGATTCGATTTTAACAAAAGAAGAATGCGCTAATCAACAGCTAATAAATGCCCCAGCTTGTGTTGTTTGGTTTTTAAATAGTCCCGATTTTCAGCAGTAGCCTGCACCGTCAAAGGAACACGTTCAGTGACCTTTAACCCGTATTTTTCCATTGCCTCTATTTTTTTCGGGTTATTGGTGAGTAAACGAAGCGAATCCAGACCTAAATAGTTGACTATTTGATACGCTATCGCGTAATCGCGGTTATCCGCAGGAAAGCCCAGTTGCAAGTTGGCATCCACGGTATCAAGCCCCAGCTCTTCCTGTAAGCGATAGGCTTTGAGTTTATTCGCAAGCCCAATCCCTCTACCCTCTTGCCGCAGATAGATTAAAACCCCTCCTTCTTCGCCAATTTTAGCCAGCGATTGCTGCAATTGCTTTCCGCAATCGCATTTGCAAGACCCAAATACATCGCCAGTAATGCATTCGGAATGCACACGCACCAAAGGAACCTGGTTACTGAATTTAGGGGCTTTTATGAGGGCAAAATGCTCTTTGGAATCGAGTCTATTGTGGAAGACCGTCATGGTGAAATCCCCGTGCTCCTGGATAGGAATACGGCTTGTTGCAACCTCTTCAACCAAACACTCATGCTGGATGCGGTAGTCTATCAAATCTTTAATTGTAACAAGGGGTATATTGTGTTTTTTTGAAAAGAGCGTTAAATCATCGAGTCGGCTCATGGTGCCGTCTTCATTGATAATTTCACAAATAACCGCGGCAGGCGTAAGCCCCGCAAGACGGGTTAAATCCACGCTGCCTTCGGTTTGGCCTGGCCGCTCCAAAACCCCTTTTGCTTTTGCCTTTAAAGGAAAAATATGGCCAGGAGAAATAATGTCATCCGGCTCACTGTCTGGTGCTATGGCAACTGCAATAGTATGGGCTCTGTCTTTTGCTGAAATGCCTGTAGTGACATCACTTGCCGCTTCAATGGATACCGTGAACGCCGTGCCGTAAGGGGAACGGTTGTTTTGAGCCATCATCGGCAAGCGGAGTTTATCAATCAGCGCTTCTTCCATCGGCAAGCAAATTAAGCCCCGACCATAGGTTGCCATAAAATTAATTACTTCTTTCGAAGCGAACTCTGCGGCAATGACTAAATCACCTTCGTTCTCCCGCGCTTCATCATCCAGCAGCACTATCATGCGGCCAGCTTTTAAGGCTGCAATTGCTTGCTCAATGGTTGCAAAAGGACTTGTCATGTAATTTCAACCTCATTTTTCAATTGCCCCGAAACTTTTAATTGATGTGCAACGATTCGGGTCAAATAATCAAACTCTACATTTAAACGCTGACCAACTTGTAATTGACCTAAAGTGGTCTGCAAAAGCGAGTGCGGAACCAGCATGAGCTGGATAACGTCGTTTTCACTTACCGCGTTCACCGTTAAGCTCACTCCATCAAGCGTTATACTGCCCTTCGGCAAGAGAAACATACTGGCATCAGCCGCAAAATCTCCCACTTCTATTTCAACAAAATCACCCAGAGACCGCACTTTTTTCACTATAGCAACGGTGTCCACATGGCCGCTGACGTAATGCCCGCCAAAACGAGCATTAGTCTGTAGGGCGCGCTCCAAATTGACTTTATCTTTTGCCTTTAACGCGCCAAGCGTAGTTAATTTTAGCGTTTCCGGTGACAGATCAAAAGCGAGAAGGGAGTCCGACTCCGGCAACAAGGTCAGGCAAACACCATTTATTGCAATGCTTTCACCAGGTGTGAGCTGCTGAAAAGGACTCGTAATTAGCAACCTGTTTGCATTTTCACCCAAAGAAGTCCTAACCACTTCACCTTGTTGCTCGATTATTCCTGTAAACATGATTTCTCCTGCCAGTCGAGGCATGCTATCACATTATCTGCTTTTATTTGCCAGGTTACCCTGGGTTTTTTCATAAATATTTCACCAAGGTATGCAGAAACGGCCTCATTGCCTAATAAAGTGGGAGCAATATAGAGGTAGGTGCGCTGCACTAACCCCTCTTTATGCAAGGCACTAAAACAGGTGCCGCCGGCCTCGACCCACACATCATGAAAACCAAGCTGGCCAAGTCGGGTTACCACGGCCTTTAAGTCAAGCAAGCCCGCGTTTACCGGCACGCCATGGTAAGTGCAGTTGGCGTTTGGTGCTGTGACGGTACAGGCTTCATCATGAAAAATATGGCAATGCCTGGCAAGCGCAATGGCTTGGGTTGTTTTATCAAGGGATAACTTGCTATCCAGAATAGCTAGCGGTTTGCTGTATACTTTTTCTTCTATACGGGCATTTAACAAGGGGGCATCTGAACGAATTGTTTTGGCTGTCGTGAGGATAAGGTCGGCATGCAACCGGTTTTGATGGGTAAACACAGCGCATTCATTGTTTGTTAACCGGGTACGCTCACCTGCCTGTTTCGCAATTTTCGCATCCAGTGAATGAGCCAGTTTAGCCGTTACCCAAGGCATTTTTGTTCGGGTCCAGTAAGCATAACTTTGATAGAATGCATCGATTTCAGCCAGAGGGTAATGCGATGCCTTAATT
Organism: Tatlockia sp.; assembly: GCA_041659885.1. GTDB lineage: Bacteria > Pseudomonadota > Gammaproteobacteria > Legionellales > Legionellaceae > Tatlockia. Next base: position 7,228 of record JBAZXN010000036.1, read on the forward strand.
CCCCTCGCTTGTAACCGCTCTGGCGTATTGTTTGCGGCAACGACAGGATTGGGATCACGAAAGCCATAGATTACTTCAAAAATACCCGCGTCAATAATGGCTTCGACACAAGGCGGGGTTCTCCCCCAATGGTTGCACGGCTCCAGTGTTACAAAAAGCGTGACGTTTTGCAGGCCTTTTGGAAGTTGAGTCAGAACGACTTGTTCAGCGTGCGCCGTCCCCACACCTTGATGCCAGCCGCGCGCGATAATTTCCCCTTTATGCACTGCAACAGCACCGACACTGGGATTGGGTGCACATCGCCCCTGTCCGAGCCAGGCTTGTTCCAGAGCAGCTAGCATAAAGTGTTTGTGCATAGTTAAATCACTAATAAAAAATACTGATATGATAACAAATTATTCAATTATTGAGTAGACCTGACAAGGCAGAGATTTACTAAAAGCAGAATCTTTTTCCTGATAGCTTTTAATTTTTGTTAGTATTACGCATACTTGACAGAAAACGAACCAGGAGACTCATGCGCCTTTTGCCTCTTTTTATAAAAAAAAGCGCCTGTTTATTCCTGGCAATGCTTCTTCCTTTCCAGGCGTTTGCCCTCTCACCCTATTCTACAAAAGAGCTTGAAGAGCTGGAAAGAGAGTTTATTCAACTCATTAATCAATCTGACACCGTTGAACGCAACCCTTTAGCCACGCAATACATTAATCATTTAGGAAAAAAGCTGGCACGCTTCGCCCACATTCAAACCCCGTTATTTTTTATTGTAAAATCCAGTGAAATTAATGCCTTTGCAGGGCCTGGTGGTTATATTGGAATCAATACCCAACTTGTCTTAGCGACCGACAAGGAAAGTGAGTTGGCCGCTGTAATGGCGCATGAAATAGCCCACGTCAGACTGCATCACCTCTACAGCATGATTGAACACCAAAAACAAATGCGCATTCCCATGCTCGCCTCCCTTTTGGCCTCCATTGCCTTAGGGGTATTAAATCCCACTTTAGGCACCGGCGCCATGATGGCGTCTTTAAGTGGATTTGCGCAAGATACCATTAACTTTACCCGCTCTAATGAAAAAGAAGCGGATAGAATTGGTATTGATATGCTCATTAAGGCAGGATTTAATCCGCACAGTATGGCCAGTTTTTTTAAAAAAATGCAGCAGAATTCGCGCTATTATTATACCGCCAATGTGCCTGCCATTTTAAGAACCCATCCGCTCGATGAAGACCGCATTGCCGAAGCGGAAAGCCGCAGTGATCGACTGGAAAAAAAACAGTTTCTGGATAATCTGGATTACCATTTGTTTAAAGAGCTGATGCGCGTTTCAACAAGCAGCAACCCCAAAGAATTACTCGATTTTTACCGGCAGCAATGCAACCGAAAAACACAGGCAGTCAGTTGCCAGTACGGTTATGTGTTAGCTCTTCTTGCGACAAACCAGTTTCAACAAGCGCAAGGTGCCGTAGAGCCTTTATTAATCAACGATCCGGACAATCTGTTTTATCACATCGCCATGGCTCAGGCTGAAATTGGCAATCAAACCTTTGATAAAGCCATCAATCGGCTCAGTGCGTTGAATAAAAACTACCCTGAAAATTTTGCCTCAATTATGGCTTACGCGCAGGGTTTACTCGCCAAAGGCGAGGCGGAAAAGGCTGCGAGTATTTTGCTAAAAGGATCCAGGCTTTATAAATACGATCTCACGCTTTGCGAGACATTGGCGCAAGCGCAGGCTTTATCGCACCGCAAAAGCTATGCTTACTTCACCAAGGCGCAATGCCATTTGCTGCAAGGCCGAAAACGCGATGCGGTTCGGCAACTGAAAATGGCCGACTCGCTCTCCAAAACCGATCCCTATTTGCAGGCCCGCATTGCTGCAAAAATTGATGAGATCAAGTTCCTCTCCGAAAAATAAATAAGTCTACATATGGACTCTTTTTGATAAATAGTCTATATTTGTATTAAGCACTTTTTAGGTGAAAGCCATGCTAGCATCCCAAGCGATGAACCCACCCCACGCCAAACAAGTACAAACTGCCTTTAAAGTAGTGCTTGCTATATTGGATAAATGGCAGTGCGGTGCGGAGGAAATCCAGACTTTACTGGGTTTAAAGCGCTCCACGTTTTTCAAATACAAAAGTTTGCCGGAAAAAGCCTCCATCAGCAAAGATTTGGCAGAGCGCTTGTCCTATATTTTAAATATCCATGCTGCCTTGCGCATTTTATTCTCCAATCCGGATTCCATTTACGGCTGGGTAAGAAAACCCAATCAAGCGCCCTTTTTCAATGGCAAATCGGCTATGGATATTATGTTGCAGGGGCGAGTGGTGGATCTTTGGGCGGTAGCTAGCCGTCTGAATGCCGAGCGCGGTGGGAAAGCGTAATGGTTTTGTTAAATACACTGGATAAAATACCCTTCAAAAAAAACCGCTGCTACCGTTTGATTCCGTCCAAATTTCCTCCCGTTCCCCTCTTTGAGGACGTCGCTTCTGAAGCCGATTTTGCCGATTTGTATGCAATTCAAGCGCTAACCAACCCACGTATTCAGGATGAAATGGGGAATCTCTCTCTTGTGCGGCCTGAGGAGCGAGTGTACGCTATTCCAGGTTCTGGCTATGTCATGGCGGCATTTACGCATATAAACCCTAATGGCAGCCGCTTTTCGAATGGGGATTACGGTGTATATTATGCCTCTGAAACCCTGGACGCTGCGATTGCTGAAACCGTTTACCACCGCGAACAATTTTTACAATTTACCAAAGAACCTGCACAAACCATTGAAATGCGCACCTTGAGTGCCGAATTTAGCGCGGAGTTATACAATTTATTGCCGTTTGATAGAGACCATCATGCATTGTATTCCTTGACAGACTACCGTTTGGGGCAGGAGTTGGGGGCTGAAATAAAGCGCCAAAACGAAGCCGGTCTCATGTATTATTCTGTTCGGGTCGAAAAGGAAAGAACTGCGCGCAATTTTGCTTTATTTAAGCCAAACTGCATTCATCAATGCAAGCAAACTTCGCATTATATTTATCAGTGGGATGGAAGTAAAATCAGCGCGGTTTATAAAAAAACGCGCGTTTTGGCACTTGGTTAAATCGTGCATAACGCAAGGTTGGGGTGCTACCCTTTTTACCGAAGAATAGGGTTTGAAGCATCGAGTGGTTGTTCATCGCCCGGTTGTCTATTTTTATAGATCCCCGTTGCAAACAATCCAACGCCTGAAAAAAAGAGTGGAACGGCAGCAACTGCGGTTGCTATTCCTGCAATACCCAACGTTGCTGCGTTGAGGACAGTAAATGCCAAAGCCACTGCAGCAATTCCTGCGGCTGCGATAAATCCACCCAAAACCATCATGCTAATATTCGCACAAGAATGCACTTTTTCCTTAGCTTTTGGTAGTGGTCTTTTGCGCGGGACATTCCGAGGAATAGGTGTACTCTCCTTCTTCAATGTAGAGGGAGTCGGCTCAGAGAGGATAATAAAATCCTGGTCGTTGTCGCTCTGCATGAAGGCGGAGGGTTCAGGGACAGGTTCATCCTGCTCCGTGATTTTGATTGATTGGTCTTCCATTTCTGGTTGCGCAGTTTGCTCTGTAATCACAATTTCTGCAATTTCTTCCGGGGCGATGATTTCCAATTTTTTGGCTTTTGATTTTTCAGATAAATAGTTAAGCCGATTAACCAATAATTGCATGGGATACTTAAATCCCTCTTCGCTCGCGGGGAATGTAGCGGCGACTAATAAAAAAGGACTGTTTTGAGCTTCGGCTAATTTAGTATGCGAATTGGCCGCCATTGCGAGAATTTTTTCCCGTTCTAACTTATACCCTTCAAAACGCGTTTTGTATTCCTCTAGTACTTGGCTTGGTTGCGTTTCAATGAAGTTATAATGTTTGTCCTTAGCATCCAGTAAAAATTGAAAGTCAGGCTGCTCCGAATTGGAGGTTATCAGTAGTTTTTCATTTGATTTTTTATCATCATTATAAGCAGCAAAAGGAATGTTTAATTTTGAAGTAAGAAATAAATCGGCTTCAAAAGCGGATAATTTAATATTGGTTCCAATGTAACGACAAAAATTGAGATACCCTTCTTCAAGCCAATATAATTCAGGTTCTTTTACTTGCTTAAAAAAATCTTTATTCGCCAGATAAATGGAAGGTGCTTGCTCTTGTACATTTTGGAGAAAAGCCTCCAAGCCAAGCTCCAGACGCCCTTCAACCAGTTTCATAAAAATGAGTTCTTGCATTCCCTGAGGAAGGTTCTCATCCTTACTGTCAAACAACTTAACCCCCAACTCCCAGTTATCCGATAAAAAATTACTAAAATAACTGCGAAACAATACCCCCAAGACAAGTGTTTTTTCTACTAAATAGGATGAATCGGTAACCTGTTTAAAGAGTTCCAGATCCTCCGCAGTTTGTATAACCTTTTTTATCGCACGCACATACTGGGTATCTAGCCCATGTGGAGTAAACAAATCGTCTGGCAAAGGAATTCCCTTGCTTAAATAATGAAGCGATAAGCAGTGAAAAAAACAGTTATTGAATGTAGGTAGCACATCGATGTATTTATTACTGTCTGGCATAATTATTTTCAACCGGCTGAGTGCGTTTTTCAATTTTATCAAACTGTTTATGGAATGAAGCAAACATGTTTTCAGTTGCCGTTTTAAAGGTAAACCAATGCGTTTTACGATGAGTTTGAATCAGTGATAAATTCTCACGCTCCCAGTCCTTTATCGTTTGTATAACGTGTAAAATACTGCCCGATTCCTTTGGCGCAATGCGTTGATAAAGTGCTTTTAATTTGCTAAATTTTTCAAAGGTTTTGTCACTTTCGGAATTAAGCAGGCAAATCGTTTCCATGCGTTTATACAATGCAGTTAAAAACATCTTTTTTTGCGAGTCAATTTCTTTAAAAGCCGTAGGAGGCAAAGGCAAAATATAAAATTTGCGTTCAGCAGTAACCACTCCCTTGTCAAAAATCGCTGCCAATGGCGGCTTGATAAAAGAAAAGGAAGAAACCCCGTCCTCAAAATCCTGTACTTGGTTTGCTTCTTTCACGAATTCCTTCGCAGAATGTCGGCAGGTGTTAAATAATCCAAACTGATAAAACCGTTTAGCAACCTTGTGCTTTTTTTCCGGATCAGCAAACTCAGACCATTCCAGCGTAATTGTTTCTTCATCCTGCGCTTTAAACTGATAGGCTTTTAAAGGAGGTATCACTTCATTCCGAGCTATTTGTTTTTGAGAAAGTGTTTTGAGGTACTCTAAAAAAGCGCGGTACTGATCAAGTGAAATTGCATAGGCCTTGTAACGAATAAGATGTTTTTTTGGCTCGTAATAATAGTCCTTGCCATAAGAATACTTTACCGCGGACTCATTGACTATCATCGTAGGAAGGCAAAAATCGTAGCTCGTTTTGCCAAAAGAAGCCAGCAAGACGCTATCCTTGCCAGGCTCTTTGACCCCGCAAGTCACATAGCTATGCTTTTTAAGTTGACAAATAGCAATAAAAAATTCACTTTCCTTACTCACCTTGACAGTATTCATTTTTCCTCTTTAAACGAAGCATAATTGATTAAAATATGAATCAATTGTTTATTTTACCACATCTATTTTTCCCGGGCAATTCTTTGGATGACAAAATCAAAAACACTATTTCTTAAAATTGAGCTATAAATAGGATATGGAAAAAAAATAAGAATGATAGGGAAATATTATGAAAAAGTCTCTGCTATTGGTTTTAGCAGTAACCGCAGCCTGCTTTTCCCTCACCTTGTACCCCAAAGAAAGCAACCAGGCCACCATGGGGATCAATGAACTTATTGCCTTAATAAGTCCTGGGCTTGTTTATCCACAAACAAGTGATAAGACTTTCAAGGAAATAGAAAGCATGTTGCGCGCGAGCACGCTCGATACGCCGGTCATTACTAAAGTGCTCAAAACATTAAAATGCGCCGATCAATACAAGGTAGCGCACAATAATATATTAACTATCATTGATTATTCCCTGCCTTCAAGCGAAAAAAGGCTCTGGATTTTTGATTTGCTCAATAAAAAATTGCTTTTTAATACTTATGTCTCTCACGGGATAAAATCAGGCGCGCTATTGTCTACTTATTTTTCCAACAAATTTAACAGCAAATCAAGTTCTATTGGTGTATATACCACGGAGAAGACCTATCGGGGAAGGCACGGTTTATCCCTTAGACTCGATGGGCTGGACCGCGGGTTTAACGACAACGCCGCAGGACGCTCAGTCGTTATGCACGGAGGTTGGTATGTTGATGAGTCATTCATTAAAAAATACGGCCGAGCCGGACGCAGTTGGGGCTGCCCTGCCCTTCCTTCGGATTTAACCACCTCAATTATTGACACGATTAAAGAACAATCCCTTTTTGTCATGTACTATCCCAGCGACAATTGGTTTGTCAGCTCCAGGTTTTTAACCTGTGATAATGTATCTCCTATTCGTGCAGAAAAAAATGCAGAAACAAAACCGGAAGAAGAAGTGCGTGAACCGGTTCTTTTTGCCCATGTGAAGAGCGCCAAAGGACAGGAAACAGGGCCGGTATTAGTCATTGAAGCCGATAAATACGATGCCTTTTTCCATAACAAACCCCCTTTGGAACGCATGTTACGCCGTCAAATCAATAATCAGGAATATATTGCCTTAAGCACGGCGGAATTTAAAACGCTTGCTAACGCCCCTCAGAAAGAACCTCTGCAAGACATCCGTTTTGCAGTTCCTGTCATCAAAATGGATAGGGGATATTATGCAACGGAAATGCTTTTGGTTAACTTGGGCCATATCAAAGACATTCGACTCGATAATACATCCAATACCAATTACCTTGTCGATTTTGAAAACAGACCTTCCATCTCGTTAAGTGCGACAAATCAATTTATCCGGTGGTTGGGGCTTTAAAGTTAAATGGGTTTAATGGAAAAATAAGGAGAAGATTATGCTAGGTTGGGCACTTACCTTTTTAGTTGTAGCACTCATCGCAGGCGCACTGGGTTTTGGTGGCATTGCTTCTGCGGCAGCAGGGATCGCTAAGATATTGTTCTTTTTGTTTTTAGTGATTTTTATCGTTTTACTCCTCATGGGAATGATGGGGCGACGCAATCCCCCGCCACCGTTATAAAAAAGCAGCGCAGTAGCGAGTAGCCTGGTTGCTTGCAACCAGGAGTACTTTACCGCCACAGAGATATTAAACAAAAGAACGGGATTTCATTGCCCGGCTTATATACAGAATCCCGGTTGCAAGCAACCAGGCTACGCTGGTCATAAAAAAACAACGAAGTGCGCGGCCTCATCGTGGGAATGATGGGGCGACGCAATCCCCCTCCACCGTTATAAAAAAGCAGCGCAGTAGCGCGTAGCCTGGTTGCTTGCAACCAGGAGTACCTTACCGCCACAGAGATATTAAACAAAAGAACGGGATTTCATTGCCCGGCTTATATACAGAATCCCGGTTGCAAGCAACCAGGCTACGCTGGTAATAGGTGCGCGGCGTTTTTAGGCTATCAATTAACTGCAAAACGGGTTTCGATGTTATCTCCTGGTGGCGCACTCTCGCGGTCCTTGCTTTGTGTAAAAAACGGGTGTTTCATGGTGAGGGGTTTGCCATCCAATAATCCCATGGCACTTCCTACTTTGAATGGCAATTCGGACTCGGCTACTCTTAACACCTCTCTCAACGTGGGAGGTGGCGTTAATTTCTCCTGCTTTGCTTTTTTCACGTTTTTTTCAAACGCATTGACCAAGGGTCTGATTTTCCTTTGCTCAACCCCTTTAGACAGTAAAATCGCTTCCGTTTCTTGTGCGTTGTAGGAAGGGAGCTTTGTTGTAACGAAGCGCCGGCTAAGCGCTGTACCAGCTGCCTCTCGCCCTCCCATGTCTGCCGGATTTTGGGTGCCTATGAGTAAAAACCCGGGCTTTTTAGGAGGATCACCCTCGGCTGTTTTCCCCATTAATAAATGGTTTAGAAAACGCTCCATGCTCTTTGAACTGTTGATTTCATCAATGACAACAACAGCCCCCTCATGAAAGCCTTTGAGGAGCAATTTTTTCTGCTCTTCCGTTGAGAGGCTTACCGGCATGCGGTAAAAAGGTTTTTCAGGAACCACCGCACCGTCTACTTCTTTAAAACCTTGCGCTCGCAACTTGGCTATTACCAGCTCCGACTTTCCGGCACCAGGCTCCCCTTCTAAAAGAATCCCCCCTAATCCGCCATAAGAGAGTACCGGATGGTTTGCCTGTATTTTAAACTCGCGAAGCCAAAGCAAATCATCCAGTTGTTCGCTAATCGCCTGCCGGGATGCGGTAATTAAATAGTCTGAAGGCGCCTGCTGTGTCTCTTTTCTTTGCACAGGACCAGGTGGCTTAAACCGCGCATCAAATGCTTTCTTGTACTTTTCAGGCACTAAATACTGAGCAACCTGCCAGGCATACTGCTCGGCAATGGCGGGTGCTGAGTCAAAAGCCCCCTCCCGCTCGCAAAAACTACGGGTTAACAAAGCCATCATTTGCAGCTCTCGGGGTGAGATAAGCCCTTCTTTATCGGCTATTTCGCATAAATAATGGTAGACC
>JBAZXN010000037.1:0-15695 GCA_041659885.1 Tatlockia sp.
CGCCTCATTCAAGCGCAAAATGGCGCTCAATAAGCCACATTTTCGCTTCAAAAAATTAATTGATGACACGCCCTAAATCGCACTCAATTTTTTATCATCCCTGCTTGCAGGGATGATTGTTCTTGTTTGGAGCATTCGCTTAGAACGTGTTGAAGGGGCTATATTGAAAAGAATTTATATTACACAGGGGTTAACGTGATACACAGGCTTCTTTCCTGGCAAGGCATGGTTGATCAAATGTGGTTGATTTTTTTACTTTTCATGCTGTGGTATTTTTGGAGAGAAAGAAAAAAATTGGCTCAAACAAAAGATTGGCTCATTACTAAAGGGCGCATCACGGTTTTTGAATGGACGAGGGAAAATGAACAGCTATGGCCAAAAATTGAATACAGTTATCAGGTTTTTGATAAAAACTTCTATGGAAACTATTTTTTTTTAGACACAGCACACAATACTCCAAACAGCAAATACGCCCGCAAAGTCGCTTACCGAGCGGCAATTGCGTATGAAAAAAACACCGAAATTGATATCTATTACAATCCTAACTTTCCGGAAGAATCTGCACTGGACATTGTTATTCCGCGAAAACTCAATATTATTATTTGGTTGTTGGCGGTTTTAATTGTTTTTCATCTTGTGGTGATGGCGCATCGCTTGTTGCACTAGGCGGAGTGTCGTTTTCTACATCGCACTTGCAGGAAGGTTTTACCACTTGCGATTTTAAGCGGTTAACGGCCAATCCGCGCACACCCTGACCTTTTATTGCCTGTTTAAATTCAATGGTTACCATGAGGGTTTGCTGTTGCTGGTACTGCGGGTTTTTATACAAAACTAACAAAGGCATGACAGCTTGCCATTGATTTGCTGCAATGGGTGTAATCACCGGGGGCTTTTGTGCTACGGAACTTACAAAATAGGAGTTGGATTGTACGGCTTCTGGCAATTTGGATGCAAGGAGTGCTGTCGTGTAGTTAGTCCATCCTTCAGCAGTAAAATACTTGGCAATTTCCTTCTGGCGTTCGAGAAAATTTTTATAATTAAAACTATAGGTTGCAACAATCGCTTCATTTGCCCATACGGCCAGTTGCGTATTGTCCGGTGCTGCATACAGTAACGTGGTGGTAACGAGTAAGGAGAAAGCAGTAGAAAGCGTGACTTTGTACATGGTTTTATCCTAAAGCGGGTAATTCGTTTATTGTAACCTGAATTCTTCGAGAAAAAAATCAAATCAGACGACAAATCATGCCAGTTGTGATATTTTACTCAATTTAGATTTAGAATTTACCTGGCGTGAATCAAAACGCCAAATGATAATCCAGTTAAAAGTCTATCGGTGAACCAGGGGGCATTTGTGCGCTATCGTTTTTATTTTGCCAATCGCGAAAATGTCAGCCGTTATATCAATCGATGGGATCTGCTCTTAATCATTCTTATTTTTGCCGTGCTCTTTTTTCTGGGCTGGGCCGGAAAGCAGATGACCAGCCCCTATCAATTAGGTGAGCCGCTTCCCATCTCGCTCGATCCTGCCAAACTGCCTTTTTATGCCTTGCGCACTGTGTTGCGCATGTTTGTCGCCCTTATTTTATCGCTGCTCTTTACCTTTGTCGTGGGCACGCTGGCTGCAAAAAATAAACGTGCAGAGCAACTGATTATCCCATCGATTGATATCTTGCAATCCATTCCAGTGCTTAGTTTCTTATCCATTACGGTAACCGGTTTTATTCATTTATTTCCGGGAAGTTTGCTTGGGCCTGAATGTGCCTCCATTTTTGCTATTTTTACCGCGCAAGTATGGAACATCACCTTTGGTTTTTATCAATCCCTAAAAACAATTCCTGATGATTTAAAAGAAGCGGCGGCCATGTTTCAATTGTCTTCCTGGCAACGCTTCTGGAAAGTGGAAGTGCCTTTTTCCATGTCTGGACTTTTGTGGAACCTCATGATGTCCATGTCAGCAAGCTGGTTTTTTGTCGTATTGTCTGAGTCCATTGCGGTAGCGCACCAGGATATTCGATTACCGGGGGTAGGCTCCTACATTGCATTAGCGATTGCCCATCATGATTTACAAGCGGTAGGCTATGCGATTTTAGCCATGGTGGTGGTCATTTTTCTCTACGATCAAATCCTCTTTAGACCGCTTATTGCCTGGTCTGAAAAATTTAAAATGGAGCCTTCGCCGGATGAAGCAGAATACCAGTCCTGGCTCATCGATTTAATTCGTGGAAGCCGCTTAATGAAGCGATTTGGCACGGTTGCAGCCATTGTTAAAAACCAGATAGTCAATGTCTATTGGTTGCGTAACCATGGAGTTAAATCGGTGAAAGAGATGGATTTCAGACGCCAAAAACAACTCAATTGGTTATGGAGTTCCATCGTACTGATAGCCATTGTGGCAGGCGGGTGGCTGCTTGTGAATTTTATTTTAGCCGAGCTGAAATTGCGTGATATTTTCCATGTGTTTCTTTTGGGCGCTGCTACCGGGTTACGAGTGATTGTGCTCATTATCTTAAGTTCGTTAATCTGGATTCCTGTAGGAGTATGGATTGGATTAAGGCCTGGGCTTGCGCAGAAAATCCAGCCCATTATTCAGTTTGTCGCAGCCTTTCCTGCCAATTTATTTTACCCCTTGTTTGTCATTGCCATCGTTCAATGGCATTTAAGTGTGGAAATTTGGGTAACGCCCCTGATGATTCTTGGCACGCAATGGTATATTTTATTTAATGTGATTGCAGGTGCATCCACTATTCCGCGCGATCTGTATTTAGTGGCTGATAATTTTAATGTCCGCGGTTGGCAATGGTGGAAGCGTCTTGCCTTGCCAGGAATTTTTCCTTTTTACATTACCGGTGCAATTACAGCCGCCGGTGGCGCATGGAATGCGAGTATCGTCGCAGAATGGGTGAGCTGGGGTAATACCACTCTGGAAGCAACCGGATTAGGGGCTTACATTCATGCCAGTACCTTTGCCGGCAATTTTCCCAAAATTGCTTTAGGCACGGCAATGATGTGCCTTTATGTGCTTGCGTTTAACCATCTCATCTGGCGACCCCTTTACCGTTTAGCGGAAGACCGCTTTCATTTCAATTGAGGCATCTATGACCGAAACCATTATTGCCATTGAAAATTGCCGAAAATCTTTTAAAAAAGCCTCATCACAGGATTTATTGGTACTTGAAGATGTAAACTTTAAACTCCGAAAAGGAGAAATCGTTGCCTTACTCGGTAAATCCGGCTCGGGAAAATCAACGCTGTTACGCATTATTGCAGGCTTGGTGCAACCCACCTCCGGGAGAGTGACCTACCGTGGTCAACCCGTTACAGGCCCTGTCCCCGGCATTGCCATGGTGTTTCAATCCTTTGCACTGATGCCCTGGCTGACGGTGCTTGAAAACGTTGAGTTAGGCCTGGAAGCGCAAGGAGTGGGTCGAGAAGAGCGGCGACGACGCGCCATTGATGCCATTGACACCATAGGATTAGACGGCTTTGAATCGGCTTTTCCCAAAGAGCTGTCAGGCGGTATGCGCCAGCGTGTAGGCTTTGCGCGCGCTTTAGTAATTAACCCGGATGTCTTGTTGATGGATGAACCTTTTTCCGCATTGGATGTCTTAACGGCTGAAAATTTAAAGTCTGACTTACTGGAGTTGTGGCAGGAGAAAAAAACCAATACCAACGGCATTTTGCTGGTTACCCATAACATTGAGGAAGCGGCCACCCTGGCTGATCGCATTATTATTTTTGGCAGTGATCCAGGCTACATTCGAGCCGAGTTGCAAGTGACCTTGTCACAGCCTCGTAATCCTGAAACCAACGATTTTCGCGCTTTAGTCGATAAAATATATACCTTGATGACTACCGGGCCCAAAGAAAGAGCAAAAGGTGCTCAGCGTGATCGCCAAATTGGTTTGGGTTACCGTTTGCCGGATGTAGAACCTTCTGAATTATCCGGTCTTATTGAAACCATGAAGTCGTTTGAAGAACGCATTGATCTGCCTGAGCTTGCCGATGAAATCATGATGAACATTGACGACTTGTTTCCTATCCTTGAAACCCTTGAGATTCTAGGTTTTGCTAAAGTCCTGGACGGGGATATCCACTTAAGCGAACTGGGCAAGCAGTTTTCAGAAGCCGATTTGCAAGAGCGTAAACAATTATTTGCAAGACGCCTTTTAGAAAAAGTGCCTTTGGCACGCTACATTAGCCGGGTTTTGGACGAAAAAATTGGGCACCGCGTTTCCGAAGAACGCTTTCTAAGTAAATTGGAAGATTATTTGAGCGAAAAAGAAGCCGAGCGCGTGTTACGTACCATGATTGATTGGGGACGTTACGCTGAAATTTTTGCTTACGATTTTAATACCGGTATTTTAAGTTTGGAAAATCCTGGTACTTCCGATGCAGCAGGGGAGCTTTAGCGCTCCAGGAGCAAGCACTCCCCCTGAGGGACACTGCCATTAAGTTAAGCCCGTCATCCCTCGCTGCGCGAAGGATCTTCTGCATCAGGCGCGGTGCCAACATCAGGAGATCCTTCGCGCAGCGAGGGATGACGGAAGTTCAAAATCCTTAACTTAATGGCAGTGTCCCTGAGGGAGGAGTGCTTATTCCTACTGAAGATCCTTGGCGCGTTCCTCAAGGATAGCCACAGCCGGCAGTGTTTTGCCTTCCAGAAATTCAAGAAAAGCCCCGCCACCAGTGGAAATATAGGAAATTTGCGGTGTCAGATTGTATTGATCGACAGCGGCAAGGGTATCTCCGCCACCTGCGATAGAAAATGCATCGCTGTTGGCAATGGCAATTGCTAACGCCCTTGTTCCATAGGCAAACTGTGGAAATTCAAATACGCCAACCGGTCCATTCCAAATGATGGTTTTTGCAACATCAATAATATCCAGATACCGTCCTACTGTTTCAGGGCCGATGTCCAGAATCATGTCGTCACTGGCAATATTATTAAGTGATTTGTTAAATGCGGGGCAACTGTCTGAAAAGGTTTTGCTCACTACTACATCCGATGGAAGCGGAATCTGGCAACCTGTTTCTTTGGCAAGTGCCAGAATTTCACGGGCATCATCCAATAAATATTCTTCACAGAGTGAAACGCCAATCTCAAAGCCTTGCGCCTTAAGAAACGTGTTTGCAATGCCGCCACCGGGGATTAAATAATCTACTTTGTGCACCAGTTGTTTTAATAAAGTTAGCTTGGAAGACACTTTGGCGCCACCAACCACTGCAATAATGGGCTTGGCCGGCTCGCGTAAAACATGTGTTAGAGCTTCCAGTTCCCGCACTAAAAGAGGGCCTGCCACTGCAACCGGTGCTAATTTGGCAACGCCACAGGTTGAAGCGTGCGCGCGGTGTGCGGTTCCAAAGGCATCCATTACAAAAATATCACATAAACTTGCCAATTTTTCCGCCAACACCGCATCGTTTGTTTTTTCACCCGGATTGAAGCGCACATTTTCTAAAATGACCAATTCTCCAGGATTCACTTCCACACCATCTAAATACTGGCTAACAAAGCGAACAGGGTAATTTAAATTGGCTGCGAGGTAATCGGCAATGGGCTGCAAAGAAAAACGTTTTTCATAACGGCCTTCTTCAGGACGCCCAAGGTGCGATAACACCATCACCGCAGCATTTTCCTCAAGTGCTAATCGCAACGTAGGAAGGGCTGCTTGCAGGCGTTGATCACTGGTTATAATGCCATCTTTTATAGGAACATTTAAATCTTCACGAATTAATACCCGTTTATCACGAAGATTAAGGTCGCTCATTTTGATTAGATTCACTTAATTCATCCCTTAACAATTCATCATAGTATTGGCTGTATCGAGCATGCGATTAGAAAAGCCCCATTCATTGTCGTACCAGGCAATAATTTTTACCAAATTACCTAACACCTTGGTCTGCGTGGTATCAAAAATCGCCGAAGCAGGGTCATGATTAAAATCGCAGGAAACCAAAGGTGCCTCATTAATTTGCAAAATAGGGCTTTTTGCCGCCCGCATAATGCTATTCACTTCTTCCACGGTGGTTTCCCGTGAAACATTAAAGGTTAAATCAGCGACAGAAACATTCAAAGTGGGAACACGCATGGCAAAGCCATCAAGCCTGCCTGCCAACTCTGGCAGAACTAAACCTACTGCTTGGGCAGCACCCGTTTTCGTGGGAATAATCGATTGCGTTGCAGAGCGCGCACGGCGCAGATCACTGTGGCTACCATCCAGCAACATTTGGTCTTTCGTATATGCATGAACCGTATTCAATAAACCATACGTTATGCCAAGCGCTTCATGCAGGGGCTTCACAACCGGCGCCAGGCAATTGGTAGTGCAGGATGCATTCGATACAATCGTGTCAGTGGCACGCAAGATGTGGTGGTTTACGCCATAAACAATGGTTGCATCCGCGTCTTTTCCAGGCGCTGAAATCAACACTTTTTTGGCCCCTGCGCTAAGGTGTTGCATGGCTTCTTCGCGGTGGGTGAAGCGTCCGGTGCATTCAAAAACAAGGTCTACATCGAGCTCAGCCCAGGGCAAGGTCAGTGGGTCGCGTGACGCCGTTACGCGAATAGGGTGTCCATCGACGATTAAATGATCCCCTTCAACCTGTACCACACTGCCGAAACGCCCGTGTGTGGAGTCAAAGCGCGTAAGGTGTGCGGTGGTTTCTATGCCCGAGACGTCATTAATTGCGACTACATTAAATTCATTTTGGCGGTTATATTCAAAAATGGAACGTAAAATACACCGGCCAATGCGGCCATAACCATTTATTGCGACTCGTATTGACATATTACTTCTCCGAATTACTAGGACTCTTTGCCAGAGTCTGTTTTAATTAACGTTATCTTTGTTTAAAGCAGCTTACTCAATAATTTCCTTAGGCCCTGGAAACGCTTGTATCATGGCCATGAGGTGTTCAACCGTTATGCCAAAAAAGGCATAGGCCTCTTTTGCCGGGGCTGAAACGCCGAAATGGTCAAGACCCAAAACTTTGCCATCAATGCCTACAAACCGATACCAGTAAGCAGTAGCTGCTGCCTCAATAGCTATGCGATGCCGCACCGCTTTCGGCAATACCTGCTCCTGATAGGCGTTCTCTTCTGCAAGAAAACGTTCACAGCAAGGCATGGATACCACGCGAATGTTAATCTGGCTTTTCAAGCGCTCTGCTGCCGCCAGAGCTAGCTGTACTTCTGAACCTGTGGCAATAAGAATGACATCCGGCGCTCCTTCGCAATCGCTTAAAATATAGCCCCCTCGTTTTACCTTTTCTGCAGCGTCCTTGTCCTGCGGTAAGGCAGGTAAATTTTGACGCGACAATAAAAGTGCACTCGGGCCTGTATGGTGTTCTAACGCTTGCTGCCAAGCCACGGCGGTTTCAAACAAGTCAGCGGGTCGCCACACCTGCATATTGGGTGTCATTCTAAGCATAGCAGCCTGCTCAATGGGCTGGTGAGTCGGGCCGTCCTCCCCTAAGCCGATGGAGTCGTGGGTAAACACGTAAATAACCCGTTGCTTCATTAAAGCACTTAAGCGAATTGCATTGCGTGCATAATCCGCAAAAACTAAAAAAGTACCGCCATAAGGGATAAAACCGCCGTGCAGGGCCAAGCCGTTCATAATTGCGGCCATGCCAAACTCGCGAACTCCATAATAAAGGTAATTACCTGAAAAATCACCGGAATTGATGGCTTTCGTGCCAGACCAGTCGGTATTGTTCGAGCCCGTTAAATCCGCAGAACCACCAAAAAGCTCCGGTAAAATGCGGGCAAAGGCCTCAATGGCACGTTGCGAGCTTTTGCGCGTTGCTTCGGCTTGTTCATTCAAACGGCATTGTTCAATCCATTCGCTTGCAAAGGCATCCCAGTTATCGGGTAAATCGCCGTTAATGCGACGTAAAAAATCATGATAAATGGCTGGATGCTGTTGTTGGTATTGATGACAAACAGTGAGCCAATGGGCTTCATCCAGGTGCCCCTGCTCCAGGTGATTCCATTTTGCATAAAGCGCATCCGGAATGACAAAGGGCGCATGCGGCCAATTAAAGGTTTCCCGTGCCTTGTGGATTCCCTCTTTGCCAAGGGGCGCGCCATGGGCTTTTTCGCTTCCCGCAACGGTTGAACCCAACCCGATAATCGTTTTGCAAATAATTAAACTGGGCTTTGTTGTGTCATTTTGTGCGGAATGGATGGCCTGTTCAACGGCTTTTGGGTCGTGGCCATCAATGGGGCCAATCACTTGCCAATGGTAGGCTTTAAAGCGCATGGCCGTATCGTCTGTAAACCAGGACTCAACCTTGCCATCGATGGATATGCCATTGTCATCGTAAAAAACAATCAGTTTGTTCAATGCAAGGGTGCCAGCCAGCGAGCTGACTTCATGGGAGATGCCTTCCATCAGGCAACCATCCCCGATAAAAGCGTAGGTATAATGGTTAACAAGCGCAAGGTTGGGGCGATTAAATTGAGTGGCCAATATTTTTTCAGCCAGTGCCATACCCACAGCACTTGCAAGCCCTTGCCCAAGCGGGCCGGTGGTTGTTTCAACTCCTGGCGTATCCCCGTATTCCGGGTGACCTGGCGTTTTTGAATGCAGTTGACGAAATTGTTTTAACTCGTCAAGGCTTAGAGGATACCCTGTTAAATGCAGCAAGGAGTACAACAGCATGGAGCCGTGCCCATTGGATAGGACAAATCGGTCACGATTAAACCAATGCGGGTTGGCCGGGTTGTGCTTTAGAAATTTACTCCAAAGTACCGCGGCAATGTCTGCCATCCCTAATGGCATTCCCGGGTGACCTGATTGCGCTTTTTCAACGGCGTCGATGCTTAAAAAGCGAATGGCATTGGCTAAGTCATTCGAAAGGCTCATGCGTTCTCTTTATACAGTCATTAGGGGCACTATTGTCGCTCAGAAGAGCCTATTCAGCAAGTTAGGTCAGCCAGTTATTCGCGATAATTCATTATTAATTAAATTTATTGTGAAAAATTTACTTTCTGAGTATTTTTTGGGACAATTACCCCGTTTCAACGAATTGAAGATTGTATGTCAGCAGTTTTGCACCGATTACAATCCCTTATAGGTGACTCACCTACAAAGCCTTTGAAAGGGACTACAACAGCTTGGGAATTCAGTAATGCACTCGCGCAGCGGGATTTTAACACCCTGGTGCGAATGCATTCTGTAATCAATATGGAATACAGCGTGATTTCAACACGGCTGGTTCATGAGGTTGCCCGCAAACGAAATCCGTCAAAGAAACTGCAAAAGGGACGAAAAAAAGCGTTAACGGAAAACCTCATTGCAGCGCTTGCGCTCTCTGAGTTGCTTGCGCACATGTATTGTAATTACCTTTATGTGCCACAAGAAATGGAGCACCTGCAAAAAGAGCAGGATTATTATCGCAAGCTTCTCGCAAAACGCGGGTTTACCTTTCACGCTATTCCGCAATATAAAGTCAAACCGGCTTTTTCTTATACACAAAAAGTGAGAGGAACGACTGTTCAATTGAATTTTCCGCGTCTGTTTGCCATTCGCATCAGGCGGATTTTAATTACCTTGCTTCCCCTGCTTCAGGCTTATGAAAGCTACTGCCGTTTAATAACCTATTTTGATAAGGCTGCGGGTCCTTTTTTTGGTTATCTGGCTTGGGCATTTTTTGTGCCTCGATTGGCAGTGAACCTTTTTTTGATAGTAAAACACTTAATTCCTCTTCCAGGTTTCTGTGGGGAAAAAGAGCGCCAGCTTAGTGTATATACCCGTTTGATAGGCCAGTTGCAGCGTCGTTGGTTTGAAGTGGGCAATGATGCGGTATGGATGTTGTCGGGACTATTGGCCTGCTTTGTGCTGACCGGTGTCCTTGCGCCGGTCGCTATGTATTTTACCCTTGGTGCCTTTCTGTTTGATGTGGTGTGGGCGGGTTTGCGCGCAGTGATTGAACTTAAACGCATAAAAACCATGTTGGATGGCTATGAAGCGCTTGCTTTAACCCTCAAAGGCGATGAACTGGATGATCTGAAAGCACAGCAGGCTGCCTTGAAAGCGCGTTTTGCGTTTGAGCAAAAAAGAATGTTGTTGGCAGTGGTAAGTACAACGGCAATTTTTCTGGCAATGTGTTTTGCAATTCCTGCTTTGGCTGCAAACCCGGTTGTGCCTTTTGTGGGGGCGGTGCTGGTATTGATAGTCACCTTTGCCACGTTTGTTGCGTCGCGTCAGCTTGAAAAACAAAGACCAAACGACAAAGTGGACGAACGCTTTTACAGAAAGGCAGCCTCTATTTTTTCAGGCCCCCATGTTCTGTTTAAGCCGGAGGCAAAAACACCAGAAAAAATCATTTTAAATGCGAATACCCTGGTGGTATCCTAATGCTTTGCACGGGAAGAGAGATACTATGTCTGAAGTGAGTTTACCTTCGTTTTCAACGATTGATATAGAACACTACGCCGATCGCCTGGGTGCGCTTTTACAAAGCAATCTTGAGTCAATTGAATTGGTTTTGGCTTCCAACAAGCAATTCAATTGGCAAAATCTCATGTATCTCCTGGAAGATATGGATGATGCGCTGGAACAATACTGGTCCCCTTTATCGCATCTTCATGCCGTGATGAACTCCAAACCATTGCGTGCCTGCTATGAATCCTGCCTGCCCAAGTTATCAGCTTATGAGGCGGCAATAGGCCATAATCAGGCGCTTTATAATGCCATTAAGTCTATAGATAAACAGGCTTTGGACGCAGTGCCGTGTAAAATTATTGACGATACCCTGCGTGATTTTGAGTTGTCAGGTGTAGCCTTATCGGCTGAAAAAAAGCAGCGTTTTGAAGCAATCCAAACGCGCTTGTCGCAGTTGACCAATCAATTTGAAAACAATGTGTTAGATGCCGGGCATGCATTTAGCCTGCATATTACGGAAGAATCGCGTTTGGCCGGTCTACCAGAGCATGCCAGACTTACAGCCCAAGAGCTTGCGGTGGAGAAAGGATTGCCGGGTTGGCTGCTAAGCCTTGAGTTTCCTTGTTATCTTGCAGTAGTGACTTACGCAGAAGACAGGGCTTTGCGGGAAACTTTTTATGAGGCTTTTGTAACCCGCGCATCCGATGAAGGGCCTCACGCGGGTCAATTTGATAACAGTGCGCTTATTGATGAAATTTTGGCATTACGTCAGGAAAAGGCGCAACTATTAGGTTTTGCGCATTATGCGGAATTATCGCTTGCTTCCAAAATGGCAAAATCGCCTGAGCAGGTAGTTGATTTTTTACTTGATTTGGCGAATCGAAGTCATTCTCAAGCGGAGGCGGAGTTTCAGCGCTTACAACAGTTTGCCAGGGATAAGTATCAAATTGAGGCATTAGCGCCTTGGGATATCGCTTTTGTATCCGAGAAAAAAAGTAAGGCATTGCATGCCATTTCCCAAGAAGAATTGCGTCCGTATTTTTCGCTTGAAAAAGTAATGACAGGGTTGTTTGCTATAGTAAATAAACTTTACGGTATGCACCTGGAAGAGGAAAAAGGGGTTGATGTCTGGCATAAAGATGTAAAATGTTACCGCGTGTTGGACGAGGACAAGAGCCTTCGCGGGTTTATTTATGTGGATTTGTTTGCAAGGCCTCACAAACGAGGCGGAGCCTGGATGAATTCCTTGCGCAGCAGGCGTAAATTGCCAGGCGATGTGATGCAGTTGCCGATTGCGACGTTAACCTGCAATTTTGCCAAACCTTCAGCCAATAAAAAAGCCACGCTTTCGCACGAGGATGAAGTGGTCACTCTCTTTCATGAGTTTGGTCATTGTTTGCATCATGTATTATCTAAAGTGGATTATTTAAGTGCCACAGGAATTAACGGAGTGGAATGGGATGCGGTCGAATTGCCGAGCCAATTTTTTGAGAATTGGTGTTGGGAAGAGAGCGCTATCGCATTAATTACGGAGCATGTAGAGCAGAGCGGTGCATTGCCAGCGGAATTGTTTAAAAAATTATTAGCGGCCAAGAATTTTCAATCTGCAATGGCTATGATGCGTCAGATCGAGTTTTCGCTGTTTGATTTTCGCATTCATCAGGAATTTGAACCGGGAAGCAAGGGAATGGTAGCGCGTATTCTAAAAGAAGTACGCGAGAAAACCGTGGTGGTTCCGCTTGTGCCTTACAATCGCTTTCAGCATAGTTTTTCCCATATTTTTGCTGGAGGGTATGCTGCGGGGTATTACAGTTACAAGTGGGCGGAAGTGTTATCCAGCGATGCATTTTCACGGTTTGAAGAAGAGGGCATTTTTAATGAATCAACCGGTCGCGATTTTTTGCATGCTATTTTAGAGGTAGGTGGTTCTGTGAAGGCTGCAGAGGCATACCGCCATTTCAGAGGACGAGACGCTACGGTGGATGCATTATTACGACATAACGGGATTCATAGCTAATCGCTATAATCCTGTGTTATAATAAAGGTATGGGGGCGACCTGGCTTCGACGTGGGTTGCGAAACCTGATGTGCATGCCGAGAATGAGAACTCTCGTAAATAAGGCTCAATAAACATAAATGCAAACGAAGAAAACTTTGCAGGTGAAGGTGAAGGCGATTCTTCTATTGCTGCGTAAGCAACAATAGTTTTTAGCTCAACCGTAAACCGCACCGTGCGCTGCCATAAAACCAGCGCCCCGTTGACCGAGCTCGCTTATTGGTATCGACTCAGCGGTCATAAGAGATAAGCTCGCATTTTGGTCCGTCCCGCATCAAAATGTCAAATCAAGGGAATCGCCGTGTACCATCCTGCCTGTCGGAGGGGCCACGGTTAACTTAAAAGACAAGGCTACGCATGTAGAGCTGACGGCAGAGGATTTGCGGACGCGGGTTCGATTCCCGCCGCCTCCACCATATTGAATAACTAAGACATCCAAAAACATCCAATAGGCCTTGATATACGGGCCTTTTTTATTTATCCTTCGTCCAACAAGATTCATTAAAAGCCCCCAAGAGCCTACCGAAAAGTGGGGCCTATTCAGGGGCTTTATGTGATTATAGAAAGACGAGGCCCCCATGACGTTAACTGTTGTAGCAATAAAGAGTGCTAAGCCTAAAGAGAAGCCTTATAAGATGACTGATGAGAAAGGTTTATATCTGTTAGTGAATCCTAACGGCTCAAAGCTTTGGAAATTCAAGTATCGCTTTTCGGGTGTTGAGAAAAAGCTTTCTTTTGGTGCCTTTCCTGATGTGAGCTTATCTGCTGCCAGAGAAGCTCGAGATGAAGCACGTCGGCAATTAACCAATACGATTGATCCTGGAATATTAAAGAACTCGATTAAGCGTTCAAAGAAAGTGGCTGAAGAAAATAGCTTTGAAGCGATTGCCAGAGAATGGCATGCTAAATTTACGCCTAAATGGAGTAAGAATCATGGGGAACGTATTTTAATCCGTCTTGAGCAAAATATTTTTCCATGGATTGGTAAACGCCCGATCCATGAAATAACCGCCCCCGAAATTCTTTCTGCATTACGCCGGATTGAAAATAGAGGGGCAGTCGAAACGGCACATCGAGTTTCACAAATTTGTGGGCAAGTCTTTCGATACGCGATTGTTATTGGTAAGGCCGAACGTAATCCTGCTGCCGATTTACGCGGAGCATTAGCACCAGTAAAACAAAAGCATCATGCAAGCATTATTGATTCAGTTGAAATTGGTAAGCTACTCAATGCGATTAGTGAATATCGTGGCAACTTTGTTACAAAATGTGCTTTGCAATTAGCTCCGTTATTTTTCGTAAGACCAGGAGAGCTAAGACATGCTGAGTGGTCAGAGTTTGATCTTGAAAAAGCAGAATGGCGCATTCCAGCTGAAAAAATGAAGATGAAAGAACAACACATTGTACCGCTTGCTACTCAGGCCATTGAGATCATCCAAGAATTACATGCATATACTGGTTCTGGAAAATATTTGTTTCCAAGTTTACGTTCTGCAACTCGCCCCATGAGTGAAAATACCGTATTAGCAGCATTGAGACGTTTAGGTTATAGTTCTGATGAAATGACAGGGCATGGCTTTAGAAGCATGGCCTCTACATTGCTTAATGAGCATGGCTGGAATCGAGATGCCATTGAGCGACAATTGGCGCATGCTGAGCGCAATAATATTCGAGCAGCTTATAATTATGCTGAATATCTTCCTGAACGACGTACTATGATGCAGTGGTGGGCAGAACATTTGGATAAACTTAAAGCTGGCGCTGAAATTATACCCTTAATGAAACGCATTACAGCATAATTATTCATTAACTATGCTTGCAATTAACTTATTTAATATCTCAACATCCTGCATATTGTTAAGGGCTTTATTAAACAAAGCCAGCGTTTTAGGGTCGTGTTGTTCTAAATATTGAAAAGCCTTTTTGGGGCCTTCGTAGCGCATGGCCCTAAACACAAAATAATCTTCTAATATCGCAAAAATGGCCCAAATATGACGATATTTACCCTCTATATCGCCAACTGCAGCACGAGCAGCCATTTTTTTATACCAAACCTTACGTGTCTGTATTTCATTTTCGCTAATAAGTGCCGGTTCAAAGTGTTTTAATTGATTTAGTAAATTTTTACCAAAGTTATTTGCCTCAATAATGACCTTACCATCAGACATGTTCAAATATTCTTCTTGTAGGGTGGAAAAATCATTTTCCGAATAAATAAAAATGTCATGATAAACATTATGCAGAGGGTCAAATCTGGCTATTCGGTGTTTTTCGCTCGATTGTGATATGCCTGCTACGTCGTAATCACTAGTTGGAGTATAATCACCTCTAGCTCTTGAGCCGTATAATATGACGGTGTGACAATGATATTTATTTTTCAATTCTTCGACTATCGAACGAAGGACAACATCATTTTCTATTGTTTCATTGCTTACAATATTTTTATTCATATAATTTAAATTTAAAAAGGACAAACCTAGTTTAGAGCAAAAATATATAACTCCTCAACTGATGTTGAGCGCTCCTCAAAACCTTTTTAAATTATATATTCAAAAACAACAGGGTATCTGTCCGGCATCATCGGAGATTTTTTAACACCAATATTAATACAGCCCATTTTCTTATAGAACCCTTCAGCTCCTGGATCACTCCATAAAGTAAATCTGTTTACGCCGGACAGTTTCAAATCTTCAATCAAGATACCCCACATTTCTTTACCCAAACCTTTGCCAATACAATCGGGATCGATAAAAAAATTATCAAGTTCATAATCATCTTTTTCAC
Source organism: Tatlockia sp. (assembly GCA_041659885.1). GTDB lineage: Bacteria > Pseudomonadota > Gammaproteobacteria > Legionellales > Legionellaceae > Tatlockia. The sequence continues at coordinate 15,232 of JBAZXN010000037.1, forward strand.
TCAAACTTAAACTATAAAAGCCAACAGGGTTGTCGCATTGGCTTTTATCAAATTCATAAAAAAGTTTTACGGTATTTTGTTCAAGATAGCTGGTGGTAACTTGAAACAGTTGCATAAATTTATCCATAAATGCTGCCTCATAGCCCCAATAGGCTTTAGAACGGCACATTAATAAATTGATTTTATCTAAATCATTCCTGCTAGCTTGTATGCATTTTAAAACCATAAATCACCATAATATCAAGGAGAGAGTATTTTTTTCACAAAACCTGTAGTGTCAGCTTGATACTCCCAAACGTCAGATAACTCATCCAATCGATAAGTATAAAGATAGAGGGTAAGCGTTTAATTAACCACCTTCTTATCAGGAAAAATCAGAGCAGGTATACTGCGCATATCAGCTAAGAGTTGAGAATTTATATTATAAGGAAGGAGCTGCTTCAGCATTTCTATGGTGTGGGCAT
>JBAZXN010000038.1:0-13940 GCA_041659885.1 Tatlockia sp.
AACGTCCGAACAAGCCTGGCTTTATGGTGATAGGGACACAAAACCCGGTGACGATGGCAGGGCGTAAAGCGCAAAGTACGGCACTGTCGCGCCGCCTTATCACCAGCGTATTACCCCCTTACACGGATGCCGAGATGCACGCCATTTTATGCCAAAAGGGCGTAGACCAAGCATTGGCCAACGCACTCATTCAGAAATACAATCAGGAATGCCGGCACGCAGAGTCAAAAGGCTTATCCCCTGTACCTTGCTTTCGCGACCTGATACGGGAGGCGGAATATGCCAAAGGAAATGCGCTTTATCAGCCAGAACGTCCTGCTCAGCCACCAAAAGAGGTGAGTTCGCCCCTGCCTTTAGCCCCTAAAGTAGCTCGGGAGCCGGCAAAAACCCCGCTGTACAGCTTTCTCTTTGATGCGGCCTATTATTTAAGTTGTATCTTGTGTGCCGCAGCCTTTGCGCTCGCGCTGTTAACCATTGCAGCAAGTCCTGCTGGCATTGGCACGGCAGTAGCCGTCGGCGTAAGCTTTGCCGCAGGCCTTGCGTCATTTGGATTTTATAAAGCCGCAGAGAAAACAAGGGTGCCCGAGAAAGAGGGGGTTTTTTGTGATTCGGTTTGTAATTGAGATAAATTATCTTGCTTGATAGTACACCATTTTTGGTGTGCTATTAAAAATAAAGCCAGGTCAAATTGTGATAACCAGCGATCTATTCGTTTAAATAAACAATGGAGAGCGATATATCATATTAAAGACAATAGGACAATTGAGTTTGTCGAAGTGATGGAGATAACACCTCATGAGTACTAAATTAAATACTAGCATTAATGCTCTGGAAGCAACAAAGGACACTTGGAATGAAATGTCTTTTGGGGGGCTGGTTCGCTCATTGAGGATAAGTGATGAAATCTCTCAGGTAGAACTTGCCAGAAAAATTGGAGTATCAAAGCAATTTCTTAGTGATGTGGAGCGTAATCGAAAAGAGGTAGGTATTGAGTTTGCGAAAAAAATTTCGGATGGTTTGGGTTATTCAATAGAGCCCTTAATCGAACTATTAATTAGAGACCAATTAAGAAAACAGCACTTGAATTACATTGTGGAGCTTAAAAAGGTTTCATAGCGGCAAGGATCCACTCATGATGATGCACAACCCTCCCCATCCTGGGCACTGCCATTAAGTGAAGGAATTTACCTCGATCCGTTCGGCCTGAGGAGGGCTTTAGCCCGTCTCGAAGGCTGTCACTGTGCCAAACCCTTCGAGACGTCGCTAAAGCGACTCCTCAGGGCGAACGGATTGAAATAGAGTTTGCATCCTTATCCAGAACTCACGTTAACTTAATGGCAATGCCCATCCTGGGGAATTTATTAAAGAAACCTATAAGTGATTCCCTCGCAGGAACGATAAAACCAAAAAGAACAGAATTCGTTATTCAACCCAATCTTATTGACTAATAAGTGCAATATATGGTTAAATATAGACCTCTTGTTGTTTTTGGTGTCCTCATTTTATGTCTAAGAATGAATTAGCGTCCTCTCTCCTCGCAAAATTGCTCTATCCAGTAAAAAAAAGCGGTGCGCAATACAGTTTCGATGCCATTGGTACGCTATCTGTGGAACGGCTCCTTCAAAATAAAGCCTGTTTTAGAACGCCTTCACAACCCAGTGCCTGGAAGACGAAAACGGTGGTAATTGCCGATTGGACAGCCGGGCAATGGGATCAAACAAAGGATAATGCGCTGCTTGTTCTTTTTAACCGCCTGCGAGATTCTGGGATAGTCCTTTATGTGTGGCAAAACGGTGCGTTGCAACCCTTTGACATCACCCTAACGGCGAGTGCAAAACGCGCGATCACTCCCGCTACCCACAAGGAAATTACCGAAGCAGCGAAGGCCTTACGCATAACGTATGACCAACTGTATATAATGGATGATTATGAGGTGTCGGGCATTCTTTCAACGTTCGATAAAGAACGCACCTTTGATGTGGCAACGTTTGACAAAACGCAGCACGATCGTAAAAACGTGATAAGGGTATTGCAGCAGGCGTCTCCTCCTATTGCAAAATTTCGCTGCCTGGCCTGGCCCTCTGAACTTGCTCGAGCAGAGGAATTAAAAAATCTTTCTTTGCCAGTCGAGTACGCATTTGAAACAGTAACGCTTAACGCTTCTGAGATTGGCAATCTGCTTAGAGAAAAAAGCTTGAATAAAGAGGGTAAATCCTACCCGGTTACCCCCGCTTCCATTGAAACATTGAGTATTCACTCCTTGAATGAAAAACTGGCGTCTGATGTGAGAGAGCTGCTTCAACAAGCCGCCAATTTAAAAACAATGAGGGTATTCCAAAGCCCTTCACTTCCTGAAACGCTCTGTGATGAACCATTGAGCAGGTTGGAAGAACTGGAATGGGGATCGCTCGCAACGTCTGGCAAGGGCCTGAAAAATCTCCTGGATAGGACTCCTGGGTTAAAAGTGCTGAAACTGAATCGTTGCAGCCAGTTAGGTGAACCCTTTGTTTTAGAGACTCCTCTCTCACTCAAGGTGCTTGATTTAACGAGCAGTACAATTTCCAGTGCAAACCTGAAAAACTTCCTGGAACAGATTTCCCAATTAAAAGAATTGAATCTGAATGGTTGCCGTACTCTCACTGATCCCCTTACTTTGAATGTTTCCCTTTCAGTGGAAAAGCTTAAGTTAATGTACTGCAGTCTTTCTGGAGAGAACTTAAAGAACCTGCTAGAAAAAACGCCCCAATTAAAGGAGTTGTTGCTCATTGATTTTCTGGGTGATTTCGTTGAAATGAACACCCGGTTTGATGCGCTTGAAACACTCAATTTACAGCGTTCAACTTTGAGTCGCATGGGTTTCAAAAGCCTGCTGAAACAGGTGCCCAAATTAAAAATATTGAATTTGATGTCTTGTAAATTTCCTGACCTACTTGTTTTTGATTCTCCGTTGTATGGACTGGAAGTGCTGGAGTTATCTTACAGTACTATTAGCAGCGAGAGTCTGGCAAGGCTGTTATATGAGGCCCGCTACATAAAAACACTGTCTCTGGCACATTGCAAACAACTTGCTCTCCCCCTTGCTTTAAATGAACCATTGCCGGAACTGGAGGTGCTTAATTTAAATTGTAGCGCTATCACGAGCGAAAGTCTGGTCAATCTATTGGAAAATACCCCCAACTTAATCGAATTGAACTTGCAACGTTGTGAAGGAATATCCCAATCGATTGGTGGGATTTCCAAGCTTCACTCTCTGGAAACGCTGGACGTAACGCAGACTCCCATTTCCAGTGCCAGTTTAAACAGTATACTCAAGAAAACGCCTCACTTAAAAAAATTGATCTTGTCCGACTGTTTAGGTATTACAGAAGGGTGGGCTGCGAATATCCCCCTTACTCAACTGCAAGAGCTTGTTGCAAACAAGAGCTCAATTTCCGGTGAAAGTCTGAAAAATATCCTGGAAAAAAACCCGCAATTAAATAACCTTGACTTACGCTCTTGTAAACATGTGGATGGAGTAATAGCGTTTGACAACCCGCTACTGTCTTTACAGACCGTTTTTTTGTCGAGGAGCAAACTCTCTGGTGAGAGTTTAAAAAATCTATTGGAAAAAGCACCTAATATAATCCAAATAGACTTAAGCTTTTGTAAGGAGATAGGAGGGGAAATTGTTTTTAATGGGACGTTCAACTCACTCAAGCAGCTTAATTTGTCAGGCAGCACTCTCTCCAACGCAAGTTTAAGAAGCCTTCTGCAAAAAACACCGCAGTTAAGCGATTTGAACCTGTCTCTTTGCACCAAAATCACCGACCCTTTGATTTTGGAAGAGGGTGTTTTTCATTCCTTGACCGCTCTGGATGTGTCTGGAACCTCTCTCTCGCAAGAAAGCTTACTCAATCTGCTGAAAAAGGCTCCTAACCTGAAAACCTTAACTATAGACGGGTGTCCCCAATTTGCTGAAAGTAAATTGTCCGCGGAGTTAAAAAAGAGACTGGCGGGCGTGCAGGTTATTTATCCCTCAGAGGAACTTTCAAATGATCCTGTAGCTCCCAGGCCACCTGCGCATCCAAAACACGATCCATTAGCTCATTTACGGAAGAGGGAGGAAGTAAGAAGCTCGTCCTCATTATATAAAGCCAGTGGAATCAAAACGAAAAGTCAAGAGATGGTTATGGATAGGATTTCGCAATACCTCTCTTCGTTTAGTGGTGGATATGAGAACTGGATCTCACGCGTGCAAAAGGGGCTTTGCAACGGCTTATCCTTTTATTTTGCCAGTCAACCGATTAAGGACTGGAGTGCCTTTCTTACTGCCCTTGAAAATTGGGACGATTTTTTGCCGCAAAACGCACCCAAAATCATCGAAGACTTTCTCCCCTTTATTTACGAATACCAATTTAACCAGTTGGGAGAGAGAACTTACATTGGGGATAATTTAGCCCCTTTATTGTCGCAACATAAAGGAGACGATGCCTTAATTTTTTGTAATCCCTGGCATACTGCTGCAGTGCGACGCACAGGGGAGGATCAATGGTTTTTCTATGAGCCGAACCGGGAGGACGGAGGCGCTTATTATACCTTTGATGCCTTGTTAAAAAACATCAAGGAATCCATGGGGGATGTCTTATCTATCGCCGGGAATGTGAAAGGCATTCAGCCTTTAATTACCGATCCTAAGAACTTTATTGCCACAGGCGGTTTATTAGCGCTGTGCTGTGCAAGTAATCGAGAGGCCATATTGAAAGCCTTAAATCCCTCGAATCTTTTAAAGGATCCGTTGCCAGAGTGGGTTTTACAAGGGTTATTTTTACGAGATACCAATGGAAATCCTGCCGTATTGCATGGATTGAAGAGCGCTTCAGGCAAAGCGATTAATGAATTGACTCAAGGGCTCATTGAGCAATGCAAAACCCATTATCCTTACAAGACAGCGGAGTTGGATGCGCTTTGCAAGGAGCAAGTGAATACGCCCGTTATGCCCTGCAAACCCAACAAATCGGTGCCTAAACAAAAGAAAGCAAAATTGGATAAGCAAGCGCTTGTCTTTAAAAAAGAACCGGTCAAGGCACAAGTCCTGCCGCAAAAAAGCGCATTGAAGCCGCAAGAAATCAAGCCTGCCGTAACTTACCGACTGCCGTCCTCGTTGTTTCGCACCTGGGAAAACAAGGATTCGCAGGTTGTGGATGTGCTGCAATACTGCCAGGAAAAAGTGCGACCTGGAGCGCATAAAAATCGGCTGATTACCCTGAACTCGGATGAGCAGTTACAAGGCTTGCAATCGGCATTGCAAAGCCATTGCCAGCACATTTCACGCCCGGTATTTTACGTGCACAGCCCAGAGGATTTAATCTGCAGCGCGTCACGTCCTGAGCGGATAGATGACTCCCATGTGGGTCGCATAAACCCTGGCCCAAGCGGTCCGTTGTATGACTTTTTAACCCAGCCTTATGATGCGGAAAATCCCCCCGTTGTACTGGTAAATTACAGTGCGTTTGCGGCGGATGACCTGGTTCGGTTTAATGCCTTGTTCGATGCAGTGCGTCAAGCCGATGGGGTGCCTGTACCCACTGATGCGCTGGTCATTGGACTGATGAATACCCAAAAACCAGGTTGTTACACAGGCTCTGATTTTTACTCCCGTTTTGATGAAGTAGAAACCTGTCCTATACGTGATGCGCTTAAAGAAGCGATACCAGCTATGCCATTTAAGGCGTATTCAAATGAAGAGGACGTGTATTCGATTAATTTATACGGTGCAGAGGATTGGAAAGAGCGCTTGCTTGGCCGTTGGATTATCGAAGGCGATAAGCTACTTTTTGAAGAAGGGGACTTGGCGGCTGCATTAGCCTCTAACCAACCGATTCTGATAGAAAACGGGTTATGGGAAGACGAAGCCTTTCAGCAATTTTGGCAGCAAGCCCAGTTAAGCGGGTATTACCCGGGAACTCAGCTTGCATACAATGCAGCAACTTGCTTTTTGCAAAGGGATGGTTACAACTGGGAAGCGCTTTGGGAAGGTGTTGCGCTGGATAATGCGTTTAAAGACGGTGCGCTCGTACAAAACCCGAGCCTGTGCAATAGCCTTTTTTTCACCAATGGGTGTGAAGACCATAAATTATGGATAAAAACAGGCGTTCTTGAACAACATGCCGGTCAAGCGTTGCACTTAAACATTACGCGCGACTTGTCAGAGGAGGCGTGGGCTGAGTGTTTGTCCCAAGCGAAAGCGTTCAAGGTATCGCTTACGCTGCATTTTGGACCAGAAGCCGGGTGGCCGTCCTGTTTTCCTGAAAAACGAAAGCCGTTGGAAGCCTCCAATATTTTGCAGCTGTGGGACAAAGGGGCGGAATTGCCGGGTTCTTTGGTGATAGTGAGCAATGATTCGGACACAACGGTGGATATGCTGACCAAAGGTGAGTCCGATTGCCGGGTGATTCCCATTTCCGAGTGCAGTGCATCGAGTCTTTTGGGAGCATTAAAGGGTGAACTAAAAGAGGGCGTGATTACGGCCCATCAACAACCCTCTGTGCTGCTTGAGTCCCTTGCTAAAGGAAAAACGGTGGTATTAACCGGCCGCTTTTCGCGAGAGCTTTCGGATGCGCTGGCTCCTTTGCTGCTCAACCCTCCTCAAAAAGGGCATTTGGTTCTGGTGACGGAAAAAGAGGATGATTTTTCCTTTGTGGAGTATCAAACACATGAAGTGGGGCCTGCGCTACAGCGCGAACGCCTGCAATGCACTGCGCAGGAATGGAGTGAAATTGATGCAGGGCATGAGCCTTTAGCAAAGCGCAAATCACGGCTTAATTACTTAAGACAACACCCGGATACGCACTCGACTGATGCGGCCTGGCTTGGTATCGCATCGTTACCCGAAGCAGAGGACTTAGCGGATTTTGACCCTGCTACCTGTGCGGCTGAAGCAAAAGACTTGAAGCAAAAGCGTGTGGATGCGGTGAATAAGGCATTAGACTCATCGCCCTTTGTGGTGTTAACCGGTGAAACAGCAGTTGGCAAAACGACGTTTGTAAGACAGCATTTCAAAAAAGACGGCGCCCTTTTGTATGAAGGGGAGTCGAACGCGCTCAACTGGGCCAAGGACACCAGCAAAGTCAAAAAGACACTTTTTCTGGACGAGGTGAATTTATTTAGCCGGGAATGGAGTGAACTGGAGGGGCTTTTCCATAATCCCCCGGGATTTACCCTGGATGGTGTGTATTACCCGCTTGATGAGTACCATCAAGTCGTGTTTGCCATGAACTCGATGGATTACAGCGATGAGCGCACTTTGACGGATATGGTCGCGCGCCACGGCAATGCGGTGCTTTTTCCGCGGTTTACGTTAGCGGAGCTGTACGAAGACCAGTTAAAGCCACTGTTGCAGGACCTTTCAGAAGAAGAGGGTTTGGCAGTTTGTGAGCCGATTCTTGCGGTATACCAATTTCTGTGCAATAAAAACAAGAAAGAGGCGCTTATCTCCTCGCGCGATGCGCAAATGATGGTGCTATTAACCAAAGCGTACTGCGCACAAAACAACGAAGCGTCTCTTACGGAGGTAGCCGCCCATTTTGCCTACCAGCTAGCGAGTCCTTTAGTGCCGAAGGCACACCGGGACGCGTTTAAGGCCCGATTTCCAAAACCTGCAGCACTTGCCAAGGCCGCCCCTTCACTGAATGATTTTCTTCTTACGCCTTCGCGTCAGGAAGCGTGCAATCTGATAAACGATGTGTTGGCTTTGCGAGCGTATCGGCAAACGGAAATGCCGGATGCCGTTGCTTACGGCGGATTGGGCGGCATGCTTTTTGAAGGGGAGCCCGGCATTGGCAAGAGCGAGCTGGTAATCCACATGCTGGTTCAGCATGGGTTTAAAGAAGCACATTATACTGGCGAGCCAAAGGAACTTGTTGAAGGCAACTGGTTCTACCGGATGCCGGTCAGTTGGAGTCTGGAGAAGAAAGAAGCGTTATTGCTGCAAGCCTTTCGAGAAGGGGCTGTGGTGGTTATTGACGAAATCAACAGTTCTCCGATGATGGAGCAGTTATTAAACAGCCTGTTGATGTGGACTGATTTACAAGGAGAACGTCCGAACAAGCCTGGCTTTATGGTGATAGGGACACAAAACCCGGTGACGATGGCAGGGCGTAAAGCGCAAAGTACGGCACTGTCGCGCCGCCTTATCACCAGCGTATTGCCTCCTTACACGGATGCCGAGATGCACGCCATTTTATGCCAAAAGGGCGTAGACCAAGCATTGGCCAACGCACTCATTCAGAAATACAATCAGGAATGCCGGCACGCAGAGTCAAAAGGGTTATCCCCTGTACCTTGCTTTCGCGACCTGATACGGGAAGCGGAGTATGCCAAAGGAAATGCGCTTTATCAGCCAGAACGTCCTGTTCAGCCGCCCGAAGAGGTGAGCTCGCCCCTGCCTTTAGCCCCTAAAGTAGCTCGGGAGCCGGCGAAAACTCCGATATACAGTTTCCTCTTTGATGCGGCCTATTATTTAAGTTGTATCTTGTGTGCCGCAGCCTTTGCGCTCGCGCTGTTAACCATTGCAGCAAGTCCTGCTGGCATTGGCACGGCAGTAGCCGTCGGGGTAAGCTTTGCCGCCGGTCTTGCGTCATTTGGGTTTTATAAAGCCGCAGAGAAAACAAGGGCGCCTGAGAAAGAGGGGGTTTTTTGTGCTCAGCCAGGGACATGATCTGTTTTGCGGATGCCATTGAATAAAACTTGATTAATTGTGTGAATTTCTGTAAGAATTGATTAGTTAAACTATAATTTAATGGAGCGGAGAGAACAAAAGGAGTGAAAAATGGGATATGTTCTTGGATGGCTTTTAGGCGTACCGATTAGTATTTTATTATTAGTATGGATAGTCTCACACGTTTTCTAATCCTACATTGAACAGGAGGTTCACATGATTCACGAAACAGTGGTAACACAGGAAACCGGTTGCAGGCATTTTCACAGAGGAATTTCCTGGGGGGCAATCATTCTCGGCGCGTTGGTTGCAGTGGGTTTAAGTTTTTTGCTCAATCTGTTTAGTTTGGCCATTGGAATCAGTGCCTTTACACTCAATCAAACCGGTGCAAATGTCGCCGCGATTGGCAGTTTGCTGGGAATTTTAATTGGCGTGATTGTTTCCATGCTGGTAGCAGGCTATACAGCCGGTTATTTTGCTCATTTCCAGTGCCATAAGCGTAATCTGGGTATTGTGTACGGATTTGCCACCTGGGTTCTTGCGCTGATTTTTTCAGCAGCCCTTGCGGCTCCAATGGGAGGGTATGTGGCAAGTTATACCAACAATGCTGCCCCCAATGTGAATGTGAGCACCAAACATCCGGGAACAGCCCCTGCGGTCTCCGTTGAAACGACTTCGACATCTACTGCGAAAGAATCGAATAAAAAAACCGTTAATGTACAAACGAATGCCGGCACCATTGCCTGGGGTGTCTTTAGTATTTTTATGTTGTTTTTTATTGGTGCATTTTCCAGTTGCCTTGGCGGAATTTGGGGTATGCACTGTAAAAGAGACGATGACATTGTCCACACACTCTAAAGACTGTCCGGTTTAATGCAATCCCCCTGAATGGGGGATTTTTTTTGGGGTTAATCTTTCGCTTTATCCGTAACAGGTTGTTTTTTGATCCCTAAAAACTGCAATAAGCGTTGCCAATAAAGCCTTAGGAAGACTAATCCGGCCGTGATGCCTCCAATCAAACCTTGCAAAAGGATGCTTCCTGTACCCGGATCAAGGTAGGCAAAGGCCATACCGGGGTTAGCTACCAAGGTGAGAAAGCAGAGGCAGGTAAGGGATGCAAGCGCGTAATTTTTCATATTTTTTCCTAAGGTTTTGAACGTTTCATTAAATAAAGGATCCTTTCCGAGCCTTCGACTGCCTGTGCGCATTGGATATCAAAATACAGGCTAAATGCTTTTTCAAAGGATTCTTTGTCGTAGTGTGGAAAAATATCTTTTCTTGAGTGCAAAAGCCTTTGCACCTGACTATCTGACTTAGGCACAAACTCAATGATCAGGTGTTGACAGAGGTCTTTAAAAAATGCGGCCAGTTGCCTGAAGGGAATCGTATTGGAGATAGCCAAATGGTGCATCAAAGCCAATGCCATAACACAATCTGCAGGGCCTCTGGCGAGCAGTGAATCCCGTTCGTTATGATGCCAGCCAAGACCTGGTGTGGGATTGGTCAGATCAAGCAAAAGCGGCAGCGGAGCGGCTTGCTGCTTGCCTAATCGGTAATGCATTTCAACGGCAGCAGGATCGATATCAAAGGCTAACGTGCATTCTGCTCCGGTTTGCTGGGCGAGACGACTAAAATGGCCGGTATTGGCTCCCAGATCCCACACGGTTTTGGGTGCAATGCGTTGCAGGTAGTCCTGGACGATTCGGGCTTTTTCACTGAAGGAAAAATCGGTGTAATTGGTGGCTTGGTAATACTCTGCCCATTCGGTGCCCACTGGTTCCCAGGTAAGCTTATGAATGGTTCTCTGCAAAGAATCAATAATACCCAGAAAGCCTGCTTTGCTTAACTTGGTTTTTCGCGCTGTGGACGTTTGGCCTGCTTTGGTTTTTCCAAAGGATTTTTCCATTTTCGCATGCAAGTGGAGGTGCATGAGCAAGCCCGGGTTTAACCAGGACGATTTGGGAAGCAGGGTGCTTGCCAGTTCAAGGGGAATGCCATCAATATACACTTTCAAGAGTTGTAAAAGGCGGATGTCTTTTAGCGCCATTAAAGCCAATGGCGCTAAAAAATGTTGGCAAAATTGGCGATAGCCCGCCCAGGGCTCGCCTTCTTCGTAGCATTCAAAAGAAAGGGTATCAATAAAAAGCGGTTTCCCTTGCACGTATTGAATATTGTAGGCAGAGGCGTCTTTGAGCGACATGTTAAATTGCAGTGCCAATTTTTGGATTTCAAGCGTTCTTAGCGCGGCATCTTTCAATTGACTAAAGCACCACTCATAGGGATAAGAAATAAACTCTATGGGTTTGGGCGCTATAATCTGAAATACGTCCTCATCGTGTACTTCATCGGAAAGCGCCTCGTGCGTAATGAGCCAGTTATTCTGCGTTAATTGTTGGTATAAGCCCGAGTGCATCAACTGCTCGTAATGCCTGCGGTAAACCGGGTTTACTTGCCTTAAAATCTTTCCATCACGCGTAAATACGAAACCGGAAGGATCACGAAAAGAGGCACTATGACAGGTTGCTACATTCACAAGGTTCTCCAAACCACTAAGCCAAGGCTTTGTTAATAATCAATTGCTCTGCTTTGATTCCCAACTTACGGCAATCCCCCTCACGCGTGGCATTAAGCTCACAAGGCGCGGTCGGCTCTTGCATGAGGAACCGAATTTCGACAATGCTGTTGGTTACCATCGCGGCTGGAATGGTGGCTTCAATCCATTGGCTCGCAGGATAAAGTTGCCACGAGGCAACCTTTTGTCCATTGACAAGTAAATCAACAGGTTGCGGTCCCTTGTCTTTGGTGGGAAAAGCACCGGCATACAAGCGTAATGAGAGCGCTTCGTGCTTTGTTTTGCCTAAATTTAAAACAATTCGACTGATTGCCCCATCCGTCCATCGGTGGGTTGCTTCAGCACCAGACCAACCCTGCCCTAAAAAAGGCTCGGCATTGCCCTTGCTGGAGAAAACAAGCGGCATCCCCAGTGTATAGTAATTGATGAGGGATATTTTCCCAGCGGATAAGGTGCGGTATTTGGCATGCCATGCCTCTTTTTCACGCACATCCCCTCGAACCACATATTCCTGCATGGGGGGCATGTATTCTTTTTCCCAGTCTTCCGTTCCCCATTCGTAAAAATAAAAAGGACGTTTTCTGGTTGCGTTGGTTGCCGTAAGCGGTGTCTCTTTGCAATCAAACAGCGGATCATTTTGCGATAAGATGCACACGGCATCAGCTAAATGCAAAGGCGTGTCAGCGTAGCCGAGCTTTTGGTTTGACCCGCTGGCTTTATAAAGAAAAAGGGGTCTGGCGCGGCCTAAAACCGCTTCAAGGTTTTCAGGTTCATTGGGATAAACTATCCCTTTAAAATCGCGTGGTTGGAAGGTAGAGCCGTGATCCCCCACTACAAGAATCTCAGCTGACTCATAAATTCCTAATTGATGAAGTCGCTTTAATTTATTTCTTAAAAAATGCAAGACCCCTCGGGCTTGCCGTACAAAAGATTCCCGCGTAGCAGGCATGTCCTCGTATTCAAAATACTCATCTCTATCAAAAGGGGGGTGGGTGCCGGTGTAATGGAATAATTTGAACTCTCCTGTCTTCGTAGAGTTAACGGCCGCTTTTTCTACAAAGGCCTTTAAAAGACGGATATCATCTTTGTGTGTCCCGACCTCAGACTCTTGTACGCTGAATGTGGAAAGCAACCATTGGCCGTTATTATAAACAAGGGGTTTAATCTGCGTTGGTGCCAGGCGGAAAAGTCCTCCGTCCAACGCAAGCAAGCCTGAATGCAACGAGGTTACAAAATTGGAGCTACTAAAGCCGCCAATAAACACAATGGGCGCTTTTATTCCCATGAGCGTTAACGGAATAATGGAAAAAAGGCTTGCACCATATCCTTTATTCACATGATAGTCTGCAATATTGGCATGTTGGTTCGTTTTGTTTATCCATTCCATCATGGGAACATCGTTTTTGTAAAACTTGCCAGTCATGATGAGTGGGAGGGATGCTTTCGTGGTGGAAAAGCCACCGACTGTATTGGGATAAAATACAAACCCTTGTAAAAATTCGACTTCAGAAGGCCAGCGCTCGGCAATTTCCTGAAACACGTCCGATTGAAAGGTATCCAGTACGATGAGAATTTTATTGTTTTTTTCATGGAATGAAAACAGACTTGCCTGGTTTTGTTGACGCATTGTTGTTGCATAACCGGAGTAAAACCCATTCCCCAGCAAAGACAATCCGCCTAAAAACAACCCCAATTTCGCTGCTATCAGTAATTTTTTAGGCGCGTAGAAGGCCAAAAAAAGGGTTGCTGCGATGACAGTGACCCAAAGAATCGCTTCCATGCGGGCATGCAAAGTCCACAGACTCCAGTCAATGGGGTGCCCATCCAGTACGCCAAAATGCCATAACAGGATTTGGCTTTGCAGCCAGCCTGCCAGTGCCAGCCCTACCAAAAGGCCAGACAAAAGTGCATAAGGTTTATGCCAGCGTGACAAACCAAGCAAGAGCAGTGCTAACAGTGCAGTGAGGGGAAGCCAGAGGCTAATTAGAAAGTATACTATCTCTGACAAATTGGCATTGATTTCCGCAAAGTTGCCAAGAAAAAAAGAAAGGGGTGCAACCAGAAGAAAAATGAAAGGCAGAACCAATGCAAGGAGAATATTATTTTTTAAAAACCGTTGTTCCATGTCGTAATTCCACAATCCAATTGCACATACAAGGGGTTATTGATCAATAAGAAGTACTCGATAACATCCCTTACGTCACTCCAAACGGCGTGATACGCCAAAAATCGGAGAATTTTAATATAATCCTTAATGAACGGTTAATGCAACGCCTTGATAAAAATATTTTAAGCCATGACTTCAATTGCCAACAGACCCTGAAGCGTCGAATGTTTAAAACAACACACACTATACAGAGTAAATGAATACCAACCGGTTTAAATTAAACTCATTTCGTATATAGGGCATTGGCTCATAGCTGTCAGGCCAAGGAAAAATTTTAACCCCGCCCCTCCACGCTGCGCGCGGTGGAGAGGGGATTCTTTTTTCTTAGCCTGACGGCTTTTGGCCTTGGCTCAACAAAGGTTTTTTACTTGCTTTGCCCTGTTGGGCCAAGGCCTAATGGCGCTTCCAATAAGCGCCTATTTTTTTAGCAATTCATAAGCAACAACTTTTTTTGTTCAATTTTTCTGCTTTGTTTTAAAACAGGAAAAGACTTGGGTCTTTGCCTG
>JBAZXN010000039.1:0-12624 GCA_041659885.1 Tatlockia sp.
ATTACGGCTCTCTTGGTTGAGATGGATGAAGAATGGGCTCAGGGTAGAAATTATCTAAATATGGGTGACTTTTAATTAATGGTGGTGGGATAAATCAGAATTTACAGAAAGAATGTTGCTTAGTCCAACACAAGGTGAAGAAGGCGTGTTAAAAGTTGGAAAAGCCTTGGAAAATGGAAATCCTTATGCCCTTGCTTTTGTTGATATTCGGATGCCACCAGGTATTGACGGGATTACAACGATTAAAAAAATTTGGGAAATTGACCAGGATATTCAAGTGGTTATTTGTACGGCTTACTCCGATTATACCTGGGAAGATACGGTAAAAAATCTTGGTGTAAGTGACAATTTACTCATCTTAAAAAAGCCATTTGACGTGGAAGCAGTGAAGCAATTAGCCAGTACATTAACAAAAAAATGGTTAATCAGTAGAGATACCAAAGAACATACAACCTCACTCAATAAGCTGGTTGATCAACATACTGAATCTTTAAAACAATCCCTTGCTTTATTGCGTGCTACTATTGAAGCGTCAACTGACGGTATTTTAGTTGTTGATTTGGCAGGAACTGTCGTTGATTATAACCAACAATTCATTAAATTCTGGAATATTCCCGAAACCCTGTTAACCGAAGATACAAGTGAGAACTTACTGAATCACATGCTAAATCAGCAAACTGAACCCGAAAAATACATGAAGTTAGTTAACAAATACCGTAAAAAAATTGATGGATTGAGTATCCAAATGGTAAGGCTTAAAAACAATAAAATTTTTGAATGCTATTCCAGGCCGCATCGCGTGGGTTCAACTATTGCAGGGCGTATATGGAGTTTTCATGATGTCACAGAGCAAGTACTGTTGAAGGAAAAATTGGACTATCAAGTAACGCACGATACCTTAACCGGTTTACCTAATCGTACTTTAGTACTCGATAGAATAAACCAGGAGATTACTCATGCTGCGCGCCATAATACGCAGGTTGCCGTTGTCTCCATGGATCTGGATCGTTTTAAATTAATTAATGATAATCTTGGCCATGAAATGGGTGATCTGTTGCTGCGTGAATTATCAGAGCGTTTACCGTCAGCCATCCGAAAAGAAGATACGCTAGCCCGGTTAGGGGAAGATGAATTTGTACTCGTCTTCCCGTTAAAGAAAACTGGCGATGAAATAACTACAATTATCCATAAAGTAATGCGGCTATTTAATGAACCCTTTCTCGTTTCAAACCAAAAAATAAAAGTCACCATGAGCGTGGGTATTAGCCTCTATCCAACGGATGGAGCAACGGCAAACACTTTACTGTCAAGAGCTGATTTGGCTATGTATCAGGCAAAAGCGATGGGTGGGAATCAATGGTTTTTTTATTCCAGGAAATACGATGAATTAAGCGAAAACCAATTTCATCTTGAAGAAGAGCTCCAAAATGCTTTAGATAATCAGGAGTTTTTTCTAAATTACCAACCGCAATTTGACATTGAAAATCAACATATTCTATCGATTGAAGCGTTATTACGCTGGCAACATCCAAAGAAAGGTGTCATTGCCCCAATGGCTTTCATTCCAGTGGCGGAAAGCTCGGGTCTTATTATTCCCATTGGTGAGTGGGTTATTAATGAGGCATGCAGACAGCTTACTATTTGGCATAAAACGGGATTACCTTCCCTGACAATCGCTGTGAATGTTGCGACAAAACAGCTACGTCAACCTGACTTTCCCAATGTAGTAGAAAAAATCTTAAAGCGCCACAACCTGGAACCTCATTTTCTTGAAATTGAAATAACCGAAAATGTTATTGTCGATCGTCAAATACAGCAGGCTATTATGAAGCTTAAAAAAATTAATTGTAAGATTATTCTTGATGATTTTGGGACTGGATGTTCAAGTTTAAACTCGCTGAAAAAACTGCATATTGATCGATTAAAAATAGACCGATCTTTCGTCAAAAACATTAACTATTCGCGTGGAGATGAGACTATTATTGAAGCTATTATTGCCATTTCGCATAGTATGCATTTTAAAGTGATCGCTGAAGGTATTGAACATCAACAGCAGCTCGATTTCTTACGAAATAAAAATTGCGACGTAATCCAGGGATTCTTATGGTCTAAACCCTTGTCTGCAAAAGCGTTAGAAATACTTCTAAAAAATCAGCCGCCATTGAATAAGGGAAAATAGGACGGAAAGCTGCAATTGCAGGGTGATTTTTTTATGGCAACGGGTAACTCCCCACGTCATCCCGAGCGAAGCGAGGGATCTCCCTGCTGTGGCTGAGACTTTTGAAAAGCACAGTTCTATTGGTTTTTAACCGTGCTCATCAAAATATATTTTCACACAACGTTAAAAAACAGACGTGGGGAGTTACAGCAGCGGTATGATTACAATTTAAATCACAAATTGATTTAAATTAGAGCTAATAAGTGGTAGGCTACCTGCTTTATCCTCTACCCTTTTAAAGGTCGCTATGACACTGAATGAACAAAGCCCCTCACAAGACAGGCTAAACGACCTATCTCCCAAACTTTCCTTTTCTTCATTAGGATTGCGTTCTGAATTGTTTGATAACCTGGCCTCTCTTGGGTATGAGGACATGACGCCGATTCAGGCGCAAAGCCTTCCGCTTATGCTGCAAGGGAGCGATCTCATTGCTCAGGCTAAAACAGGCAGCGGTAAAACGGCGGCATTTGGCCTGGCTTTGTTAAGCAATTTGCAAGTAGAGCATTACGCACTACAAGCTTTAGTGCTTTGCCCAACACGCGAATTGGCAGAACAGGTCAGTAAAGCGCTGCGTCAATTAGCGCGCTTTTTGCCCAACCTCAAAATCCTTAATTTATCGGGCGGCATGCCCATGAAGCCCCAACTCGATTCGCTTCGCCATGGCACCCATGTTGTGGTGGGTACTCCTGGGCGAATACAAAAACATTTGGATAAAGAATCTTTGTCGCTGAAGCATTTAAAAACCCTGGTTTTAGACGAAGCCGATCGCATGCTGGACATGGGCTTTTTTGATGCGATGAAAAAAGTCATTTCTTATTGCCCCAAGCGGCGCCAAACTCTGTTATTTTCTGCAACCTACCCTGCTGAAATAAAAGCGCTTGCCAGTGATTTCATGCAAAATCCTCAAAGGGTTATTATTGAGGAGTCGCACGCACTAGACATCGAACAGCGCTTTTATGAAGTGAGCAAGCACGCGAAATTCCCCTTGTTGAAAACCTTGTTATTGCATCACCAACCGGCTCTAACCTTAATTTTTTGCAATACGCGCGAACAAACAACGGAGTTAACCGCGCTGCTTCAAAAAGAAGGCTTCAGTGCCAATGCCCTGCACGGCGATATGGAACAGCAAGATCGCGATATCGCAATGATTCGTTTTGCAAACCAAAGTTGCTCTATTTTAGTAGCAACCGATGTGGCAGCGCGCGGTTTAGACATCAAAGAGTTACCAGCGGTTATTAATTACGATTTGGCTTTTGAACACGATGTACACATCCACCGTATCGGCCGCACTGGCCGTGCCGGAGAAAAAGGGTTAGCTTTGAGCTTGACCACGCCTGCTGACGCAACAAGGCTTTGTGCTATCGAAGCGGGTTTGAATCAACCCCTTACCTTTGCAAACCCTGCTGAATTGGAAGCAAAAAAGACACCCGTTTTTTCCCCTACTATGGTCACTTTGTGTCTTTTTGCAGGGAAAAAAGAAAAAATACGAGCCGGTGATATCCTTGGCGCATTAACAAAAGAAGCAGGTATTCAAGCCCAATCCATTGGAAAAATTGATATTACCCCCTTTAATTCCTATGTCGCAATTCATGAAAGCGAAGCCGATAAAGCCTATCACGCCTTGCTAAACGGCAAATTAAAGGGGCGAAAAATTGCGCTTAAGAAACTCTAGGGTCTGTTGACATTTGGGGGCGCGAGTCAAAAATCGAGATAATTTAGCGCAAATTTTAACTTGAGTGAGGCGAATAGTCCGCTCTATTTAACGAACTCAAGCTGAAATTTGCGCAAATTAGCTTGGTTTTTGACCGTGTCACCAATTGTCAACAGACCCTAATCTTACCCGGGAAAAACGGGCACCTTGCTAAGCGACCTTATCAAGAGGAACAATGTTGTTGATACTCGGTGCATGATTATTAACAACATTCCAAATATCATACTGAGACTGCAAATTAACCCATAGCTCAACGCTGGTATTAAGCAACTTTGACAAACGCAAAGCCATTTCAGGACTAACTCCTGCATGTTGATTCAATACTCTGGATAACGTTGTTCGCGTTATACCAAGGCGACCTGCTGCATCACCAATGGTTAAGCCTGTGCTATCAATGAGTACATCTTTTATAATAATGCCTGGATGTAATGGTTCATGTATCATAATAACTCACCTCAATGATAATCTAAATAATCAACCTATGTATGGTGTAACGCAACAGTTAACAAATTGCCATTTATACCCGTGATATTTAAAAAAGCGCGCTTAACTTGCAGGCAGAAAATTGAATGGCTTGCTTGGCTTAAATAGTGTCGATACCTCCCCTGCGTACACCTCACCATTTTCCACGGCCAGGCTTTGTACAGAGGCACCCACGGCTAAATTCACCTTGGCCAAATCCACCCAAAAAATATTCGGGTACGTAGCGGAATCAAAATAATACACCCTGTTTTTTTGATCAGAAATAGTTCGCCATAACGTCGAGGCGATGTTCGGTTTATTCGGTGTCGTTAAGCCTAAGGGTACAGAAACAGAGCGTATAACGCCTAATACGCTGGCAATGGCCTGGTAGGTATAGGCTTTATCCGGCACGGATTGAATCGTGCTGCTGCTGATTTGTTTAGGGATTGCCTGAATTAAAAAAGAGGCTCGGGCAAACCGGTCTGAGGCACGACTCGTCCCAGGTAAAAACACTTCGCCGTTAATTTCCTGCCAGTACTCGTTTAAAGCAAGCTGCTTGGAGTAAATGGGCGAATTGGTCATAACCTGGTATTGTTTTCCATGGTGAATAACCAGTTCCCCGCCCACGTATTCAAAAATAGCCGAATCACCGCTTGAATCTGATAAGGACAAATGCACCTGACTTGGTGTTCCATTAGGCAGGTTGGGTGCAATAATATGAAAGGGATTTTTGGACAAGGCATCTACCGCTTCTTGTACGGTTGCGAAATTATCTAATGCATACTGCCCCCAGATGCTGACAGACAACGGTGGATTAGTGCCTTTCGCGGCACCGTAATCGGATTCCGCTAAATAAAGCATATTCATCACTAACCCGCGCTCGTTCATGCCATCGGCCGTGGCAAGATTATAAACAGACGTGACGACGGAGCCGTATTTAGAAGTCCATTGAGGTGATGTCGGGCCTGCCAACCCCTCACGTTGGATGCCAGCCGGCATTATCCAAAGGCTGGAATGCATGTTTTCCATCCAATCCATCGAGCGGCCGGTAATAATGAGGTTATCCATCCCTGAATAAACAGCTCTGGTACAGGCATTAATTAAAGGGGCTTGCAGCAAGAAGGCCGAGCAGAGTAACAGCGCTGTTTTTTTCATTATTCATTCCTTGAATAGGCTAAACAATTAGGGCAATGATATGGACTCATCCTCTCTTTTAAACGGCTACTGGATGAAACAAAATGGTTTCGTCAAAAACTAAAAAAAGAAAAGGAGATTCCATATTATTCAGGATCTCTTTTAGGAACACAAGCGCTCAACTGCCCGCATTACAACGCTCAACCAAGGCTTCCAGGTCGACTTGACCGGGTAAAAGCAGATTTTCCTCTTTTTTATTGCTGAAAATGGGAATGGATGCGGAGTGAATT
This sequence comes from Tatlockia sp., assembly GCA_041659885.1. GTDB lineage: Bacteria > Pseudomonadota > Gammaproteobacteria > Legionellales > Legionellaceae > Tatlockia. The sequence continues at coordinate 5,816 of JBAZXN010000039.1, forward strand.
TTTGGAAATTCAAAATACAATTGCGGGGAAACGTCCAAACCGCAGCCTTTAAATTGGTTCACGACAACCAATAAGGTATTGGCAATTAACGCCTGTTTGCCTTTATCTTGCTCTTTAAAGTGGCCGTGTCGCCCTGATTTGTTATCCACAATCCACGTTCCTTCTCTAAAATTTAATTCGCCACCCAAATAGGCCGCACCGACCTTCGCCGCACCCCGTTTAAAAAAGCCAACACCTAAAGTGGGGTGACCAAAGCCCTCATGGGAATCCTCATCGGTATGTTGCAATTGCCCCGCTATCTGTTCCCATTGTTTTTTTTGATCTGCACTTTGTAAATCAAAATTGAACGCATCAGGATGCTCCCAGGGACGCTCCAGGCCAACAATTAATTTTTTATCCTGATTTAATACCCACAAATAGGTCACGCCGGGTAATGGCACAAAAGACGCGTTACCCGCAACCTGCGTATAGGCCGGGTTTACCCGCTTTTCTTCCGAGGGTTTTATTTTTTTTGGCAATTCAGGTTCTACACAATCAATCATAACGTATTCTCCGGTTACATCATGCCCAATTGTAAATCAAAAAAAAGGTACGGTCGCTACTTTATACAGATAGATGCACAGTTATCCATTTCAGTTACTGATTTCTTACGTGACATGTTGCCACTATTGTTTAGTTTATAGGTTAAATGTACTATATTATCAACTACTTATCAATTTTGGAGTGACGGAAATATGTATTTCAACACCCTGATAAATCAACCCATGTATTTTAAGAATAAAAACGACGAAGCAAAATTGTTTAAAGCCATTGCTAGCAGTGACTACTCCTATTTAAACGAACTCAGCAGCAGAGGCGTTTTAACACATATTATTAATGTTCGGCATCAAGGCACACACAATACACCCCTGATGGAAGCCGTTTTCAATAATAACGTGGCCATGGTTAATTACTTGATTGGGGTAGAAGGAGTTAATGTTAATATGCAAAAAGAGGGACTGTCTGTTTTAGAGTATGCTGCTCAAAATGGACAAGCCAATATAGTCACTTTATTGGTAAACGCCGCCTGGCCTTATTGTGAACAAGACAGCGAGAAAGCTGCCCAATTAGCACAGGATGCAGGGAATATAGACATAGCAAAACAACTTTGGGCCTTGCTCCCTCATGTCAATCGCAATCAAACACCAGAAAGCAGCATCCAGCCAGGCAATACCATGCGCCTTGCCGCAAGTCATTATACAGGCAAAATCGATGATAAATTAATCTGCCCTATTTCTCGCAATATCATGGATGATCCAATCGCTGTGAGTAGCGGTATATTTTATGACAGACACGCGCTGGCTCAGTATTTTGAATCGGAAAAGAAAGAGTGCGTGCCCTGCCCTGTTACCCGTTATCCTCTCGCTATCAGCGAGTTATCTAACAAAACCAATGTAGTAATGAAAGAGTTAATTACTGAATTTCTGCTCCATTGTGAACAAGAAATGGCGAAGAACAAGGAGATTATCCTGGCAGAAGTTGAAGAGCCTCCGATTAAAACAGTACCTGAAGCCAGATTGCGTTTGTTTGAGCCTAATCAAGCAAACCTTGAAAATAAAGCGCAGGAAAAATACGAGCCACACAACCCTGCTTAATGGACTAACGGGTTCTCTGTCGGAGATTTTGAGGCCCCCCTTGATTAGCCTGTGCATCGCAAAAACGAGGGCAAGTCCTAATCAACCGGCTTCAAAAAAAATCACTGCATTTTGTGCGGAAGGGGTATAACCCGCTTGCTGTTTCAGCTAAAATTCACAACACCGTTCCCTGAAACACAGGTTACTTATGACAACCATGACTTTACCAGACAATGCAGTACACGAGGTGAAATCCTATTTGCTCGCGCTACAAAATGCAATCTGCCTAACCCTTGAAACGCTCGATGGACAAGGCACCTTTATAGAAGACGCATGGACGCGTGAGGGTGGCGGAGGCGGCCTAACCCGCGTTTTAAAAAACGGTAAGGTATTCGCCAAAGCAGGGGTTAATTTTTCGCATGTAACGGGTGAGGGGCTGCCAGCTTCTGCCACCGCACACCGAAGCGAGTTGGCAGGGCGATCTTTTCAGGCCATAGGCGTATCCATAGTCATTCACCCCATCAACCCCTACATTCCAACCACCCATGCCAATGTCCGTTTTTTTATTGCGGAACGCGAGGGCGAAACGCCCATTTGGTGGTTTGGCGGCGGCTTTGATCTCACGCCCTATTACGCTTTTCGCGACGACTGCCAATACTGGCATCAAACAGCGTTAAAAGCCTGCGAGCCATTTGGTGCATCGCTTTATCCCCGTTTTAAACAATGGGCTGATGAGTATTTTTATTTAAAACACCGTCAGGAAGCACGCGGCATTGGCGGCCTGTTTTTTGATGATTTTAATGAGGACGGATTTGACCATAGCTTTGCCTTAACCCAAAGTATTGGCGACCACTTCATGAAAGCCTATGCACCGTTGGTTGTTAAACACAAAGACAAGCCCTTTGGCGAGCGTGAAAAAGCCTTCCAGTTGTATCGCCGCGGCCGCTACGTAGAGTTTAACCTGATTTATGACAGAGGAACTCTGTTCGGTTTGCAATCAGGAGGTCGGACGGAATCCATTTTAATGTCTCTCCCTCCCGAAGTGCACTGGGAATATAACTGGCAGCCAGAAAAAAACAGCGCGGAAGAAAGCCTCTGCCGCGATTTTTTACCCATTCAGGATTGGTTATAAAAGGACTCGATGACATTTTTTCTTACCTTGCGGGAGAACAGGAACCAGAGCACAAAGGCTCCCGCAGTATTTAAAATAGCCAAAATCAAAAAAACGGCCGCTATTTTCACTTTAAAGTGCAAGAGGATCATGATTAAAATAGAACCGGTGACCATAAACAAGGCATTGATAATATTATTCACGGCAATCGTGCGCGCCCGCGCCCCTTCTGCACAACAAATTTGCAAGTAAGTGTAGAGGGGAACCACAAATAACCCGCCACAAAAAGACAACAGAAAAAAGTCCAGCGTAATCCGTAAATTAGTAAAATCCGCTAAAAACTCCAGTAAGTTGAGCAAAGGCCCCTCTTCCTTCATATCCGGTGAAACACTATATAAATCAAAAGCAAAAAAGGATAACAACAGCATCGCCAACGGCACGTAGCGTAAGGTAATTTTACCGCCTAACACATAGCTAATAGCCATTGCGCCAATGGCTATTCCAATGGAAAAAAGCGCCAGAAATATCGCAAATACTTCGGTGTTGGCACCCAATACAAAGTGGGTGTAATCGGGTAATTTGGTTAACATCACGGCCCCAATTAACCAAAACCAGGAGATAGCCAGAATAGCAGGATACAAGCTCGCATTCCCCATCGCCTCTTTGATCATCACTTTTGTAGCACGCCAAATATTCCAGTCAATAATCAGTGTGTTGATTTTTGAAGGAGCAGGCGGAATAAAGAAACTGGCCACAAGACCTAATACAGCCAATAAATTGGTAATAAAAATTGCATAACCTACATGCGATTTTTGCGTGCCAATTGCCAAAGCACCCAGCGTTGTCCCTAAAAGAATGGCGATAAAGGTACTGGCTTCAATCAATGCCGTGGCACCAAGCAATTGTTTGCGCGGCAAATGGTCAGGCAAAATAGCGTATTTAATCGGCCCAAAAAAAGTGGAGTGAACGCCCATACCACTTAAAGTGGCGAGCATAAGAAAAATACTGCCCTGATACAGTGCATACCCTCCCAGTGCCATTAAGCCTAGCTCAAACACTTTGACAAACTTTGCCATGGTGGCTTTATCAAACTTGTCAGCCAACTGACCTGCAGTGGCAGAGAAAAGAAAAAAAGGCAAAGTAAACAAAGCGCCCGAAATAGCCTGGTAATGCTCTGATTGGGCCTGCGTGGTACTCAAATGGTAGCTTATTAAGGTCAACATTGATAATTTAAACGCATTGTCGTTAAAAGCACCAAAAAACTGCGTTAGAAAAAGAGGAAGGAAGGTCTTCTTTTTCAAAAGGTAACTAAGGGAGCTTCCCATTAAGCACTCCAATTTTTATTCTGTTTGCAAAGGTAATAAGAATGAGGGGAGAAGTCAAATAGAACTTGTTATACTTGTCGCCCGTGGCTGTTGACGTTTCAGCTTTCGACGCCCCGCAACGTGTTCGCGGAATCCCGTGCTGTCTTGATGGAAACAATTTGTTCTTGCAGGATACAATATAACTGTATCACGCGCAATATGGCCTCTTTACCTACTTCTGTTCAGTGAACCGTGAAATAAAGCTGTAATCCGTTGAAACTCCAATAATTTGAACCTTATCAATCGCATTATCCGACATTCGAGCGATCGTTTATAAATTTTTTTTGATTAAAAGGAATTAAGATCAAATAGAATTATTTTAAATCAAAACAGGTTGTCTTCTCCGCGCAGGCGGAGATCCATCTATACTATTCGCTTCATGCCATTTTTGTGCATAGATTCCCGTCTGCACGGGAACGACATAACCTGGTTCGATTGAGTCAAAAAATAATCCTGTTGAATTGGATTGAGGTGTTATTTTCAGAAATTACATCTTCATAGACGAACAACCAATCTCAGGAATCGGATTATTGTTTTTTCTTGCGCTATCCTCTTTATGCTGTTTAACAAGTATAACTGCAGCAGCTTTAGGATCTTGAGCTGTTGCTAACTTCTGGCAATTAGCTTGAGTCAGGTCACCTTCCAGCAAATCATTCAGGTGTAGTTTTACAAGTGAATGGGCCATATCCATTGGTCTTTTGGCATTTACCACCGTGTTAAAAATGGCTTGGGCCTGACTATTTTCTAATAACCCATGCCTCTTTATGAAAACAAGCGCTTCTATAACCGCTTTCAGATCGCGTGCTTCTATCATAGCCTGTCGGTTTGCTTGAGCATGCTTACCTATCAATAAACCGCCTTTATGTAATAGGTGAAGTGCATTTGCAATCTGCAAGGGTTCGGCAGTCTTGGTTACAGCGTCTCGATTGTCTTGGGCTTCTTTGCCTGTCAATAATCCCTTGTTGTGCAGCATCACAAGTGCATTTGCCGTACCATATGGTTTGTTAGCATTTATCACAGCCAGGAAATTAGCCACAGCGTGTGGGCCTTTGAGCAATTCATTTTTATGCAATATCTCCATTGCATTAATAAATTTAACTGGCTCATCCAGGTTTATTATCATTTCAAAGTGAGCTAAAGCAAGATCACTCTCAAACCATTTATTTTTATCGAAGATAGCCAATAATACGCTCATACTATGTGCGTTTGTATTTGCAATAACCTTATGAAGACTCGATAGTTGCTCGACTTTCAGCAACTTATTCTTATGTAGTATACAAATTATATTAGCAACCGCCTCTGGCTCCTTTGCGTTTACTACCATTGTATAGTAGTCTGCTGCTTGCTCACCTTTCAATAAATCCTTTTGATGCAGCATACAAATTGCTTTAGCAACACCCAAAGCGTCATGCGCATTTATCACTGCCGTGTAATTGTCGAAGGGTTGCTCACCTTTCAGTAACTCCAATTTGTCTAGCGCACAAAATGCAGCGGCAACAAGAGTGGGGGAGTTTTTAGCATTTGCCAGGCCTAATACATAAACCGCTTCGAGCAGTTTGTTTTGATGGAGTATCTCTAATGCGCTTGCAGTATTTTCTGGATTGACTGATTTTGCAACGGCTTCAAAGTTAATTTGAGCGGTATTACCTTGTAACAATTTGTTCTTTTGAAGTTTTATTAGCGCATTTACAAACGTTGTTGGGTCACGAACTTTTGCTACAATATCTAAATTGCTTTGGGCCTTATCCCCTGTAAGCAAATTGTTTTTATGCAGTATACCAATTGCTATGGCAACTGCCTTTGGTTGCAAAGCATTTATAACCGCATCAAGACAAACCTTGGCCTTGTCGCTTTTCAGCACACCTTTCTGATAAAGTACTTCAATGGCTCTTGCAACATCCTCAGGGTTGGAGCTTTTTATCACCGCTTCAATATGGATCTGAGCCTGATTACCTTCCAATAAATAGCCCCGATTCAAGATGCCAAGTGCATTTGCAACAGCTCTTGGATTCTTAGCATTTTTTACAATCTCAATGTAGGTTTTAACCTCATCACTGGTTAGCATGTTGTTCAAAGCTAATAATTCAATAGCTAATGCAGTTTCTTTGGGGTTGATAGCTTTGACTAATAGAGCAATGCTGACTTTAATTTGATCCTCTTTCAATGCGTTAATGCCGTACAGAATCTTAAGTGCTTTAGGAATACCTCCGAGGTTAGTCGCATTAACTACTGCCTCACGTATGACTTGCGCTTTATCGCCTGTTAGCAACTTGTACCGTTGATACAAAATTCCAAACGCTTTTGCAATAGCAATCGGATTATCCACTTTAGCAATGGCTTCGATATTGAGTTGAGCTTGAGCATCTTTCTGTAAACAGCCCCTTTTAGACAGTACTTTAAGCGCAGCCACAAAAGCCACGGGGTTAGCTGCTTTGACAACAACTTCACGATTGGCCTGAGCATTCTCACCTGTTAGCAAATTGTGGTGGTGCAAAATTCCAAATGCTTCTGCAACGGGAATCGGATTATCCACTTTGGCCAGAATATCTATGATAGATTGCGTTTGATCTCCTCCACGCATACCGTAGTTATGCCTCACATTGAGCTACCCCTAATTTAAGAAAATGATTTTTTTCAGGACAAAAAAGCTTTAATCTACTGAATTTTGAGGTAAATGCAGTGGATATGGATATCAAACGACTAGATCATTTAGGCATTGTT
>JBAZXN010000040.1:0-11192 GCA_041659885.1 Tatlockia sp.
CTCAAATTCTCTCAAGCGCCCACACAGTTTGTCTTCCAACTTCTTAATGAATCTGCCCTGTCGGCGTGCTGCGTATTCTACTCAAACCAGCTGCTATGTCAATCACTTTTTGCGTTTTTTTTAAAATTCTTTTCATTCGTTTCCCTGCAATGAAATGCATATAATGTACTTGGCTTTTGAGAAATGGTTTTGCCCTCTAGCTATTCTCTGTTTTATTTGATACTCTTCGCAATTCAACAATGGTGGCTCTATTGGTCCCTTCGCGATGATAGATTGTGAACCCCGTCAGGCCCGGAAGGGAGCAGCGGTAACGATTGATTCAGGCGCCGAGGTGTGGCTCTTAGAGCTGCCGCCAAATTTGTGAAAGCCCATGAGCTATCTTGCACTTGCACGTAAGTGGCGGCCTAGAACATTTTCCCAATTGGTCGGCCAGGAACACGTAAATAAAGCACTAACCAATTCACTAAGTCAGCAGAGACTCCATCATGCCTATTTGTTTACAGGTACGCGTGGTGTTGGTAAAACAAGTGTTGCCCGCCTTTTAGCTAAAGCGCTTAATTGTGAAACCGGCATCAGTGCCAACCCCTGTTTGCAATGTGAGGCTTGCCTTGCTATTGAGCAAGGTCGCTTTATTGATCTGATTGAAATTGACGGCGCCTCAAGAACCCGTGTTGAAGATACGCGCGAGCTGCTGGAAAATGTGCAATACCGACCCACCAGCGGTCGATTTAAAGTGTATTTAATTGACGAAGTGCATATGCTTTCGCAGCACAGCTTTAATGCCTTACTGAAAACATTGGAAGAACCGCCCGGGCATGTTAAGTTTTTATTGGCAACGACTGATCCGCAAAAACTTCCAGTTACCGTGCTCTCGCGCTGTCTGCAGTTTAGTCTTAAACATTTACCAGCAGAAATTATCCATAAACACCTCCAATCTATATTACAAGATGAAGCACTTCCTTTTGAAGAAGAAGCCCTTGCCTTGCTAGCCAAAGCGGCCAAAGGCAGTATGCGGGACGCTTTAAGTCTTCTTGATCAAGCCATTGCCAGCACGGATAATTTGCGTGCTACGGAAGTAAAGGCAATTCTTGGATACACGCAACAGGATTATGCACTGCATCTTCTGCAGGCACTGGCAAAACTTGATGCGGCCACGCTGGTTTCAATCAGCCGGCAAATTGCTATCGAAGGCGGTCATTTTCGCTATGTCCTTGATGAATTGCTTGATTATTTTCATCAGCTCACCCTTATTCAATGCCTGGGCGGCGACAACCCATTGATTGGTTTTAGTATTGAGTTAAAATCGCTCTCTCTGGCATTTAGTGCGCAAGACATTCAATTGTTTTACCAAATTGGCCTTAAAGGCAGTGAAGAAATCCATTTGGCTCCGTCTTTAGCCATCGGTTTTGAAATGATTTTATTGCGCATGCTGGCTTTCAGGCCTGCTTTTGAAGAGACGGTGCCACTTTTGGCACATACGCAACGTAATCAAACATGGGATGTGGTAGAAACTCCGAATCGCCCTTGCACGCCCGATACTGCACAAAAAGCCGAGCCGGTTTTACCAGTTAATCCAGTTAATCCAGTTAATCCAGTTAATCCAGTTAATCCAGTTAATCCAGTTAATCCAGTTAATCCAGTTAATCCAGTTAATCCAGTTGAAGGCCAGGATTGGCGAGTCATTTTGGATCAATTAAAATTAAAGGGCCTCACTCAAAACGCCGCTGAAAATGCGGAGTTAGTTGGCAAATCCGGGCGAGAGGTGACGCTTCGGATTGCCAAAGGCCATCATTCTTTATTTACTCCAGCAGTTACTGCCCGAATAGAGGACGCTTTAGGTGTCTATTATAAAGAACCAATTAAAATTGCACTTTGCAGTAATGAACTAGTACAATCGTCGCCGGCTCTACTAAAACAAAAAACGAAAGATTTAAACCAGCAAAGCGCAGAAAAATCCCTTCAACAGGATCCTTTTTTCCAACAACTGAAAGAGGATTTTTCAGCCGAGTTGGTCAAAAATTCTGTTGTATCAGTAGAAGATGGCATATAATTTAATCAGGTAAATTAGAGGAATAATCATGGATATCAACCAAAATCTGGGCAACTTAATGAAAGAAGCTCAAAAAATGCAACAACGTATGCAAGAAGCACAAGAAGAATTGAGCAAATTAATTGTGGAAGGTGCAGCGGGCGGCATTCGCGTTAGAATGAACGGACGTCATGATGTTGTTGAGGTAAAAATCAACAGTAAATTGATGGACGAAGACGTTGAAATGATGGAAGATCTGGTTGCTGCAGCCGTTAACGATGCTGTACGTAAAATAGAAAAAGAATCCAAAGACCGAATTGCCAAGTTAACTGCGGGTCTTAATATTCCGACTGATCTACTGAAAGACGAAGACAAGGAATAATAGCAAGATGGATGCTTTTAGCCGCTTGATTGACGCTTTGCGCTGTTTACCCGGTGTGGGACCCAAATCTGCCCAACGGATGGTTTTTCACCTTTTACAGCACCAGCGTCAACGCGGCTTGCATCTTGCCCTTTGCCTTGAACAAGCAATGACGGTAATAAGCCATTGCACACGTTGTAATAACTACACTGAAAACGAATTATGCCTGCTCTGCCAGGATTCAACCCGCGACAAAACGACCCTTTGCATTGTTGAAAACCCTGCGGACGTTGCCGCTTTAGAGCAGAGCAATGCTTTCAATGGTTACTATTATGTATTGATGGGTAAAATTTCGCCACTTGATGGTTTAGGTCCTGATGAAATTGGACTACCGCGACTTGCCGAGCGCGTGCGCAAGGAAAACGTAAAGGAAATTATACTGGCCTTAAGCCCCACTATTGAAGGCCAAACTACGGTTCATTTTATCCATGATCTTTTTCGTGGAGTCGCTTTGCGAATTAGCCAGTTGGCACATGGCATTCCCTTTGGTGGGGAACTGGAGTTTCTGGACTGCCATACCATTAGCAACGCATTACGGAATCGAGCTGCTGTGAGTGAATAACCATGAATTTTGTAACACGCTATGTAAGTTTTTTTTTGTGCCTTGTTGTTTTAACAGGTACGGTTCATGCTGCAATTCACAAAAATTTATGGCCTTCCTTTGCAATTCATAATGCCTTATCCAATGAGCAAATTTCTCATAAGGAATGGCAAGAATTTCTTAATACCCGAATAATTACCAACGAAGAACACATTAATCTGGTCGATTATGCGCACCTTAGCGATGCGGATTTTGCTTTATTAAAAGGCTATATTGAAAGAATGGCTAAAATTGATATAAAGCAATACAATCGGGACGAACAACTCGCCTTTTGGATAAACGTTTACAATGCCTTAACCGTCCAAATCATTGCCGATTATTATCCTATTGGCAGCATCGAAGAAATCAACGTTTCTCCTGGAATATTCAGTATCGGCCCTTGGGGGAAAAAAATTATTACCATAAACAAAACCCCCTTAACGCTTGATGACATTCAAAACCGTATTCTTCGACCCGTCTGGAACGATCAACGTGTGCTGTATGCTTTAAATAATGGCTCCAGTGGTTCGCCTAATATTGGCAAATTGGCCTATCAGGGCTCAACCCTTAATGCCGCACTGAATGAAGCCGCGTTTGAATACATCAATTCCCTGCGCGGAGCGCAAGTGATTGAGGGCGCCTTAATTGTTTCGAAACTATACGAATGGTTTAGTGAGGATTTTGGGGATTCAAACCAGGATATTATTAATCACTTGAAACAATTTGCAAAAGATCCTTTAAAAAGCCAATTGAAGCACGTCAACAATATTGATAGCTTTATCTATAACTGGCATTTAAATTGCGCTATTCCAGACGAAACCTAATGATTAACGAATGCAGGAAAATGCCATGCTAGCGCACAAAAAGTACCTGTTCGTGATTGATAAGGCTCCGTGGGAAGAGGCCATTTTCACCTATTTTGCCAAATTTAATTATGAAATTATTCAATATACTGCCTTGGCGCATTTAGCAAACGAGTCAATAGAACCTGAAGCGCTGTTAATCCATAGCGATTTTTTTAAAAAGGATTTATTTCTTCTGGATAGTTTATACCAACGTTATCCTGTCCCTCTGCTTGTTATAAACGATCAAGTGGATGAAGACGTCGCCGTGCGCATGCTGGAAGCCGGTGCGGATGATTTTCTTATTAAACCAATCCACCCCCGCGAATTGCATGCAAGGATTTGCGCCATTTCAAGAAGAGTACCGCGCGCTAACGAAAAAGGAAAAGAAGTGTTGCTGTTTTCCGGCTGGCGTCTCTACCCTGCTTCGCGTCAAATTTTCAGCACGACAAATCAGGAATTGCTTTTGAGTGCTGGCGAGTACGATCTGCTATGTGCATTTATAAACCAACCGCAACGGGTTTTGGGGCGTGATTTTTTATTGCAAGTAACTAAAAATAGCGACATGACTCCCTTTGATCGACGCATAGATGTGCAAATTAGCCGCTTGCGGCAAAAAATTGAATTCGATGCAAAAAATCCAGTATTGATTAAAACCATTCGCAACGGCGGCTATCTGTTTACTGCGCGCGTCTTGACGATAATGGAAAACTAGTGCTGCGTTCCTTCAGGAGAAATTACCCTGACCACACCCTATTTTTTTTTCGTCATTTTTACGGTTTTTATCGTATTGTCTGCAATTTTAAGTATTTCAAATTGAAAGTTGTCAATTTGCAAGCAACAAACGGCTGGTGGAATATACCCCAGGTATTCAATAATTAACCCGCTTAAGGTGCGTGGACCTATCAAGGGAAGTTGCCAACCGAGCAGGCGGTACAGATGCCTTAAGGTGATACTGGCATCCACTATCACGGCCCCATCATCCAGTTGCACAATGTCTTTGCTTAAATCCGCAATGTCTGTTGTGAATTCGCCGACTACTTCTTCCAAAATATCTTCCAGGGTAACCAAGCCTAATAAATCACCGTATTCATCCACTACAAAACAGCTTCGTTTTTTTGTTTTACGAAAATTTAAAATCTGCACGTTCAATGGAGTTGCTTCCGGCACAAAATAAGGGGCATCGGTTATTTTAAGAAGATTTTCCATATCGAGGCGTTTTTCAAGCGCCAAATTCAGGATGTTTCGCACGTGCACAAAGCCGACCAAATTATCAATACTGTCTCTGTAAAGCGGCAGGCGGGTGTGCTGGGCAGTCTCCAACTGGTCAAGAATTTCACGCCATGGCTCATTTAAATCGATACCAACAATGTCTGATTTAGGCACCATAATGTCTTCAACGGTTGCCTGTTCCAATTCCAACAAGCTAATTAACATGCTTTTATGTTCCGTGGGCAGCAGTCCACCAGCCTCGTGCACGAGCGATCGCAGCTCTTCGCCCGTTAAACTTTCCTTTTGCACTTTATCAAGTGCTATGCCAAATATCCGCAAGATAGAATTGGTAATCCAGCTAATCACTTGCACCAAGGGCGCTAACAAAACTTGTAACAGGCGAAGTGGGAACGAGACTGCAAAGGCCACTTGCTGGGGATGAAGAGCGGCTAAGGTTTTAGGCGTCATTTCAGAGAAGACTAAAATAACCAGGGTTAATAATAGCGTGGCAATAAAAACGCCTGTTGCACCATTTAACCGTTGCCCAACCAAGGTAGCAACGGTGGAGGCAACAATATTGGCTAAGGTATTACCGATTAAAATCACGCTTAATAATTTATCGGGACGAGCAAGCATGTGATTTACCCGAATAGCCTTTTTATTCTTTTTCTTAACCAGATGTTTTAATCGATAACGGTTTAATGACATCAAACCAATTTCTGAGGCCGAAAAAAAACCAGACAATAAGACTAAAAAAACCAGAATGGCAAAAAGAGTGAGTAGAGAGAGTTGCTGCACCGCGCATTTCCATATTAATAGAGGAACCTGATTCATCATAACAAAATATAATAGCGGCGAAAACTTTAGACAATTTATTGATAGTGGTATAGTAAGCCTTTTGCACCAGAGTGAGCATCATGTTTGAGAATTTAACCGAGCGTTTGACTCGTGCCTTTAAAAATATCAGCGGGCAAGGCCGTTTAACAGAAGAAAATATGCAGCAAATGCTGCGTGAGGTAAGGATATCTTTACTGGAGGCCGATGTTGCGGTACCTGTAGTAAAAGAATTTATTGAGCAGGTTAAGCAAAAAGCGCTGGGGCAAGAAGTTGCTACCAGTTTAAAAGCCGACCAAGCCTTGCTTAAAATTGTACACGATGAATTAGTGCATGTGCTGGGTGATACGCGCGTTGAGCTGGATTTTAAAGCACAACCTCCCGCGGTTTTTTTACTGGCGGGCTTACAAGGCTCGGGGAAAACCACCTCTGCGGCCAAACTTGCACGTTATTTAAAAGAAACTGAACATAAAAAAGTGATGCTGGCAAGTGTGGACGTGTACCGCCCTGCGGCCATTGAGCAATTAAACATACTGGCAAACCAGCTGGACGTTGCTTTTTTTGCAGCAGAAACACAGCAAAAACCACTCGATATAGCCTTGAAAGCGCTTGATGCAGCTAAAAAGCAATACATGGATGTGTTAATCATTGACACCGCCGGCCGCTTGCATGTTGATGCGGAAATGATGGCTGAAATCAAAGCATTGCATCAGGGGCTTAATCCCGTAGAAACGCTTTTTGTCGTCGACAGCATGACAGGACAGGATGCAGTCGAAACGGCAAAAACCTTCCAGGCCACCATTCCGCTCACCGGTATCATTCTGACCAAAACCGATGGCGATGCGCGAGGTGGTGCCGCACTCTCAGTAAAACAGGTAACCGGTCAACCCATTAAGTTTATGGGGAGTGGTGAAAAAATTGATGCGCTCGAACCCTTCCACCCCGAACGGGTTGCATCCCGTATCCTGGGTATGGGTGATATTCTTACCCTGATTGAAGAAGTGGAACGCAAGGCCGACAAAACAACCAATGAAAAACTCGCAAAAAAAATAAAAAAAGGAAAGGGGTTTGATCTGGATGATTTCAAGCATCAGCTTGAGCAAATGAACCAAATGGGAGGCGTCGGCAGCCTGATGGCCAAACTTCCCGGCATGGGCAAACTTCCGCAACAGGCCATGGGACAAATCAATGATAAAGCAATGGGCAAAACCATTGCCATCATTAACTCCATGACCCGCAAGGAACGCCGCATACCCAAAATAATTATTGGGTCCCGTAAAAAACGCATTGCAATGGGTTCTGGCACGCAGATTCAAGATGTGAATCGCCTGTTAAAGCAATTTGAACAAATGCAGAAAATGATGAAAAAAATCACTAAACCGGGCGGAATGAAACAAATGATGCGGGGTCTTGGTGGAATTCCAGGTCTTAAAGGCATTATTCCTGATGATCTGGGTGACAAAAAATAAGGAATAGGAAGTAAAGGCGAAATTTTTATGCATTGCTGCTGAAATAATTACACGCCTCCCTTCCAATCTGGAATTTATTTTCGTACAATACACAGCATTTTTACGTAACTGCTCTTATAAGTAGAGGAAAACAATGGTCGTTATACGTTTATCACGAGCTGGCGCAAAGAAGCGTCCTTTTTACAATATGGTTGTTACTGACAGCCGTAAACGCCGCGATGGCGGATACATTGAGCGAATTGGTTATTTTAATCCCGTTGCACGTGGTCAGGAATTGCGTCTGCATTTGGAGATGGATAAATTAGACCAGTGGCAAAATACTGGCGCTCAGTTATCTGATCGCGTTCAAGCACTGGTTAAAGAATACAAGAAAAAGGCTGCTGAACAACAACGTGGTTAAGAATACAGATTGGATTGTTGTTGGTCGTTTTGGTCGAGCACATGGCATCAAAGGATTTGTTACCGTTCACTCCTACACCGAGCCACGTGAAAACATCTTGCGCTATGCCGATTGGCATGGCTTTATTGACAGCCAGTGGAAACCTATAAAGGTGCTCCATCTGGAAGTGAATAATAAGTCGATTTTGGTGCAGGTTGATGGGTATCAGGAACGGGAACAAGCAGCACGTTTGACGCACATTGATATCGCAATGACGCGCTCGCAACTCCCTGTTTTACCGGCAGGTGAATATTATTGGCATGATCTGATTGGCATGCAGGTAATTGACCCCAACGGTGCGCTTTTTGGTACAGTAACCGAAATAATGCCAACAGGATCTAACGATGTCTTGATTGTTGAGGGCGAAAAAAAGCACCTGATACCTTATATAATGGATCAAGTGGTGCTCTCTATCGACCCACAGCAACGGATTATTACGGTCGATTGGGACATGGATTTTTAGCGCATGTTACCTTTTGGCGTAATCACGCTGTTGCCCGAATTGTTTGATGGCCTGAACTATGGCGTTATTGGGCGAGCCATTGAAAAAAATTTAGCGCAGGTCTCCCTCTGGAATCCAAGGGATTATGCGCCTTTGCCCTACCGACAGGTCGATGATAGCCCCTATGGCGGCGGCCCCGGAATGGTCATGATGTATGCGCCTTTGCATGCGGCAATTTCAGAAGCAAAAAAAGAAATGCCTGCCGACTGTAAAACCATTTACTTAAGCCCGCAAGGCCGAGTAATTAAACAGTCCGATTTAAACCGTGTTGCAGAAGACAAACAGCCTCTGCTTTTTATCGCAGGACGGTATGAGGGAATTGATGAACGCATCATTTCGCAGCATGTGGATGAAGAGTGGTCCTTAGGGGACTTTGTTTTAAGTGGTGGTGAATTAGCGGCCATGGTATTTATTGATGCGATTATTCGCTTATTACCTGGAAGCCTGGGACATTCTGGTTCGGCTCAGCAAGATTCATTTATGCAGGGCTTGCTCGATTGCCCCCACTATACCCGGCCTGCAAGCATTGATGGCCTGGATGTTCCGCCGGTATTATTAGGCGGGAACCACCGTGATATAGAGCGCTGGCGTAGAAAGCAAATGCTGGGAAAAACCTGGCTTAAGCGTCCAGACTTGTTTGATAGCTTTGAGCTAACTGAAACCGATGAGCAGTTACTCGTTGAGTTTAAATGCGAACACGGTATTTTTGATTAAGCGACTCGGCTCTTTCATTGAGAAGGTTGAGGCGCTAAAAGTAGTACACATTTGAGGAGTGCACCATGACTAATATTATTGACCAATTAAATGCTGAGGCAATGAAAGGTAAAGAAATACCTGATTTTAACTCAGGCGATACTGTCCTAGTTCAAGTAAAAGTAAAAGAAGGTACGCGTGAGCGTTTACAGGCTTTTGAAGGAATCGTAATTGCCAAACGTAACCGTGGCTTAAATTCTGCATTTACTGTTCGCAAAATTTCTCATGGCGTTGGCGTTGAGCGCGTATTTCAAACCTATAGCCCCGTGGTTGACAGCATTACTGTTAAACGTCGCGGTGCCGTTCGTCGTGCCAAATTGTACTACCTGCGTGACTTAGCTGGCCGTGCTGCCCGTATTAAAGAAAAATTAACGGTCAAAACTACCAAGAAAGAACGTTAATTGCCAAATGCTCATCGTAACCGCGTTTCACACTCCAGCCGGTTGGCTTGAAGTAACTTACGATGAGCATTTCATTCACCGCGCTGTGTTTACTGACACCCCTGCTCAGCAAAGGGATGAAAATGCATTAACGGCCGTCATTGCAAGCGAGATTGCAAGCTTCTTCAACAATCCCCATCACCGTTTTCAGCTTCCTTTAAAACCCCATGGGTCGCTTTACCAACAAAAAGTTTGGAACGCCCTACTGGTTATTCCGGTTGGACGCACTGTAACTTACGGCGAACTTTCGGATACCCTGCAATCCAGTCCCCGCGCAATCGGCCAGGCTTGCAAAAAAAATCCCTTGGCCTTATTTATTCCTTGCCACCGAGTGGTGGGCAAAACCAGCCTGGGCGGATATATGGGAAACCCGAATGCCCTGCCCTACAAAATGCGCCTTTTATCCCACGAAAATCAAAGGGATGTGCTGTAAAATTGTCAACGGCTAGGGCAATGATATGGAAAATACCCATGAAAAGTGGCTGGCCGATAAAGAGAAATGGACTCATGCCAAGACGTTTTCAGAACTGTGTCAGCTGTCCTGGAAATATATTAATGATGAATCTTTATATTTTCCATGCTGGTCAAGAACTAATGGCACTAAATTAAGGAGTTTTTGACCCTTTTACCCCATCCCGACTTCCCGCGGCTTGTGTACAGCGAAGGAAGATGGGTAACACATGTAACGGGATCCACAGGTTCTTGCCTGGATCCCGCGAACAAGTCGCGGAAAGTCGATGTTGTTTTAAAATTGCACATAAAATTCTTAGCTTAGTGCCATTCGGCCTTGGCCCATAGCCATCAGGCCAAGAAAAAATTTTATCTCCTCTCCACCACGCCGGGCCTGGCGGAGAGGCAGGGTCAGGGGGGTAAAAAAAATTACCACGTTAGTGATTCCTTTTTTTTTTGAAAAATAAAACCATTTCCACCAAAAATTATTAATGAATCGCTACGCGACTTTATTTTTAGCCCCCTCACCCTAACCCTCTCCCCCACGCTGCGCGCGGTGGAGAGGGGATTTTGTTTCCTTAACCTCGATCCGTTCGGGCTGAGGAAGCGCTTTAGCGCGGTGGAGAGGGGATTTTGTTTCCTTAACCTCAATCCGTTCGGGCTGAGGAAGCGCTTTAGCGCGGTGGAGAGGGGATTCTGTTTCCTTAACCTCGATCCGTTCGGGCTGAGGAAGCGCTTTAGCGCGGTGGAGAGGGGATTCTGTTTCCTTAACCTCGATCCGTTCGGGCTGAGGAAGCGCTTTAGCGCTGTCTCGAAGCCTTGCTAGTCCTGACGTAAGGGCTTCGAGACGGCGTAAACGCCTCCTCAGCCCGAACGGGTTCGGCTAAAGTAGAAATTAAAAAATTTTTAAACATATTAAGGTGTGTTTTTATAACTAATTCAATACGTTAATCTCAAATTAATTTCCCTAACCTGTCGGCCATCGGCCTTGGCCCAATGGCACTACCTTAAGGCGTTTTTGACTATTTTATCCCATCCCTACGTCCCGCGGCCATATCATTACCCATAAGTATGGTTAAAAATTAGCCTGAGTAATAAAAAGAAGATTAGTTGTAACTACTCAGGTTCCCTTCTCCCGCCAGCGGGAGAAGGTGCCCGAAGGGCGGATGAGGGTAGTTTAAAATATAAGAAAAAACACTTGCAAAAACAGATGGATAGGAT
>JBAZXN010000041.1:0-9809 GCA_041659885.1 Tatlockia sp.
CGATGCGATCACCTGATTACATTCAATTTGACCATCTCCTGGATGCCGCGGACCTTCGGCCGCGGCACGTAGGCGTTGGGGAGCAATTGTTAGCACACCCTATTTGTTATTTCTTTTTAATTGATAGGGATTGTCATCCACTAACTCTCCTTTCGCATCCAGGACATTCATCTTCTTTAAGATAGAGCAGGTTCTGTTGTCAAAAAATCCAAAAAACCTGCCTTTTTTGGCATGGTTTAAAATGGCTTCTGGTTTGTTGAGAGCCTTTTGCTTAAGATTTGTTGAATTCAAGGCCCCACAAAAGAAACCGCTACCAAGCGATTCAGAACGGAGTTCGCCAAATTGTTTTAAGAAATCCCGTTCAAGTTGTGATTGCGGTTTCTTGGGTTGCCCAAAATACTCTTGAATGTTATTAAGATTTCCAGAATTTTTTTGTTCATCCCCATTTAAGATAAGTAGAGGAGCCGAGGGTGTAGGATCTTCATTAATCACTGTAATTTTATCGGCCAGTTTGTTCTCCTCCCTATATTGTTTAAATATAGAGCGACTTTGTTCTAACCCTTGTCTAAACGCTATCTCTTCTTTAGTCATAGACTGAAAACAGTCATTTACACCTGTGGTTTGCAAGAGTGCTTTAAGCTTTTCTACCCTCGCAACTTCATCTTCCACTCTTTCAGCTCTAACCTTATCGTCCGTACCAGGCAGTTCTACTCTCAATAGAACGCTATAATCCGCTTTAAATGCTTCAAGCGTTTGCTCGCCACGCAGGTATTGTTTAACGAGAATCTCGTGTTCCGTGTCAGTATCAAACTCTTCTTCTTTCCCTTCCACCGTGCTCAAAAGCGTTTTTAAGGTGTCTATTTCAGGTAACGATGCATTGTACGTCGCGATAATGGTGAAATGTTGCTTTATACATTGAACGAATGAAACCATTGCAGCATGAAAGTAGTCAAAATGGATTTCTAACTTTTCCCCTTTAGTGCAATGCTCTTCAATCCCTTGTCGGAAGAAATCCCAGTCAAACATATTGCCTATTATCGTGGGAAATTTATCTATTTGCATCTCCAGGAAACCGTCTACCTTGCTTGAGGCATCATCAGTTAGTGTACTAAATCTAATTTTCATAATTACTCCCCGTATAAGATAAGTGATACTAACATAATGAGCAAGTTTTTTCCATATAGCCTTATAAATATTCTTAGTGGCTGGTGATATAGGGTAATGCGTATCACTTTAACGCATTTAAAGCTAAAATTAAGGATATCTTTTAAGGATCACATCCGCATGCGTTTACGCCAATTTTTTATAAGCAATACCTGGTGGGGTAAATTGATTGGGGCCTTGCTTGGCTATCTTCTGGGAGGCTCGGCAGGTGCGCTCATTGGTATTCTTATTGGCAATTTTTTTGATCGCGCCTTCAACGCGCATTATAGCCGCCCCCATTGGTCTTATTACAGTGAAAAACGCAAAGTGGTTCAGCAGACCTTTTTCAATGCAACCTTTTCCTTTATGGGGTATATTGCCAAAGCCGATGGCCGGGTTTCCGAACAGGCCATTCAGGTGGCGAAACAATTAATGGCGGAAATGCGCTTAAATACTACCCAAAAAAAAGCGGCTCAACTCCGGTTTAATGAAGGAAAAGCACGCAGCTTTAATGTGACCAGTCAATTGACGGAATTGCGTGAAATCTTAAAGGCAAGCCCTGATTTACTGCAACTTTTTATCGATATCCAATACCGGGCAGCCCAGGCAAGCGGATTGTCAATAAAGAAAATACTCGCACTGGACACCGTATTTCGTGCATTAGGGTTTGCGCCCCTGGCAGAGCAAACCCGCTTTTATGCGGATTTTACGCCCCCAAACGAGGCAAGCAACAAGCGCTCTTACTCCTATAATCGAAGCCATACTTATCAAACACACAATGAACCCAGTGATCCCCTTGCAAAGGCTTATGCAATGCTTGAAATAAACAATGGCTGCAATAAAGACGAAGTAAAACGCGCTTATCGGCGCATGATTAGTCGAAACCACCCCGATAAATTAATTGCCCAGGGGCTACCGGAGACGATGATTAAAATCGCGAATGATAAAACGCAAAAGATCACAAAAGCGTATGCGCTTATTTGTTTGAATAGGGGCTGGAAATAAAAAAGCCCAGAAGACCTGGGCTTTTCGGGATTACTCTTGGGAAAATTCAACCCCTGCTGTATCAAGAACGGCTTTGGTTTGCTCAGCCAACAACCGGTGTGCAGGCGCTGCGGGATGCACCCTGTCAAAGAATAAATACCCCTCGCAGGTCGCATCTTCCTGTATTTTTACATTGGCTGCAATGGAGAGCATGGTATTAGGAGCGTGCTTGTCAATTAAGGTGTCGTAACAAGATTCGGTTACGTTGGTAAACCCGTATTTTTCAGGCGACTTAATAAACTCTTTCACGCCATTGTTTGCATCAAAATGAATCCATTGCACGTCAGGATTTTCTTGCTTGAGTTCATTGACTGTGTTTAATAACAACGCATTGTGCCGTTTGCTAAAATACGACAGGGTTTCTTTTGACCCAAGCTCGACTGCCGCAGGCGTTGTGCCTAAATCCGGTAAGTTAACAACCAAAATATGTCTGGCTCCGGCTGCCACCAGGTAGCGTAAATCCCTGGCTATACCCGCATTGACCTGCGTGAGAGTGTCTTCCACTTCTTCAGGCAAACCTAAATAATTGTTCGCGCCAATCCAAACTACAAACAAACTGTTTTCATCGGCTTTTCCTTCATGCGAGCTTAAGTAAACATCCATCTCGCGGCGTAAGGAAAATAAATCTTCATCCCCTATATCAAAAGAGACACCCGCACCGCCAAAAGCATAATCAAACAAATGCGCACTGGCATTGTCTGGATAATAACTTTGCGCCAAATGCTCAACCCAAAGTAAGCCATTGGAAAAGCGGCCTGAATAATACGGAGGAGATTGAGGTAATCTATGCCCCATAAACTCATAAATGTTGCCGTTATCAGACAAACTATCCCCAAAAACCACAATGTCTTTTAAAGGATTCGCAAGGCTTAAACTTGAAAATAGTAAAGCAAATACAATAGAGAGCGCTTTCATCTGTGCAACCTTAAATCAATTGAGGAAATTACAAAATCAGCAGATTATAATATAAAAAGCATCAAGCATTCAATTTTTTTTACAATATGGGTATCTTGTAGTCCACATTTTTTCGCATTTACGCAAATATCAGACAATAAAACGCAACCTAAACTTCATTTTAACTATACTATAGAAAATTATCCAATAGCCACTAAAGTTTTTATTAAACAAAAGGATAAGTGTATTGCATTAAGAGTATTGCTGAAAAAATCAATTCCCGCTTTCGTGGGAATTGATTTGAGAAAGAGTAGTCTTACTAAAATTAGGCACTAACAGGCGTTAATTTTAATTGACGGCCGCAAACCCTTGCCTTATTCAGATCGCGAAACGCTTCTTTTGGCATATTTTTGGGCAAACGGACAGTGGAATGATCGTCGTGAATCTTCAAACCCGTAATAAAACGGCTTTGCAACCCGCCTTCATTCGCAATGGCGCCAACGATATTACCCGGTTTTACACCATGTACACGGCCTACATCAAGACGGAATAGTTCCTGTTGATCTTCGCGGAAATTATGTTTTTCACCGCGCTCCCCACGATCCCTTTCAAAGCTACCGCGTGAAGACGATTTAAACTCGCCCTGCACCCGACCTTCTTTGGCAGCGCGTGCGGGTTTTGGTAAAGTACTTTCACGATGCCAGGGTTTATCCTGATTATGAAGCAGCGCAATAGCGGAAGCGACTTCCACAGGGGATGCAGCAGGGTTTTCTTGTAAATAGGTTTCGATAATGCGCTGGTATTCTGGCAAATGGGTATTTTGCAGCCGTGCCGTAATGTTATCCATAAAGCGCTGAAGTCTAACTTTTTGGATTTGGTGGTCTGTAGGAATAACCATTTGTTCAATACGTTGGCGTGTGTGCCGTTCTATCGTATTTAAAATACGTGATTCTTTTTTGGTAATAAATAAAATGGTAGCCCCACTGCGCCCTGCACGACCAGTTCGGCCAATGCGATGCACATACGTTTCACAATCCTGAGGCACATCGTAGTTGATTACATGCGTTACACGCTCCACATCCAGGCCACGTGCGGCCACATCGGTTGCAACCAGAATATCAATAGCCCCTTCCCGGAACTGGGCAATAATGCGTTCACGCAACGCCTGCGTGACATCGCCATGGAGTGCCATTGCGCGGTGCCCTTCTTTTTGCAAAATTTCAGCTACTTTTTCAGCACTGATTTTTGTGCGGACAAAAACAATCATTCCCTGAAACGTTTCAGTTTCAAGTATTCGCGATAAAGCGTAAGGCTTTTGCTCGTTAGCTGCAAATAAAAACCGTTGCTCCACACTCTTTACCGTTGCCGTTTCGGAACGAATTTCCACCGACATGGGATTTACCAGGTAATTGTTAGCAATGGTTCGAATACGAGACGGCATGGTTGCGGAAAATAAGGCAATTTGTCTTACAGCCGGCAACTTGGAGAGGATCACTTCCACATCGTCCAGAAAATCCATACGCAGCATTTCGTCTGCTTCATCCACTACAAAGGTAGACAATTGATCTAATTTGAGCGTGCCACGATTGAGGTGATCGAGAATACGACCTGGCGTTCCCACGACAATTTGTGCGCCATCACGCAATTGTTTTAATTGCTCCGGGAAATCCTTGCCGCCACAAAGTACCGCGACTGTCACACGTTGTTTTGCGCCTAACGATTTAAATTGTTCGGCGACCTGGATAGCCAATTCACGCGTAGGTGCTATGATAAGCGCTTGAACTGCCCGCACATCCGGCTTTAGTTTTTGTAAAATGGGCAAAGCAAAGGCAGCAGTTTTACCTGTTCCTGTTTGTGCCTGGGCAATCAAGTCACGTCCGTCCAACAATAGCGGGATGGTTTTCGCCTGAATGGGGGATGGCGTGATAAACTTCATATCCTCCAGGGCTTTTAATAATTGCGCGGATAAGTTAAGGTCAGCAAAGCTTGCAAATTCTGGTGTCATAAAAAATTCCAATAGGTAAACATGTCCCAAAATGGGATTCATAATATAAAAATTGTTCAGTATAATAACAAAATAAACAGAATAGTGCACTAAATTTATTTTGTAAGAGGCCAAAACGAGTAGAAATGTTAATCCATTTGCATCTGTTGCTGTAATACTTCGTCTTGTGGCGCCCAATATTGCTTATTACCTTGTGCGATTGTTGCATTAATTGCTTCAATATCGCCAGGTTGCAGCACGGTTGAATACCCCACAGAACTTGCATGGTTTGCATAACTGACTGTTGAAGATAAATCAGAAGAACTAAAGGTATGCCTGTTGCCCGCGCCTATTGTGTTACATCCTGCCAAAACAAGCAATACAATTAGAGTGCTTATTTTTTGCATGCTACTCACTCCGTTTCCCTACGTTGATACTATTAAGTATAGAGAATAGTTTAAAGTTTGCACTATACTCTTTGTGGGTTGTCTATTGAAAGCTAGTGATATATTATCGCTCACGTGGATTTATTTAAAAGCATTTTACTTAAAACAAACAAAGCGAGGGCTAGATGCGGACTTTATTAGAAGCTACAGAATATTTAGAGAATGTAAACCAGGTAGAATTTCCTCAAATGTTGAATCGTTATCCAAATGATAGCAATGACTTTGTTAATCATAAACCGCTAATTAATGAATTATATTTGTTAAACAGTCAATGTAGTAAGTATGTTCAGCAATTAGAACAATCAAACGATCTAAGCGCCGCGGCTGCAGTGAATTCTTTTAAAGAAAACATGAAACATGCTCTTAAACATGTTGAATCGATTCAGGCGAATAATCGACGTTCGATACCAAAAGATATCCCCGGAGAAATTCTTACTCATATTCAAAAAGATGATGCTGTACGTTTAGAAGCCTTATTGAAACGTTGCGAGGGAACAAAGGATATTTTATCGCATTACGATTATGCTTTACGGGTTGCCGCCTGCGGTTCCATTCGATGTTTGAATTATTTAATTAGCACACGATGTGCAAATATCTTAGCTCCTGGAAAATCGGGAACTATTGCGCTACATAATGCAATTGATAGGAAACGCCCAGTTTGTATTGAAGCATTACTTAATGCAACAAACAGCCATGATCTTTTTGCACCATCAGCTCAATTATTATTTGGAGAAGCACCTGGTAGACCAATTGATTATCTAGGAAAAATAGATGATGAAAAAATATTTACAAAAATCAAAAATATCATTTTAACTGTCATAAATGGTTCAGTAGGCGACAGGGAAATGGCCACATCTCAAAAACGCGAAGAAATTAGAGAAATACTTAACAAGCAAACTCTCCAATTTAAACTACAAGGACTTTCAATCTAATCATAGCGGTTATCCTTAACGACAAGCCTATCTTACAGCAGAGCGGCCAATCGGCAGGCTTGATCAATTGCATGGCGTGCATCCAGTTCAAGTGCCTTATAAGCGCCGCCTATTAAATGAACGGATTTGTTATTGGCTTTTAATGGCGCAAATAATGGGTGTAACTCTTCCTGACCGGCACAGAGGATAATGGAGTCCACGGCAAGGCACTGCGGTTTGTCATCGATTCGAATATGCAATCCTTCCTCATTAATGCGCTCATACTGCACGCCAGAGAGCATCTCGACTTCTTTGTGCTTTAAACTTAAGCGATGAATCCAGCCCGTGGTTTTGCCCAAGCGCTTGCCGGCTTTTTCTTTTTTTCGTTGCAATAAAACCACTTTACGTGGGCTTTGAGCCAACACAGGCGGCAAAAGGCCGCCGCGATGTTGTGCCTTAATATCAATTCCCCACTCGGCATAAAACAAATCCTGCGCTGAATGCGTTAACCATTCGGCTACATCAAAGCCAATACCGCCAGCCCCAATTATGGCGACTCTCTGGCCTGGTTTTTTCTTCCCTTCAATGAGTTCAACATAGGTCATAACCTTGTCGTTATCAATGCCTTCAATGGCAGGAATACGTGGCTTCACGCCGGTGGCCAGGATAATTTCATCAAAGGGTTGCAGGGTGTTTTCGGTGGGTGAGGTTTCAAGATGCACGTTGACCTCATATTTTTCCAGTTGATAGCTAAAATAATCAATTGTGCGTTGGTATTCTTCTTTACCCGGAATTTTTTTAGCTAAATTAAATTGCCCGCCCAAAGCGTTGGACCTTTCAAAAAGCGTGACCTTATGCCCCCTTGACGCAGCAGTAACGGCAAAAGCAAGCCCTGCAGGACCTGCTCCCACTACGGCAATTTGTTTGGGATGATGCACTGTTTGATAAACCAGCTCGGTTTCAAAGCCCGCACGCGGATTGACCAGACAAGAGGCCGTTTCATGCACAAAAATGCGGTCAAGACAGGCTTGATTGCACGCAATACAGCTGTTAATGGCCTGACTTTCACCTAATCTTGCTTTTTCAACAAAACGTGCGTCCGCTAAAAACGGTCTTGCCATCGACACCATGTCGGCAAAACCCTCCTCCAATAAAGCATTTGCACGCTCTGGCGTGTTGATGCGATTGGACGTGATAACCGGGATAGTCATTTCAGGCTTTAGATGTTTGGTTACCTGGCTAAATGCGGCCTCCGGAACCATACTTGCGATGGTGGGTATTCTTGCTTCATGCCAGCCAATCCCGGTGTTAATGAGTGTCGCACCAGCCGCTTCAATCGCTTTTGCAAGCAGAACGACCTCTTCCCAGCTTGAGCCTTCCTTAATTAAATCCAGCAAGGATAAACGGTAAATAATGATAAAATCTTCGCCTACCGCCTCGCGCACAGCCCGCACAATTTCCACAGGAAACCGCATGCGGTTGGCATAAGACCCGCCCCACTCGTCGGTGCGTTTATTAGTATGTGTCACAATAAATTGATTAATCAGATACCCTTCGCTGCCCATGATTTCCACCCCATCATATCCTGCCCCTTTGGCAAGAACCGCAGTACGGGCAAAATGGCGGATGGTTCTTATCACGCCCCATTTGCCAAGACTCCAGGGCTTAAACGGGCTGATGGGAGACTTGATAGCACTTGGCGCAACCACAAAGGGATGGTAGCCGTAACGCCCTGCATGTAAAATTTGCAAGGCAATTTTCCCTCCTACTTCATGGACGGTGTGGGTTACGATTTCATGGCGTTGTTGTTCTTTGGATGTAGTGAGTTTGGCAGAGAAAGGGGCAAGACGCCCTGCGCGATTGGGCGCAATCCCGCCGGTAACAATGAGTGCTACCCCACTTTCTGCCCGTTCGCGATAAAAAGCCGCCAGCCTTTGCAACCCGGCTTTGTCTTCCTCAAGGCCGGTGTGCATTGACCCCATTAACATGCGATTTTTTAATTGCGTGAACCCAAGGTCAAGGGGTTGAAAAATAGACTTGAATGGGGTGTTGTCGACTCGTAATTCCATGAGTACTCACAAAGTGTGCTGATTATAAAATAGTATACTGCGTTTGGCTTGCAAAATAAATTGAGCGGACACTTATCGACAAGCTTTCCTGGATGACGTATTATGAATGTGCTTTTTCACCGATATTTAATTCGACCTGGAGTGAAGCCATGGCAGCCGAACCCATTTCGGCCTCTTTTGTCAGCCGACTGTCATTACCCCGCGCTGGCAAACCCGCGCAAGGGTATTATCGCTCTAAACTTTTTATTGCTCCTTTAACGACCAATCTAATCGTTGCAGCAGCAGGCCCCTTACTTTCGTTACTTGAGCGCATGTATTTAACGCCCTCTTTACCGCCAATCCAAAACATTCGCGAAAACATTGAACACGAATTGCGGGCATTTCATAGCAGGCTAAGCGGCAAAGCCTTTAACGAAGAACTGGATTCCATTGCGCATTATTTGCTCTGCGCAACCATTGATGAATTACTGGGAAAAAACTACCTGCGCGTGTACGGTAGCGCGGCTGAATTTCATGCCTTCACGCCATTCCCTTATGATGAAAAAGGGCCAGAGCGCCGTTTTTTTGAAATAGTGAACCACATCAAACAGCGCCCTAACCAATACCTTGATTTGCTCGAACTGGCCTATTACTGCCTGATTGCAGGGTTTGAAGGCGAGCAGCACACCAAAGCCGATGGCCGGCAAGCTTTGGATGAGTTAATTGAAGAGTTGTATCAGCTGATTCACAAGTACCGGGTGCACAAACCGCACCGCTTGTTTCATGATCAAAAAGGCATTGAAAGCTTTCCTAAAAACCGCAGCCCTTTAATCGCAATTGGACTTTTTGCCCTCTCGCTCTTGACTGCCACTTATTTTGTAAGCCACTTTTTTTTAGACAACAAAGCCAGAACCGTTCAATTCGGACACACTATAACTGCAAAGCTGGATGATTAATGGACAAGCCTTTACATACTCTCTGTGCCGCCTTAAAAAAAATTTTAAGCCATTTAAAACCTCAGCAAAATCCTGTTTCCTTTATTCTGCTGACTGGCAAGGTCAAACAAGGTAAATCCACGCTGCTTCGGCAAAGCAACCTCACCCTGTATCCAGTGGACTGCGAGGGCGCACAGTTTTATTTCAATCAACACGGGGTTATTCTTGAGCTTGGCGAATCCTGGCTTAACCAGACTGAAAATCTCATTGCCTATACCTTAAAACAGTTAAACCGATGCCACCCCAATGTGCGCATTTCAGGGATCATGCTTTGCATTGATTCCAGCGATTTAATTATGACAGAACCTGTCCAGCTCATGGAGCAATGCAAAAACCATATCCAG
>JBAZXN010000042.1:0-7261 GCA_041659885.1 Tatlockia sp.
ATCTACTAAATTTACCCGGTGATTCTCCAGCACAGTCGTGAAATGCAGCACAACCGAACCAATAGAGGAAAGAATAAGTACTATAGATACGTCTAAAAGGCCATCATTTCTTATTAAAGTCCCCAGATAACTACCCGTGGCAAAAAAAACTATCATCACAGAAGATGCAGCACCTCGCTGCTCTTCATAGCATTGTAGCTCCCTTAAAACGCATGCGCTTCGCATTAGATTGCAATATTGAATCCAGGGTAATTTATCGTATTCATTCATGCGTGTTTTGGGTAAGATCTTTGCAAGATAGGTTTTCAATTAAATTAGGAGTTAAAAATGGATGTGAAAAAGAAGCTAAATGCGTTTCTAATGGCTTTAGTTATGCAACTTTGTATCGTTGTCCTGGTATTTTTTGGTGGACTATTAGACCCATTACTTGGTCTTTGGGTGGCAGCCGCCTATTTTTTTGTAATCGGTACCTATTTAATGTATAGCTATCTACTTAAGGGTGAAGGGAAAAGTAATGCATAAGCCTGTCTTTTCAGGTGTGGCTTTATTGAACATGTCTTTCCAAACCAGACGATTGGACGGCCTTTATTTGAGTTAACCGCTGCGACCGGCAGTCGCAGCCTGACGAGAGGGTAATTTAAAACGCACTAAAATCAACATTACCGAAATCATAGGGACTTACTGCATCGCCAGAAGTCTCCTGTGGTATATTTTTCTCTTCACCGCCGCGCTTGCTTTCTTCAACAGGGTTCAAAAAGCGCTTTTTCAGAGTACTAAAAGCATCCAGGGCTGTTTTTTCTTGTTCACCTAATGCTGTTTTATAGTGAGTAAAGAATGCTGCGGATATCCTGCCGTACTTAACCAATGTTGGAACACACAATACCGCTGCAACCATAGCTGCGGCGATAGCAGCAGCTATAATGCCTATTCCTGAAATACTGATTGCGGTTCCAATGACTATTCCTACAGTGGCAACTGCAAGGAAAGTGCCGCCTGCGCACAGACTGAGAAGAAGGAAATGCAGTGCAATATAAACCGCTGTTGTCCTGATGGCTATTTGAGTCTGAGTGCCTAATTTATGTTTTTTTATCAATCGGTTATATTCTTTTTCAAAAAGTGATAAAGCCTCCGCTGTTGGCTTACACGTTAGAGGAAATAATAGTTTATCGATTTGTGTTCTGATTTGCAGCGGCAAAGTGTGAATGCTATAAAAAAAATCACCTACGGGCTTTTTATATGGAGCGGGATAGCGAGCAGCTAGCCTGTTTCTCTCAAAATAAGGTGCGTCGTTTGGGTCCTGAATCGAATTTATTTGTAAAAGTGAATAATTTTCATTTAATAAATCAGCGTGTTTTATGCCTGCCTGCTTAATGTGGATAGAAGTAATAGTTGATTGCAGATTATTATAAAAATTAATCAGATCGGTTTCCTCGTTCTGTGAGAAGGAAAAACCTGCATCAATTGTGTGAACGTTTATTGACAAGACTTTCAGCAAAGTAAGAAAATTGCTTAACCTCTCTTTGCAAAACCACGGGTTAAACCCGAAATGAACTCGCTCAAGATGCTTTGGAAAGTATGCGAAAATATCTTGTGCTTCCTGAATGGATATGGCTTGAGTAGCCTGCCCGGCAACTGCTATTCCGCCAAGCCACTCTAACGATAAATGGATTGCTTTTATATTGTCAGGGACAGTTTGGAGCATTCTTTGAAACGCAGAGGGGTCACCCCAATAACCGCACAAATTCAGGGACTGAAGAGCCGGAGCGTGCCGAAAGAGGTTTTTCCACTGCGCCTCATCAAAACGTTCTGAACCATTATGAGATAAATTGAGTATTTTTAAATTAGGAAAGTGTTTAAAAAGAGCGGTTAACTCAGAGGATGTCAAATGATTGTTTGAAGATAAATCCAGTTGCTCAATAGAGGAGGACTTAAACACGGACAAAGCGCTTAACATGAGCAGTTTATTCTCTATAAGGACTGAGCCATGATAAGTGAAAAAGGTAGAAGACAAATCCAGGCATTGTAAATTCATTCTGGCAAGGTGTAAAAAAAGGGTATTGAGTACAGATTCTTCCAAGGTACACAACGGAAACCCTTTAAATGAAATACTCACTACCGACTTGGGTAATTTCCTAATAACCTTCAGGAGGTCTTCAGGACTAAGTTGATTACTAAAAGAGACATCGGTTACCCCGTTTTCAATCACTTGGGTCGTATTTTCAAGGTATAATTTCATATTAAATTTGGCCTTACCGCGAATTATGCGCCATTTTAAGTGCTAATTGACCTAATGTCAATCAAATTGACAGGGCGGTGCGTTCTATTTATGCATTGTTTTTTTTAAAAAAAGCTCGCAGTCTTTTTTATTTAAAGGCGGGCTGATGTAAAATCCCTGGATTTGATTGCTGTGGTGGGCTGTTAGAAAATCGATTTGTTCTTTGGTTTCTACCCCTTCGGCCAAAACTTGTAGGCCCATGGAGCGGGTCATGTGGATGATTGCTTCCACGATATTTCGGTCATCAACATTTAAATTGATTCCTTCAATAAAACTTTTATCAATTTTTATTTTATCGAAAGGGAAATATTTTACATAATTTAAACTCGAATAACCCACGCCAAAGTCGTCCATTGACAGCTTGATTCCCAATGTTCTGAGTTGATTCATGGTGTCTATGATATAGGATGAATTTTCCAAAATAATGCTTTCGGTAATTTCTAATTCAATCGATTGCGGGTTGACGCCTGTTTCCTCAATAATGGTTATTATCGTTTCTACGAAATTGGTCTGCATTATTTGAAGTCCGGAGACATTAATTGCCATGTTTAAATCCGGATTAATGGCCTTTTGCCATTTTTTTATTTGCAAGCAGGCAGTTTTAAATACCCAGTTACCAATGGAAATAATAAGCCCTGACTCCTCGGCAGCCCGGATAAATTGACAAGGATGAATAATGCCCAATCCGGGGTAATTCCAACGAAGCAGCGCTTCTAACCCAATGATTTTCTGTGTTTCAAGTTGTAAAAGCGGCTGGTAGTGAAGTTCGAATTGTTTTTTTTGCAGGGCTTGTTCCAGCGCGGCTTTTAATTCAATTTTTTTGTTTAAATTGTCATTAAATTCACTCACATACAATTCAAAATTTCTCTTTCCGTGGTTTTTTGCATAATAAAGCGCTGAATCGGCGTTTTTTAATAATTGGAGTGCTGTATTGCCGTCTTTGGGATAGATGCTAATTCCAATACTTGTGGCGATAGAAAGGTGGTGGCCGCCCAGATCAAAGGGCTCTAAAAATAAAGCCAATAATTTTTTGGCCTTTGCGATTATCTCTTCTTTGTGCGCGCGCACCATAAAAAGCGCAAATTCATCCCCACCAAACCGCGCAACGGTATCGTTTTTCCGGAAAGTGTGCGTGATTTTTTTAGCAATAGCGGTAAGCAGTTGATCCCCCATTTGATGGCCCAAACTATCATTAATGTATTTGAAATTGTCCAAATCCAGCATAAACACCCCAATAATCAGGTGATTCTCCCTGGCAAAATCAATAGCTTGTTCCAGCCTGTCGACCAGGAGGGCGCGATTGGGTAGACCCGTTAATACATCGTGTGTTGTTTGATGGAACAATTCTTCTTCAAGTGCTTTGCGTTCGGTAATGTCGCGCATGCTCAACACAACGCCTTTTGTGCTGCCATTTAATACGCGAGGGTGGGCATAAATTTCCAAAATAGTACCGGAGTGAAGGTGCCATTCGTTTACTATTTTTTGGTGCGTATTTTTAAAAATATTATTGATCATGGTTAAAAAATAGCTGGGATTTTTAAATTTAGCGGCTACTTCCTGTAAGGGGTTAGGGGCGCTGCGCAGCAGTGTTTCAGAACAATCCCAGAGACTCAACAATTTTTGGTTGTGTAATAAAATATTTTCGTGCTCATCGAGCACCAAAATGCCTTCCTCAGTTGACTCCATCGTGGCCCTTAACAGCGAAAGGGACTCATCAAGCTCTATGGTTCTTTCGCGAATTAATGTTTCGAGGTTATTAATTTGGTATTGCACTGCCTGTTTTAATGTCCATTTGGTGGTCAATGCGGAAGCCAGCTGGCGAATTTCAGTTACATCAAATGGTTTTTTTAAAACCAGTAAATTATCTGTTTCTTTCAATTGGGTAAAAATTTCTTCCCAGGAATAGTCGGAATGGGCAGAGCAAATCACCACCTGAATCTCCGGATCCACTTCCCAAATTTTTTGTATCGTTGTTATGCCATCCCAGCCGGGCGGCATGCGCATATCGACAAAAAGAAGCGAATAGGGTTTTTTATCTGCATGCGCTTGCTTAACCATTAAGAGCGCTTCCTGCCCTTGGTATGCGGAATCGATTACATAAGAAGGAAACGCGCCTGGATTGGTTGTTTGTTCACCAAACAAATGGCCCCTTGCCTTGTCTAGCGCATCACTTGTTTTATCGCCAATAAGGATTTTACGAAAATCTTCATGAATCGCTGTCGTATCATCCACTAGCAATATCCGCTTCATAAATTCCCCAGCTCTGGCTTTTCTTCAATAGGCAGCCTTTTATCGCGTGATAAGGGGGTAGAAAATGCCGCGCTCCCCCTCTAATCATCGATAAGAAACGTCTCTTCCCCTATTGGATGGGAAGAGATTCGGTTAACTCGCCTGAATCAGTGTGTATTTTGAGTATAGTAGAAGTATTTACTAACGCCGTATTTACCCTTTTTTATAGATGCACTGCGAGGAAGTGTGAGTGGACTGAATAAATTGTTCACGCCTGGTTTGAGAAAATAAACCGTGGCCTGTGAACAAATAACTGGCCCCTATTGCAAATAAGCTCAATCCAGTAAATGCAATGGCAATGTTGGCAACAATCACTTTCAAGGATATCTCTTACCTGCCAATATTACCAAATACAACTAGCAATAAACTTAGTGAAGGGAACAATATTCTGATTAACACTAGCTTGTTCTAGTGCTTCCATATATTCGTTTCTTCTCTCCACAGGAATAATAGTCCATGGATAATGGCCACTAGCTAACATAGCATTCATTAGAAAACGTCCAATTCTGCCATTACCATCTGAATAAGGATGGATATAAACAAAAAAGAAATGTCCAAGAACCACTCTAACGGCAGGTTCGTTTTCCTGGGTTATTAACTGAAAAAACTCTTCCATTAGTTCACTGACAATTTGCCAACGTGGAGGAATATGTTTTGATTGACGTATAAATACGGGGCTTCGTCTATATCCTGCTAGATCAGTTGGTTTTAAAAGACCTACAGCAACGCTAGGTTGAAATAATTCTCTATACCAATCGCCATGTTCCTTTTGTATTATTTTTCCAGGGTTTTCTCCATTTAATATTTCTATAAGGCTCTTTTTCACAGATTGAAATGCTTGCCAGTATCCACGGGCGGCTAATGCACTCCGGTGGTTTCGATCCTGCTCGGTAGCATCGGGATTCCACTGCCCAGAACGAACCTTTTCAATTAAGTCTGGACTTACTTGATAACCTTCAATAGATAAAGAATGGTAAGCGTCTGAGATATAATTTTCGTCTACTAGTTCTAAATATTGTTTAACGTCGACGGTGTTAAAATGGGGTTTAGGGAAGTTTTCCCTAACTGTTTCGCGCATATCATGCCACATAACTTCCAAACGACTGCGATAGGCAGGCTTATAAGTTGCGGAAAAATCTATCGGTGTATTTGTTAAAAATGGATCTTCTTCCCGTATTTGATAACCGGCACTCTCCATGGTTTTTTTGATTTCTTCAGCTACATGATATTTGCCAATATTTTGAAGTGCACCACAAATCCTTCCTGCTATCCAAGAGTGTCCTTCATCTAATAGATAATGCAGAAGATCAGATGCACTATTAAACATTGAAAGAACAGAGCGTGCTTCAGTAGGATATTGAGAAAAAAATTTAGGAGAACAATAGATTATTGCTGGCACTACTGCATAAACGCGCATGTCCTGCTTAATCTCTATACCCTGAGCAGCTGGCATTTTGTATTGTACTGAAAATAAGGAAGTATTATGAGGCAACTCCATATTACGGTTTGTTCCCTTGGGGCTGCGTATCATTAATTGTTTAGGCACAGTCCAATTTTCTGAGTGAAGAAGTAAAGATTGCTCAGGTGAAAGACACCATTCGTCACCAAATCGTTCATTTAAATAAGAAGCACAAAAATTCCAGAAAGACGCATACCAAGCGGTACTTTCGCCTTTTTGTTCATCAGGCTTAATAGGTACGTACCAACCTTTTACAACCTCCTCTAAAAATGCATTTTCTACCAGGCGCTCCCTATGAGTACGGCTTATCTCTTTTGATTGGATAGCGTACTTACCTTGCTTTTGTAGACTTTGTAAAACGTCTAGTGACTGCGCCAGCTTTTCTGAAGGTTTCATAGTATTGTCGATTTGTAAGTACATGTAGAGATTATAGTATATTATGTTGTGGGAATCATAGTAAATGGTGTTGTTGATATTATAGTTTATTAGGTTGTTGGAATTATAGTTTATTGTGTTATTAATTTTTTCAAAATATTAAAATAGTTATTAAACATATGGTTATATTCGTCCAATATGGATTAAAAGTCCGTCTAATACGAAATATAAATGAATTTTGTTCATTTAGTGTATCTTTAATTTTTATCTTCATTGAAGATCTATTCAATATGCTGGTGGTCGCTTTCGACTAACTGCTGAGGGGTTAACCTTTATAGGCATCGATAAGGATGGCAATCCATTGCCCCCGCGGTGGATATGCGCACCATTGTATGTCGTTGCAAAAACCCGAGATGCCCAGAGTGGTGAATGGGGTCTTTTGCTGGAATGGCAGGATGATGATGGATTGCTCATCCTTGATGAACTCAGTCAAATAGATCCAAGAGAAGCAGGGGAGGCGACATATTTACTGGCTAATGGTCCGGGAAAAACACGTGCTTCTCGTACAGGCACAGTCAGGCAATCATCCCGATGGTCTTTATTTTTCTTATCTGCTGGTGAAGAGTCTTTAATGGCACTCATGGCAAAATCAGGACGTCTCTTTATCTTTGGAGTGCAACTTCTTCAGAAATTGCACTCCTTGTAAGCAGTTATTCTGGAACATATAACGAACTACTACCGAAACCATTTAGTTTTGACAGGTTGGCTTGTACACACTGACTTTATTTTAATCTTGGCAATTGCTCTTCTGAGATACAAAGTTTTAACGATCTTGGTGTGTTTGGAATACGTGAAATTAATCC
>JBAZXN010000043.1:0-6097 GCA_041659885.1 Tatlockia sp.
AATTACGGCTCTCTTGGTTGAGATGGATGAAGAATGGGCTCAGGGTAGAAATTATCTAAATATGGGTGACTTTTAATTAATGGTGGTGGGATAAATCAGAATTTACAGAAAGAATGTTGCTTAGTCTGTAATCTCTTCAAGTGCGCTAAAAGGATTGCTAAATGTATTGATCAGATAATTATCTGATAATTTAAAACTTAAATTATCCAAAAACGATTCGTTATCATCAATTAATATTACTTTGGTTTTAAAATAAAACCCTTTAAAATCCTGAATCAAAAAAACACTCCTTAATTATTTACTGTGCAATTTCATTTAATTTCTATTTTGTGCACATAGTCACTAATTCTGTTAGCCTCAATTACAATTCCGGTACAATTTCAAGATATTATTAGAGGGATTCAATCTTTTCTTTGTCCTCTGGCCTCTGTTTTCTCTAACCAAGGTCTGCTAACTAAAGAATGGAGTAGTAATCAATAGTCCTAAATCAATACACCAGCGAGTAGCGAGTAGCCTGGCTTGCTTGCAACCAGGATACTCTATCTAAGCCTAGCAATGAAATCCCGCTTCCGTTTTTGGGGTTGGTAAACTCTGGTTGCAAGCAAACCAGGCTGCTAATAAGTTGCTGGCGCATGATAGCCTCCCGAGCCATCTAAATTTTATCAACCTATCTTTATATTATCCAGACTCACCCTTATTTTTCTCAAGGTACTTGATTCCATTGTGATAACTGATTAACGTTTCCATTTTTAAATACCGATGACTTGGGAGTTAGATCATGAAAAAAGTCGCTGCGATTCAAATGTGCTCCACCAATAATGTGGAGGAAAATTTGGCAACGGCTGCGGCCCTAATTGCAGAAGCGGCTTTACAAGGTGCAGAACTGGTTGTTTTACCCGAGATGTTTGTTTTATTGGGTTGTGACAGTAGTGAGAAAATTAAAATCAAAGAAACGGCAGGCTCTGGCAGAATTCAAAATTTTTTGGCCGCATTGGCGGCTAAACACAATATTTGGATCGTTGCGGGAACTGTTCCAATTGCTTGCCAGCATCCTAAAAAAGTGAGAGCCGCGTGCATTGTGTATGATAATCAGGGAGAGCAAGTAGCACGTTATGACAAGCGCCATCTTTTTGATGTTACGCTTTCAGCAGCGGAATCTTATAGAGAATCGGATACAACGGAAGCTGGCGAGGATAATTTTGTTGTGGTGGATACACCTGTAGGAAAATTGGGATTAGCTGTTTGTTTTGACATTCGATTTTCTGAACATTTTAGTACACTCAGTGCAAAAGGCGCTGAAATAATTGCTATTCCCTCAGCATTTACGGTTCAAACCGGCGAAGCACATTGGGCATTACTTGCAAGATGCCGTGCCGTAGATACTTTTTCTTACGTTATTGGTGCATGCCAAGGAGGAACTCATACGAATGGCCGAAAAACCTATGGACATAGTATGATAGTTAATCCTTGGGGAGCTGTCGTGAGTGAAGCACTTAATTTAGGTTCGGGTGTTACTTACGCTGATATTGATTTAGAAAAATTGTATGAAATAAGGCGCCAAATCCCAGTGCTTCCATTGATAGCGTAATTTAATCAGAGTAATTTAAAATACGTACTGCTTAGAACATACAAAACAACACGTCGTCAGCGAGTAGCCTGGTTTGCTTGCAACCAGGATTCCAGATCTAAGCCTGGCACTTAAATCCCGCTTCCGTTTTGGGGGTTGGTAAACCCTGGTTGCAAGCAAACCAGGCTACTCGCTGATATTGTCTTGTAATAATTTTATTTTTCATGTTTTTCACCTCAAATCAAGGTGCCGCTCTTATGTGTGCAATGTAAAAAAGGTTCTTGAATCACTTTAATTTAGCATTTTTAATGCATTTTTTCCCCATTTGCAACATGGGGATCAATCGTAGCCAGGCATATTGAATTGTTATGATCTGAAAACCCTAATAATAAAAACTGAGAAGTAAAACCCGCTATATTTTTCTCACCTAAATTTATACATCCAACAATCATCCGACCGATCAATGATTCAGGTGTATAATGCACTGTTATTTGCGCAGAGGTTTGGAGAATGCCTATATCAGAACCAAAATCTACCCAAACTTTATAAGCAGGTTTCTTGGCTCGCAGGAATGGTTCTGCTTTCACAACAGTACCAGAACGCAAATCAACTTTTTCAAACTCTTCATAAGATATCGTCATGTTTATACCCTCAACGTTTCGCATAAGCAGCAATGGAGAATATGACCATCCCCATTCCTACAGTTTGGCCGATAGTTAAACGCTCACCAAGAAGCATCCAAGCAATAATTACAGTCGCTAATGGCATCACTGCTGTCGACAATGAAGCCATAACCCCATCAACTTTCTGGCAACCAAAATACCAAAAAACATAAAAGAGACCCGAGCTTAAACCTAGAATAATTAAAATAAGCCAATCCAAAGCATGAATATTTAAACCATCCCACGAACTAAATCCCAGACAAAATAATAATAAAATTGCATTAATCCCATTGAGCAAAGAGGAAACTAGGAACACAGGTAGCGAGTTAACATGCATCTTACTTAAAATGTAATACGTTGCTTCGGGTAAAAGTGAAGCTAGAACAAGCGCATCGCCCAAAAAAGAATGCGTTACTTTGATGCCGCTTAGCTTGTCGCATGCAATCACAACTAATCCGAGAGTAGCAAAACCTACACAAATGGCTTTCTTGCCCGATATTTTCTCTCCAAGAATTACCCAAGACATAAGAGCAATAATCGCGGGCAATGCACTAGTTATAATGCCAGCTACATTAGCATCCGTGTATTGTAACCCCCATAAGATGAGAAAATTAAACAGTACTCCGGCAGACAATGCCTGAGCAAAAATAAAGAACCAATCGCTTCGTTTTAACTGTGAAAAATAATAGTACACCGGCAGTTTTTTCGCAGGTGTTAGCCAATGTAACGGCAATAAAATGACAGCAGCCAGTGTGAAGCGAAGTGCAAGTATAAAAAGAATAGGAATTGACGAAAGCACGTATTTCGAAAATACAATATTAACGCCGACCATAATCTGGGCGAGAATAAGAAATAGCATACCTTGTAGAAAATAAGTATTGGATTTTTTCACATCAACAACCGTCTTGGTCCTATTTAGTAATCGATACCATCAAATGAATCTGTAGTCTATCAATTTTAAACCAGAGTTAGTTATCCATTTCACGCATATTCTTTGCTGTTAACGCCTTAGTTCTCCATTGTGAAGGCGATTCACCAAATACTTTACTAAATCGTCTGCTAAATGCAGGTAAATTTTCATAACCAACTTCAAATGCGATTGCTTCAATAGAAAAATTCTTTTGAGATAGTAACCTCTTGGCATGGTGTAATTTTTTCATCCGCCAATATTCTGCGATGCCACAACCTATCTCTTGCTTAAAACGGCGTTGCAATTGACTAACGCTCAAATAACAATGTTTCGCCACTCTACTAACGTCCACATAATCAGCAAAATAAAAATCAATCCAGTGTTTTGCTTTCATAACGGCCGGATCAGGCTCCGGTGAAAAAGAACTCGCCGTGAAATGAAACAACAATTGATTGATTAAAGAATCTGTAAAAAAATCTCTTTCATTGTGTTCTAAATAGTGGTGGGTAAATTGTATGAATTTTTTAGTGCTCGTAGTTAAGTTAAGGATATTCGACTCAAAGCTTTCATCATGAAGATGGTTTTTAGTTGTGATATCAATGACTAAAAATAGATTTTTTTGATTTCCAGCAAAGCAATGTTGTTCATTAGGCGCAATGTATACCCCGATATCATCATTAACGACACCGGAGTAATGACCTACTTCCAACTCCATAGAGCCTGAAACGGGCAGTACTAATTGCGCAAAGTCGTGCGCATGACTACAACTTTCAATGTGGTATGAACGAAGATCAATGCGATTAGTAAGCAATATACTGCTCCGAGGCGAACTGTTTATACGTAAAAGAAGTAATTATACCACACTTGATTTGGGGCTTATTGAAGGGGGGTAAGCAGCGAGTAGCCTGGTTTGCTTGCAACCAGGATTCTATATCTAAGCCTCTCAATGAAATCCCGCTTCCGTTTTTGGGATTGGTAATCCCTGGTTGCAAGCAAGCCAGGCTACTCGCTGAAGTGATGTTGATGCAGCCATTTAGTTAAGCCTGATACTGTGTAGCGCACACCAAATGTACGTTCGATATAAGCACAAATATCAATGACTCGGGTATACGTTGTTTTTTCAAGATGAAGCTCAAGGGAGTGTGATTGTGCTTTGTCTAACTTACTGTAAGAGCCACAATTTTCAGGCATCAATTTTTCATCCGATGTCCAGTCAGTGATGTAGTATCTAACTGTTTCTTCGTGAATACGCAAAGCCTGCGCTATCGCTTTATTTTTCCAGCGAGTAGCCTGGTTTGCTTGCAACCAGGATCCCAGATCTAAGCCTGGCAATGAAACCCCGCTTCCGTTTTGGGGGTTGGTAAACCCTGGTTGCAAGCAAACCAGGCTACTCGTTAAGGCTGTTATTTCTGCTGGAGGTGCAAACGGTCTGGTAATAATCGATACCTTAAATCGCGCAGCGCCTGGTGCCGATGAAAACTCTTCTGTAGATATGGGAAAAATAATTGCAGCTGCCAAAGAATTGCAAAACCTTATCGGTGGGTTGGTATTGCTGGTGCATCATACTGGAAAAGATGCAACAAGAGGATTGCGCGGGCATTCAAGCCTGTATGCTTCACTTGATGCTGCGATTGAGGTTGTCAAAACGGATGCGCGCCGTGAATGGAGCATAGCTAAATCAAAAGATGATGCGACGGGCAATTCCCATCCCTTTAAACTCGAAGTTGTACCAATCGGCTATGACGATGAAGGTGAAGAAATAACCTCGTGCGTGGCTGAGCGTGATGAATCAAAGGAAGTACTTCGAAAGAAAAAAATCTCACTGGGTTCTAACCAAGCAATTGCACATAAATTAATAATGGACGAGCTACATAAATCGCCACATGTAGACAAAGAAGGGGTGCCAGCAGGTAAGTTATGTGTTGTCTATGATGAAGCCATTGCACTAATTGCTGAGTGGATGCCTACAGACTCAAAGCATCGAAAAAGTAGCGCTAAAACTGCAATTGCTGGATTAGTTGGAAAGGGTTTTTTAGGTATGAAGGGAGATTGGTTGTGGGGAATTTAAGGGCGTTTCAGTTCCCTTCCCGATTTTCCCACCTCCTAGAGGTGGTGTGGGAAAACCGGGAAAACAGGAGCATTTCTGAAAAGTCCCGAATCGGGAAAACAGGGAAAAGCGGGAAACAAGGTATAGGCACATTTTTCTCAGGGTAACACGCGCGCGTCATGGGGTCTGGAAAAGGAATTGAAAATGACATCAGTATATTTTGACAAATACGGCAGGATGAGGATTTCTTGGTATTGCAATGACCCTAAAACCCAGAGAAAAAATAGAGGGGAATGCGGGGCAAAAACACGTAAAGGCACACCATGTAAAGCGCAGCCGGTATGGTGCGAGGCTCAAGACAAACCTAAAAATGGCCGGTGTAAGTTACACGGAGGACTTTCTACAGGGCCTAAAACTGAGGCAGGCAAAGAAGCTATAAGGACAAGCAACAACAGGCGGCACAATAAACAAATTTTAAACAGCTAAGCTTTCTAATTTTTCGCAAAACATCATTGGTTGATTGTTTCTGTAAGCACCAGTAGCAAATAAACCTATCCCTGAGAG
Source organism: Tatlockia sp. (assembly GCA_041659885.1). Lineage (GTDB taxonomy): Bacteria > Pseudomonadota > Gammaproteobacteria > Legionellales > Legionellaceae > Tatlockia. Next base: position 5,751 of record JBAZXN010000043.1, read on the forward strand.
AATTGATGCAATACCGATGCCCGCTACTACCAATCCCACAACACCGCCTGTTAGAGCATTAAGCAAAATAAATGATGTGGCAACTGCAGCAACCCCCAAAACAGTAATAAACCCACCCAAAACCATCATACTAATATTATTTATTGATGAACTTGGTGCTATTTCTATGTTGCTCTGCATGCTTGCTGATGTTAATTTTTTAGTTTGACCTAAAAAAACAAGACTAAGCAACATTCTTTCTGTAAATTCTGATTTATCCCACCACCATTAATTAAAAGTCACCCATATTTAGATAATTTCTACCCTGAGCCCATTCTTCATCCATCTCAACCAAGAGAGCCGTAATT
>JBAZXN010000044.1:0-5037 GCA_041659885.1 Tatlockia sp.
CCAGAGCAGTATGAAATCAACGTGCTATTTTGCAAGAGCCATTACTCAATGTGCTGACTAAATATCAAGTCATGCTGGACAATGAACTGTATAAAGCCATTAAAACTCTCAGAGAAACCCAAGCATGGCGGCTGGATGCTTTACAGAGTGTTTCTGGAGAAAATGGCTTTGTTTTGGAAAAAGACAGCGTTTCTGGAAAATAACCTGAGACATCTTGCTGTTCGCTGTTTGTGCAACCTAAAAGACGAAACAAAACTCAACATGTAAAACTGGCAAATTTTCCACGCTCTTTTGCACCTTATAACACCGTATTTTGTTTTATAGCATATTTTTATGTTGACCAATTTTTGGACAATTTAACCCGACTGTAGTATTTGCAGATGGTTAGCGTTGAGCATGACGATTTAATGACAGGTTTATCCACAACTTTTGTAGATAATGCGAATAGTTAAAAAGCTCGAATAGCAGGTAGTCCCTACAAATCAATGCAGGTGGTAATTTTCAGAGATTATTGACATAGTGCAGCAACAAAAAACTTGCACACATGCCATGAACCTTAAACTATCTAAACTTAATACTGAACTAAAACTTTTTTGCCCAAGACCGAACTGTCCTTGTTATCAATCTTTGGATAACAACATAACTAAAGACGGCGTATACACGACTAAAAATGATGAAATTGCTCGACAGATGTTTTACTGTACGAAAGGCAAACATCGTTTTTCTGAAACGGGTTACTGTGATTTATTCGGTAAGCATGGCAGCTTTAAAGAATATGAACAAATGTGTAAGCTAAGCTGCTATGGTGTATCGACTGAAGCAATAGCGGACGTGCTGGGCAAAGATCCCCGAACCATTGCAATATGGCAACGGAGTGTGAGTAAGAAAACCAATATATTTCATGATTTTATTTGCTTATCGATAACATTAACCGTCATGTTTATACAAATGGATGAATTGTGGTCTTATTTGAGACACAAAAATAACCAGTTGTGGGTATTTATTGGCTTTGAAGTTGACTCCCGTTTTTGGGTGAACTTTGAGTTAGGTAGTCGCACCACGCATACGGCAACCAAATTGGTGAAGCAAATAAAACACTACATCGGCATTTTGTCGCGGGTGATTCCATTAAAGATCACAACCGATAAGCTAGCGGCTTACAAAAATGCCCTACAATCCGTATTCAATGACATAGAGTATGTTTACCTGCAAATCGTTAAGAAAAGAGTGAAAATGCGTTTAGTAACAGTCAAAAAGTGTTTTGTGAAAGGAACTGCGGCTGATTTTAAAGGAAAAACCCAAAATACCTCTTATATTGAGCGCTTCAATCTGACGTTAAGACAACGAGTGTCTTATTTGCAAAGAAAAACGCTGGGTTATTGTAAAAAGAAATCAAATTTTAATGGCGCTCTTTGGATTAATCTCTATGACTACAACTATCGGTGCCACCATAAAAGCTTAAGGCTTACACTTACACATCCCGGTACGTCGAGATTCCAAAAAAAATGGACACATCAAACGCCTGCCATGGCAATGGGATTGACTCAAGAGACATTAACATGGAGATTCTTATTCGTGGCACCTATTATGGTAACTCATTGATAAAAATAAACCTGCATTGATTTGTAGGGACTACCGAATAGCACGCACTCTGAACACGTCGTTCTTATCGAAAATGAACTGGCCTTCATACTTGAAGGTCTGGATCCATACGCCACTGGCACCGACCTCCGAAGAACTCCAGTAGCCGTCAGTCCCACTCCAGTAGTGGGCATTATCAAAACCACCCACAACGGATTGTTGATTAAACAATAAATGTAACTCATCCTTTGACGGCAAAAACCAGTCGGTGTAGCCATTTAACGAATAATTGTGTGCAATTTGAGCCGCTCTATCTGGTTCATTACATCCCGCGAGAATATCGACAGTATTTTGCGCTCCAGTACCGACAGCTGTTCCATCCGCTCCTGTTATTGGAGTTCCAATACATCCCCACCGCGCTTCATCATGACTCTGGTCTTTTGGTGCAGCTTCCAGGCCGTGCAATCCACCATCGGTAACATAGAATACTTTACCGCCAGCCGGGCCGTTGTCGCCTATTTGATAGGGGGGAGTGCCTTTTTGATAGGGTGTGGTTGTGCCCTGATCAGGAAGTTCCCAAATACCAAACCGGGGATCGTCAAAGCATTTGTCATATATAAAATTTAATTTTAAGCCACCTTGCGGTATAAGTTCATTCCATTTATTAATCACGAAAGAAACATGCGGTTCATTTATTCTTCCATTTAAACCTTGCATATAATCATAAATTCTTATCTCATCATCACGGCTATCAACATAATTAACAAGCCACGCCTTCTCAGTATCTAATTGAGAAAGTCTCCAATAAAGCGCATTGATAAGAGGAATATATCTTCCATCATCAAGATGACAGTCAATGTTAAAAGAATTGACAACTTCAGCAGAAAATTGAGTTTTGAATATTACACGAGATTGATATTTAGCTTTAAGTTCAGAAACATAGGTAGAATTGTCTTTTGCTAAAGCAGATTGTTGCTCAATGTTTTTTTGAATCGGCTTCTGTTCTATGTTGGGCTTGGACATATCAATCTCTTTACTCGGCTCAACTTTTTCAATCTGCTTCTGATCTTCTTCCGCTGCGAGACAGGAGTCGAGTAGTCCCCAGAAGCGATAGTGCATGTGTTTTCACGAAGCGTTTTTTGCGTAGTGAAAATGCAGGCTTTACGAAATCGCGTCGAGTCATTGGGATGATGTGAGCTATCCCCTTGCTGGGTAGCGAACGAGAGACTCAGGACGGCTGGGGCAGCCGCAGGCATTAGCGGTCGCGTGATTTTTGCCGCTTGTTGGGCAGGGATGCCCAAAAAAGCTTTCGCAAAAATAGCGACTCCCCGCCTTGTCCATTTCATCCCTTACCTCTTGTATAGCCTCTGCTTCCTTCGCATTTTTAACTACAACCGCACATCCAACGGCATCTCCCTCAAAAACAACAGGTGAATAAACTTTGCCATTAAGATTGAGCTTAATTTTAGCCATTTGTCCGTCACCATTATTAATAGTCTTTGGCTTCCGAATAACAGTAAAATCATTCCCAAAACTTTCTTTACTTTTTTGGAGATAGTCGTTAATCGATTGATAGCTAAATCGTGATTTTACGCACCCTGACTCAAGATCATATATTAGAAAAATATCCGCTTGAGCAATCCCAATATCGGTTAACAGTAGGCTGGCGATTAACGCAAGCTTTAGAAAACGCGGTAAGTTAAACAGCTTCATGTCCACTCCCCAGAAGTTTCTATTTTTATACCGCACCACTTATGCGCTTATTTTATAAAAGTTTCAACTGAGTTTTTTTGTTGGATTGTCTAGTTCTACTTTGTTAAATTACATATAAGTGTTTGATTTATAAATATTTAATTAATTTGCTAATTTTGCGTAAATTCAAACAAAAACAATAGGTTACATTTTAATTTAACAAAGTAGAATTAGTGCGGTGGTTTATAAAATAAACCTTTAAAATTGATAATGGGCGTTGTTGAATAAATCAGCAACAAATTGATTTATATAGATAGATAATATTTCAATATAAATTTTAGTAAAATCAATAAAGATCATAGTGTTACGGTTTATTTATTCAACAACGCCCTTGCGAGTGTTGCAAAAACTACTGCCCAGTCTATTTGCAGATAAGCCCTAACAAAATTTATTGACCTTCAATGTGCCAGCCACTTCCATAGGGATTATTTGGGCTATCTGGAGAATATAGATTGCCAGCTCCGTAAGGATTATTTACGCTATCGGGGGAATAGGGACTGCCATATTTTCCGTATGGATTTGAAGTGGAGTCAGGATCGTAAGGGTTGTTACTGAGCTTCCCGTGATAATTTCCTTCTTGGTCATACAATTTTGGTGCGCCGGTGGCGTAAGGATTATTAGCAGATTCATTGCTGTAAGGACTGCCGTACTTTCCATAGGGATTGTTAATACTATTTGAGTTGTAAGGATTCCCCGCACCATAAGGGTTGCTAGTTGAGTCTGATTTGTATGGATTTGAACTGTAGTCATCCAAGTCTTCAGCCTTGGCCATGCCAACAAATAATATTGTTATCGCCAAGATTAGTATTTTTATGTTCATTGACAGACTCCATTTAAATTTGATAGCCAAACTGCCGCTTCGCCAATCAGAACCCAAATCACTAGACTTTTAAACTGGCTTACAAAAATAACCAAAGCCGAAAACTGCCTGCCCTTGCGTAGTTTATTTTGCCCATACAGGGCGAGCCACTTTTTCGCTTCATTAACAGGAATTCCCTGCTCCACATCGGTCGCAAGAAGGCTTGCGGCTTCGGTAATCGATAGCTTGTGCCATCCGTTCATAGTGGAGTTCCTCACATTAGCAGAGAATAGGCAATGCTCTTCGTATTAACCGTTTGATTTTTCATTATTGTGATCTGCACTTTCCGGCAGACGGCAAAATCCTTGTGCAGGCAAATCCAGGGCACTGTTAAATTTGCTGGATAAATTCTGAAAGGCAATGAGTCCGGTTAGTTCGACTATTTCATCTTCGTTAAAGTATTCATACAGGCGCTGAGTCAAATCATCATCAACCTGCCGATCGGTATTAGTGATAGCCTCGACATATTCCAGGACAACCCTTTCTTTGTTATCAAACAACTCGCTTTCTTGCCATTGTTCAAGGGCCTCCACCTTGTTCATGGAGCCTGTTCTTTTTGCCAACACAGCGGAGTTAATATCAATACAAAAACGGCACCCGTTTATTTGCGATACTCTCACCGTAATCAAGGATCGTAGAACTGTATTTATAGGGCTACTTTTTCTATCCAACACCCCATAGAGTATGGCTATCGCTGCAATCAGCCTGGGGACTCTGGCCCAAATCAGGGCAGGCTTAAGGATTTGTCGTATCTACTTTAAATTCCAGGGGAAAACCAACATCAAACCTGCAAGGTTTGCGCTTTTTGAGTAATTAAATCTGCCAAAGAGGGAAGTTCGAATCGC
>JBAZXN010000045.1:0-4899 GCA_041659885.1 Tatlockia sp.
GAAAACTAAAGCGCAAAAATTGAACAAAAAAGTTGTTGCTTATGAATTGTTAAAAAAATAGGCGCTTATTGGAAGCGCCATTAGGCCAAGGCCCAACCTACAATATGGGTTTAATTTAAACCCATTGAAATGCATTTACTCAAGTCAATGCATGTTGTTATAACTTATTCGGCGCCCTGGTGGGCGCAAGACAACTTATCAGTTTGTTCTTCAGTAAACCATAAGGCAAAAAGGGCTAAGTTCAGATGGGTATGGCAAGCGTCAATAGCCAAATATTGTACGAACACGACCAATTTACGATATACTGTAAAAAATTTAATCCGGAGATATTATGGTACCCCTTAATTTAGTTGCTTATAACTTACTGAGTGAAACATTAAAGGAAGAAATTAAAGCAAAGAAATGGCCAGCAGAAACCAATGGACTCTTTAATCTGGGTCTTGAACTACTGAGCAAGCAGAATAAAAAAGGGATGACCAGAAAAGAGGAACTTGCTTTTTATGCAACAGCTATCGGAACTATTGTTACTGGATTGGCTTTAAATCAGAATCAGGCTAATCATGGGTCCTTTGCCCGTAGAGGGATATCAAACGACCCAAACAATACATTTTACCAAGTGCCTTGCTATTCTCTCAACTGGGATGAATTACTCCAGCAATGTGGTATCCATATTCTTTCACAAATCGGGGTTAGGTCTGGCTTTTCAAACAAATTTTATAAAAATAATCCTGTTGACCTCCATGTGATTAAAATATCCGGTTATAAGGTGCTGAACGGTGAGTTACCCTTTGATTCAAAGCAAATGACCGCCTTATTTCCTCCTCTAAAACGTATTTTTAATAAAATTGAGAGTGAAAGAAATATCGAACACAAACAGATTGCGGACTTATTTGGAAAAACAATATTAAGGATACCCTCAAATAAATTACAAACAAATTACCTAACGGCAATAGGACAATTACAAACCCATGTTCTAAGTCAATTTAGAGCAGGGTATAAAGCGTTTAATTTTGATTCTTGCATGGCTTTGGCCGGGAGTACCAATGCGTTAACCGACAAGCTGTTTGATAAAACAGCAACTGCTGCGGATATCCAGTCCTTTCAGGAGGCCCACAAAGACCTGAAAATTGCTTCCAGTGCAAGCCATTCCTTGCTCATTATCCTGGCCACTATAGCAACTACTGCAGCAGCAATAGTAGCGGGTTTTTTCATCGGAGGACCGGTTTTAGCAGTGGCAGGAGGTTGTGTCACAGCAGGGGTTGGTACTGCTATGTTAGTTTTAGGTCTTTTTACCCCTCCAAAGAGCAAACCTGTAGCGGAGAAAGTAGCGCTTGCCGCGGATAAATTGGTTTCTGACCGGGGTACAATAGATAATGCGACTGATGCTGATCTCTTTAACCCATATAACCTCTTTATCTCTCCTTATTGAGGCACTTCGCGACCTTATTTTTAAGCTTCCTCACCCTAACCTTCACTGCCATTAAGGAGTTTACCTCGAAGCCTTGGTGCATAGGCTTCGAGGTAAACTCCTTAATGGCAGTGAGCATGAACGGGTCCGGCTAAAGTAGAAATTAATTCCCTTAGCCTGACAGCTATGGGCCAAAGGCACCAACCTGCGTTGAAGGTCTCTTTGTAGGTTGGCGCCTTGGCCCAACAAACCGCAGGGTTCACTGCGAGCTTCTTGCTTAAAGGGGGGGCTTGTGGGAGAAAATGCTTTGCTCCACCTGGCTCTTGCTGGCAGAAAAGAATTAGATTAGTATCGGTAGCATTTGTTTTAATTGTTTTTTTCTGCTCTAAGGATTGCCAGCATAATGAAAACGTCTTCCAGTACCAATCGATTTTCTGTTGAAATTGAATCCTTGCGTGGTGTTGCGTCTTTGTTAGTGGTTTTGGGGCACTTCTATATACTGACTATTTTGCCGCAATTTTTACAAACCCACTCGCTGATCCTTCAAACCCTTATTGGGGGCTTTTTTAACCCACAGCCTGCCGTGTTGCTTTTTTTCACTATCAGTGGGCTTGTTTTAGGCCGCCAGTTACGAAAAGAGCGCGTTCAAGATGTTTCTACTTACCTTGCCTACATTCTGCGGCGTGCGTTTCGATTACTTCCTCTGATGTGGGCTGCCGTCCTCTTTGCTTTTGCGCTGCAATATGCACAAACTAACAGTGCCAATATGAGCCTTCTTTATCTTAATCTTACCCTCAAAGACATCTCCCTTAACCTGCCTTTGTGGTCTTTGAAGGTTGAATTGGTGTGTAGCCTGTTGTTCCCTATTTTGTTTTGGGCTTTTATTACTGGCAGTAAGTTATGGAATGCCCTGCTTTTTATAGGACTTTCCTTGTTGAGTTATGTCTGGACGCAACCTATTTTTGTGCAATTTTTTGTGTTTTTCCATGCCGGACTCTTAATCGATTACTTCAATGGCAAAAGCCAGAATAATTCACGCATTGCCAACCCGCTTTTTTTACTGTTTTTTACCCTGGTATTTATGTTGGCACCCGATTTTGGCATCGGGCCAAGAAGCTGGGTTTATGGCCAATGGCAATCCTGGGTGCTTCCTGAAATAGTGGCTTGCTCTTATCTTTTATTCTTTATAGTGCACAAATCGCACTCGCTAGTGAATCGTTTTTTACGTCTTTCCTTTGTGCGATACCTTGGAAAAATCTCGTTTAGCGTGTATTTATTTCACTTTCCCCTGTTACTTTTCATGCTCAAAAAATTCCCCATGGCAGGGTTTTATCAATTGGCCGTTTTTTCACTCGTCTATTTTAGCCTGCTTCTTTGCATTGCGAGCGCTACCTTCCGTTGGGTTGAAATGCCTACTAACCGAGTAGGTAGAACATTAAGCACCTGGCTTTTGGAACGAAAAAAACCAAGCCTCGGAGCGATGGAAGCTTCTGCTTAGGCGCAGCCACCGGTACAGGAATGATGGCTTCTTTGGCAATTGCCACTTACCGTGCCGCTAAAATGGCCTGCTCTTTTTCCGATTTAAGGGATTCATTAGTCATTTTTTTGACCCTCATGGTAGGCAATGCTTCGCTTTAATGCATTAATAAACTCGCTTTTTTTATTCTTGAAATACAGGATCTTCCCTTTTGAGGTAATTACGGAGTTTAACGCTTGTTTTAATAATTTAAGGCCCTGGGTTGGTTTGCTCTTTTGCAAATAAATTAATCCAAGGTAGTAGGCTGCCTCAGAAAAGTGATTGTTTAAATACAATGCCTTTTGCAAAGAAATAATGGCTTCCTGCATGTATTTTAAATCGATTTCTATCAGTCCCTTTAAAAAATAATTGATAGGTTCGAGCGAATCCAGTTCAATCGCTTTCTGCAAGAAATGCAGGGCTTTTTCCATTTGATTAAGACCAATTAACGCCTCTGCTTTATAACGGTATATTACACTGGATCGGTTATACAGCGAAAAATGCGCATCAATGGTAAGCAAGGCTTTTTGGTGGTTTTTCTTATCCAGATGGTGACGGATAAGAATAAGCTTGCTTTCGCACGCATCAGGCATTGGTTTTTTTTCAACCTGAGGAATTAAAGAAGGGAGTTTTACAGGGGCTTCTTTTTTAAAAAAGTAGACCTCATCCACATAATAGGGCGTAAATTGGTGTTGCGCACCATGGATATTATCCGCAGCGCCTAAAAATAAAGCGCCCTTCGCATCCAGTTTTTCATAAAAAAAGTGAAGTGCCGTGGAAATCGCTTCATTGGATAAATAGATAACTACATTCCGGCAAAGGATTAAATCAAAAGTCGGGTATTCTATTTGGCTTGGTCTTGCCAAATTAAAAGAGGAAAAAGTAACCATTTCCCGGATATCTGAACGCAAGATAAACCGGTTATTTTGTTGGATAAAATAACGGGTTTTCATTGCATCACTCACTGAACGCAAGCTGGCTTGCGTAAAAATGCCTTGTTGTGCATTTGATAAAGCCAAGGCACTAATATCAGTCCCTAACAGATTAATTTTCCACTGCATTCTGTCTGGCAAACATTCAAAAAGAAAAATAGCAATCGAGTAGATTTCTTCTCCCTGTGCACACCCCGCAGACCAAATGGTGATTTCTTTCACACCCTCTTGCCGTTTTTTTTCAATTAATTGACTAAAAAAACGGTTTTTTAAATACGCGAAAAACACCGTATCACGAAAAAAATAGCTTTCCTGGATGGTTAATACTTCAAGCGTTTCATTAATGATTTCTTCCTGTTCATCAAGAAGCGCTTGAACAAAGCGGTTTTCAGTGAGATTGTGGGCTAACAGCAGGTTTTTTATCCCGTTTTCCATGCGCTCGTTCAAGTGATTGGAAATCACCAAACCATAGGTCTTTTTAGCCCAATCCTTAAGTTTTGACATGAGCATAGTCATGCGTCCATTCTTCCTTTTGCACTTGATTCAGCAAGACTAAAAGAGGCGTTTCACCTATTTTAAGCTGGATGCAATCGATGTCATCAGTCCCTTTCATTTTCTATTTCCCTAACGAAGAAACGAGTAGGCCACTCTCCATTGAATATAGCACTTCGTTCAAAAGAGGGGAATGAGTTATCCAAATGCTTCTGCTCCAAAACAATAAGAGGCTGGAGTGCCGTATGAGTTAAAACAATACAACTATTTCATGTTAAATAATATGGAACAATTTGATGCTGTTTGTTTTAATTATAAAGTAGGTTGGGCCTTGGCCTAATGGCGCTTCCAATAAGCGCCTATTTTTTTAGCAATTCATAAGCAACAACTTTTTTGTTCAATTTTTGCGTTTTAGTTTTCGGTATTTTATTTTAACACGATGATTTCATGATGAAATCAGTTTCCATTTTTTGTATGATTTGTTTTGCGAACAGGTCATTAAAAAGGAAACTGATAGATGAAGTTTAAAGAAAATTATCAAATCATTCAAT
>JBAZXN010000046.1:0-3308 GCA_041659885.1 Tatlockia sp.
TCAGACGTGTGCTCTTCCGATCTGGTTAATTGGATAAATATTGCGCTTAATTGCCTGACTGTTGCCATGGTAATAGGCCTTACCTTCATTTTTCCACCTTCCTTACCTTTAACGGTTGGGCTTACGGCCTTAACTTTTTTCACGACCACGTTGACTGCAAGGGCGCACCTTCTTCATTTTTTTCATAATCTTGCAGAAAAAAACCTGTTTACCATGACATCAACCATCAGCTTAGGTTGGTTTTTGTCTTTAGCTCACACCGTGTATCACACGCTTATGATGCCTTTAATCAGTGGCTTTACCATGGTCTTTTCGAGTTTCCTTATGCCGTTGACCTTCATGACTTTCATCAACAGCATGGATGAACTAAAACGGGTTATTCAAAATAAATCAAAAAAGATGCAGATTCAGGGTATGAAAAATCTTTTGCCCCAATTAGCCGAGGAGTACCCCTGCGCGCTGTTATCCCAAGAAGAACAGGTGCTTTTTTCAAAGTATTTTGCTGATCCCGCAAATGCAAAAAGCAATCAGCCCCTACCGCCCTATTCTACGCAAACCGTAGGCCCGCAAAAGAAAAACAGGTTACAGGAAGGCATGCTCATTCACATCGAAAGCGGTGGATGTTTTCCTGTGGATTGCCGTGTGATAGAGGGAAATACTTTCGTTGATGCGACCTTGGAAACCGGGCAAAAAGAGAATAAAAACCCGCTCGATTTTATTCCTGGTGGCGCATTGAATTTAGGCAAAGCGGTGTGGGTTTATGCGTTAAAAGACGTCTACCACAGCACAGCAAACCGTTTGGCTTTTCGTGCCAATCGGGCGAGAAAACCGCCCCCACCCCAAACCTCCTCCAATCGATTTGTTACCCTTTATGCAGGCTTGTTTGCACTGATAATGGCCACATCCATACTCGCCCCGCTGGCCTTTGGCGTATTGACAGTTCCCCTTTTTATGGCCACTAGTATTGGCATTCTTTGTGTGTTTTGTCCTTGTGTGGTAGCCATTGCCTACCAATTACCGCAATTATGGAGTACCTTTCAGCGCCACCGAAAAGGAATTATTTTACGGGATGAGCAGTTAACAGAACAGGCCGATAAAATTAAAATCCTGGTACTGGATAAAACGGGCACGCTCACAACAGGAGAGGAAGTGGCTTATGAAGAAGGCATTAGTCCCTCCTGCTGGGAAAGAATTTATCTTCTGGAAAACCAAAGTGCGGGGCATCCCATAAAAGAGGCCATTCTGCGCTATTATGAAAAAGAAAAAAAACCCGCCTCGCCACTTTTTACCGATATTACGAGCTTACATTTCGATCATCCAAAATACCGCGGTTTATCGGCTCGCGTTCAAGGCATTCAAATGGACATTGGCAATGCCAGTTATTTGAAAGACCGTGGCATTGCATTGCCTCCACTCCATCCAAAATCAGAAGAGGGACTTACCACCACTTATGTTGCGCAAGGAGGGGTTTTTGTTGGTAGAATCTTTATTAAACAGGAAGTGCGAGAGGGAATGCATGCGCAACTGTTAAAATTAAAAAGCAAGAAAATTCGCCCTATTTTGCTTACCGGAGACAGTTGCTCTTCTGCCCAAGGCTTTATGCGTCAATACAGCGGTATTTTTGATAGTAAGGATGTTCATGCGGAACAAACACCAGAAGCTAAACAGCTCTTCCTCAAGACCTTAATGGATAAGAAGAAAATTAATCCTAACAGCGTCTGGTTTGTTGGCGATGGATTTAATGATGCCCTTTGTGCACGCATTGTATCGGAAAAAGGAGGGGTAAGCTGCTCTATCACCCCTGCGGACAAAGCAGCCTTTTATACTGATATTAGTTTAAATGGTACGCTGGATTATGTGTTTAAACACAACACCATGAATCGCTTCATCCAAAAAACAGCATTCCAGAATAAGGGGCTATTGGTGTTTAGCACCCTGGCTTTTTTAGCCTTTATCCTTACCTTTTCTTCCGTAGGTCTTGCAGTAGCACCGATTATTCCCGTGCTGATTATGTTCTCAACGATAGCCATGGTGCTTTTTAACTCCTATCGCAACCAGTTAAAAGTCGATAACTCGCTGGATACGCATGTTTCCTGGTCAAAACGCTTCCTTAAGTCCGATGCCTCCCTTGCCCTGATACTCTCAGCAACAATCCTTTTTATTGCCAGCATTATCCTTTCAACCCTTGTAACGGGAGGATTCGCCATGCCAGCTTTGGTATTTGGTGCGGGGGCTTTAAGTGTTGTAAGCAGTTTGTGTTTACTGGGATCAGTGGTTACAACCGGTCTGTTTATGGTATGTGCCGCCTTGCATGCCGTTATGGAAAAATTCGCGAGCCTTGGCAAAACCAAAGAAACAATGCCTTTGCTAAAACAAACCCAGCCTAAACCCACTGAGCCTAAAGAGATGGAAGAAAGCCATTACAGTACCCTGTACTCTGAAAAAGCCCCCTTGCCAGAACGTCCTTTTGGACAATCTTCTTTGGCATACAAGTAAGGACAAAAAAACCTGCTCCAGAATGAAATTTGTTGAGCCAAATGCCCATAACCATCAGGCTAAGAAAAAAGAATCCTCTCCCCTCACGCCAGGCGTGGTGGAGAGGTTGGGGAGAGAGAATGGTACGAATGGCCATTGGCGAGGTGATAGGTCTCACGGGTGTGATTTATGTGAACATATGATTAACGTTAAAATAGGATTTAACTGCTTATCTGATTGCAACTTCTGCTGGGTCGGCGAGCGTTTTCATGATCACTTCAATAACCGATGTGGTTTGCTGCAAGACCTCGTGATTCCAAAAACGTAATACCTTAAATCCATGCTCATTGAGCCATGTTGTTCGATGCTTGTCATAAGTTTGATGCTCCATATGTTGACCACCGTCCAGCTCAATAACAAGGTGCTTTTCAAGACAGACAAAATCAACAATGTATGCACCAATGGGTGCTTGCCTCTTGAATTTAAACCCAAGACGTTTTGCTCGAAGTATATACCAAAGGTGTCTCTCGGCATGTGTACTGTTCTTTCGTAAATCACGTGCATATTGCCTTAGCGTAGATTTTTCCATTTCCCTCTCCCCAACCCTCATCCCGCGAACAACATGATTATACTAATCAAACTCCTCGCGCGGGAGAGGGGGCAGATTGAAGTGAGCTGAAAAACCTGTGTATCGATTGGGGTTAGGAAGACTGCAAAAAACGTTAAAGACAACATCTCGTCACTGGATTTGGAAAACAGCAACCAGAGCGTTCTATTCGTTGCAAGATAAACCCTGGTAACGGTAAACCCTTTGCCGGTTTGTGTATACTTTG
>JBAZXN010000047.1:0-3088 GCA_041659885.1 Tatlockia sp.
CTGGGAAAAACAGCGAAATGAAGAAAAAGCATCCATTAAATGGATGTTCAATGTTGAAACCGCTAGAGAAAAACTTGATAAGGCTTATGCGAACCTAACCTGTCAAAACTAAATGGTTTCGGTACTACTTAATTCCTATATAAATAGCCACTTCATCCGAGCCATTATATGCTTCAAAGTCACTAATAAAGTTACGCTGAGATGCCTTTTCTTCTTCAAAATAATCCCAGATGCGTTTCCAGGTTGCAATGACGCTAGTAGGCATAGGACCTGCGCCTTGAAAAACAAGGTAGTTACCTGTTTGAATCCTGGCAGAATTAAACGGAGCCGGTGGAGCATCAGAGGCAATACCTACTGTAACCGTAAAAAGACCCATAGCATTGGACTCATAGTCTGAATAAACTCCAAATAGATTTGCATGGGTAGCTAAATCAGTAGCAGAAAATTGCTGCCAAAGACTGGGTATCTTTGCTGTTTGCTCAGTAAATTCGTCACTATTTTGAGTTCTTGTACTTAGTCCGATTACCCTGAAACCTTCAATGTGTTTTAGGATGGGGGGTGTAAATTGCATTTAATCACTCCTGCGTGTTATTAATGGCTTGCAATGCCATAGAATGAGCAATTGCTGTTGCATACAACCTTGCACTCGACTTTTTCGAAAGTGCCTTGTTGACGCGACTGCAATTCAGCCGCCCCTTAGGATTTTTCAAGAGAGCAAGCCCGTAATCGATTGCCATCCACATCGAGAGCGACAAAAGTATAGCCGTAGGGTACTTTGGTTGGTGGAAGGATAATGGTTATTCCTCTTGCTTGCCATTGTGAAAATAATTCGTCCACTTGTTGATTATTATCAAGGGTAAATGCTAATTCACCATTACCGTTTTTTCCTTCAGGGGGTGGTTCAACAGTGTGTTGTGCTTTTAAAGCGAGACACATTCCATTCGTTAATTTAAAGGCATGGAATGAAGGGGACTCTTCTTTAGGCATTATCCCCAGTAACTCCTTGTAGAAGTCGCTAGCGAGCGCGAGATTATTAACGTAATGCACGAGGATATTGGGTTCGAGTAACATATTTTTTCCTTTAATGGGGTATTATTGTTTTCGAACCCAGTTTACAGGGATGGTCTGACAGTTTTTGTCAGTAGCGTGTACTTACTTACTGCTCTGGAATATTGTGGGCTTCGCGCCATTTTTTTAGTAAGGTTTGACGGCGTTCAGGATAACGTGTTTCCAGCGAAGCTAACCTGGAAATTCTGTCTGTCCTGAAATGGCGAAAATCAGATCGCAGCTCACACCAGGCAACAATAACATGTACCTCTTCAAAAAAACCAAGTGCAAGGGGCCAGATAATCCGTTGCGTTTCATCCCCTTTGACATCAATGTAAGTCATTTGCATAGTATGTTCTTTACGAATGGCGTGACGAATTAAGGCTTCTTTTTCATCATCATTTTCGATGGCTGTTTTGACAGGACCAATAAGCAGACCGGAATACTCAAGTTGGTAGCGCAACGCTTCAGGAAGAACGGCTGCTATTTTGGCTAGAACATTTGTTGCAGCTAACCGTAATTTCTTATCTGTTCTGCGGGCAACCCAGCGAGAACCCAGTACCAACGCTTCAATCTCCTCTTCGGTAAACATCAAAGGAGGAAGTACGAATCCTGGGCGCAATACATAGCCAATGCCCGGTTCACCTTCTATTGAGGCACCTTGTGCCTGTAATGTTGCGATGTCTCGATAAAGCGTTCGTAGACTTATTTCAAGTGTATCAGCTAGTTGTTTTCCACTGATAGGGTGGCGATGCCGACGTAGTATTTGAATAAGATCAAAAAGACGCTGAGTTCTGGACAAAATATTGACCTTTAATGAGTGAATACTGACCTATTTTGGCAGTATTCATTGAATATTTCTATAAACGTGAGTGCTAGATGTGCAATTGTTAGGTTAATCGATTACATTGAGTGAGGGTTTTCTTCTATCAATTCTTTGTAATTCAATGAAAAAGATCTAACCGACCGCATCGTTCATCCAACAATTGGAGATATTTTTTCTGCATTTGTTGAGACAAGTAGCTGAAACCAATCATTTTGTGCCATCCAGGTATTATTTGCTGGAATTCTTGTATGATTCCATCAATCACTTTCTGGTTTAATGCAAGCTGTTCAACGGCAAAATAGTTAAAAAAATCACGTTTCGTTAAGTTGTTTTTTTTGCCTCTTAAAGGCAGGGCCATTTCTTCTTTGGCATTTTTTAAAGCAATGGTCGAGTTCAGTAAATCATATGCAGGTGATAGACAAATTTTGTTATTCTTTGTAATGAGGGAAAAATTTTTTAAATGCATGTCTTCATTGCCGATTAGGAAGTTAAATAGTGTTAATTTGTATAATTTAACGAATTCAATTTTGGGGAATGTACAAAACTTTTCTATGACAGCTATCACTTTTTCCATCGAACTCTGATATTTCCTATGGCGGTCTTCGCCTAGTAACTGCGCAAAATCTTCGAGCGCTAGTTTTTTATTATGCCCTATGCGGTCAAAGCGTTTAACTAGTATTCCCCGCGGCTTGCCGCGGTTCATTAGTAGGAATGTTTGAAAACCATAGGTTTTCAAGTCAAACTAAAGCGCTATGACTATTAAAAAAGCGAGCTATTGCGTGTACCAGACGCATTATCATATTGTATTTCCTGTGAAATATAGGAAGTCCTTGTTGAGCGAAGAGATTACATCAGCCATCAAATGTATTGCGGTTGAGATTGGTGAGCGATATGAGATCGACTTTGAGCAATTGGGGTGTGATAAGAATCATATCCATATTCTGTGCTCGTTTCATCCAAAATACAGCATAGGTGAAGTTGTTAGGAAATTTAAAAGTATAACGGCACGTGAATTATTTAAGAGCTTCCCCTTGTTAAGAAAAGAGTTGTGGGGTGGTGAGTTTTGGTCTGATGGATATTATGTTTCGACTGTAGGTGAAGGCGGGGACTGGAAGGTGGTCGAAAAATATGTCAAAAATCAGGGGAAAGCGCATGAAAAGGAGCAATTGCGCCTCTTCTGATACCCCGTGGCTTGCCACGGGGAGGTTCATTAAA
>JBAZXN010000048.1:0-2934 GCA_041659885.1 Tatlockia sp.
GGACTCCTCATTGACACCGCTTTCTCTACAGGTAACCTGTCATCAGGCGCAATGCCTCAGTGTTCCAATAAATTGGACACTATCTAAATAGTAAGGGATCGTTGTCTCACCGATGGGGTCCACTTCTGGGCTCTCATCCAGGAGCTGTATCCTAAAGATAAAAGTGCTGCAATTATGTCCTGGGTAGGAAGTATTATTGCTCTGGCACCAATGACTGCCCCCGCAATAGGTGGACAAATCACTAAGTACTTTCATTGGAAAGGCGATTTTTATTTTATTGCGTTCATTACTGGAATTACCTTAATAGGACTATCGGCACTCCCAGAAAATCGTTTTACAACAAAAAAAATTAATCCAATAAGAGAGGCAATAAAACAATATACGAGCATGCTTAGGAATAAATTGTTTGTGGGTTATGTCTCTTTATTTGCCCTATTAGCATGTGGCCAATGGTGCTTCTTAACCATGGTTCCATTTTTATATGGAAATATAATGCAGTTATCTGCTGATAAAGTTGGCCTCTTGATGGCATTCAGCGCATCTTTTTTCATTTTTGGCGCAAGCTTGGCTTCTCGTCTGCTGAATCGACTGGGGGTTGATAGACTTCTTGGTATTGGCACCAAATTATCAACACTTAGTGGATTAACCCTATTAGGATTTCATTTATTTGGTATTTACAACCCTATTCTCATCTCTTTAGCATTTGGATTTTATCTTTTTTGCGCCTCTTTATTATGGGGTGCAAGCTCATCAAGGGCGTTACAATGCTATGAAGAGCAGCGAGGTGCTGCATCTTCTGTTCGAAGTTTACTGATGATAGGTTTTTTTGCCACGGGTAGTTATCTGGGGACTGTAATAAGAAATGATAGTCTTTTAGACGTATCTATAGTACTTATTCTTTCCTCTATTGGTTCGGTTGTGCTGCATTTCACGACTGTGCTGGAGAATCACCGGGTAAATTTAGTAGATAATACCTAAGTAATGCGTAGCCTGGGTTGCTTGCAACCAGGGTTTACTATTTACCTCAGAGGATATTAGATAATTTTATTTCTAGTGTGTATGGCAATGAAAAAACAGAATCCTGGTTGCAAGCAACCCAGGCTACGCCTGCTAATTGATGCTCTTGCGAAATAATAAAATAGTTTAAGTTGAAATCTGAAAGTTTTTAGTTCAGTTTCCATTGGAGAAAATAGATATGGTAGAAAAGTTTTATAGTCAAGACAGACTAAAGATCATACAACTAACGGATACTCATCTGGTTTCGAATAATTCTGAATTATTTGGTTTTAATACCAATGATAACTTTAATAGGGTAATGGATAGTGTTTTTAAAAAAGAAATAAATGACACTGATTTTATTTTATTAACGGGTGATTTGTCTCAAGATGAAACGGCAGGCTCTTACCAGTATTTATTAGATGCATTTCAACCTTGTTCCATTCCAGTATTTTGGATACCGGGGAACCATGATGATTTTGAACTAATGAACACCGTTTTCAACCAGTCTAGTTTATTTAATTTTCCAAAATTTATTGATCTAAAGCACTGGATTTTTTTGTTTATCAATACCCAGCTCGAGGGATCAATAAATGGCTATATTAATTCCAATGATCTCCTAATGATTAAAAACCAATTAAGTGAAGCAGCTGAAAAAAACAAGAATATAGTCCTCGTAATGCATCATCATCCGACAGAAGTTGATACCCCTCTTATTGATGAATACATTTTAAATAACCGAGAAGAACTGTGGAGTATAATTTCTGATTCCAGGGTTAAAATGATAATTTCCGGTCATGTTCACGGTGATTATAGTTTCAATCATAGAGGTGTGAAAATTGAATGCGCTCCGGCAACATGCTTTCAATTTCAGAAAGGCTCTACCTCTCTCCAAATAGAGAATTCTATAGGATATAAAATACACAACTTTGAATTAGGGTCTGTCGACAATAAATTGCATTAACACATTAAAATTACACAAGCTGCTAATTTTACAGCCTCAAGAAAATACTCACCTCGTTTACAATATCGTGTTGCAATCCCTCTAAACTGCTTTAAGCGACAAAAAAACCTCTCAACTAAATTGCGCTCTTTGTAATAATGTTTGTCATATTCTCTTTGTATTATTCGATTGGACTTTGGTGGAATGACAGCCGTGGCGCCGATTTCAGAGATTTTTTCAAGGATTTTATCACTATCATAGGCCTTGTCTGCCAAAACAAAATCTGCGCTTTTACCATCCAACAAGTCATTAGCACATACACTATCGTGAACCTCACCTCCGGTCAAAATGAAATCAACTGGGCTTCCCAAGCCATCCACAACGCAGTGAAGTTTACTGGTGAGGCCGCCTCGGGAGCGACCTATGGCTTCATTTTTGTAGACTGGATTTTCTTTTTTTTAGCGCCAGCTGCATGTTGATGCAGCTTTGACAATAGTGCCATCCATTAGCAGAAACTCCATATCTGCATCTGCGGATAAAATGCGAAATATTTTATCAAAAACACCTGAAGAAGACCATCTTGAAAATCGTCGATGCACGCTACTCCACTTACCGAATCTTTCTGGAAGATCTCGCCAAGGTGAGCCTGTTTTAAATATCCAGATAACCGCATTAACAAACAGTCGGTTATCTTTCGCAGTAACTCCGGCGGATTCTTCACGACCAGGTAAAAGATCTTTTATTTTGGCGAATTGCTCATCAGTTATCTCATGTCGACGCTTCAATGCATTCCTTGTCCATTAATTTTGCCGTATTTTAACCTAAATAAATGATTGTCGACAGGCCCTAAAAAAATTTAATTCTGAATCGTAAGCGGTTAATTAACCCCATCTTTTATCCACTAAATTAATCGCAGATACTTCCCTCATTATTGTTAAAGAGGAGAAGTGCAATGAGTGAACCAAAACAATCCACTGGTCAAAATTTTTGGAAAG